>JAVBMY010000007.1:0-91313 GCA_031551865.1 Rikenella sp. | reverse complement strand
CCCAAAAAACCCGGGGGCCCCCACTTGGTTGGGCGCCCCGACTTGTGTATGAGAGATTAATCGTTCTCTTCGAGTTCGAAGACCTGCTCGACCGGGAGCTTGAACACCTGGGCGATCTTCATCAGCAGCACGCCCGAGGGGACGTACTTGCCCGCCTCAATAGCGTTGATCGTCTGGCGGCTGACACCCGTGAGTTCGGCCAGTTGCTGCTGGCTCATCTTGTGGCGGGCCCGCTCGATGCGTATATTATTTTTCATCGCTGCCGGATTTACTGAATCGATGCAAAGCTATCGTAAATTTAACGATGTAGAGCATCAGGATCAGGAACAAGTTGACCAGCATAAAGGTCAAGTAGTTCTCATCATACAGGAATACCGTGGCCAGGATGAGCAGCCCGTAACCGACTAACATGGACCAGACCAGCGAGTCGCCACGGAGTTTGGCCACATACTCGTCTTCGATCTTCTCGCGCGAGAAGCCGATAAAAAGCAGCGAAAGTGTAAGGCCGATCACCGCCACCTCGTCCCGGTAGCGCATGATCCCGTCCCAAACAGATTGCGGTTTGTCGAATACGTTGTCCCAAAACGGGGCGAACCAGTCGGGATCGGCAAGGAACCATATGCCTATGGCCGCAAAAGGATAGAACATGATCCAGCCGATTTTCTTAAAACTGTGCGGGAACAGATAATTGTTTGTTTTCATGGTATTTACAATTTGATGGGTTGTTGCCTCAGGCGGGTTCCGGCCGGAAACCCACCCTTCGACACTGCAAATGTAAAACAACAAAATCAAATTGACAAATATATTTTACATTATGTAATTTTATCTTGACTTTCGACAGGCGTTATTTTTTATGCTTATCCGCAATGATCCCCCGTAGCGTTTAGCCTTTGTTTTGAGGGGTATATGTTTGCATTTACCGGGGTCGCGTAAGCGATCCCGGCAGTCCGCCGCCACCCCACGCGGCGGGCTGTAATACTCGCCCGCGGCTCGTTTACGCCCTCTGCCGACGGCGGACTGAAGGGGCGTTATTGCGGATAAGCATATTATTTTTCAGGGAAACCCGGACAATACAAGAGGCGCCCCCGGAACGGGAGGCGCCTCTTGTATTGTCGGCTGTAAACTCAGAGCCCGGGATATACTCTCCGGGGCATCTGTGAGATATTATTTACCGCTGTTGCGTTTGTCGTAGTGTTTTTGGTAGCGGCTCATGAACTTATCGACGCGTCCTGCAGTATCCACGAGTTTCACCTTACCGGTATAGAACGGGTGTGAGGCGCTCGAGATTTCCATCTTGTAGACGGGATAGGTTTCGCCGTTCACTTCGATGGTCTCTTTGGTATTGACGGCGGACCGGCACAAAAACACTTCGTCGTTCGACATATCTTTGAATGCCACGACGCGATATCCTTCGGGGTGTATTCCTTGTTTCATTGTGCTCTTATTGGGGTTGTACGTTAGCTAGGTTCCGGCGTCCGGCCGGACGGAGTGCAAAGGTAAGGTTAATTTCGCCGATTGCCAAACTTTTCGCGGGGATTTCGCCTACCCCTACAAAAATTCCGTCCCGCCCGCCGTATCGCCGGGCTCGGAACCCGCAGAGCGGACAGCCTGTCCGGCCTCGGTGCGCGCCGCGCTTGCAGCCACCACCCCGCCCGTCTTTTTGACAAGGCGCGGTTAACGGTGCCTGGCTACACGGTGGCCGATGGCCCGGAACGTTTTGCTGCAAGTTGTTCTTCACGCTATCCACCATCTGGCTGTCGAGCAGGTTGATGGTGTGGTGGGCGTAAGCCGGGTCGTCGGAATTTATCCTGAGCGAAGCCGAAGGAGCTCCTCGTAATAACGGAAACAGATGTCATCCCAAGCAAAGCCGAGGGAACTGGCTGAAACATTTGCGAAATCAAATCCTGCAACCTTCGTTTCCAGCCTCCTCGGCTTCGCCCGGAATGACATCCATACAAAAGGGGTCAAAGATACTCCTTTGCCATTGCTTAGAGACATTCATATAAAAACAAAGCCGGGGAGCATCTTGAAATGCTCCCCGGCTTTTACATGGCGCGCCCCTGAAAGGCTATTTGTACTCGTCCCAGGCCTTGATCTTGAGGTCTTCGCGGCCGAGCCGGCAGAAGGCCAGGATGTAGTCGTTGGCCAGGCGGGCGTTGGTCACCAGCGGGATGTTGAAGTCGATGGCCGAACGGCGGATCGTGTAGTCGTTGTTCAGTTCGTCTTTGGTGAGGTTTTTGGGAATGTTTACCACCAGGTCGATCTTGCGTTCGCGGATGTAGTCCATGGCGTTGGGCTCGCCGTTGCCCTCCTGATCGGGCCAGCCGAGCACGGTGGCCTGCACGCCGTTTTCGGCCAGGAAGTCGGCGGTACCTTTCGTGGCGAAGATGTTGTAGCCGCACTCCTGTAGAGCGTGGGCCGCTTCGAGGGTCTGCGTTTTGGACTTGGTGTCGCCGGTCGACATGAAGATATTCTTCTTAGGGATGGTGTAACCCACCGAGAGCATCGCTTTGAGGATGGCTTCGTAGTAGTCTTCGCCGATGCAGCCCACCTCGCCGGTCGAGGCCATTTCGACGCCCAGCACGGGATCGGCCTTCTGCAGGCGGCTGAACGAGAATTGCGAGGCCTTGATACCGACGTAGTCGAGGTCGAAGGCCGATTTGTTGGGCACGTTGGGTTCGAGGCCGAGCATCACGCGGGTGGCGATGTCGATAAAGTTGACCTTCAGCACTTTCGACACGAAGGGGAAACTGCGCGAGGCGCGGAGGTTGCACTCGATCACCTTGATGTCGTTGTTCTTGGCCAGCAACTGCATGTTGAACGGCCCTGAGATTTCGAGCGCCTTGGCGATCTGACGGGCGATCTTCTTGATGCGGCGCACGGTCTCGATGTAGAGCTTCTGGGCCGGGAAGACAATCGTGGCGTCGCCCGAGTGCACCCCGGCGAACTCGACGTGTTCCGAGATGGCGTAGATCAGCACCTCGCCGTCCTTGGCCACGGCGTCGATCTCGATCTCCTTGGCGTTGCTGATGAATTCCGACACCACCACGGGATACTGTTTCGACACGTTGGTAGCAAGGGTCAGGAAGTGTTCGAGCTCTTCTTTGTTCGACACCACGTTCATCGCGGCGCCCGACAGCACGTACGAGGGGCGGATCAGCAGCGGGAAACCGATCTCGTCGGCGAACTCGTAGATGTCGTCCATCGAGGTGAGTTCTTTCCAGCGCGGCTGGTCGATGCCCAGGGCGTCGAGCATCGAACTGAATTTGTGGCGGTCTTCGGCACGGTCGATGTTGAGCGCCGAAGTGCCGAGGATGGGCACGTCCTGGTTGTGCAGGCGCATGGCCAGGTTGTTGGGGATCTGCCCCCCGGTCGACACGATCACGCCTTTGGGGACTTCGAGGTCGGTGACGTCGAGCACGCGTTCGAGGGTCAGTTCATCGAAGTAGAGGCGGTCGCACATGTCGTAGTCGGTCGACACGGTCTCGGGGTTGTAGTTGAGCATCACCGAGCGCAGGCCGTTCTTACGGATGGTGTCGATGGCGCTCACCGAGCACCAATCGAACTCGACGGACGATCCGATGCGGTAGGCGCCCGAACCGAGTACGATCACCGAACGGTCGTCGTGGGCAAAATCCACGTCGTGTTCGGTGCCGTTGTAGGTTAGGTAGAGGTAGTTGGTCTGGGCTGGGTATTCGGCGGCCAGCGTATCGATCTGCTTGACGACAGGCACGATGCCGCGTTCTTTGCGGTGTTCGCGCACGCGGAGGGTATCCTTGCCCATATCGTCGTCGTCGGAGTCGAACACGGCGCGGGCGATCTGAAAGTCGGAGAAGCCTTTTTGCTTGGCCTCGCGCAACAGGTCGTCGGAAAGGCGCGAGAGCGATTTGTGTTCTGCGATCCGGTCTTCGAGCTCGACCAGTCCGCGCAGTTTTTCGAGGAACCAGTGGTCGATCTTGGTCAGTTCGTAGATCTTCTGCACCGAGTAGCCCTGGCGGAGCGCCTGGGCGATGGCGAAGACGCGTTTGTCGGTGGGGTGCGTGAGTTCGGCGTCGATGTCGGGCACGCTGGCGTTCAACTCACTATTCCCGACAAAGCCGTGCATGCCCTGTCCGATCATGCGCAGGCCCTTCTGCATGGCCTCTTCGAAGTTGCGGCCGATGGACATCACTTCGCCCACGGATTTCATCGACGAGCCGAGCTCGCGGCTCACGCCTTTGAATTTGCTGAGGTCCCAGCGAGGGATCTTGCACACCACGTAGTCGAGCGCGGGTTCGAACATGGCGGGCGTGTTTTTGGTCACGGAGTTTTTGAGTTGGTGCAGCCCGTAGCCGAGGCCGATCTTGGCGGCGATGAAAGCGAGCGGGTAGCCGGTGGCTTTCGACGCGAGGGCCGACGAACGCGACAGGCGGGCGTTCACTTCGATCACGCGGTAGTCTTCGGAATGGGGGTCGAGGGCATATTGTACGTTACATTCGCCCACAATGCCGATGTGACGGATAATCTTGATGGCCAGCTTACGGAGTTTGTGGAACTCGGCGTTGGTCAGGGTCTGCGAGGGGGCCACGACAATGCTCTCGCCGGTGTGGATGCCGAGCGGGTCGAAATTCTCCATGTTGCAGACGGTGATGCAGTTGTCGAACCGGTCGCGCACCACTTCGTATTCGATCTCTTTCCAACCTTTGAGCGATTTTTCGACCAGGATCTGGGGCGAATAAGTGAAGGCTTTGGTGGCCATGACGTCCATATCGGCGTCGTTGTCGCAGAAACCGCTACCGAGCCCGCCCAGGGTATAGGCGGCACGGATGATGACGGGGTAACCGAGCTCGTGGGCCACGCGTTTGGCCTCTTCGACCGAGGTGACGGCTTCGCTTTTGATGGTCTTGACGTTGATTTCGTCGAGCTTGTGCACGAACAGGTCGCGGTCTTCGGTGTCCATGATGGCCTGCACGGGGGTCCCGAGTACCCGCACGTCGTATTTTTTGAGCACGCCGCTCTGGTGGAGCTTCACGCCGCAGTTCAGGGCGGTCTGTCCGCCGAAGGCGAGCAGGATGCCGTCGGGACGTTCGCGCTCGATCACATCGGTCACGAATTCGGGGGTCACGGGCAGGAAATACACCTTGTCGGCAATACCCTCGGAGGTCTGCACGGTGGCGATGTTGGGGTTGATCAGCACGGTATAGATACCCTCTTCTTTGAGGGCTTTGAGCGCCTGCGACCCGGAGTAGTCGAATTCGCCGGCCTCGCCGATCTTCAGGGCTCCGCTGCCCAGCAGCACTACTTTTTTTATCTCTTTCATGGTCGTTATATATCTTTCATTGCGGCCTTTGACTGGCCGCGTGTATCGGAAATTTTATGAAAGGGCTTCGGATTCAAGGCTTGCGAGGAGCTAAAAGCGGAGTTTACTATAGTAAATGAGCATTTTAGCGACGCAGCGTAACGCAGAAGCCGGAGTTCTTTCGAAAATTCCCTGCCTATTTTTTGTGTTGATCTATGCTCGCGATAAACTGGTCGAACAGGAACGAGGTGTCGACCGGGCCGCTGGTGGCCTCGGGGTGGAACTGCACCGAGCAGAACGGTTTGCTCCGGTGGCGGATGCCTTCGATGGTACCGTCGTTCAGGTTGGTAAAGTAGGGTTCCCAGTCGGCGCCCAAGCCGTCGGGGTTCACCACATAGCCGTGGTTCTGGCTGGTGATCACCGCATGGTCGGTGCCCGCCTCGATGCAGGGCTGATTGTGGCTGCGGTGTCCGTATTTGAGTTTGTAGGTGGTGGCGCCGGCAGCCAGCGACAGGAGTTGGTTGCCGAGGCAGATGCCGAAGATGGGCTTGCCGATCTCGAACGCTTTTTTGATGTGTTCGATGGTTTTGCCGCACATCTGCGGGTCGCCCGGGCCGTTCGAGATCATCACTCCGTCGTAGTCGAGCGTGGTGAAGTCGTAGTCCCACGGTACACGGATCACGGTGGCGTCGCGGCACAGGAGGCTGCGGATGATGTTGTACTTGCAGCCGCAGTCCACGAGTACGATGCGGCGTTTCTTGCCGTCGCCCTTGACGGCCTCTTCGCCGTAATCGGCATTCAGGTCGTTGTTGTCTCCGCGGGCGGGTGCGGCGTTCTGGTTGTCGATCCGGTTGTCGTATTCGATCACCACGTCGCAGCTCACTTTGGCCACAAGGTTCTCTGTATTGGGGTTGCGGAATCCTTTGGGCTCTTCGGTGCCTTCGACGGCGATCTTGCCGAGCATCACGCCCCTCTCGCGGATGATTTTGGTGATCTGACGCGTGTCGACGCCGTAGATGGCGGGCACGCCGTGCTGGCGGAGCCATTCGGCGAGGCTGCGTTTGGCGTTCCAATGGCTGTACTCGAACGAATAGTCGGTGATCACGAGGCCCGCGATGTGTACTTTATCGGACTCGAAGTATTTGAGCAGCCCGTTTTCGACGTCATCACCGGGAACTCCGTAGTTGCCCACGAGGGGATAGGTCATCACGAGGATCTGTCCCGAATACGAGGGGTCGGTCAGGCTTTCGGGGTAGCCTGTCATGGCAGTCGAGAAGACCACCTCGCCCGACACGGAGCTTTCCGCGCCGAAGCTGTAGCCTTCGAACTGAGTACCATCCTCTAAAACTAAGCGGGCGGTCTTTTTCAGCATTGTATTGTTGGTATGATAGGGTGGTGAGGCCGGAGGTGGCCAGAAGCGAGCCCAATGCTCTTTCCGAGATGCAAAGATACATTTTTTAAGTGGTTTCTTCAGGGGGCAGGATAAGATTTTTTTCGGGCGATTTTTGGTTACTTTTGCGAAAGGAAGAATCGTCCCCGCCGCTTTTCGCAGAGAAAAAGCACCCGGCCCCAGTCCCGCGAGTGTACGAATGACCCGTTCGGCTTCGCTCAGGGCAGGCTCCGCAGCCGAGTGCGATCAAACTTCCCGGGATTGCCGAGACACAAGGAGCAAGAGGCCGAAGAAAACGTGCGCCGGGGCGCCCGCGATATAGTCCCTGCAACCTTCGCAGAAAACACGCGCCCGCCCCGTCCCCCTTTAGAGCGGACGCGCTCCTTCGCTATCGAATACCTCCGGCATCCGATACTCAGTCGAACGCTTCCCCGCACACTTCGCGGAGAAAGGCAGGCCTCGCTACGCGAGGCCGCTCAAAAACTACTACCCGACCCCATGATCACCAAAGCCGAAATACGCCACATCAAAGAACTGACCGCCAGCAGCGCCACCCGCCGCGAGCATGGACTCTTCATCGCCGAAGGGCGTAAACTCGTCGGTGAAATACAAGGCTCCCCGCTCGTGATCCGCGCTTTATACGAAACCGGCGTCAATATCTCGCCCTCGGACATGGCGCGTATCTCGGCGCTCAAGACCCCCACACAGGTGCTGGCCCTGGTCGAGATACCCCGCTACGCCGCCGAAACCGGAATGTTACGGCCCGCGCCGGGCGAACTCATCTTGGCCCTCGACGGCGTGCAAGATCCCGGCAACCTCGGCACCATCATCAGGCTGTGCGACTGGTTCGGCGTGCGTGATGTCTGGTGTTCGTCGGAAAGCGTGGATTGCTGGAACCCGAAAGTCGTGCAAGCCACCATGGGCGCCCTGACCCGCATCCGCGTCCACTACCTCAACCTGCCCGAGTTCCTCGGTGCAGCGGCCGCCCGGGGGCAGAAAATCTACGGCACCTTTCTGGAGAGGTCCCGCAATCTCTATGATAACGGTGCAATCGCCGCGAGCGACGGCACTGGGCAAGCGCCCGGCGGCATCCTCGTGATGGGCAGCGAGGGACGCGGAATCTCGCCCGCCGTCGAGGCGCTGGTCACCGGCCGGCTCTACATCCCGCCCTACCCCGCTACCGCGCCGACCGGCGAGTCGCTCAATGTGGCCACCGCCACCGCTATCGTCCTGGCCGAGTTCCGGCGCCGCGCCACCGCAGAAAGATAAAAACGTATCCTCCCGGGCGTAGCCGGGGGACTCGGGCGAGATCCCTGTGGTGATTATGCGTAGTTTTCGCCTCTATATCCCCCGGCTGCGCCCGGGATGACAACGATCAAACGCACCAGGTCCCTGTTTCGGAACTTATTGACTCCCAATGGCGGGTTGAATCCGGTACGACATGTTCAAAAAATATTACAAGTTTATTACAGGGTGCAGGGAAAATAATCCGGTCGTTTTTTTATCTTTGTTCGCATATTCCCGAAATGTTTTTTTAACCGATCCGTATGGAGATATATTTCCTTATCCTCGCCATCCTATTGGTGCTCGCAGTGTCCGGCCTGGTGGTCGGGGTTTCCAACGACGCCGTTAACTTCCTTAACTCGGCCCTCGGCTCGAAAGCCGCCCCGCGCTACGTGATCCTGATCGTCGCCTCGGTCGGCATCATCCTCGGCGCCGTCTTCTCGACCGGCATGATGGAGATCGCCCGCAAAGGGATGTTCTACCCCGAGATGTTCTACCTCAAGGACATTATGATGATCTTCCTGGCCGTGATGTTCGCCGACGTCATCCTGCTCGACCTGTTCAACACCTTCGGGTTGCCTACCTCGACCACCGTGTCGCTCATCTTCAACCTGCTGGGCGCCGCCGTGGCCGTAGCCCTGGTGAAGATATGGGGCACCGACGGGGCCCGCCTGTCGGATATGGGGAGTTATATCAACGCGGGGAAAGCCTTAGGAATCATATCCGCCATACTATCGTCGGTGGTGATCGCGCTGGTGGCCGGCACCATCGTCATGTACATCACCCGCCTGATCTTCTCGTTCCGCTACCACCGCACGTTCCGCTACCTGGGTTCGCTCTGGTGCGGCGCGGCCCTCACCGCCATCACCTATTTCGCCATATTCAAAGGCCTGAAAGACACCACGATGCTTTCGCCCGAACTCGTGAGCTGGCTCGATGCGAACACCGGCCTGTTCATACTCGGTTCATTGATCGGCTGGACGCTGCTGATGATGCTGATCCAATTCGTACTGCGCTGGAACATCCTGAAAATCACGGTACTGGCCGGAACGCTCTCGCTCGCCCTCGCTTTTGCCGGTAACGACTTGGTGAACTTTATCGGCGTATTCGTGGCCGGCTATGACTCCTACACCATTGCCGGCGAAGCCGCCGCAGCCGGTGTCGACCTTTCGACCCTCAAGATGGTCGCCCTGTCGGGCGACGGGCTGCCCACCAGCGTATGGATCCTGCTCTCGGCCGGCGCCATCATGGTCTTCGCCCTGTGGACGTCGAAAAAAGCCCGAAGCGTTTCCGACACCGAGATCAACCTTGCCCGCCAGGACGACGGCGCCGAACACTTCGGATCGACCGGCATGTCGCGCGCCCTGGTCCGCGGAGCGCTCAATTTCAACCGCAGTTTCGAACGCTACGTACCGCGGCGCGTGCAGCGTTTCATCGCCCATCGTTTCCGCCCCGCGCCCGAGGTAGCCTCCGAAGAAAAAGCACCGTTCGACCTGATCCGCGCCACCGTGAACCTCTCGGTCGCGTCGATCCTGATCGCTTCGGCCACCGCCCTCAGGCTCCCCCTGTCGACCACCTACGTCACCTTCATGGTCGCCATGGGCACCTCGCTCGCCGACCGCGCCTGGGGCCGCGAAAGCGCCGTCTACCGCATCACCGGCGTACTGACGGTGATCGCCGGCTGGTTCCTCACCGCCATCGTGGCCTTCGCCCTCGCTTTCATCATAGCGCTGGTGCTGATGTACGGCGGAACCGTCGCTATTTTCGTCCTATCGGCCCTCTGCGTGCTGATGCTCATCCAAAGCAAACTGATCTATTCGCGCCGCAAGAAAAAAGCCGAACAACGCGAAGCCATCTACAAGAAAGACCGCGAGATCGACATCCTCGACGAAGCCACCGTCGAAGTTTCGTCGGCCATGGAAAAAATGAGCTCGATCTACAAACAGACCATCGAAGGCCTGTTCAACGAAGACCGCAAACTCCTGCGCGACACGATGCGCGAAGCCGACCAGATGTACCAGGAGGCCCACGAGCGTAAATACGGCATCCTGCCCATCCTGCGCCGCCTCGAAGCCAACCACGTCGAGACCGGACACTACTACGTGCAGGTGGCCGACTACATCAACGAAGTGGCCAAGGCGCTCGTGCACATCACCCGCCCCAGCTTCGAACACATCGACAACAACCACGAAGGGCTCAGCCGCGACCAACTGAACGACCTGCGCCAGATCGCCGACAGCGTGAACAGCATCTACCACGAGGTGAACCACATGATCCAGACCAACGACTTCTCGGCCATCGACGACACCCTGCACCACCGCGACGAGTTGTTCGAGGTAATGGCCGCCGCGATCAAAAAACAGATATACCGTGTACGCGACAGCAAAGCCAGCTCGCGCACCAGCATGCTTTACCTCGACATCATCAACGAGACCAAAACCATGGTGCTCCAGGCCCGCAACCTGCTGAAGGCCCAGAAGCATTTCATCCAGGAGTCCGATGCCACCGACGTGTCGGGCGAGAACGATGACCAGGACCGCTCGCTGCCGATGCTCTAAACTGAGTTATATTAAAAGAGAGGCTTGTAGACAGCGGTTCCCCGCTACGCTACAAGCCTCTTTTCGTAAAGCGGCCCCGGTTAAGCCGGGGCCGAAGATTTGCCCCCGGCCCCAGCCTCCGACGGCCATAGGCCGTGGAGCCGGGCGCGCTCCTTCGCCGAAATCGCTTACGCGATTCAGGCTCAGTCGATGCGGCCTCGCTTTGCTCGGCCACCAGAAAAATTCGGATTTACCGCCCTAAACAACACAAATCCTATCCCCGCCCCATGGTTATTTGGACTTCGTGGAACCTGTGGCACGGCTGCCACAAAATCAGCCCCGGCTGCGAACATTGCTACGTCTACCGGGGCGATGCCCGCTACGGGCGCGACAGCTCGGTGGTCGTACGGAACAAGGATTTCGACTTGCCCGTACGCCGCAAGCGGGACGGCGAATACAAAGTCCCGCCGGGTTCGCTGATGGGCACCTGTTTCACCTCGGACTTCCTGCTCGAAGACGCCGACCCGTGGCGCCCCGAGGCGTGGGCCATGATCCGCGAGCGGGCCGACCTGGATTTTTTCTTCATCACCAAGCGCATCGACCGCCTCGCACAGTGCCTGCCCGCCGACTGGGGCGAGGGCTACCCGAATGTGAGCATCGGTTGCACGGTCGAGAACCAGGAGCGCGCCGACTACCGGCTACCGATCTTCCTCTCAGCCCCGACCCGGCGCAAAACGATTATCTGCGAACCGCTGCTCGGCCCGGTCGACCTGCGTCCCTACCTTGGCCCGGGGATCGTGCAGGTGGTGGCGGGCGGCGAATCGGGCCCCGATGCCAGGCCCTGTAATTACGATTGGATACTGGCCCTGCGCGATGCCTGCGCCGCAGCCGGAGTGTCGTTCTATTTCAAACAAACCGGGGCACGGCTCATCAAAGACGGAAAACTCTACCATATCCCCCGCCGCCTGCAACACGCCCAGGCCCGCAAAGCCGGGATCAACCTCGATCCGGTGTCGCATTAGAGCAATAACATGTCGTCCTGAACGAAGTGAAGGATCCCGTTCGAACTAAAAACAGTTCAGAACGGGATCCTTCACTTCGCTCAGGGGGGGAAAGCGCCTATCTTCGTTATTTCGAAAACCTTGCCACCCCGCAATGACGATTCTCTTATTCCTTATACCAGCCGGCGTAGGTAACGTAGTTTTGCGAGATACCTTCGATGATCTCTTTGTTCTGCGCCGGGTCGACCGATTTGACCTTGCGGGCGGGAACACCGGCGTAGATGCTGCCCGGCTCGATGACCGTCCCGGTGAGCACCAGCGCCCCGGCGGCCACGATCGAGCCCGTGCCCACGACCACGTTGTCGAGCACTGTGGCGTTGATGCCGATCAGGCAGTTGTCCTCGATTTTCGCACCGTGCACCACGGCGTTGTGCCCGATCGACACGTTGTTGCCGATCTCACACACCGACTTGCCGTAAAGTGTGTGTAGCACGGCGCCGTCCTGCACGTTGACTTTGTTGCCCATGGTGATGGTGTTCACGTCGCCGCGCAAGACGGCGCTATACCATATCGAACAGTCGTCGCCCATCGTCACGTCGCCGACCACGGCGGCTGTCTCGGCGATAAAACAATTTTTGCCGAATTTCGGGGTAAAGCCCCGCACGTCCCTTATCGTTGCCATAAATTTAGTCTTTAAGCCATTCATAAAAGCCCGTGGCCAGCGAAGGATGAAAATCCACGCCGCAGGCAACAGATTCCAGCCCTTCGCCGGGGAGGGGGGAGGCTATGGGCTGGCGGCCTGTACAGGCCGGTATTGATTATTTGGCTTATCCGCAATAATACCCCCCCCGGTATTTATCCTTTGTTTTCGAGGGATGTTTTTACATTTACCCGGGTCGCGAGAGCGATCCCGGCAGTCCGCCGACGCCCCACGCGGCGGGGTGTCACACTCGCCCGTGGCTCGTTTACGCCCGTCGCCGTCGGCGGACCGAAGGGGCATGCGGATAAGCATATTGATTATTGCTTTTTTGCTTCTTCCCACAGCTCATCCATTTCTTCGAGAGTGAGGTCATTCAAAGGTCGTGCCGAAACACGTTCCATGTGCTCGAAGCGGCGGATGAATTCAAGGTTCGTGCGCTCCAGGGCCAAGTCGGAATTGACGCCGTAGAGCCGGGCAGCGTTGACGATCGCAAACAGCAGGTCGCCGAATTCGGCTTCGAGACGGTCGTGATCCTTCGTGTCAATTTCGTGCTGCACCTCGCCGACCTCTTCCTGCACCTTGGCCCAGACGTCGCCCGGCGAGCGCCAGTCGAAACCCACGCCGGCCGCCTTCTGCTGGATGCGGCATGCCTTGGGCAGCGCCGGCATCCCGCGGGGCACGCCCGAGAGCGTGGTGCGGTTGCCGTCTTTCTCGCGTTTTTTGAGCGCCTCCCAGTTTTGGATAACCTCTTGGGCACCGGACACTTGCACATCGCCGAAGATATGCGGATGGCGGAAGATCAGCTTTTCGCTGATGGCCTCGGCCACATCGCCGATGTCGAACCAGCCCTGTTCGGTAGCGATCTTCGAGTAGAACACCACGTGGAGCAGCAGGTCGCCGAGCTCTTTTTTGATGGCTGTCGGCTCGCCGTCGACAATGGCATCGGTCAATTCGAAGCACTCCTCGATGGTCTGGTTGCGCAGCGACAGCATGGTCTGTTCGCGGTCCCACGGACATTCCACGCGCAGACGTTCCATGATGGCGAGCAGCCGCGCGAACTGTGCCAATTTACGGGCCTCGGGAGCGGCGCCAGTATGTACCGCGGCATTGTCCGGCGTTGAAACAGCACTCATTATTCCGAAACGGGTTTTACCAGGCTCAGGCAGAGCTCGTCGAGTTGCGCCTGCGCCACGGCGGCGGGAGCGTCGATCATCGTGTCACGCCCGGCGTTGTTCTTGGGGAAGGCAATGAAGTCGCGGATAGAGTCCGAGCCGCCGAACAGCGAGCAGATGCGGTCGAAACCGAACGCGATACCGCCGTGCGGGGGCACGCCGTATTTGAACGCGCCGAGCAAAAACCCGAACTGAGCCTCGGCCTCTTCTTGTGTGAAGCCCAACACTTCAAACATTTTACTCTGGACGGCGCCGTCGAAAATGCGGATCGAGCCGCCGCCGAGTTCCACGCCGTTCACCACGCAGTCGTAGGCGTTGGCGTTGACGGTCTTCAGCGCGGGATCTTTCGGGCCGCTGGCATTCTTAAAGGTATCGAGGTGTTCGGCCGAGGGCGAAGTGAACGGGTGGTGCATGGCGTAGTAGCGCTGCGTTTCGTCGTCCCATTCGAGCAGCGGGAAGTCCACCACCCACAGCGGAGCGAATTGGTCGGCAGGGCGCAGCCCGAGGCGCGACCCCATTTCGAGGCGTAACTCACACAACGCATTCAGCGTGGAGCGGCGCGGCCCGGCCAGCAGGAGCAGCAGGTCGCCCGGCCGGGCGCCACATGCCGAAGCCCACTCTTCAAGTTGCGTGTCGTCGAAGAATTTATCGACCGAGGATTTGAGCCCCTCTTCGGGCGTCCAGCGGACGTAGACCAATCCTTTGGCCCCGATCTGCGGGCGTTTGACGAACTCGGTCAGCTCGTCCAATTGCTTGCGGGTATACGAGGCACACCCCGGGGCGCAGATGGCCCCGACGTATTCTGCATCGTTGAACACGGCGAACTCCGAGGCACCTTTCACTACAGGCGTGAGTTCTTTGAATTTCATGCCGAAACGCAGGTCGGGCTTGTCGCAGCCGTAGTCGCGCATGGCGTCGGCATAAGTCATGCGGGGGAACGGTTCGGGGAACTCGACGCCGAGCGTCTCGCGGAACAGTGAGCGCATCATGCCTTCGAAAAGTTGTAGTACGTCTTCGCGCTCGACGAACGACATTTCGCAGTCGATCTGCGTGAATTCGGGCTGGCGGTCGGCGCGCAGGTCTTCGTCGCGGAAGCAGCGCACGATCTGGAAATAGCGGTCGTAGCCGCTCACCATGAGCAGTTGCTTGAAGGTCTGGGGCGACTGCGGCAGGGCGTAGAACTGGTTGGCGTTCATGCGAGAGGGCACGATGAAGTCGCGCGCTCCCTCGGGCGTCGATTTGATCAGGAATGGGGTCTCGATCTCCATGAAAGCCTGTGCGTCGAGGAACGAGCGCACCTGTTGGGCCAGGCGGTGGCGTAGCAGCATGTTGCGCTGGAGCGGCGGGCGGCGCAGGTCGAGGTAGCGGTAGCGCATGCGCAGTTCGTCGCCGCCGTCGGATTTTTCTTCGATGGTGAACGGCGGGACTTCCGACACGCCCAGCACCTTGATCGTTGCGGCGGCCACTTCGATGTCGCCGGTGGGCATGTGGGGATTTTTAGAGGCGCGCTCAATCACGGCACCCGTAACCTGCACTACGTATTCACGGCCCAACGAGGCGGCAATAGCGTGGAGCTCTTCGGGAGCCTTTTCGTCGACCACGATCTGAGTGATGCCGTAGCGGTCGCGCAGATCGATGAAGGCCATCGCCCCGAGGTTACGCACTTTCTGCACCCAGCCCGAAAGGGTCTGCTGCGTTCCGACGTCGGCGGCCCTGAGCTGGCCGCAATTCACTGTTCTGTACATTTACTTAGCTGTTTTTACATGTATTAAATTCCGACAATGACTTTGATCATGACTTTTTCAAGAAGCATGTTTTCAACACGATGCCGCTACCGTCTATTTTACAATCCACCTCTTCGGGATTATCCGTCAGGCGTATATTTTTCACCTTTGTTCCTTGTTTGATCACCATTGAGGAGCCCCTCACGTCGAGGTCCTTGATGACCGTAACCGAATCGCCATCCTCCAAAATATTACCGTTGCTGTCTTTGGTCGGTTGTTCAGCCGAATCATCGCGCCCGTCGCCATCGGCCCACTCGTGGCCGCAATCGGGGCAAATGTATAGGGAACCGTCAAAATAGGTATTGCCCATTTCGCAAACAGGGCAATTCGAAATCTCACTCATATTTTATCATTCTTGAATATAATGCAACCGGCATCTCCGGCACCAGGCAATACAGCGCATTACCACCACCTCCGGCACATCACAGGCACGGCGGCGATCCTGCGACCGCTAATGCGAGGCGAGGCGACATGCTTTTCAAACTTCAAAGATAACCATACTTTTAAAGATACTATTTCTAAATTATTTCGAAAATATGAATATATTTGTGATTCGGTTAACAGTGAACGCGGAAGCGCATGCGACGCCCGCCCTCGAAAGCCCCCTCAACAGCAAGAATCTAAAAAACATATCGCCATGCAACAATCGATCGACACTTACAACTTCGGCGGCAAACGCGCCATCATCCGCGTGGACTTCAACGTACCGCTCGACGAAAATTTCAACGTCACCGACGATACCCGTATCCGGGCCGCCATCCCCACCATTAAGAAGGTATTGACCGGCGGCGGTTCGGTGATCCTGATGTCGCACCTCGGCCGCCCGAAAGGCCCCGCCGACAAATATTCGCTCAAACACATCATCCCCACCATCGAGAAACTGCTGGGCGTGAAGATCGGCTTCGCCAACGACTGCATGGGCGCCGAAGCCACCGAGAAATCCGCAGCCCTCAAGTCCGGACAGGTGCTCCTGCTCGAAAACCTGCGTTTCTACGCCGAAGAGGAAGGCAAACCCCGCCTGGCCGACGACGCCACCGACGAGCAAAAGGCAGCCGCCAAAGCCGAAGTAAAAGCCTCGCAAAAAGAGTTCGTCAAGAAACTCGCCTCGTACGCCGACTGCTACATCAACGACGCGTTCGGCACCGCCCACCGCGCCCACGGATCGACAGCCCTGATCGCCCCCTACTTCCCCAACGACAAAATGTTCGGCTACATCATGGAAGGCGAGCTCAAAGCCATCGACGGCGTGATGAAAGCCCCCGCCAAACCCTTCACCGCCATCCTCGGCGGCTCGAAAGTCTCGACCAAGATCACCATCATCGAAAAACTGATGGAGAAAGTCGACAACATGATCCTCGGCGGCGGCATGACCTACACCTTCATGGCGGCGCAAGGCGGCAAAGTCGGCGACTCGATCTGCGAAAAAGACCAGTTCGACACCGCCCTCAATATCCTCAAAAAAGCCAAGGAGCTGGGCGTAAGCATCGTGTTGGCCGAAGATGCCAAATGCGGCGACGCCTTCAGCAACGACTGCAACACCCAGATATGCCCCTCGAACGCCATTCCCGACGGTTGGGAAGGCATGGACATCGGCCCCGCCACGATGGAAAAATTCGCCGCCGTGATCCGCGAATCCAAGACCATCCTCTGGAACGGCCCCGTGGGTGTGTTCGAAATGAGCACCTTCGAAGCCGGTTCGAAATCCGTGGCCGAAGCCATCGTCGAAGCCACTGCCAAAGGCGCCTATTCGCTCATCGGCGGGGGCGACTCGGTGGCCTGCATCAACAAATTCGGCATGGCCGACAAAGTGAGCTACGTATCGACCGGCGGCGGCGCCCTGCTCGAATACATGGAAGGCATCGAGTTGCCCGGCGTAAAAGCCATCCGCGAATAAACGCGTCCGAGGCGTCGGAGACGCTTCCCTTTTTGTGTTTCTATGCACGCTGGATTTCTTCGTCATTGCGAACCGGCCGCTGCATTTCTTCATGTCATCCCGGGCGTAACCGAGGGACCTGGAAGCGAAGGTTGCAAAGAATTGGTTTTGTAAACCTTCCGGCCAGGCCCCTCGGTTACGCCCGGGATGACATGGTTTTAGCCCGTTCCGCATCCTCTTTTTTGTAAAAAATCGTTATCTTCGTTGTGAAACCCTGCAAAATCCGAGTACCCATGAAAAAACGAATCATCCTGGCCATTGCAGCCGCTCTTTTCGCAACGGCAGGCGTTCAGGAATCGGCCGCCCAAAAGTCAGTCACGCAGAAACCCGCCAAAACCGTTGGCGCACCTGCCGCGAACAACGCCACACACACCTTCGAGATCAAGGGCGGACAATTCCTCTACGACGCCAAGCCCATACACATCTACGGCGGCGAGATCCACTACGCCCGCATCCCCCGCGAATACTGGCAACAGCGCCTTCAAATGGTCAAAGCCATGGGCCTGAACGCCATCACCACCTACGTGTTCTGGAACTACCACGAAACCGCGCCCGGCGTGTGGGACTTCAAGACCGAAAGCCGCGACCTGGCCGCCTTCGTGCGCGCCGCCCAGCAGGAAGGACTGCTGGTGATCCTGCGCCCCGGCCCGTATGTGTGCGCCGAATGGGAATTCGGCGGCTACCCCTGGTGGCTGCAACAGAATCCGGCGTTGCAGCTCCGCACGCTGAACCAACCCTTCCTCGACTCGTGCGCCGTATACATCCATAAGCTGTACGAACAGGTAGGAGACCTGCAGGTCACCCAAGGCGGTCCGATCATCATGGTGCAGGCCGAAAACGAATTCGGATCGTACGTGGCCCAGCGCAAGGACATCCCGCTCGAAACGCACCGCAAGTACAACGCCGCCGTCAAAGACCTGCTCGTCGAGGCGGGCTTCGAAGTTCCGTTCTTCACTTCCGACGGCTCGTGGCTGTTCGAGGGCGGCGCCATCGAAGGCGTGTTCCCCACGGCCAACGGCGAGGGCAACATCGACAACCTGAAAAAAGTCGTCAACCAATACAACGGCGGGGTCGGCCCCTACATGGTGGCCGAGTTCTACCCCGGCTGGCTCGACCACTGGGCCGAGCCGTTCCAGAAAGTGTCGGCCCGGAGCGTGTCCGAGCGCACCGAACGCTACCTGCAAAACGGTGTCGATTTCAACTTCTACATGGTACACGGAGGCACCAACTTCGGATTCACCTCGGGCGCCAACTACAACGGCGAACACGGCATCCAGCCCGACATCACCAGCTACGACTACGACGCCCCGATCAGCGAAGCCGGTTGGGCCACCGAAAAATACATGGCCCTGCGCGAGCTGATGAAAAGGTACGCCGAATACGAGATTCCCGAAATCCCGGCCCGGATTCCCGTAATCGCCATTCCCGGGATCAAGCTCACGAAATCCGCCGCACTGTTCGACCTGCGCAAGGGCATCACTCCGGTGGTGGCCGACGCGCCGATGAGCTTCGAAGCGCTCGGCCAGGGACATGGTTACGTGCTCTACTCCAAGATGTTCGACCAGCCCATCGAAGGCACCCTGTCGATTCCGGGGTTGCGCGACTTCGCCACCGTCTATGTCGACGGGAAGAAAGCGGGCGTGCTGAACCGCATCGATAACCAATACGAAATGGAAATCTCGATCCCGTTCAACGCGCGGCTCGACATCCTGGTCGAGAACATGGGCCGCATCAACTACGGCGCCCTGATCACCGAGAACACCAAAGGGATCATCTCGCCCGTGACCATCAACGGGTTCGAGATCACCGGAAACTGGTCGATGTATCGCCTGCCGTTCGACCGGGTGCCCGATACGGGCAAGCTGCCCAACAAGAATGTGAGCGGCTGTCCCGTGATCTATTCGGGGACATTCGACTTGGCAGCCACCGGTGACACGTTCCTCGACATGGCCTCTTGGGGCAAAGGGATCGTGTTCGTGAACGGACACAACCTGGGCCGCTACTGGCGCGTAGGCCCGCAGCAGACCCTCTACCTGCCGGGCTGCTGGCTCAAGCAGGGGCCCAACGAAATTGTGATCTTCGAACAGCTCAACGACGAGCCAAAGAGCTCGGTCAGCGGCGTCACCGTCCCGGTGCTCGACGTGCTGAAGGAATAAGGCTCCCGGATTGCGCCCGGCAAGGGCTCAACAAAAAGGCCCCGCTATCCATTACAGGATAGCGGGGCTTTTTTGTGATTACAATTCCCTGATCGTCACTGCGAGGAGAGAGTGCAGCGAACGGCGAAGCAATTCCTTTGGTATCCTCAGGGAAGATGGCCACGTAGCCCAAGGCTGCTCGCCATGACGGAAAGTTTGTCAACCCGGACTACTGCGTTCCCCGCAGTTCGGGATAACATAAAAGCAACCGTCATTGTGAGGAGCATAAAATGCGGCGGAGCAATCTTCCTGTTTCCTGAGGAAACAGGAAGATTGCTCCGCCGGCTTTTACAAAGCCTTCTCGCAATGACGGGATTGAAGGTCGTACGGCTACGACCCTAAATATTTCCAAAAACTTATTGTTTTCGCGCCGCCAGCAGGCCGCAAGCGGCAAGGATGTCCTCGCCGCGCGAGGAGCGGGTCGTGGTGAACAGCCCCGCCTTGTTGAGCGATTCGTTGAAACGGCGGATCGCCGCATCCGGCGAACCCTGCAGGGGGCTGTCGGGAATGGCGTGGAACCGGATAAGGTTGACGTGGAGATTCTGCAGGCCGCCGAGCAAGCGGACAAGTGCTGCGGCGTGGCGCGGCGAGTCGTTCACCCCGTCGAACATGATATACTCGAAACTCAGGCGCCGCTGGTGCGAAAAATCGGCCGACCGCAACACCGCGAGCACCTCCTCTATCGGATACGCCTTCTGCATGGGCATCAGCGCGGCGCGCTCCTCGGGGAACGGTGAATGCAGGCTCACAGCCAGGTTCACGCGCGTGCGGCGCAGGAAATCTTCCAGCACGGGCAGCACGCCGATCGTCGACACGGTAATGCGTGTGGGACTCCAGCCCAGCCCCCAGGGAGCGGTGAGAGTCTCGCATGCTTTGAGTACCTCGGCCGCGTTGTCGAGCGGCTCGCCCATGCCCATGAACACGGCGTTGGTAAGCCCGGCGGCTTCGTCCACCGCAAAAAACTGGTTCACGATCTCGCCCGCCGTGAGGGAATGGCCGAAACCGCCGCGCGCCGTATAGCAAAAACGGCAGCCCATCCGGCAGCCTGCCTGCGAAGAGACGCAAAGCGTCTTGCGCTCTCCGTCGGGGATCATCACGCACTCGACGACATCGCCGCCGAGCGTGGGAAAAAGATATTTGCGCGTGCCGTCGGCCGAAGTGAGTTTCTCGCGCGCCTCAAAACCACCGACTTCGTAGCCCGCCTCGGAGAGCAACGAACGCATGGACAACGAGAGGTTGGTCATCCGGTCGAGGCCGTCCGCGCGCTTCTTATAGAGCCAGTCGGCCAACTGCGCCCCGACGAAACGGCGCGCGCCAATGGCCACGGCCAACTCGTTCAGTTCGTCGAGCGTCAGTCCGAGCAGCCATTTTCTCATTTCAGGGGAATTTATTGAGGTGAAAATTTCGAAATACACGAAGAGAGGCGGAAAGCGCCCCATGACCGGCCGGCAATCCTAAGACAACAGCGGTCTTCAGACGCGCTCCGGCTGCGGGGGAAAAGGGAGCCAGGAAAGGCGGTCCGTCGCAAAGAAAGGGGCGCCCCTGTACGGGGCGCCCCTTCGTGGAGAATATCGGATTCGAACCGATGACCTCTTGCATGCCATGCAAGCGCTCTAACCAGCTGAGCTAATCCCCCTTGTGGTTTGCGACGACAAATGTATGAAAAATAATTGCAATTAAAAAATATATTCATTAGCTTTGCCTAAAGAAAAAATACTGCACTCCACTACAAATCATTAAAGACCATACATTTATGGAACCCAAAAAAACGCCTAAAGCCGACCTGCAAAATAAGCGGTCTATCTTCCTCTTAGCTGGTATCGCGCTATCCCTTCTGATTATCATCGGTTTGTTCTCGTGGAGTCAGAAAGAGCGCGTGGTGGAAGTCCCCGAGACCGAAACCGTCGCCGTGGAAACCGAAGTAGTGGAAGTGACCGTACAGGAAGACAAACGTCCGCCGGCCCCCATCAAGACCCAGGCCGTGACCATCTCGGAAATGCTCAACATTGTACGTAACGACGCCCGCATCACCGAAGCCGTGACCATCCTCGACCTCGACATCACCGAACAAACCGCCGTAGACGTAGGTAAATTCGGCGGCACCTACACCGGCGAAGACCTCGACGACGAACCCGTGATCGTAGCCGAAGACCCCGCCACCTTCATGGGCGGCGACGTAAATGCCTTCAGCAAATGGGTACAAAAGAACATCAAATACCCGGCTTCGGCCTCCAGCGAAGGAGTCGGCGGCAATGTCCAGGTGCAATTCATCGTTGAAAAAGACGGCACCATCAAAACCGTCAAAATCATGAACGCAGCCACCATCGACAAACGACTCGCCGCCGAGGCACAGCGCGTCATCCTCAGTTGTCCGACCAAATGGTCGCCCGCCAAGAACCGCGGCAAGCCCGTACGTCAATACGTCTCTATGCCCGTAAGATTCGTCATCGAATAATTCGCGCAAGACACAGCGCCCATAAAACGCCTCCGCAACCTTATGCGGGGGCGTTTCTCTTAGGCATCTCCCCTCCAACAACCCGCCCTCCCCATGCCAAGACAATTTCCGCTGCTCATCATAGCCATCCTCGCCGCAGGGCTCTCTTCCTGCCGCAAAACATACGACCCGCCCGAACCCGCCCCGCTCTCCGGCACGGCCGCCAACACCTCGCTGGCCCAACTGCGCTCGATGTACAACAACGGCGTGCGCGACCTGCCCGCCGAAACCGTCATCGGAGGAATCGTCACCACGTCGGACTCCGCCGGGAACTTTTACCAGAGCCTGATCATACAACAAGACACATATGGCGTCGAGCTGTGGTTAGGTACCTACGACCTCTACACCTCGTACCGCCGCGGCAGCCAGGTCGCCCTGCGGGCCGGAAACCTCAGACTCGGCCTTTATAACGGCATGCTTCGGGTCGGGGCTCCCGGGGCCGGCAGCGCCTCGTGGGTCGACCCGATCGGCGCCCAACCCCTCGTATCCCGGCTGCTCGTCCGGGTCGAGACCACCCTTGGCGTAGCTCCCCAACCCGTGACCATCGCCCAGATCAACACCGCCATGACCGGGCGCCTGGTGCGGCTGAGCGGCGGATCCTTTGCCGAGGGCGGCTGGGCCCCCTGGAGTGGCGAGCACAACTACACCGCTGCAGGCCAAAATATCATTGTCTATACCAGTCCTTACGCCACCTTCGCCGACGACATCCTGCCGCCCGGCGAGGTGACCCTGACCGGCATCGTCTGCCAGTATAACAACAAGCTGCAACTCCGGCTAAGCTCGTCCGACGACTGCTCACGCACACAATAACCGCATCACAATCCGCCATTGCCCTGTGCGGGAAGTCCCCCGTCCGATATTCTGCCTGCCCCCCATTACTGCATCCCGGGAAAAGGAAAGAAGTCCGGCCTGTTGTCCCCGGTCATTGCGAGGGTTGTCAGCCAAAAGTGACTTTCCCCTTTCGGCCTTCCCGTTTTGGCCCTGCCTCGTCGTCCGTTTGACTCGCTCCTCGCAATGACACGAAGAGAACTGCCATACAAAAACGCCGCCAGAACAACGGGATAAAGACCCGGCACGCCCGTCCGTGCCATTCTGCGTCAAAATCACTATCTTTGCTGCAACTATGGACAGTTTTCTACAGGGAATCACGTTTCATCCCTTCAGCCAGGAGACCTTCTGGCTCATGCTGTTGCTGACGGTGCTTCTTGCTCTTTCGGCCCTTGCCTCGGGCAGCGAGACGGCCTTCTTCTCGCTCTCGCCGTCAGATGTAAAAGCGCTCGAAGACTCCAACAGCAAACAGTCGCACGCCGCGCTCAGGCTGCTCAAAGACGAAGACCGGCTACTCTCCACCCTGCTGATCGCCAACAATCTGGTCAACATCGGGGCAATCCTCGTGGCTAACTCCCTGATCGACTCGATTGTCAGCTTCGGAAACAACAGTACCTTCGAATTCCTGGTGAAAGTAATCATCGTGACTTTCGTACTGCTGCTGGCCGGAGAGATCACTCCCAAAATATTCGCCGCTTACAACTCCCTGCCGCTCGCCCGGGCCATGGCCCAACCGATACTGGCCATGCGCTGGTTCTTCTCGCCCCTTTCCTACCTGCTGATCCGGGCCGGAAACGGCATCACCAAAGCCCTTTCGCACGGACGCAGCGCTGGCGGCGGCTTTTCGAGCGAAGAGCTGGCCGACGCCATCGAAATCGCTGAAACCGACTCCGACGACGACAAAAAGATGCTTACCGGCATCGTCCGCTTCGGCCATACCGAAGTCGACGAGATCATGAAACCGCGCATCGACGTGGTGGCCCTCGACATCGAAGCCTCGTTCGCCGACGTACGCCGCACCGTCATCAATTCCGGATTCTCGCGTATTCCCGTCTACAACGAGAACCTCGACACCATCAAAGGCATACTCTACGTCAAAGACCTGTTGCCCCACCTCTCGGCGCCCGACGATTTCCGGTGGACGCAACTGCTCCGTCCCGCCTACTTCGTGCCCGAGCACAAGAAAATCAACGACCTGCTCGAAGATTTCCGTTCGCGCAAGATCCACCTGGCCATAGTGGTCGACGAATACGGCGGCACGCTCGGCATCGTATCTCTCGAAGACGTGCTCGAAGAAATCGTGGGTGAGATCGCCGACGAATCCGACCGGGAATCGGCGCTCTACGAACAGATCGGCCCGCACACCTACCTGTTCGGCGGCAGCACCCACCTGGGCGACTTCCTGAGGGCGCTCGACCTGCCCGACGACCTGCTCGACGAGGTACGGGGCGACTCCGACACCATTGCCGGAGTAATGCTCGAAATCCGCGGTGAATTCTTTGCCGCAGGCGAAAGCGTCGAATTCGGCGACCTCACTTTCACGGCTCAGCAACTCGAAGGGCGCCGTATCGCGAAAATCAAAGTGCACGTGGCCGAAAAACACCACCGCTAATCTTCGCCACCGCCCCCTACCGAACTCTCCTACGATGAGTTACCTCCGCATCTTTACCACACCGAATGCCGAACTGCTACTCTGGCCGCTGGCCGGCAGCGAGAGTGAACTCTTGCCGCGGGCGGGGCTCGGCGACAAAGAGTTGGCCGCGCTTGAAGGCATAAAAGGCGAGGCGCGCCGCCGCGAATGGCTGGCCGCAAGGGTCATGGCGCGCGAGGTATTCGGCGCCGGGATCGCCTATCTGCCATCGGGACAACCCATACTGCAAGAGCCCCGGGAACAACCGGAGCCCTTCGAAAAACAAGGACAACTACTATCCCCGAAATATCAAGGAGAACCTCCATTGTCCGGGACCCGGGCAATGGCGTCCCCATTACCGGAAGCGAGGCCACGGCACATCTCGGTCTCGCACACCGACGGCTGGGTGGCCCTCCTGGCGGCCGACCGCCCCTGCGGGGTAGACATCGAACGCACGGGCCGCAACGTGGCCCGGGTATCGGAACGTTTCGCCACGGCCGCAGAACTCGCGGCAAGTTTGAAGGTGCTGCCCGGAAATCCCGCCTTGGCCGTATGGTGCGCCAAAGAGGCGCTGTACAAGGCTGCCGGGATCGAAGGCCTGGATTTTCTGAGCGACATGACGCTGGTTGCAACCTCCCCTGCATCCCCGGCCGGCAGCGGGACTATGAAAGCCTCGGTACGCGGCACCCCGCATACGCTCGAATGGCTGCGGCACGAAGAGCTGCTTATCGTACTGGTTATACATTAGTACCTTGGAGCAGTCAATACGCTCCTGCTGTAAAATAGCGCGCGGAATCCATTTTAAGCCTTGAAAGGCAACAAACTGCGCTTCCCCTTCTATCCGAAGCCGGGGGAAGGGGAACCGAGACTTGCAAGGAATCGCTTTTACAAGTGTTTCGTCCGCCCCTCCTCCGGCTTCGCCCGGGATGACATAAAATAGCACCTGAAAATGTAAGGGAGCCCGGCCAATATTGGCCGGGCTCCCTTCTCCATTGGCTATAAACCGGTTTAGAACGCCTTGGCGATACCGATAAAGTCTTCGGCCACGAGCGCGGCACCGCCGATCAGGCCGCCGTCCACGTCCTCTTTCGAGAAAATCTCGGCGGCATTCGAGGGTTTGCAGCTACCGCCATACAGAATAGGGGTTGCGGCGGCCGCGGCGCCGAACTTGTCGGCCAGTACCTTGCGGATGTAAGCGTGGATCTCCTGCGCCTGGTCGGCCGTGGCGGTTTTTCCGGTGCCGATGGCCCATACGGGTTCGTAGGCGATCACCAGTTGGCCGAACTGCTCGGCGGTCAGGCCGAACACGACCTCTTCGAGTTGCTGGCGCACCACGTCGAAGTGCTTGCCGGCTTCGCGTTCGTCGAGTTTTTCGCCCACGCAGTAGATGGGCACCATGCCGTGGGCATAGGTCAGCGCCATTTTGGCAACCAGCGTGGCCGAGGTTTCGCCGTAGTATTCGCGGCGCTCGGAGTGCCCGAGGATCACGTACTTCGCACCGAGCGAGGCGATCATTTTGGCCGACACCTCGCCGGTGTAGGCGCCCGATTCGTGGTCGGCGCAGTTCTGGGCAGCGACGGCGATTCCGGCTTTGGCGGCTTCGTCTTTCACGCAGCAGAGGTGGGTGAAGGGCACGCCCACGATGAGTTCGGCACCTGCCGAAGCCTGGGACTTGAGGGCGGCTACGCCTTTGAGGAGTTCGACTCCTTCGGCCGGAGTGGTGTTCATTTTCCAGTTACCGGCTACGATCTTTCTTCTGTTCATTGGTGTAAGGGGTGTGTTATTTTTGGATGGATATTTTGGCAAGGTCGTCCCAAAACCCGGGATACGATTTCGCGACCGCTTGGGCTCCGCAAATCTCGACGGGTTGCCGGGCAAGCAGCGCGAGGGTGGCGACAGCCATCGCGATGCGGTGGTCGTTGTGACTGTCGAAAGGCTGAGCGGTCCCGCTTGCGGAAGTTCCGGGGCAAGGGTTCAATGCGCCTGACGGTTGTCCCGTGATCAGCATAGTGCCGGGTTGGGAATCGTTATCAATTTTCGCCCCGAATTTACTCAATTCTTCGCGGATTACCGCGGCGCGGTCGCTCTCTTTGTTCGTCAGGCGCGAGGTGCCGCGGATCGCCGAGCGGCCTTCGCAACGGATAGCCAGCGCGGCCAGCGCCGGAAAGAGGTCGGGGCAATCGGTGGCATCGAATTCGAACGCGCGAAGCAACCCTTCGGGGGGAACGCCGACGGTCAGTGCATCGCCGTTCCATTCGATGACGGCTCCGGCCTGTTGCAGCACCCCGGTGATCGCCCGGTCGGCCTGCAACGAATGGGGGTTTAGCCCCCCGACGGTGACGCTTCCGGCAATGGCCCCGGCCACGAGCAGGCACGAGGCTCCGCTCCAGTCGCCCTCGACGGCATAATCGGCGGCTCGGTATCGTTGCGCCCCGGGGATCCGGAATTCGCTGTAATCTTCGTTCTTTTCGACTGTGATGTCAAAGGCGCGCAGTACTTCGAGGGTCATCCCGACGTAGGGGGTACTTTTAAGGTTCGCCACCCGCAAGAGACTGCTCTCGGCAGCCAGCGGCAGGGCCATCAGCAAACCGCTCACGAACTGCGAGCCGCCCGAGCCGTCAATGCGGTAGCCGCCGCCGCGGAGAGGGCCCCGTACGGTGAGTGGCAGGGTATGTTTTCCGGGGTTACCCCACGTGAGCGCAATCCCCATTTCCTGCAACGGTTCGGCGACTTCGGCGATGGGACGATTGAGGATCGAGCCGTGCCCGGTGATCGTGACGGGCTCAGGGGCCAATGCGGCAATGGGGACGAAAAGGCGGGTTGCCAGACCCGATTCGCCGATCGTGATTTCCAACGGCGCCACGGCTTTAAGGAAGTTGCCCCCAGTCACCGTATAGGCCGTTCCATCGGCGGTAACCGTTGCCCCCAGCTTTTGGATGACTCCCAGGACAGCTTCGGTATCGTTGCAAAGCGACATGCTTTGCAAGCGGCTGCTCCCCAGCCCCCGTTCGACAAGCAACGCCGCCGCCAGCGCCCGCTGGGCGTAGCTCTTCGAGGCTGGAGCGGTGATCCGGCCCTGCACCGGCGAAGGATGCACCGTGGCGGTTATTTCGGGTGTAAAGGACATAACAACTATTTATTCAACCACAAAGCTATTTTGCCTGCCGTGGCGGCGCCGTCGACGGCAGCCGACACGATACCCCCGGCATACCCGGCCCCTTCGCCGGCCGGGAAAAGTCCCTCGACGGTGGTGTGCATGTGGGTTTCCGGTGAGCGGGGGATGCGCACGGGCGACGAGGTGCGGCTTTCGACGCCGATCACCTGCGCCTCGGGCGTGAGAAAGCCGCGCATCTTGTTGTCGAACTGTTTCAGGCCCTCGCGCAGGGCTTTGGTCATGAATCGGGGCAGCCATTTATCGATGTCGCTCTCGACCAGTCCGGGGTGGTACGAGGTGGGCAACACACCCGCCCCCTTGAAACCGCGCATGAACGAGTCGAGCCGCTGGGCCGGGGCCACCTGTGCTCCGCCGCCCTGGGCATAGGCCATCTTTTCGAGGTTCTGCTGGAAGCGGAGCCCGGCCAGGGGGCCGAAGTGCGGCACGAGGTCGGCGTAATCTTCGGGCAAGACCTGGGTCACGATCCCTGCGTTGGCAAAGCGGTTGTTGCGGCCCGAGGGCGACATGCCGTTCACGACACACTCGCCGGGCGCGGTACCGGCCGGAACGATGAAGCCGCCTGGACACATGCAAAAGCTGTACACGCCGCGCTCCCCGGCCTGTGCCACGAGCGAATAGGTGGCGGCCGGGAGGCAGGGGTCGCGTTCGTCGGTTTTGTATTGGATACGGTCGATGAGCGCCTGTTGGTGTTCGACGCGCAACCCCATCGCAAAGGGTTTCGATTCGATGAGAATGTCGCGCCCGTGGAGCATCTCGTAGACGTCGCGCGCCGAATGTCCGGTGGCGAGCAGCACGGCAGCACCCTCGATGCGCTCGCCCGAGGCGGTCACGACACCGGCGGCACGCCCCTTTTCGAGAATAAGGTCGGTCACCCGGCGGCCGAACAACACGCTACCGCCCGCCTGTTCGATGGTCTGGCGGATACTGGCGATCACGTCGGGCAGTTTGTCGGTGCCGATGTGGGGGTGGGCCTCGTAGAGGATCTCTTCGGGAGCCCCGTGGTGATGGAATATTTCGAGGGTCTTGCGGTGGTCGCCGCGTTTTTTGGAGCGGGTGAAGAGCTTGCCGTCGGAGTAAGTACCCGCGCCGCCCTCGCCGAAAGCGTAGTTCGAGTCGGAGTCGATGGGCTCGTTGCGGTTGATGGCGGCCACGTCGAGTTTGCGCTCCGATACATTGCGTCCGCGCTCCACGACGATGGGGCGGTAGCCGAGTTCAATGAGTTCGAGCGCGGCGAACAGGCCCGCAGGGCCGGAACCGACCACCACCACAGGCGTGCGTCCGCCCACGTCACCCCATTCGAGGTGTACGGGAACGGGCCTGGCCTCGTTGTCGATGTAGAGCTCTACGGCCATGTTGACGACGATGGCGCCGCGTTTACGGGCGTCGATCGAGCGGCGCACCACGCGGCTATACGCCACCTGTGCGGGCGATACGCCGGCCGCGGCAGCGGCGGTTTCGAGGCACAGGGCCGCATCGGCGGCCTGCCGGGGCGGAAGTTTTATTTCAACGGTAACGGGCATTTGATGTGATTGTGAATGACATCCCCGTCATTGCGAGGCGATTTATCGCCGAAATAACCTCTTTACACGTTTAATAAGGAGTTACTTCAGGACTTACGGCCCTCGCAATGACGGAAAGAATGGGCATGAATGAGATCCCTCGACTGCGCTCGGGATGACATAAGGATTATTGCTTTGCGGGTGTTTTTTTAGCGGCAGCAGGTTTCTTGGCGGCAGCGACCTTCTTGGCAGGGGTCTTTTTTGCCACGGTTTTCTTCGCGGTTGCCTTTTTTGCCGTCGTTTTCTTGGCGGCAAAGGCGCCGCGGCGGGGCGACGATTTCGAGGCCGAAGCGGGGTCGGCGATGATCGCCCGGCAGGCTTCGAGGGTCAGCGCGGCGGCATCGGTACCCTTCGGGATCTTGTAGTTCTGCCCGTCGTGGGTGATGTAGGGGCCGAAGCGGCCGTTGAGCACCTGGATGTCTTCGGCAGCGAAATCGTGAATCACTTTGTTGGCTTCGGCGGTGCGTTTCTCCCGAATTAATTCGACGGCGCGCTCAAGGGTGACGGTGTAGGGGTCGTCGATGCCGCGTTTGAGCGAGGTGAATTTGTTGTCGTGGCGCACGTAGGGGCCGAAACGGCCGATGGCCACGGTCACGGGCTTGCCTTCGAAATCGCCGAGTGTGCGCGGAAGCGCGAACAGGGCGAGCGCCTGGTCGAGGGTGATGGTGGCGACCATCTGGCCGGGCTGCAACGAGGCGAAGCGGGGTTTTTCGGCGGAGTCATCGTCGGTCGACTCGCCGAGCTGCACCATCGGGCCGAAGCGGCCTACCCTGGCCGAAACGGGTTTCCCTGTCGCAGGATCGGTACCGAGCAAGCGCTCGGAGCGGACGTATTCGGTGTTGCCGGCGGCCTCTTCGACTTCGGCGTGGAACGGGCCGTAGAATGCGGCGAGCATCTTGCGCCAGTCTTTGTGGCCTTCGGCGATCTCGTCGAATTCTTTTTCGACGTCGGCCGTGAAGTTATAGTCGAGGATGTCGGCGAAGTTGGCGGCCAGGTAGTCGTTCACGAGCATGCCGATGTCGGTCGGGAAGAGTTTGTTTTTCTCGGCGCCGGTGGTTTCGCTTTTGACGGCGCGGGCGAGTTTACCCCCGGCCCCAAGGGTGAGTTGCGTGTAGTCGCGTTTGGTTCCTTCGCGGTTCTCTTTGAGGACATAGCCGCGGGCGATGATGGTCGAGATGGTGGGGGCGTAGGTCGAGGGGCGCCCAATGCCGAGCTCTTCGAGGTGTTTCACGAGGCTGGCCTCGGAATATCGGGGTGGGCGCTGGGTAAAACGCTCGGTGGCGGTGACGGCGCCGCGCTGCACTGGCTCACCTTTCGTGAGTACGGGAAGGATGTCCTGATCGGTCTCGGCGACGGAGTCGTCGTCGTGCGATTCGATATAGAGTTTCAGGAAGCCGTCGAAGATGATCACTTCTCCGGTGGCGGTGAATTTCTCATTGCGGCCGCTCACCTCGATCTGGACGGTGGTTTTTTCGAGTTTCGCATCGGCCATCTGGCTGGCGACGGTACGTTTCCAGATCAGTTCATAGAGGCGTTTTTCCTGGGCGGTCGAACCGGCCTCGCGGCGGTCGATGTAGGTGGGGCGTATGGCTTCGTGGGCCTCTTGGGCGCCTTTGCTTTTGGTGTGGTACTGACGGACTTTGTGGTACTGCTCGCCGAACAGGCCGGTAATGGCTTCGCGGGCAGTGCCGATGGCCAGCGACGAGAGGTTCACCGAGTCGGTACGCATGTAAGTGATCAAACCGGCTTCGTAGAGTTTCTGGGCGACGTTCATGGTCTGCGCGACCGAAAAACCGAGCTTGCGCGAGGCTTCCTGCTGAAGGGTCGAGGTGGTGAACGGTGCGGCGGGAGTGCGGGTGGCGGGTTTGGTTTCGACGGCGCCGACAGTGAAGGTGGCCGGGGCGATGCTTTCGAGAAAGGCCGTGGCTTCGGCCTCGGTTTTGAAGCGTTTGTTGAGTTCTGCTTTGAAGGGGGCTCCGGCGGCGTTGGCGAACTCGCCGAGCACGCGCCAGTAGGCTTCGGTGTCGAAGGCCATCACTTCGCGTTCGCGCTCGACGATCAGGCGCACGGCCACAGACTGCACACGACCGGCAGAGAGCGATGGCCCTACTTTCTTCCACAACAGGGGCGAGAGTTCGAAGCCGACCAGGCGGTCGAGTACGCGGCGGGCCTGCTGGGCATTCACGAGGTGCTGGTCGACGGTGCGGGGATGCTCCACGGCATGCAAAATGGCATTTTTGGTGATTTCGTGGAAGACGATGCGTTTGGTGTTGGCGGGCTTCAGGCCGAGAGCCTGTTCGAGGTGCCAGGCGATGGCCTCCCCTTCGCGGTCTTCATCGGACGCGAGCCACACTGTTTTGGCGGCTGCGGCGGCTTTGCGCAGTTCGGCGACGACTTTGGTCTTGTCGGGCGACACTTCGTATTCGGGCTCGAACCCGTGCTCAATGTCGATGGCCAGCCCTTTTTTCTTCAGGTCGCGGATGTGCCCGAAGCTGGATTTCACGGTATAATCGGCACCGAGGATTTTCTCGATGGTTTTGGCTTTGGCGGGCGATTCGACGATTACCAGGTTTTCTGACATTGCTTGGTCGTGGGATAGTTTTATTAAGGTGAGGGGGCAAGGCCCGTAAGGCCGATTCAAAATCAGTGCCGCAACGGCCGGGGCGCCCATTCGCGGCGAGGTTATTTTACAGAACACCCGGAACCTGCGAGACGCCCTGTAATAACAGCAAACCTAAAGGGTGGTCCTTTAGGTTTGCCTGGATCGTTTATTTCACCATCGAGTAGGTGATGATCAGCTTGGGTGGCTTCGGAGATGCCGAGCCGTAAATCCGGCTGCGCGACAAGGCGTTGATCAGTGCCGGCGAGGGTAACAGCTCGGTCGTGTATTGCGAGACTTTGCTGTCGACAAACATGCGTTGTACGTAAGCCGTGATGTCGAAGATGTATTTCCCGCGCGAATAGCTCAATCCGCCGCCGAGGGTGGCTTTGTATGACGGGTTCACCGTGGCCATCAGAATGTCGTATTCGCTGAGGTACCGGCCTTCTAGGTAACTGTAATAGATTCCCAGGTTCTTGAAAGACTGGCCGTATTCATCGGCCCCGTCGTTAATGAGGCTCATTTGCAGTTCGGCCCTATGCACCACGACTTTCGAGTAGCCGAGTGCTTTAGCCTTATTTTTAATCCGCACCACATCCAGGGAGTCTACGCGAAGCAGCCCTTTAAGGCCCGCCAAGCCCTGAACATAGCAAACGGAACGGTCTGCCGTGGTGTCGCCGATAAATGCGGGATCGACCCCGCCGGCGGCTATGTCCGAATAGGTATAATCGTAATTTATGGTATAAAACGAGAGGAAGTCGGGCGCCAGGTCGGACAGGTAGGTTACCATATCCTGAATCTGGGGTTTATCACGGGTCCCGGGGCTTTGGTTGTGGTAGTGCAATTGGGCGATGGTTCCCGACAGGTTCAGCATGACAACCATGCCTTCGTCTACCGAGGGGTCCACGGGTTCTGTCCTCAGTTTGAAATACAGACCGTTATGCGCTGCCTGGAACGCAGAGTCGGAATAATAGACATTGGCTTCGCCCTGAGTGTTATCCATGAACTTACGAGCGAACCCGATGGGGAATTTCACGGTGAAATACGACTGGTTTCCTTTAAAATCGAACGACAACACGGGCAAAGCAGACAGGTAGGGAGTCATGTCGATATTGCTGAAGACCACACTGTCGGGATGGAAATAATGCCCCTGGACTTCGTATATGTCGATAGTATAGACTTTCGAGGTATCACCCACGAAATTGGAAAACATCAGGTTCATGGTCATCGAATCGACCACGGGATTGGCCCCGAAATACTGGCTGTTGGGAAAGCCCGAGGGGGTAAGGTTGGTGAAGGCCCCGAAGGTCACGCGCCCTGTGAGCGGGTCTATAAAGGAACCCAGGTAGGGCTGGTAAGTTACACCGCTGGTGATGAGCGAGTCGAGGGTCGAATAGTAGGTATGCACCACCGTGGCCGAGTCGATGGAGGTACCCATGATCTGGCTGGAGGGTATGAGGTTGTTGCCGAACTCGCTGTCGCGGTTGGTGCAGGAAAGGAGTCCGGCGGCAACTCCCGTGATGAGCGCCACGGCCGCAAGTGTGCGCCGCCGCAGGGAAAAGGATTTATTGTATGGCATCATTTCAGGAGGCGGGTATAGAAATCGGCGTAGGCCTGCTCGGGGCCTCCGGGATTGTCGGTGTATTTAAGAACGGGTTTTTTGAGGGTTTCGATATATCTGGCAAGACCCGGATCGAGTTCCGGCGAACCTTCGACCACGGCGTCGGCGTTTTCGATGGCGAATTTCATCAGGGCTTTGTAAGTGGGATCCTTCAGGACTTCGAGGTCGGCGGGTTTGATCCCTTCCTGGGCGAGTTTCCCGGCCATCCTGGCGTTCAGCGAACCCGGGAAGGCGTGGTCGTAGGCCGACACCACGATCTTGAGCTGTTTGAAGATGGGGTCGCTGTGGAAGATTTTGCGCAGGTAGACGGGCACAATGGCCGAAAACCAATCGTGGCAATGGACGATGTTGGGTTCCCAGCGAAGCTTCCGTACGGTTTCGAGCACGCCGCGGGCAAAGAAGATGGCGCGCTCCTCGTTGTCGTCGAAATATTGGTTGTCGGCGTCCCACCAGGTGGCTTTTCTCTTGAAGAAGTCGTCGTTGTCGATGAAGTAGACCTGTACGCGGGCGTTGGGGATCGAGGCGACCTTGATGATGAGTTGGTGGTCGCTGTCGTCGATGATGAGGTTCATGCCCGAGAGGCGGATCACCTCGTGGAGCTGGTTGCGGCGCTCGTTGATGCAGCCGAACCGGGGCATGAACACGCGGATTTCGGCTCCCCGTTCCTGCATGGCCTGCGGTAGCAGGCGGCAAAGGGTGGAGATCGGAGTATCAGGAAGATAGGGTGCCATCTCCTGACAGACGTAAAGTATCTTGGCGTTCTTCATCTCGTGGGGGGCAGGAGCGAGAGCTCGGGATGGTATCACCCACAAAGGTAGTGATTTTTCGGCGAACCGCCGCACATTAGGGCTTTATTGGCAAGCTGCGAGGACTCCTCAGGGAACTTCGGAACTTTCGGCACAAAAGAGAGACTCGGTTTCTGGAACTTTCAGGCTGCAGGCGTGTGTACGGAGCCCCCTCGGGAGCTTCGGAATTTTCGGAAGAAAAGAGAAGGCGCACGAAGGATTCGAGGAAGAGTATACAAGAAATATGTGGCGACGCAGAAACCGAGTGCAACCGACGACCGAAGTGAGAGCAAACAAAATGAATCCTGATTGCCGAACAAGTAGGAGGAAAAAGCCGCGAAGCGGATTTAACGAACTATTTTCTTTCGAAAAACCGAAGATCAGTTTTTGGAATTCTCAGGGCGATAGAACAGGAACGCGAAGCTCTCCGGAGAGCTTCGGAATTTTTGGAACGAAAGAGAAGGCGGGCGAAGTCCGGCAGGAGGAAGCATATTTTAATATGTGACCGACTGGCGGACAAGTCCAACGCACTATTTCGTTCCAAAAAACCGAAAATCAGAGGATGAGCATGGCGTCGCCGTAGGTACCGAACTTATACCCCTCTTTTTTGGCCGTGGCGTACACCTTCATAATCGCGTCGAAACCGGCAAAGGCCGATACCATCATGAGCTGGGTGGTCTGGGGCATGTGGAAGTTGGTGACCATGCAGCCCGCCACGCTGAAATCGTAGGGCGGGAAGATGAATTTGTTGGTCCAGCCGTCGAACGGCTTGAGCATCCCGTCGGTCGCCACCGAACTTTCGATAGCGCGCATCACCGTAGTGCCCACGGCGCACACGCGGTGCCCGGCCGCACGGGCGGTGTTGACCCTTTCGCAGGCAGCTTCGGGAATGATGATCTGCTCGCTGTCCATCTTGTGCTTGGTCAGGTCTTCGACGTCCACCGAACGGAAGCTGCCGAGCCCCACGTGCAGGGTGATCTCGGCGAAATCGATACCTTTGATTTCGAGCCGTTTGAGCAGGTGCTTGCTGAAGTGCAGTCCGGCGGTGGGAGCGGCCACGGCGCCCTCTTGCGAGGCGAAGATAGTCTGGTAGCGTTCGGCATCGCTGGGCTCCACTTTTTCGCGCACCCAGCGGGGAAGCGGAGTTTCGCCCATCTTGAACAGCGCCTCTTTGAACTCCTCGTAAGTGCCGTCGAACAGGAAGCGCAATGTGCGTCCGCGCGAGGTGGTATTGTCGATCACCTCGGCCACCAGCAGGTCGTCGTCGCCGAAATAGAGTTTGTTGCCGATGCGGATCTTGCGGGCGGGGTCGACCAGCACGTCCCACAGGCGCTGCTCGCGGTTGAGCTCGCGCAGCAGGAAGATCTCGATCTCGGCGCCGGTCTTTTCCTTGTTACCGTAGAGGCGGGCGGGGAACACTTTGGTGTTGTTGAAGATCATCACGTCGTCTTCGCCGAAGTATTCGATGATGTCTTTGAATATCTTGTGTTCTATCTTGCCGCTCTTGCGGTCGAAGACCAGCAGGCGCGATTCGTCGCGGTTCGGGGCCGGATACTTGGCCAGCATGTCGGGCGAGAAGTCGTACTTGTATTGCGACAGTTTCATGGGACGGGAGGTGTTTGCGTTCTGAAAATTAATAAGCGTTCTGAAAAATTAAGACAGACAGATAAAGATATATACGCAGGTTTCGGGATTTTGTTTCACCCAGCTCTTGTTTTCTCGTCATTGCGAGGAGCCTCAGGCGGCGAAGCAATCTCGTCATCCTCCGCGGAGGGCTTCTTATCCCCAATGGGAGCATATTTATACTTTCACCTTCCGACCCGCGTCCGCCGCGAACCGCGCCTACTTTTAAGTCCGCTACGTGGCCTTTTCCTCCTTGTGCCTCGGCAATTTCAAGCCAGCTTAACCGGAGTTTTCCTCCTCCTTGCAAGGCCGAGCCAGCAAGCTGTCATCGGCGCTTGCTTCGTTCGTCGGCTGAATTACACTCGGCTACTGCGTCGGTTGTTGTTCGACGCCCGACGCTGGCAGTTAGAGCCATGTAAACATGTTTAAATGGTCCGAACGCCGAGGAGGTGGGCGAAGCCACAAGTAGGCAAAAACGAATCCAAAGGAGGCCTCACTTCGTCCGCTTCCTTGCGCCTCGGCAATTGGTCAGCAAGCTTGCATTGCATTCGGCACTGCATCAGGTGCTGCCCCCTTTGGCCAATCCCCCGCTTCGGATTCTTGGGGATTATAAAGATTCTGTCACGGTTGGAATCATTTCGGCCACCTGTTCCAACGATACGGAATCCTCGTAGCGGAACCCGCCGCTGCGGGTACGCCGCAGCGAGGTGAGGTGGCCGCCGCTGCCGAGCGCTTGGCCCAGGTCGCGCGCCACGCTGCGGACGTAGGTACCCTTACTGCACTCGATGCGCACGGTGGCGTGGGGCGCTTCGTAGCCGAGCAATTCGGCGGCATAGATCGTCACCGGAACGGCCTTGAGTTCTACTTCTTTGCCCTGCCGGGCGTAGGTGTAGGCGCGCTTGCCGTCCATCCGCTTGGCGGAATAGAGGGGCGGCATCTGTTGCTGCTCGCCTTCCATGGCAGTCAGGGCTTCGCGGATGCTGTCGCCGGTGATGTGCTCCCATGGGTAACGCTCGTCGACCGGGTGTTCGAGGTCGTAGCTGGGGGTAGTGGCGCCGAGTTCGATACCGGCCACGTACTCTTTTTGCTCGGACTGCAGGGCTTCGACGCGCTTGGTGGCTTTACCGATACAAACGAGCAGCACACCGTCGGCCAGCGGGTCGAGGGTGCCGGCGTGACCGATCTTGACGCTCTTGGGGAATCCGGCGCGGCGCAGCATCACTTTGATCTTGCGCACCACGTCGGTCGAACTCCAGCCCAGCGGCTTGTCGACGTTCAGCACCACGCCCTCGTCGGGCAGCGTTTCGGGGGTTATCAGCATATTTCTATGGCCTCGGCGGGGCGAGGCTGGCAAATGATTATGGGATCGGAGAGCGCTTTGAAAGGCAACTTGCTCAGACGGGTGTCTCAGCAGATGATGGCAACGATGCCGACGATGGCGCAATAGAGGGCAAACCAGTAGAGTTTCCCGCGGCTGACGATGTTGATCATCACGCGGCAAGCGAACAGGCCCGAAATGTAAGCGGCCAGAAAACCCACCACCATGGCGCTGAGCGGAATGCCGGACACGGCGGGGGCGAATTCGCCTTTCAGGATACCGAGGGCCGCCTCGCCGAGGATCGGCACCAGTACCATTAGGAACGAGAATTTGGCCAGCTTCGTGCGGTCGTTGCCGAGCAGCAGGCCGGTCGAGATGGTGGCGCCGCTGCGCGAGATGCCGGGGATCACGGCAATGGCCTGCGCCACTCCGATGACAAAGGCATCGGCATAGCCGATGTCGTGCGTTTTGATGCGCCGTTTTTCGCGCATCCGCATCGCCCACCAGCTGAGCATCAGCAGGGCGGCGGTCACGAGCAACATAGCGCCGACAAACTTGATCCCTCCGCCGAAAAGCGCCTCGACTTCGTCTTTGAAAAAGAAGCCGATGATCGCCACGGGGATCATCGACAGGGCAATCTTCAGTACATAATGGGTTTCGTAGGTCGGGCGGCGGAACCGGAACCCATTGCGCAGAATCTTGCCGATCTCGCCCCAGAAGACGGTGATCGTGGCTAGCACGGTGGCGGCGTGCACGAGAATGGCGAAAGTGGTATCGCCCGCGTTGATGTCGAGCAGCTCCTGCCCGATCACCAGGTGCCCGCTGCTGCTGACGGGCAAAAATTCGGTAAGGCCCTGCACCAGTCCGAGCAGGCCCGCTTCAATCCAGTTCATAAATCAAATTAGGATGGAGAAAATAAGCACGACCCGGGCCATCCCGGATCGTATGCGCGAGGCTTTACCCGCAAGACGAAATGGATAATACCGAAAACTATTTGTTTTCCTGGGGTTGCGCGTGTTGTTTCGGGCGCCGGAAGATGGCATAGATCTCGGCGAAGAAGCCGAACAGCAACAGTAGCGGGGCGATCCACAGGCGGCGGAAATTGAACATCGATTCGCCGAACTCGGTTTCGGGGTGTTTGCTGGCACCGCCGCTCAACAGGATAAAGCCGATGATGATGGCGCCCAATCCGATGGCCATCCATAGGTAGTTGCGGCTGCCGAACAGCATCGCCGGATTCTCTTTTTGCGGGGCCCCCGCTTTGGAGGTTGTTTTTTTAGTTGCCATATTTTGGTAGCGTTTTGTCTTAATGAATGTGGATCCCGTGAGGGTTAGTCGTTGGTAAGCCGCACGTAGCGGTTGACGGCCGTTGCCGTAAAGAGGGTGCATATCGCAATGCCCAACAGCACGAGCAGGCTGAAGATCACCCCGAGGGTGGGCAGGTCGCGGATCAGGTCGACTTCGGGCATCACGTCGCCCAGCCCGTCGACGAATAGGTAAAGTAGCAACGAGGCCAGCAGCCCCGACACCACGCCCTGCGTAAAGGCGCGCAACACGAACGGGCGGCGGATGAACCCGCGGGTGGCGCCCACGAGTTTCATGGTGGCGATTGACGCGCGGCGAGAGGCCACGGCCAGCCGCAATGTATTGCTGATGAGCATTACAGTAATTAGCAACAGCAGCGCCCCCAGCCCGAGCAGCACAGCGTTCAGGCGGTTGAGGTTGCGCATCACGGCCCCGACGATCTTTTTCTGGTAGAGTACTTCGTCGACGCCGCTCCACGAGGCGCACTCCTGCTCCAGAGCCGCCAGGCGCTCTTCGGAGGCGTACGACGGCGCGAGGCGCAATTCGTAAGAGGCAGGCAGGGGATTCTCGCCGAGGAAGGCCACGAAATCAGTGCCGATGTAGTCTCGGAAATCGGCGGCAGCCTCGTCGGCCGACGTGTAACTGAACGAGGAGACGCCCGGGTGCATCCCGAGGCGGCTCTCGATAGCGGCCCGGTCGGTGGCGCTCACCGTGTCGGCCAGCATCACCGAGAAGCGCAACTCGCCGCGCACGGCCGACGAACTGCTATACAGGTTCAGCAGGATATAACCGACCACGCCGAGCATCAACAGCACCAGCGTGACACTGATCGTAGCCACGGTATAGTCGGCCCGTACGCCGTTTTTCTCGCGGTGGCGCATCGTTTATTCTACAGCGTTTTGTTCATTGATGGAAGGTTTCTCCCCGGTAGCCGCGGATTTCTTCCGGCAGCAGCAGGTACAGCACCCGGCAGGGCAAACGGTCGCTCCGGCGATCAGCACCAGCGCCCCGATGAGCAGGATCCACGAGCAGGTGCGGGTGATGCCGACCAGCGTGGCGAAATGGGGAGCGGCGTAGTGGAATTCGATGGTGTGCTCGCCGGCCGGAACCACCATAGCGCGTAACACGTAGTCTACGCCAAAATGCGGCGCGGGTTGGCCGTCGAGAGTGGCCGTCCAGCCTTTCGGGTAGTAGATTTCGGAGAACACCACCAGTCCGGCGCTGTCCGAGCGGGTCGTGTAACGCAGGTGGTTGGGCTGGTAGCCGGTCAGAGAGGCGGTGGAGGTGCTGTCGAAGGGCAGGTGCACGAACGATGTGGTGTCGTTTGCGGGAACGAACGATGCGATCTCGCGGGCATAACGCTTATCGACCACGGCCATGCGTCGCGGGTTGAAGATGCCCTGGTCGAGCGCGGCGATCTCTTCGTCGGGCCCGGGCACCACCAGCAGTTCACGCACGAACCAGGCATTGCCGGGAGCATCGGGATTCAGGTGCACTTCGGGCTGTCCGTTCTCCGACTCGCTGTTCGGAAGGATGAAATACTTGGCGTTGAGCATGCTGTATACCGCCACGTTCTTGTCCATCCACGGTTCCTTGGGGTTCATGTGACGCGTGATGAGTTCCTGGTAGCGGCGCATTTTGGCGCCGTGGTAGCCGCCCACCGAGCGGTGGTAGTACGACGTCGAAGCGTCCATGAAAGTCGGTACGGCGAAATTCGCCACGCGATAATTGGTGGTATCTTGCAGGATGAGTTGGTCGGCTTCGGTCATCGGAACGACTGAAGCGGTCCGCTTGGGTTGGAAATCGCGCTCCGAGACGAAGCGACGGTCGACGAAAAAGAGGTCGAGAAAGATGGCGGTCGTCACTCCGGCCACGAACAGCCCTTTCTTCAGTTTGCCGTTGTAGAACAGCCATACCAGTCCGGCGGCCACCACGACCCAGCCCAGTGAACGCAGGGCGTCGAGGCGCATCATCGAGGCGCGTTCCCCGGCCATCGCGGCCCTCAGTTCTTCGGGGAAGCGCGTTTCGTAACCGTTCTCGAAACCGCCGAATACGCCGCCGAACAGCAACACAAGTACAGCCACGCCTCCGGTGAGACCGAGCGCCCACAGAAGCGCGTTCTTGAATTTCTTTTTATCGACGCCGCCCTCCCACAGTTTCTGGAGCCCCAGCACGGCCAGCAACGGGACGCTCCACTCGATGATCACAAGGATCATTGACACGGTGCGGAACTTGTTGTACATCGGAAAATAGTCGAGGAACCAGCTGCTGAGCCACATCATGTGGTGTCCCCAGGCGAGCAGCAGGGCGAGCAGCGACACGGCCGCGATCCACCATTTCTCGCGCCCCTTGAGCAGGAACAAGGCCAGCACGGCCAGGAAAACCAGCACGGCCCCGACATAGACCGGGCCTTCGGTGAAATCCTGCGGGCCCCAGTACGAAGCATAATAGGCATAGGCATCGCGCGGCACCTGGTAGCCCTGGCGGGCCATATCCTTGAACGTCAGGTCAACCTGTCCGCCCGGGCTGAAGTTGTGGCCCCCGCCGAAAAGGTAGGGAATAAACATGTCGAGGCTCTCCATCTTGCCGTAGCTCCAGGCGGTGGCGTAGTCTTTGTCGAGGCCCGAGGTCTGTTCGGAGGTGTGACCGGTGGTCAGTTCGCTGGCGCTGCGGATCGAGTCTTTGCCATAGTCGGCAATGTTGTAAAGCTGCACGAGGTTCGAGCCCACGGCCAGCGCGGCGGCAAGCACCAGGGCGGCGGTCGCTTTACCGAAACGTCCGAGTTTTTTATCTTTAAAGGCAACGACGAATTCGTTGATGACCAGCGCCACCAGCACGAACAGGAAATAGTAGGTGATCTGCGGGTGTGAGCACGAGATTTCGACCGAGGCAAACAGCCCGGCCAGCGCAGCCCCCAGCCAGATACGTTTGCGATAGGCATAGAAAACCGCGCCAACCATGGGCGGTGCCCAGCCGAGCGCCATCATCTGGGTTACGTGCCCCACGCCGATGATGATGATAAAGAAGGTCGAAAGCCCGTAGCCCAACCCCCCGGCCATCGCCAACCACGGGTTGACGCCGAACAAGAGCAGCATCAGGTAGAACCCGGCCATGGCGATGAAGATCAGCGCGGCGGGCTGCCCGAGGAAATAGGCCACCTCGGCGGCCTGTTTGACCACACGGCCCTCGTACTGCATGTTGATGAGCGAGGTAGGCATCCCGCCGAACATACGGCCCGTCCATTGCGGATCGACACCGCTCTCCTCCTGCATCTGCTGGGCGTCGCGGGCCATGCCCGAGTAGTGCACCATGTCGGATTGGCGCAACGCTTTGCCGCTGTATTGCGGGGCGAAGAACAACATCGACACGAGGGCGAACAGGACGAGCGCCACCGCGTGCGGTAGCGCCTTGCGGGCTATTTTTTTGAGTTTTTCCATGAGGGGTTGTATGCGGTATTTGGGGGTATTTCAAAAGGCTGCCGGGAGATTTCCGGGAAATTACCGGGGTCTGCCAAAGGGCAAATTCCGGGGTTCCGGAGAGCGAATTCAGCGTCCCGGGCAGGTAAATTTGGGGTTAAAGTTAGGAAATTATTACTTTAGTGCGATGAAAAAACACGACATACTGGCCATTATCGTCGCCAGCGGCCAGGGCCGCCGGATGGGAAGCGACCTGCCGAAACAGTTTTTACCCCTCGCCGGAACGCCACTCGTCATGCGCTCGATGCAAGCGCTGGCTGCGGCCCTTGAGGGTCACAGCGCCCGGTTCGTGCTGGTGTTGGCCGGCGACAGGCAGGCCTACTGGCAGGAGTTATGCCTGGCTCACAATTTCGACTTGCCGCACACGGTAGTCACGGGCGGCGCACAACGGTTCGACTCGGTGCGGGCGGCCCTTTCGGTCTCGTCGCCTGTGCCCGGCGAATTGATTTTGGTTCATGACGGGGTACGGCCGTTCGTGAGGCGTTCCACGGTGGCGGAACTGCTCGAATGTGCCGCAGAAGGGGGGACAGCCGTTCCGGTGCGGCCGCTCACCGAGAGCCTGCGCCACGGGGGCCGGGCAGTCGACCGGTCGGAATACGTCGCGGTGCAGACCCCACAGGTGTTCGGCGGCGAACTCATCCGGGCGGCCTATGCCCTGCCCTACTCGTCCCGCTTCACCGACGACGCTTCGGTGGCGGAGGCGGCGGGTATCGAGATTTTCCCCGTTACGACGAACGATTACCGCAACATCAAAGTCACCACACCCGACGACCTGCTGGTCGCCGAGGCGCTGCTCTCCCATCCGGAATAACCCTTCAAGCGTACTTATTCCATCCCGGGCGCAGCCGAGGTACCTTTTCAAAGACTGTAATTCTCCTGTATAATCAGTATCTAAGCAGGTCCCTCGGCTGCGCCCGGGATGACATAACTAAGTTCTATCTGACCGAAATTATCAGCTCATAAGAATTCTGATTCATCAACTGGTACTTAAAATTTCAAATCCACTATGAAAAAATCGATCAAAGAGTGGGACGAATCGCAGCGGCCGCGCGAGCGGCTGATGAGCCTCGGCCCGGCAGCGCTCACCAACGGCGAACTGTTGGGAGTACTGATTGGCAGCGGCACCGCCGACCGCTCGGCCGTCGACATCGGGCAGGAGCTGCTCGACCATGCGGGTGGCAACCTCAACGAGCTGGGCAAACTCGCGTTGTCCGAACTGCGGCGGTTCAAAGGCGTGGGGCTGGCGCGGGGCGTGAGCATCGCCGCCGCGCTCGAACTCGGGCGGCGCCGCAGTGCCGAGCAGACGGTAATCCCGGAACAGGTGGTGGGCAGCAATGACATCGCCTCCATCTTCCGGCCCCTGCTGTCCGATCTGCCCTACGAAGAAGTATGGGTATTGCTGTTGACGCGCTCGAAACGGATCATCGAACGCTACCGCCTGAGCCAGGGCGGTACGCAGGGCGCGGTGATCGACGTGCGGCTGGTGGTGAAGCGGGCGCTCGACCGGGGCGCGGCAGCGCTGGTGCTGGCCCACAACCACCCCTCGGGAAACGCCGCTCCGAGTGACCAGGACGTGGCCAACACCTCTCAACTGCGGCTGGCAGCCTCGTATTTCGACATCCGCCTGCTCGACCACGTGATCGTGGCCGACAGCGGGATTTTCAGTTTCGCCGAGAACGGGTTGCTGTAACCTTATATATAGTATCATAAACATCCTGAACGAAGTGAAGGATCTCGGCTGAAATTGATTCTTCAGAAACGAGATCCTTCACTCCGTTCAGGATGGCAGGATCAGAGACCCTTTTCTACGCCACACTCGCATGGCATCCTTTGCCGTTTCAAGGGCAAAAGACCATGTCCATGTGCAGTAACCGCATTACAGCTGCTCCACATCGACCAGTTCCGCCACTGTCACCCCAAGGGCCCGGCTTATTTTGTTCAGGCTTCGTAAGGTCAGGTTGGTGCGGCCAGCCTCGATGCGCGACATGTTCGATTTCTCGAAATCGCATCGTTCGGCCAGCTCCAACTGGCTGACTGATTTCACATTCCGCAGTTCGCGGATCTTCTCTCCTACCCGAACAAAAAGCTCTTTTTCTTCCATTTCCCAGGTTATCTTCTTTGATAACAAAGAAAATGGGTTGCCTTTGCGCTTTGGTTATCATATATGATAACTTTAAGTTTAACCAATTTAATTTTCCAAACACAATGAAAAAACTAATCTTATTGATGCTACTCGCAGGATTTGCCGCGTTCACCTCCTGCAAGAAAGACGACAACAAAGGCGAGTCGCTCGCCGGAACCTCGTGGTATTACAGTGGCTATGACGAAGAGTTCGAACTCGAATTCACCAGTGCCACCACCGTATTAGTTTACGAATGGGATGGCTATCGTGAGGGTGAGTACACCGGAACGTACACCTACGACCCACCCAAAGTAACCGTAACCGCAAATGGCACAACCTTGACAGGATCCATATCGGGCAACTCCATGTCGATGGCCGGAATGACGCTCCGGAAACAGTAACAGGCATACTCCGATGACTACCAGCAAGCTGGGGGATGCTACATTGGTAGCATCCCCCAGCTTGCTGATATTCAGGGTCTTATAATTCTCGGGTCATATCATAGTTTCTCGCCGTAGGCTAGGTCGCCCGCGTCGCCCAGGCCCGGCACGATCATCGACTTAAGGGTCATCTCCTCGTCGACCGCCGCCAGCCAAAGCGTCACGTGCTCCATCGGCAGGCGTTTGCGGATGTATTCCACCCCTTCGGCGCTGGCGATCACTCCAACGATGTGGGTGTGTTCGGGCATGCCGCCGCGTTCAAGCATGGCGTAGTAGGACAGTTCGATCGAGCTGCCGGTGGCGATCATCGCGTCGGCGATGATGAGCGTTTTGCCCTCGACCGATGGCGTGGTGAGCTGTTCGAGCACGATCTTCATTGAGCCGTCCTTGCTGTACTTGCGGTAGGCGGTGATGAAGGCGTTCTGCGCATCGTCGAACACGTTGAGCATGCCGTTGTGCATCGGGATTCCGGCGCGCAGGATCGAAGCGATCACCACTTCGGTATCGGGGAGCATCACTTCGGCCTCGCCGAGTGGCGTGACGACGGTTCGCGGGGTATAGTCGAAAGTTTTGCTGATCTCGTAGGCCATGACTTCGCCCGCACGTTCGAGGTTGCGGCGGAACCGCACGGGGTCTCGCTGTACCTGCTGGTCGCGCATCTGCGCCACATATTTCGACAGAATCGAATGCTCTTTATCCAGAATCTTAATCATAGCTCTTAAAGGTTAAGTTTTTCTATTTAAATGCTTATCCTCAATAATCCCCCGGTTTGTTGTTTCAGGGAAGAGGGGATTTTGCGGAGTCGCTTCGCGACCCCGGCAGTCCGGTACAAGGTGCCGTTATATCCGCCTGCGGCTTGTTTACGTCCTCCGGCGGCGGCCGGACCTCAAGAGGTGTGAGTGCGGATAGGCGTATCTTTATTATTTCGCAACCGGCCGGTTCATCGGGCCAAAACCCTTCCGGCTTCGCCCAAAATAAACTCCGGCAAAACCCGCGGCCTTTGTGCCCGGCGATACAGGAATTGGCAATGGCTCAAAGCAGCGCCGTCTGCGCTGCCGACACACGCATGGCGGCACCGGCCAGCCGTTCGCCCTCGGCCATCAGTTCCCGGTAGCCAGGAACGTCATGTCCCTGCTCCCCCGGGCGGGCATAAAAGGCGGCATAGCGTTCGTTGACCGCACGCTCGATCCCGCGGGCTTCGTCGACCCCTTCGGACGTGGGATGTTCGAGGTTGTCGACCATCCGGTAGAGCGCCTGCTCAACGATGACAAAGAAGTCCCTGAGGTTGCCGAGTTGTTGCTGCGTGAAGCCGCTGCGGTGGGCATGAAAGAGCCTGGCCATGTCGAAACTGGTATCGGCCATCTGTTCGATGTGCGAAGCCGTCAGGTACATGGTTTGCAGGGCGGCGCTCATCCGGGGCGAGTGTTCCGAGGCCGAAAGGCCGGTCAGGTAGGCCACCGTTTCGCGTTCGACCCGGTCGGCGATACGCTCGTATTTCTCGACACGCGCTACAGCCTCGCGGAACTCGGGCTCGGTCATCCACGGCATCTGGCACACGAGACCGAACATCTGCACCGCCCGTTTGGCACTGTTGGCGATCTCGGCCTCGGCGGCCAGTAGCGACAACTCGGGGGTCGAGGCCAGAAAAGCGCGTTCGCGGGCCTTCAGTTTATTGGAGTTCCTGCGGGCCGTGCCTTTCACCAGGCGGCATACCAGTCCCATGATCCCGTCCGACAGCAGCAGCGACAGCCATGCGTTCACCAAAAAGAAAATCGTCAGGAAACCGGCCAGCCACAACGGTTCGTACGTGGCGACACCTCCGCCGACGGCACCGTAGAACCGGGGCAGGAAAGCCAGCAACGGCAGGCCCCACAGGAGGCCCAACAAGTAGATCGCGCTATTGTATACCGCGGCCCGGCGCGAAGCAATACACATGTCGGAGGCCCGGAAGTTAGCCGCCACCGTAGCTCCGAGACCCGCTCCCATAAGCATGGCGGCCCCCGCGGCACAGGGGATCCAATCGGCGAAACAAAGCAAGGCGGCCAGGGCAAACACCGCGACAGGCCGCAGGGCGGCAGCCAGCAAAATGCCCAGCAAGGCGGAAAGGATGAGCGAGAAGATGCCGAGCGAGGCGTAGTCGCGTACGTAATACCAGGCGTCGGTCGTGAAAGCGATCGAGGAGAGCGAGAGCATCATCATGTTCAGGCCCAGCATCAGCAGGGCGAAACCCACCACAATCTCGCCGGTGTTATGCCATGCGTATTTCCCGGACAAGAGGAGCAAAGCCCCCGCGCCGACGAGCGGTATGGCGATGAACGGCGTGCCGAGCTCGAACCCGAAGATAGCGATAATCCACAGCAGCGAAAGGCTTCCCAACGATATCCCGGCCATCATCGGAGCCGATTGCCGCAGGGTAGCCAGGCCGACGTTCAGGAAATCTGTGACGGTCGATGCGGCGGCTCCGGGCGATTGCACGACCGCCCCGATATAAACCCAGGAACGGAAAAGCGAACCCGCCGAGGCAGGGTGCCTGGATGCCGCCAAACGCAGGCGGTGCCCCAGCCAGCGTTGCAGCGCTTCGCTCATCGCTTTGAGGCCGAAAATCAGCAGCCCGATGCCGCCGATGATATTGAGTATGTCGATCAGGAGGTTCATGATATATTGCGCGAGACTGCCGGAGGGAATCGTCGCCGAAGAAAGCGCGGCATCCATTATTGCAAGACCCGCCGACGCCTGCTGTCTTCTTTTACCGGGAACTATATTTCGGGAACTATTTTACTTACGGAAGCGACCCCACGAAGTCCGTGAGCAGGGCAAGCGACGCTTCGGGTTCCTCGATAAAACCCATATGACCCGAATGTCCGAGCCATTCGGTACGGGCGCCGGGTTGTCCGGCGGCCATGGCCTCGGCGGCATCGGCGGGGATGTAGTCGTCGTGGCGGCCGAAGAGCATCATCCGCGGCACGGGCATCGCACGCATCACGGCATTGCGGTCGGGACGGAGCGCAAGGCCGCGCAGGGTAGCAATCATCGCCCGGTCGTCGAGCATCATCACCTGTTCGCCCAGCTCCTCGATCACGGCAGCCAGGCGGCGGCGGTTCTCGGGAGCGAAACCGCGCCCGGGGTTGACCCGCGAGAGCAGTTCTTTGCGGCCGCCCTCGATCAGTTCGATTTCGCGCTGGCGCTCTGCGGCCTTTTCGGACGTGTCGCCGTTGGGTGTCGAATGGAAAAGCACAAGGCCCTCGACAAGCTCGGGATGCAACTCAGCCAAGGCCAGTGCGACGTATCCGCCCATCGAATGGCCCACGACCGTACACTTGGGGACCCCGGCTTTGCCCAGCACTTCGGCAGCCGTTTCGGCCATGTATTCGACGGTGATGGCTTCGCGACCATCGTAGTCAGACAGTCCGCTACCCGGCAGGTCGGGGGCAATCACCCGGCAACTTTTACCGAGCTGTCCGCCGAACTCCTCCCACACCTCGATGGCTTCGAGGTAGCCGTGCAGGAGCAGCACCGTGCGCTCTCCCCTGCCGTAGTCGGCATAGCGGGTGGCGGCTCCGGCCGCCATCACGAATTTTTCCATCCTTTTTATTCTTCTTCGGGGTCGAGGTAGTCCAGCGCCGATTCGCGGGTACGCAGGCCGCGGAGTTCGTCGTCCTCGTCGTCGCTGCCGAGGTTTTTGTAAAGTTCGTAGCGTTCCTTACCGCTCTTGCGCGACGGATCGAGGCGGGTCGATTTACGGGCGTCGTCGTTCCCGGAAAGGGGACGGGCCGGACGGAAATCTTTTTGCGATTTCATACTCTAGTACTAAAAGATAGAGTGTTGGGGAAAGGTTAAACGTATTGCAATTATACGAACAATTATTTATTTTACATATCTTTAGAAGCAATTTTTACGCCATGAGAAAGATCATCGAGAGCGTGCCCAATTTCAGCGAGGGACGCCGTCCCGAAGTCATCAAAGCCATTGCCGCCGCGGCTTCGTCGGTCGAAGGGGCGGCCGTGCTGCACATCGACCGGGGAGAAGCGGCCAACCGCACCGTCATCACGCTGGCGGGCGACCCGGAAGCCGTCTGCGAGGCGGCGTTCCGTGCCGTGGAACGGGCCGCCGCATTGGTCGACATGCGCTCGCATACGGGCGAACACCCCCGCATCGGGGCGGCCGACGTGTTGCCCTTAGTGCCGGTCGACGGGGTGACGCTCGGCGAATGCGCCGCGATGGCTCGCTCACTGGCCGCGCGGGTCGGTTCGGAATTGGGGATACCTGTGTATTGTTACGAAGCGGCTGCATTCTCTCCGGAAAGGCGAGGATTAGAAGCTTGCCGCCGCGGCCAGTACGAAGGCCTGCGCACCAAGATGGCCTCGCCCGAGTGGCAGCCCGATTTCGGCCCCGCCGAATGGTCGGAACATGTGGCCCGCACGGGGGCCTCGGTGATCGGGGCGCGGAATTTCCTCGGGGCCGTGAATTTTAATCTGTCGACGCCCGACTCGGCCGTGGCCGACGCCATCGCCCGCGAAGTGCGCACCAGCGGTGGCGGTCCGCATTCATTGCCCGCTCTGAAAGCCCTCGGCTGGCACATCGCGGAGTACGGATTCGCGCAGGTGTCAACTAACCTTACGGACATGCGCACCACGGGGCTCTGGCCGGCATTCGGCGCCATATCGGCAGCGGCCCGGCGGCGGGGCGTCGAGGTCACGGGTACTGAAGTGATCGGATTGCTCCCCGAGTGGGCGCTGACCGACGCCGGACGGGCCATCACGGCACCCGACGGCGTGGAACCGGGCGATACCGAAGCGGTCGCCATCGCTATGGCGGGGCTGGGACTTGATGCGCTGGCTTCGCTCGGACGCCCCTTCATCCCCGGCGAGAAGATCATCGAGCGGGTTCTCGCCGCGCGGCTCTCGCACGTATAACAGCACTAAAACCGAATATGACCTCCCTGACCGACAAAATCTTCGGCAAGTCCCACAAAGAAAAAATGTTCAGCACAGCCTTACTGGGCGTGATCTGCGCCGGGTTCCTATACGCCTGCACCCCGCGGCCGCAACCGCTCGACAGCACCGAATGGGGCGTATGGGATGCCGGAATGTATTCCGACGCGCGCTACCCAATGACCCTGTGGCTGTTCAAGGTCAACTGGTTTGACGGAAAAACGAAAGCCGATGTCGTGCGGGAACTGCCCGAGCGCGGCCTTGCCGCGATCGAGGGCGACAACGTCGCCTACCCCGTTCGGTTCACCGATGGGTTTATGGAGCGGTGGGACATCGACTACGCGCAGCGGAATCTGGGTATTCTGACCCTCTATTTCGAAGAGGACACCCTCGTCAGGGCCGAATACACAGAGCGCCCGGAGGTCGGCGCGCCTTATAGCGTAAAGAAAACGTGGAGTCACTAAATCACGCACACAACCTGCTATTGGTATTGCGCAACAATCCACGGCGGCCTCGGCGCCCGGGCGCGTAGCGTTTTTAGGGGCGCGAAGCCGGAAAGCTGGCATATACCGCTAACGATTAAATCCAATCGCATGAAAATCACCCTCAGGCCCGAAGAAGCCAAAGACCACCACCGCGTCGAGGAAGTCACCCGCGAGGCATTCTGGAACATGTACACCCCCGGATGCAACGAGCATCTGCTCGTACACCATCTGCGGCAGGCCGAACAGTTCGTGGCGGCGCTTGATTTCGTAGCGCTCGACGGCGGCGAGATCGTGGGGAACATCATGTATGTCGAAGCGAAAGTTACCGGCCCCGAAGGCCAAGCACACACCGTGCTGACCTTCGGGCCGGTAAGCGTGTTGCCCGGGTACCAGGGCCGGGGCATCGGCAGCCGGCTGATCACCCATACCGCCGCGCTGGCGCGCGAAATGGGCTACCGGGCGATCCTGATCTACGGCGATCCCGAATACTACAAGCGGTTCGGTTTCCGGGTGTCGAAAGAATACAACATTACCAACCGCGAGGGGAAATTCCCGGCGGCCCTGCTGGTGCTGGAACTGTACCCCGGCGCCCTGCGCGGGATCGAGGGGGCGTACTACGAAGGCGACATGTACTACGACATGGACGAAGCGGCACTGGCGAATTTCGACAAGGGATTCGCCCCGAAAGAAAAGGGACACGCCAAAACGCAGGACAGGTTCCTTGAGCTGGTCGATAAATTCCTGTGAGCGGATCGCCTTAGCGATCCACGGCCTCAGCGCCCAGCGGCGAAGCCGCTCGGGGGGTGGGCGCGAGGCCGAAGTTAATAGAATAAAATCACACGCATAGTCTCCATAAAATTATGAATGCACGCATTTTCATTTCCTTACTGGCGTTCAGTCTGGCCTGCAGAACGGCCTCGGCCCACGAAGACTTTTATGTGACCCGGGATTTCGGCAACGTCAAAGTGAGGATCGAAACGGGATTCGAATACGAAGAGATCAGCAAAGTGATGATGCTCGGCGAGCTGGCCGAACAAATGGCCGCGGCCATGCATTATTCCGGGCCGGTATTCCTCGACTTCGATCACAACTACGTCGGAGGACGCGCGCCGGAGTTTGCCATCTCATACGGTTTGGGGCGGATCGAGAGCCGCTGGGGCGTAGACTCGGTCTTAACCGCAGATGCGCTCGTCATTCGGCAAACAGCCCCGGAGTTTAAGGCCCGAACGACCCTAAAGCTGCTGGAGTACGCTATCCTGAACGAGCGTCACATCAAAGCCACCCAGCGACAGGTCGAATATGCCAGAACGCTTGGAAAGACGCAATACACCCTGAAGATCAACTCAATCGACACGCTCGCCATCGCACAAGTGCTGGACACTCCCAACAGCGCGTTGCTGACCCGCACACTCAACACGCGGATCGACCAACCCGCCGAAGATTTCAAAGCGGGCGCCAAATATTACCTAAAAGACGGGCAATACGTTAAGTTCCCCTGGTCGTACGACCAGCCTGCGAGAAACAATGTTACGCACGGCATTTCGTATTACTGGCAGAACGACCAATTTTTCGTGCAAGCCACGGGTATGTTCAACCACCCCGACACCGTATTGCTCAGGCTCGACAACATTTACGATTTCAGGCGGTTTGAGATTGCCTCCATCCTCGTGTTCGACAGCGACACGTCGTTCTATTATGTCCGGCCGTTCAATGAGCCCTATATATCCCCGAGGCAGGTACTACACGACACCCACAACTACCACAGGCCGTTCAAAGTAGCGTATCTCGGCGGTCTGAAATTTTCGATCGGGTTTTCGTATTACGGCACCAAAGAGAAAAGGATAGAAAAAATCGAAGGGAAAGATGTCGAAGTCGAACTCTGGGGGCCGATATTCAGGACATTCCTATACCTGGCCGAAGAGAATAAACTTATCGACCTGGACAGCCTGATCAAAGAGCGCCCGCAGCCGGTTGCTGGCATAAAATAAATCCCGGCAGCCCAACACCGGACATGCGATCCGTTCCGCCAGGGAACACAAAAAAAAAGAAATACCATGTGTTTAGCCTTATATCTATTGACAGACGAAAAGATCGAAGAAAAGAAGTTCGACAAGGAAAATCCCGGCATGTCTATCCAGCCTATCACTGAGCGCGAAGCGAAAGTCGTGCAATGGGTGCCCGATAAACAAAACGCATACTATAATAGGCAGCAGCCAAGGTTGCGGTTGAGGCTGGAGAAGCGAAGAATGGGACGAGGATGCCGACAAGTCGGACAAACAAAAAGACAGGGAAAGTTTATTCGATCTTTTAACAGCGTTTGATTCGGAAGGCTCGCATTTGATTATCTGCTGGGAAGGCGATCAGGGCGAAGAACTGGAACGGGCAGAGGCGTTGGATATAACCCAACTGAAAGACCTTACTTTTAACTTTGAGGAATGCGTGGATTATATTTTGACCCCAGGAGATAAATCCGCCAAATAATTATTCAAGCGCAGGCAACCTGCGGACGCACCAAAAATTCCTATATTTGTAAGCCGTATCAAAACCGGCACGCCTCCGAAGTCCCCAAAATCCTCCCGAATCCGTCTGACAATCGAAAAGCAAAATATCCATATGAAAACCCTTTCCACCCTCGCCCTGTTTGCCATGGCCGCACTACTCACCGCCTGCGGAGGCTCGTCCGGCCGCAAGAACGACATCAAAACCCTGCCCTACCCCGTCACCCGGACGGACACCACCGTGGTCGACGACTACCACGGTACACTCATCAAAGATCCCTACCGCTGGCTAGAAGACGACAACTCCGAAGAGACCAAAGCCTGGGTCGAAGCCCAGAACGCCGTCACACAGGACTACCTGTCGCAGATCCCCTTCCGCGACAGCCTCAAATCGCGCCTGACCCAGCTCTACAACTATCCCCGCGAAGGTATGCCCTCGCGCGTGGGGGAATACTACTTCTTCAGCAAGAACAACGGCCTGCAGAACCAAAGCGTACTCTACTACCAAAGAGGGCTCGACGGCACCCCCGCAGTATTCCTCGACCCCAACTCCTTCTCTGAAGACGGCACCGTAGCCCTGGGCGGCATCAGCTTTTCGAACGACGACAAATACGCCGCCTACACCACTTCGGCCAGCGGGTCCGACTGGGTCGAGATTCATGTGATGGAAGTCGCTACCAGAAAACCGCTCGCCGACCACATCCAGTGGGTGAAATTCTCGGACGCCATCTGGGCCGACGGAGGCTTCTACTACAGCCGCTACGACGAACCCAAAGGGCACGCCTACTCGGCCAAGAACGAATACCAGAAAGTATACTTTCATAAACTCGGCACCCCCCAGTCGGCCGACCGGCTCATCTACGAAGACAAGGCGCACCCGCTGCGCTACTTCCACGCCTGGGCCAGCGACGACAACCAATGGCTCTTTGTTGTAGGCTCCGAAGGCACCCACGGTAGCGAAGTATTTTACCGCCATACCGGGGATAAGGAATTCAAACTCCTGTTCAAAGGCTTTGAGTACGATTATGAAATCGTGGATTGCCGCAACAACAAACTACTCGTGTATACCAACGCCGAGGCTCCGAAATACCGCCTCGTAGAAGTGTCTCTTGACTCGCCGCAGCTGGTCCAACGCGACGTGATCCCCACCGGCGAGAACCTGCTCCAGTGGGTGAACACCGCCGGCGAAAAAGCTATTTTCGCCGGATACCTCGTCGACGCGTCGAGCCGCGTGTTCCAGTACGACTGGAACGGCACGCTCGTGCGCGAAATCGCCCTGCCGGGCATCGGCACCGCGGCGGGATTCGGCGGCAAGAAAGAAGACACCGAGGTGTTCTACTCTTTCGCCAGCTTCAACGTCCCGCCCACCTCGTACCGCCTGCAGATCAACGACGGCAAAAGCGACATCTACCGCCAGACGGCAGTAAACTTCGACGTTTCGCAATTCACCGTCGAGCAGGTGTTCTACACCAGCAAGGATGGCACGAAGGTGCCGATGTTCCTCGTGCACAAAAAAGACCTCAAGCGTAAGGGCAACGCCCCGACTTACCTCTACGGCTACGGCGGGTTCAACATCAGCCGCACGCCGGGCTTCTCGGCCTCGATCATCGCACTGCTCGAACAAGGCGGCGTCTATGCGCTGGCCTGCATCCGCGGCGGCGGCGAGTACGGCGAAGAGTGGCACCACGCCGGGATGCTCGAAAAGAAACAGAACGTGTTCGATGACTTCATCGCGGCCGCCGAGTACCTGATCGCCGAGAAATATACGTCGCCGAAGCAACTCGCCATCGGCGGCGGCTCGAACGGCGGCCTGCTGGTGGGCGCCTGTCTCGTGCAACGTCCCGAGTTGTTCTGTGCCACATTCCCGCAGGTGGGCGTGCTCGACATGCTCCGTTACCACAAGTTCACGATCGGATGGGGCTGGGCCGTCGAATACGGCAGCAGCGACAAGCCCAATGAGTTCGACTACCTGATCAAGTATTCGCCCCTGCACAACATCCGTCCGGGCATCTGCTATCCTCCGACATTGATCATGACCGCCGACCACGACGACCGCGTCGTACCGGCCCACTCGTTCAAGTTCGGCGCCACGCTCCAGGCCGCTCAGGGCTGCGATAACCCGATCCTGCTGCGTGTCGAGTCGAGCGCCGGTCACGGCGCCGGGAAACCGGTCAGCAAAACCATCCAGGAACAGGCCGATGTCTGGTCGTTCCTGCTTTGGAACGCCGGTCGCGACGAACTGCAATAGCCTTGCAATCGCGGGCATCGTTTTTCTTTTGTAAACAATGCCCGCACGACAAGCACAAAAAAGACAGAAGCATGAAGAAAGTAGCGTTGATTACGGGAATTACGGGGCAGGACGGGTCATATCTGGCCGAGTTGCTGTTGGAAAAAGGATACGAAGTGCACGGGATTAAGCGCCGGGCATCGTCGCTGAATACCCAGCGCATCGACCACCTGTACGAAGACCCGCACGTCGAAAACCACCGGCTGACCCTACACTACGGCGACATGACCGACTCGATGAACCTGACCCGCATCATCCAGGAAGTGCAGCCCGACGAGATCTACAACCTCGCCGCCATGAGCCACGTGAAAGTCAGCTTCGAGACCCCCGAATACACCGCCAACGCCGACGGCATCGGCACCCTCAGGATCCTCGAAGCCGTGCGCCTGCTGGGCCTGAGCGGTAGAACCAAAATCTACCAGGCCTCGACCTCGGAACTCTACGGCCTTGTGCAGCAGACCCCCCAGAGCGAGAAAACCCCCTTCTATCCGCGCAGCCCCTATGCCGTGGCGAAACTCTACGGCTACTGGATCACCGTCAACTACCGCGAAGCCTACGGTATGCACGCCAGCAACGGCATCCTCTTCAACCACGAATCCCCGCGGCGCGGCGAGACCTTCGTCACCCGCAAGATCACCCAGGCCACGGCCCGCATCGCCCTCGGGCAACAAGACCGCGTGTACCTCGGCAACCTGTCGGCCACCCGCGACTGGGGCCACGCCAAAGACTACGTCGAAGCCATGTGGCTCGTACTGCAACAGCCCGTGCCCGACGACTACGTGATTGCCACCGGCGTGACCACCTCGATCCGCGATTTCTGTAAAATGAGCTTTGAAGAGATCGGTATCACCGTGGAATTCCGGGGTGCGGACGAGAAAGAAGAAGGTTTTATGACCACTGTCGATCGTACGATATTCGCTAAAGCTGTCGGCGAGGAGTACCTGTCCGCTATCGAGCAACGCATCGCCTCTTCGGGCGTAGTCATCAGCATCGACCCGCGCTACTTCCGCCCCACCGAGGTCGAGGCCCTGATCGGCGACTCCTCGAAGGCCCGCCGCCGGTTGGGCTGGACGCCCCGTTATGACCTGCCGGCCCTCGTGGCCGAGATGATGGCCGAAGACGTGAAACTATTCCGGGGAAAGTAACATCATTACCTGCAAACAGCAGACAAAGACACACGAAGGCATTGCCTTGCCAAGATCGGCCACCCCGGCGAACGCGTGAAACACGTTACAGTTGAACGGATTGACCGACGCAAGAGAAATTTTGACCTGCATGAAACGCCTGCCGGAATGGAACGGGGCCGCGCTCCATTCCCCCGAAGTACGAAACCAGGCAGTACCCTTTACGGGATGGTGTTGACAGGGCGTTTCTGACGACCGGGAAAGTCCGGTTGGCTGACGCGAAAGAAATCTTGCAGAAAATTAAAGCGCCCGCCTTACTCAGTCGGTACGGCGCCTGACGGCGCCGCCGCGCCGGGCACTCCGCGACAACCGACGCAGCAACCGACGCAGCAACCGAGGGCAATGCAAGTTTGCTTGCATATTGCCGAGGTGCAGGGAGGAAAAGGCCAGAAATGGCCTCAAAGTCGCTCCGTGACGCGGCCGCGAAGCCCGGAGAAATCCGGCCACGCCCTGCGCGCGGCCTCCCGCCAACCACCGCTATGGAAAAAACCTCGAAAATATACATCGCCGGCCACCGGGGCCTCGTGGGAAGCGCCATCTGGAACAACCTCGCCACCAGAGGCTACACGAACCTCGTCGGTCGCACCCACGCCGAATTGGACCTCACCGACCAAGCGGCGGTCGCCGCGTTTTTCGACGGCGAAAGGCCCGAATACGTATTCCTGGCCGCCGCCCGCGTGGGCGGCATCGGCGCCAACAACCGCTACAGGGCCAACTTTATCTACGACAACCTCGCCATCCAGAACCACATCATCCACCACGCCTGGCGCACCGGCGTGCGGAAACTGCTCTTTCTCGGTTCGACCTGCATCTACCCGCGCGATGCCCCCCAGCCCCTGCGCGAAGAGAGCCTGCTCACCGGGCCGCTCGAATACACCAACGAGCCCTACGCCATCGCCAAGATTGCCGGCATCAAACTCTGCGAAAGCTATAACCTGCAATACGGTACCGACTTCGTGAGCGTGATGCCCACCAACCTCTACGGCCCGAACGACAACTTCGACCTCGAACGTAGCCACGTCCTGCCCGCCATCCTGCGCAAGATGCACCTGGCCAAAGCCCTGCACAAGCACGACTGGGATGCCCTGCGCCGCGACATGGCCCGCCGCCCCATCGCCGGGAACGACGGCAACGGCTCCGACGGCGGGATCGTCGAAACCCTCGGCCGGTTCGGCGTCGAATGGGGCTCCGTGACCCTCTGGGGCAGCGGTCGCCCGTTGCGCGAATTCCTCTGGAGCGAAGATATGGCCGATGCGTGCGTATTCGTCATGGAAAACGTCGCCTTCGGCACGCTCGCCGAACATGTAGCCGTTGGCAACGAAATCCGGAACACACATCTCAACATCGGCACCGGCCACGAGATCGCCATCGACGACCTCGCCGCGCTGGCCGCCCAAACCGTGGGATTCACCGGAGAGATCAGGTTCGACGCCTCGCAGCCCGACGGCACCATGCGCAAAGTGACCGACCCCTCACGGCTACACGCCCTCGGATGGCGGCACAGCGTCGATATCGCCGAAGGCATCGGACGCTTATACGGCTGGTATTGCGCAAACCAATAAAAATTGCAACCTTTGTGCGGATAGCCACAGCGCTAAACACCCATATAGACACAACCAAAAAGACCATAAACGATGAAACTCAAATCAGTAATTTTCACGGCCTTCGCACTCCTTGCCGCTGCTCTTGTCGCAGTTCCCACGACCAGTTGCATCAAAGAAAAACCCTATTCCCTTTACCAGGTGGTCACCGATCTCGACCTCGCCACCGAAGGCGACGCCAGTAACGCTTTGGCCGACTATCTAATCATCCACGGATACATCCGGAACGCCTATACCACTTTCCTGCAAGTAGATGGGGCGGACAGCGAAGCCAACGACATCGTCGCCGAACAACTTTTCAACAACCTGGTCAGCGACCTGAATGCCGCCAACGACCGGGGCGAACTTGTGGCCGCCATGGCCGGGAAACCTAATCCTCCCGTCTCGTTCAATTACTACATCACACGCGGACGGGGAAGCATCACCCCCTGGGAATCAGTAACCATCTGGTTGTAATATCTTAGATCCCCCCAATGAAAATCGCAGTCGTAGGGACAGGCTATGTCGGCCTGGTGACAGGTACGTGTTTCGCCGAGCTCGGCGTCGATGTCGTGTGCGTCGACACCGACAGCGAAAAGATCGAACGCCTGCAACGCGGCATCATCCCCATCTGGGAGCCCAACCTCGAACTGCTCGTCGAAAAGAACCACAAAGCCGGGCGCCTCAGCTTCACCACCTCGCTGGCCGAAGTGCTCGGCGACGCGGACATCGTCTTTATCGCCGTGGGCACCCCGCCCGGCGAAGATGGTAGCGCCGACCTCAGCCACGTGCTCGCCGTGGCTCGCACCATCGGGCGGCACATCAGCAAATACCTGTTGGTAGTCACCAAAAGCACCGTCCCGGTCGGTACCTCGGAGCTCGTCCGGCAAGCCATCCGCGAAGAGCAACACAAGCGCCGCACCGAACACCCGTTCGACATCGCCTCGAATCCCGAATTCCTCAAAGAAGGCAACGCCATCGAAGACTTCATGCGGCCCGACCGCGTAGTGGTAGGCACCGACTCGCCCAAAGCCGTAGAACTCATGACCAAGCTCTACAAACCGCTTCTTTTGAGCAACTTCCGTGTCATTTTCATGGACATTGCCTCGGCCGAGATGGCCAAATACGCCGCCAACGCCATGCTGGCCACCCGGATCAGCTTCATGAACGACATCGCCGCCCTGTGCGCCGCCACCGGCGCCGACGTCAACATGGTGCGCAAAGGCATCGGTACCGACACCCGCATCGGCGGCAAATTCCTTTACCCCGGCTGCGGTTACGGCGGTTCGTGCTTCCCGAAAGACGTGCGGGCACTGATCAGAACCGCCTCGGACCACGACTGCCGGATGGAAGTGCTCGAAGCCGTCGAACGCGTCAACAACCGCCAGAAAGAGATCCTCTTCAAACTCTTGTCGAAACACCTCGGCGGGCACGAAGCCCTCAACGGCAAACAGATCGCCGTCTGGGGCCTCGCTTTCAAGCCCGGCACCGACGACATCCGCGAAGCCCCCGCCATGACTCTCATCGGCCAACTCGCCAAAGCCGGAGCCACGATCACCGTCTACGACCCCGTGGCGACCGGTAACGCCCGTTGCGTGCTCGGCGACAGCGTGCGCTACGCCGCCGACGCCTACGATGCCGTGCACGGCGCCGATGCGCTCGTGCTGGTCACCGAATGGAAAGAATTCCGTATCCCCGACTGGGAAGCCATTGCCCGCGCGATGAAAGGCCGGTTGATCATCGACGGCCGCAACGTATTCGACCGCGACGAACTAACACGCCTCGGTTTTATCTATCAGGGCATCGGCATATAAATCCGTACCCGGAAGAGCCGATCTAACTGCAGACTCAAAAAGTCATCCCCCGGCCCAAAAAGTCACCAGGGAAAAATAAACCTTTCCCCTACCCACGCATCCAATAACCAAACTACATAACCAAGAACACAATGAAAAAAATCCTCATGACCCTTGCCGTGGCCCTTTTCGCCACCAGCGCAATGGCCCAGATCACCTTCACTTCCGGCAACTTCGACGCCGTGAAGAAAGCTGCAGCCTCGTCTAACAAGCTGATATTCATGGATGTCTACACCACTTGGTGCGGCCCCTGCAAATACCTGGCTGCCAACATCTTTCCCGCCAAGTCCGTGGGCGATTATGTAAATAGTAAATTCCTCAGCACCCAAGTGGACGCCGAAGCCGGCGAAGGCGTAGAAATCGCCCGTAAATACAACGTGGCCAACTACCCCACCATCCTGATCCTCGACGCCACGGGCACTGAACTGGCACGCTTGGTAGGCAGCAGCAAAACACCCGACGAATACCTTGAGCGCATCAAGGCCGAGATGACCAAATTGGGCAAGTAGCGCACGGAAAACAGACCGAAGCGCCAGCCGCGCAAAGAAGTTTCGGTAAAGGGCGCCATTATGCCAAACCTTCAGCAGATCATAGAGAACAGCTACAACGGCTGCGGTTTTGATGCCGCGGCCGTTGTGCCGTTTGCCCCCCTTGATGACCAGAAACCACTGCTCGGGCAATGGCTCGACGCGGGGTACGCCGGGGAGCTCGGCTATATGGAGCGCTCGCGCGACTACCGCCACGACCTGCGACGGGTGATGCCCGGCGTGCGAAGTGTCGTCGTGACCCTCACCGGCTACAAACGCCCCGACGCGCTGCGCGCCGCCCAACAGGGATTGCCGCGTATCGCCCAATACGCCTGGGGCGACGATTATCACACAGTCACTAAACACCGGCTGTACCAACTGCTCGATACAGTCCGGCGAAACGGCCACCCATCGGTGCGGGGCCGGGCTGTCGTCGATAGCGCCCCGACCCTCGACCGGGCCTGGGCCATTCGTGCCGGGCTCGGCTGGAAAGGGCGTAACGCCATGCTGATCCATCCCGAGCTCGGCCCTGCGGTGACTATCGGACTGCTTCTGCTGGATATCGGCATCGAGGAGGCGCATCACGACAGATCAGGAGTACCGGAAACATGGGCAAAATCGGCAACGTCGGAAAAAGCAAAGGATTCCGCAACAAAAAAAACCGGAGAGATACCCCCGCCGGAGACATACCTCCCTCCTGTGCCCGTGCCCGACGGCTGCGGCAACTGCCGCCGCTGTATCGACGCCTGTCCGCGCGGAGCCATTGCCGACAGCGCCGCCATTCCTTCGGCGCTACGGGTGATCGATGCCCGCCGCTGCATATCCTATTATACTATTGCAAACGGATCTATGCCCGTCGACGCAGACCGAACATGGATTTTCGGTTGCGACCTTTGCCTTGAGACCTGCCCCCATTACACGAAAGCCCCCACCGGGACACACATCAGCGTCCGGCCGGAACTCCTCGGCATCACCCGCGAGGCGTGGTTCGCCATAACGCCGCAACAATTCGCCGAACGCATGAAAGGCACCCCGTTACAGGACACCTCGCTCGAAAAAATCAGGAAGATTCTGGAAAGATAGTATGGGCGTGCGCACCGCCTAACGGTATTGCGTAGCCCGGAAAAAGCGCCCGGCCCCAGCCCCCGGCAACGCGACCAACGCCCGAAGTGAGTGCGGCCGAACTTGTCCGGATTGCCGGGTAGGGAAGAGGAAGAGGAAGAGGAAGAGGAAGAGGAAGAGGAAGAGGAAGAGGAAGAGGAAGAGGAAGAGGAAGAGGAAGAGGAAGAGGAAGAGGAAGAGGAAGAGGAAGAGGAAGAAGCCGCAAAGGAGACTCAAAGCGTTGTGGGGCCGGGTATTCTCCTTCACCGAAATGCCTCCCGGTATTCCGGCTCAATCGGTACGGTCCCTTGCGGGGCTGGCGCAAAGCCCGGAGAAATACCTGAGGCAGGTCGCCACATACACTCAGCCGGCCTTGTGCGTTTTAAACGTATAGAACCGTTGGGCAAAATAGCTGAACGCCACCGCCACCACCTGGATCGCCAGATACGACGGCGTGGGATAGAACCCGCACACCTCGACCAACAGCTTGAGGCCGAAGTAGTTGATCGCCACATTGACCGCCACCACCTGCGCATAACGGAACAATTGCCTGCGCCCGCGCACCTGAGAGTCGCCGAACGCCACGTTGCGGGTCATATAGAACCCCGTGAAGAACGTGATCACGAACGCGATCAGGAACGCCAGGATCGGCGCCGACACCGTCACGATCCCGAAAAAGTCGGTATCCTCTTTGCGAAGCACGAAGTGGAACGAGAACCAGTAGATCACCACGTTCAGCAGCAAGTTCAGCCCGCCGACCGCCGCATAGCGGAACGTCTCCCGCGGAATGAAGCGCAGGGGTTTGATATAGAAGAAATCGATGAAGCGGGTGATGAAACGATGCATCGTGGGGGCAGATTGAACTGCAAATGTAGCGATTTTGTGCCAGAGACGCTTTGCTTTTTCGTCATGACGAAGGTTGGTTTACCCTGAAGCACTCCCCTCGTCATTGCGAGATGCCGCGGGCGGCGAAGCTGCCTTTCTTAGTGGCAAGCGGGTAGATTGGTTCGCTGGTTTTCAGGAAGCCTCCCCGCAATGACGGGAAAATCAAGTCACCCCGGGCGCCTGCAAAAGATCCCGGGCAACGTTAACTCTCGACCGGGATCCTTAAATCCGTTTTGAGGCCTTTCCCTCTTTGGCGCCCGGCAATTGCCTCTTGTTTCCCCGTGCTATCCCGGCATAGCCAGCCAGCGGCTTCTGCCCTCAATACGCTACCCGGCCATCGCTTTCACTGCCTGCGGCAGTTCGCTGGCGCTCAGGAAGACCTATGAATATTGCCCGTACAATTTACTAACTTTGTAAGATGGACTTCAAGCTACATTCCGCCTTTGCGCCCACGGGAGATCAACCCGAGGCCATCGTGCAACTGACCCAGTCGCTGAGCAGCGGAGTCCGTCACAACACCCTGCTGGGGGTCACCGGATCGGGTAAGACCTTCACGATGGCGAACGTGATCAGAAACCTCGGCAAGCCCACCCTGATCCTGAGCCACAACAAGACCCTCGCCGCACAGCTCTACGGCGAGTTCCGCGGCTTTTTCCCCGAAAACGCCGTCGAATACTTCGTTTCGTACTACGACTACTACCAGCCCGAAGCCTACCTGCCCACCTCAGACATCTACATCGAGAAAGACCTGTCGATCAACGAGGAACTCGAAAAACTGCGCCTGAGCACCACCTCGTCGCTCCTGTCGGGGCGCAACGACATCGTGGTGGTGAGTTCGGTGTCGTGCCTTTATGGCATCGGCAACCCCCAGGACTTCCACGCGAATACGATCGAAATCACGAAAGGCGACGTGCTCCCGCGACAAAAGCTGCTCTACCGGCTGGTGGACGGATTATACTCGCGCAACGACATCGAATTCAGCCGCGGCACGTTCCGGGTGAGCGGCGACACCGTCGACATCCACGTGGCCTACGGCGACAAAGCCTACCGCCTTGTGATGTGGGACGACACCATCGAGGAGATCCACACCATCGACCCCGTCACCGGGCAGCGCCTCGGGGCGCTCGACCGCGTGGTGATCTATCCCGCCAACATTTTCGTCACGACCCGCGAGCGGATCAATACCGCCGTGAAGCAAATCCAGCACGACATGGCGGCGCAGTACGATTTCTTCGTGCGGCGCGGCGAAGAGCAGTACGCCAAACGGCTCAAGCAGCGCGTGGAATACGACCTCGAAATGATCAAGGAGCTCGGCTACTGTTCGGGTATCGAGAACTACTCGCGCTACTTCGACGGTCGCGAGCCCGGCACGCGCCCCTTCTGCCTGCTGGACTATTTCCCCGACGATTTCCTGGTGATCATCGACGAGAGCCACGTCACCATCCCGCAGATCCGCGCCATGTCCGGCGGCGACCGCTCGCGCAAGGAGAACCTGGTGGAGTACGGCTTCCGGCTCCCGGCCGCCATCGACAATCGTCCGCTGAAGTTCGAAGAGTTCGAACAACTGGTGCCACAGGTAATATACGTGAGCGCCACGCCCGCCGACTACGAGCTCGAAAAGTCCGAAGGCCTGATCGCCGAGCAGGTGATCCGCCCCACCGGACTTTTAGACCCCGAGATCGAAGTACGTCCCACCTACAACCAGATCGACGACCTGCTGAACGAAATCGACATCCGCGCCGCGAAAGACCAGCGCGTGCTGGTGACCACCCTGACCAAACGCATGGCCGAGGAGCTGACCCGCTACATGGAAAAGACGGGTATCCGCTGCCGCTACATCCACTCCGACGTGGACACGCTGGAGCGGATCGAGATCATGGACGACCTGCGCGCCGGGCGTTTCGACGTGCTGGTGGGCGTGAACCTGCTGCGCGAGGGATTGGACCTGCCCGAAGTGTCTTTGGTGGCGATCATGGATGCCGACAAGGAGGGATTCCTCCGCTCGGCCCGCTCGCTGACGCAGACTGCCGGTCGCGCCGCCCGCCACCTCGAAGGGCGCGTGATCATGTACGCCGACAAGATGACCGACTCGATGCGGGTGACCATCGACGAAACGGAACGCCGCCGCGAAAAACAGATGAATTACAACATCCGGCACGGCATCACCCCGCAAGCGGTCCGCAAGCAGAGCAAGCTGACCCTCGGCGAGGGCGAATCGAACGTGACGAGTGCCTACGCCGCTTCGGCCGCCCGGCGCGGACGCGGCCCGGCCGGCCCGGACAAGACGGGCGTGGTCTACCGCATCGGCGACAACCCGCTGGAAGGCGTGGTCTACGAGATCGACGAGGTGCCGCAGCGCCTGGTGGCCGACCCGGTGGTGGAATACATGGCGGCGACCGACCTCGAAAGCGCCATCGCCCAGGCCCGAGCTTTGATGGAAGAGGCGGCCCGCAACCTCGACTTCATGTCGGCCGCCCGCTACCGCGACGAAATGTTCGCCCTGCAACAGCGAGTAAAGAAATAATGCGACTACATTATTTTTTGCGAAAGAATAACAACGCAATGTTTTAATGGCCGAGGGCTTTTTCTCCTCGTGAGGCGGATTACCCCTTGATCCTCCGAACCACTCAGGCCGTGGTGGCCCACACTTTTGCTGTTCGGCAAAAGTGTGCAAAAGCGAATCCAAGGGGGACAGCGAGTCCCCCTTGGCCAACCCCCTGCCAACTTCGCCGTTTGGAAAGCGGGGGATTAGCCAAAGGGGGCAGCCGCCCCCTTTGGATGTGTTTTACCTACTTTGTCACAAGACAAAGTAGGTGCAGTCCGCGGCACACGCGGATAGGAGAACAGACGTTGATTTTCCCCACTCTAGATAAGAAGCCGTCTTCTGAAGAAGAGGTTGCTTCGTTGCAAACTCCTCGCAATAACGAAAAGGAGGCGTCTCCGGCGCCTCGCAATGACGAGAAAAACGACTTCGACCGAGATCCTTCGCTATGCTCAGGATGACATGTAATTTAACTCGACATAGAAAAAACAGAATATGAAACACACCAAAAGCATGACCGTCGCCGTGGCCATCGCCGCCACCCTGCCCGCGGCTGTGGCCGCCAAGAAAGCCCCTAAAGCCCCCGAGAACCCCAATCCGCGGAACCTGCCGAACATCGTCTTCATCCTGGCCGACGACCTCGGCATCGGCGACATCGGCCCCTACGGCCAACGCGGGTTCCGCACCCCGAACCTCGACACGCTCGCGGCCCACGGCGTACAGTTCATGCAACACTACAGCGGCTCGACCGTCAGCGGCCCTTCGCGCGCCGTGCTGCTCACCGGCAAACACACCGGGCACGCCGCCATCCGCGGCAACGCCGGCGAGCGCGGCCCCGACGGCACCCCCTACGACCGCTCCCTGCCGGCTTCGGAAGTGACTATCGCCGAAGTGCTCAAAAGCCAGGGCTACATCACCGGCTGCACCGGGAAATGGGGCCTCGGCGGCTGGCCCATGGAAGGCGGCGTCGGCAACCAGGGCTTCGACTACTTTTTCGGGCACCAAACCCACATCGACGCCCACTATGCCTATCCAAAATATCTGTACGAGAACGGCACCAAAATCGAACTCGACGGCACCGTCTACGCCGACGAACTGATCACCCAGAAAGCCGAGGCGTTCATCGACCGTAGCGCCGCCACCGGCAAGCCCTTTTTCCTCTATTACGCCACGCAGTTGCCACACGCCGAAATGGTAATCCCCGAAGAAGAAAAAACTCCGTTCACCGGCCAGTGGGGCACCGAGATCCCCTACCCCGGCAACGGCCACTACGGTGCCCAGCCCACGCCCAAAGCCGCCTTTGCCGCCATGGTGACCCGCATCGACAACAGCGTGGGTCGCCTGGTCGAACACCTGCGCGCCGCCGGGCAACTCGACAACACCATCATCATTTTCAGCTCCGACAACGGCTGCCACATCGAGGGGGGGCAGAGCCCCGCATTCTTCGACAGCAACTCGCTCTACCGCGGCACCAAGCGCGACCTCTACGAAGGCGGCCTGCGCACCCCGCTGCTGATCTCGTGGCCCGGACACATCACCCCCGGCAGCGTCAGTTACCATGTGTCGGCGTTCTGGGACTTCATGCCCACTTTCTGCGAGATCGTCGGCGCGCCGGTTCCCGAAGGCGTCGATGGCATTTCGATGGTGCCCGAACTGCTGGGTGGCCGCGAACAACCCCGCCACGACTACCTCTACTTCGAGTTCCACGAAGAGGGCGGCAAACAATCGGTACTGCGCGACAACTGGAAACTGATCCGCTTCAACGTGCAGACCCCCGACCGGATCCGCTACGAGCTCTACAACCTGGGCCGCGACCCGAAAGAACTGCGCAACGTGGCCGACGAGTTCCCCGGCAAGGTCGAGGAACTGAAACTGATCATAAACACCTCGCGCACACCGAATCCCGTGTGGCGTTTCCCCGGTGACCCGCGCCCCGAACGCCCGGCCCCGCAAGGAGCCGCGGGAGAAACCACCCTGCGCTCTACGCGCAACGCCGACTAAGTGCGTCCGCGCACAGCGACTCTATTTTTCACATGTCATCCTGAGCGTCAGCGAAGAATCTCGTACAATAAATGCTTTTTGCAGAGATCCTTCGCTGACGCTCAGGATGGCATCATTGTGAGGGACAGGTACAAATATTGTACTTGTTTGCTCCAACGAACCTATGTCACGCCTATGAAAATCCCGAACCGCATACACGCCGATCCCGGCGGCTCTGTTTCGTCAGCTGACCGGATAGTACAGGCGGGGAGGGAATGTTCCTGCCTGACCGAAGAGAGCCTTCCCGAGCTGCCCCCACGCGCGGAATTTTCGCACAAGGGCGACTACGGCCACCTCTTGCTGGTGTGCGGCAGCCGCCGGATGCCCGGAGCTGCCCTGCTCGCTACGCAGGGCGCCCTGCGCTCGGGGTGCGGGCTCGTCACCACCTGCCTTCCAGCCAGCGCAGCCACGGCGCTGATTGCCGTAGCGCCCTCAGCCATGTTAAGTCCCTACGACGCCGATTTTCTCTCGGAGCCTTCCGGCCTGCCGGACAATCTAGGGAAATACACAGCCATCGGCGTGGGCCCCGGGCTGGGCGACAAAGTAGCCACAGCCAACGCCTTTCATGCCCTGCTCAGGCAGTGCCACACTTCCGGAACGCGTATGGTTGTCGATGCCGACGCACTGAACATTCTGGCCGTTGTGCCCGGCCTGCGTCCGCTGCTGCCCGAAGGGTCAATCCTCACGCCCCATCCGGGCGAACTGCGCCGCCTGGTCGGCGACTGGGCTGATGACGACGAGAAACTCGAACTTACCAAAGCCCTCGCCACCGATACCCGATGCATCGTGTTGGTCAAAAGTGCCCGCACCGCCATCGTCGAGCCGTCGGGACACGTATGGTTCAACTCCACCGGGAATCCCGGCATGGCCAAAGGCGGCAGTGGCGACGTGCTCACGGGACTGATCGCCGGATTGTTGGCGCGAGGCCTGCCGTCGCCCGATGCAGCCCTGCTCGGCGTCTGGCACCACGGCGCAGCGGGCGACCGCGCCGCCGGAGAACTGGGACAGGAGTCGATGAACGCCGGGGACATTCCGCGGTTTATCCGACTATAACTGCCCCTCCTCATGTCATCCCGAGCCTTTAGCTGCGAGGTACAAAGCAGGCCGCCAAACCGACACAGAGTCCAGCCTTAACGGCGTAGGACACTTATTCGGTTCAAGGACATTATCCGCAATAAATTTAACCTTTGTTTTCGAGGAGTGCTTTTGCATTTACCCGGGTCGCATAAGCGATCCCGGCAGTCCGCCGCCGCCCTACGCGGCGGGCGGTAACACTCGCCCAAGGTTCGTTTACGCCCTCCGCCGACGGCGGACCGAAGGGGCATTATTGCGAATAAGCATTAAAAGAAATCGCCGACGCTACCGCACTACCATTATACAATAGGTATTTATACCTGCCCGGTTCCGGGCCGCAAGCGGTACCTTTGTGGTTTCACCACAAAAACAAAACAACCGCAGGAACCGATGAAAGAGATCACCCCCACCCGTTACCGCCTCCAGAACGTAGCCACCGGCCGCATCTTCGACGATGCCGGCTGGATCCTCGACGACCCCGAAGGCGGCTCCCCCTCGCTCATCCGCGCCCTGTACGACAAGAAACAGCTCACCGTCGGCCCCGCCGAAATGGGCATCTACCGGTTCGCCGACTGGCTGCCCGTGCACCGCGCCCTGAAAGGCTCGGCCTCGCCCGTCACCTACAAAAGTGAAGCACTGGCCAAGCACCTCGGCCTGCAGAACCTTTGGATCACCTTCAACGGGTGGTTCCCCGAGCACGGCGCCGCCATGACTACCTGCTCGTTCAAGGAGACCGAAGCCTACACCGTGGGCGGCCGCCTCGATCCTTCAAGTGGTAAAGTGCTGGTGGTGGCCTCGGCCGGCAACACCGCCCGCGCCTTCGCCAAAGTCTGCTCCGACAACCACATTCCTCTGCTGCTGAGCGTTCCCGAAGATAATCTCGATGCCCTGTGGTTCGAGCAGCCGCTCAACGATTGTGTCCGGCTGATCGCCGCGAAAAGCGGCGGCGACTACTTCGACGCTATCCACCTGGGCAACCTCGCGCTCCAGTCGCCGCGCTTCATGGCCGAGGGCGGCGCCAAAAACGTGGCCCGGCGCGACGGCATGGGAACTACCTTCCTGTCGGCAGCCACCACCATCGGCCGCATCCCCGACTACTATTTCCAGGCCGTAGGCAGCGGTACCGGAGCCATCGCCGCCTGGGAAGCCAACCTGCGCCTGCTGGAAGACGGCCGCTTCGGAACGAACAAAACGCGCCTGATGGTATCGCAGAACGCCCCCTTCCTTCCGATGTACCACGCCTGGCACGCCGGATCGCGCGACATGCTCCCTTACGACGACAACGAAGCCCGCGCCCACGTCGAGGAGATCGACGCCAAGGTGCTCTCGAACCGTAAACCACCCTACGCCGTGACCGGCGGCATGTACGACGCCGTGAAAGATTCGGGCGGATCGGTGCTCTACGCCACGAACGACGAGGCCCGCACAGCCGCCGCGCTGTTCGAACGCCTCGAAGGCATCGACATCCACCCCGCCCCCGCCGTAGCCGTGGCTACCCTGTGCGCCGAAGTGGCCGCAGGCCGTGTTCCGGCCGGCGCCACCGTGATGCTCAACATCACCGGCGGCGGCGAAGAGCGGTTTAAAAGTGGCAAAGCGCTCCACTACCTGAAACCCTCGCACGTGTTCGATCTCGATCCCGACGCCGCCGAAGTGATCCGCATCGCCGAAGGGTTGTTCTCGTAATTATAGGACCTCTTGGATCCCAATCAAATCTTATGCGGGCCGGAAGCGATTTTCGTTTCCGGCCCGCATGCCTTCCCCCCTACCCTCCCCGCTTTCTTGCTTATTCCAGGGTATTGAATATTTTGGAGCCAGGCGCGAAGCGTCTATATACCCAAAATATTCAATACCCCGGAATAGCACGCCTCAACCGAGAAAGCGCCGAGGCGTTTTTATAAAAACGATTTGTTATTTCTTCTGTCCTGCCTCGAAGAACAATAAAAATCGCAGTGCGCGGACGCACCTTTCTCTCAAAAATATAGTATCTTTGCACCCGTGGGTAAGTCTTCCACGACCAGCTCCTGCTGAATCCCCCAGGACCGGAAGGTAGCAAGGGTAGGCGGTCGTAGCGGTGCGATGGGAGTAGCTTGCCCACTCTTTATATCCATACCCCGCCGAAGCGCGACTTCACCACTCCCCCGAATATGGCAAAAAAGACCCCGAAGCAACGCCGCAAACGCCAACTTTCTACCCGCGGCAAACTCATCATCATCCTTTTTGTGCTGGCCATCCTGAGTGCCGCAGCCTACATCGGCTACGACGCCTACGATTACCGTTTCGGCCGGGCCATCGCCAAAGACTGCACAGTACAAGTCCCGCGCGGCGCCACCTTCGCCCAAGCCGCACGGATGCTTGCCGACAGCGGCTTTATCAATTCTCCGCGGCGCTGGGAATCCATGGCCGCCAAACATGACCTCGACACCGTGCAGTGCGGCAACTACCAATTCGCCAAAGGCACCTCGTACCGCACAGCCCTCGGCCGCCTGGCCTACGGCAAAGAGACCCCCGTCCGGCTCACCTTCAACAACATCCGCACCCTCGAACGGCTGGCCGCCATCGTCGGAAAACAGATCGAGCCCGACTCCGCCGCGCTGATCCGCGCGCTGCGCAACGACTCGCTGATTCGGGCCGAAGGCTTCTCACCGGCCACCTTTCCCGTGATGTTTATCCCCAACACTTACGAAGTGTACTGGAGCCTCAGCCCCGAAGCATTCGTGCAGCGGATGCACAAAGAGTACAACCGTTTCTGGAATGATGAACGCCTTGCGAAAGCCACCGCCCTCGGCCTGTCGCCCGCCGAGGTGAGCATCCTCGCCTCGATCGTCATCGAAGAGACCAAATTCCAGGGCGAAATGACCCGGGTGGCCGGCGTCTACCTCAACCGCCTGAAAATCGGCATGCCCCTGCAAGCCGACCCCACCGTCAAATTCGCCGTGGGCGACCCCACCCTCAAACGCGTGCTGAACCGCCACCTCGAACACGAATCGCCCTACAACACCTACCTGCATGCCGGCCTGCCCCCCGGGCCGATCTACATCCCCCCGGTGAACGTGATCGACGCCGTGCTCGGTTACGCCGATCCCGACAACCACCACAACTACCTCTACTTCTGCGCCAACGCCGATTTTTCGGGTAAACACGTTTTCGCACTGACCCTCGCCGAACATAACCGCAACGCCGCCGCCTACGCCGCCGAACTCAACCGGCGCGGCATCCGCTAATCCCCTACCGCCATGTGGTCCCGCCTTCAAAGCATCATCGCCGCCGCGGCCCTCGCCGCAAGCATTACCTTTACCGCGACCGGGACAGCCCACGCCCAGTTCATCAACAATGGCCACGGTCCCGCCGCCGAAAAATGGCTGCAAACCAAGGCCGATAACTACAAACTGATCTATCCCGAATACTTCGCGCCCACGGCCCTGTCGCTCGTTCCCGTGATCGACACCATTTGGCCTTGGATATCTCACAGCTTCACCCGCAAGCCCCAGCGCCTGCCGATGCTGATGTACACCCACAGCCAGCTCTCAAACGGCATGGTCGTGTGGGCGCCCAAACGGATGGAGCTCATCACCACGCCTCCCGCCGACACCTATGCCGACCTCTGGCTCAAGCAACTCATCGCCCACGAATCGCGCCACGTGGCCCAGCTCTCGGCCGTGCGCAACGGGCTCACCAAAATACTCTCCTACCCGCTGGGACAGATCGGCACCAGTATTGGGATGGCCTGCGTCTCGAACTTCTACTTCGAAGGCGACGCCGTGTTGGCCGAAACCCAATTCTCGGAATTCGGCCGCGCCCTGCAACCCGAATTCACGGTCAAGATGCGCGGATACCTCGCCAGGGGACAACACCTCCATACCCGTACCGACAAATGGGTATGCGGCTCATACAAAGACTTCGTACCCAGCATCTACGAATCGGGCTACCAGGTGGTCGCCGCCGGGGCCCGCCGGCACGGCAACGAATTCTGGGCCCGCTCGGTGGAATTCGCCGGCAAATGGCCCATCCTGATCGTTCCGCAGCGCATCTACCTGCGCCGCCACATCGGCATGGGTATGGGAGGCGTCGTCGACCAGGGCATGGAAGACCTTCACCGTTTCTGGGAACCCCACACCGCCGTCGGGAACGATTACCGCCTGATTACCGCTCCTGAACCGCACTCTTACACCACCTACAGTTACCCTGTGATCACTCCCGGCGGCGACAGCATCCTGACCGTCAAGGAAGACTTCGACACGCCCCCTCAACTGATCGAGATCGGTGCCCAAGACGGCTCCGGGTTTCGCAAACTACGCCGGATCGGCCCCGTGTCGAGCCGCCCCGTGCTGTCCGATCCGGCTGTCATCGAGGACCTGGATTTCGGTGAAGACGAAGACAAAACCGGCACCAATTCCCCGGCTGGAGCTACGAAACTCTATTGGACGGAATACAAGCCCCACCCCGTCTGGGAATTCAAGAACTACTCTGTCGTGCGCGAACTCGACCTCGGCAGCAATAAGCTGCGCACGCTTGGCCGCCGCCAATCCAACTATTTCATCACACCCATAAACCTCAGCTACGGCATCGGCGGCAGGCTGTTCGCAAGCGTCATTCCCGACTCGCTGGGCGGCAGCGACATCGTGCTGCGCGATGGCGATTTCCGCGAGATCGACCGCCTGCGCCTGCCCGCGCTCACCTCGGTGCACGGCCTCGCGTGGGACTATGAAACCTTCACGCTAGCCTTCATCGCGCTCGACCAGCGCGGCATGTGGCTCGGCTCGACCCGCATCTTTCCCGCCACCGACGGCGAAAGCGACGACGGCGACGAAAACATCACCTCCCCGGACTACTACCTGACCGAAACCGAATCCCTGACCGCCCCCTCGATGGTGTCGGTGCGCGACCTGAGCGCCAACGGCGGACGACTTTTTTTTAGCTCGATCCAGTCAGGCAAGGACGAAATCCACATGCTCGACCTGACCACCGGACACCTGGCCGACACGCTCCACCCTTACGACGAATACCGGCTCACGACCTCGTCGCTGGGGGCTTACGCCCCTTCGGCGCGCGACTTGGTGGTCGCGTTCACCAGCTACACTCCCGACGGCTATATGATCGCTACCACTTCGACCGACACGCTCAAAGTCACCTACACCGACCTGCCCTCCGGGCAGGTCGAACGCAAACCCGCGGTACACTGGAGCCGTTTGCCCGAGAACACGCTCAACCTGCCGCTGCCCGACTGGGGCGACGTGCCCAAGTACGGCGAAATACCCATGACTCCCGACTCGGCGTTCACCTACGAGGGGAAGTTCACCGACAGCGAAGGCCGCCGTACGCGCCGCTACAACAAGGGACTGCGGATGATGAATGTCCACAGCTGGATCCCGCTGGGCATCGACCTTGAACAGTTACTCGACGAGCGGGAGCTCACATTCGGTTTCGGCGCCACTCTCTTCTTCCAGAGCGCCATGGGCGACTACTACGGTTCGGCGGCCTACGGCTGGATGAGCCAGTCGAACTGGGGGAAAGGCAGCTTCACCTACGCCGGACTCCCGGTGAAGATCACCCTCGACACCGAATACGGCGGCGGGAAACAGAGCGTATACACCGTGAGCGGCGCCCCCTCGCCGGGCGAGCTCGACAACTACTTCGAAGGTGGCGTGGCGCTTTCAGCGCCCTTGCACCTCTCGGGCAGCGGCAACAACCGCCTGCTGCAACCCTACGTGTCGCTGGTGCACTACAACTCGCTGGTCTACAATACCCAGTCGAACAGCTATATGCGCGGCTACCAGAAATACAACGCAGCCCTTTACTGGACGTCGCAACGGAAAATGGCTTTGCGCAACCTTTACCCCCGCCTGGGATACGCCGTACAGGTATCCTTCAGCGGCGCCCTGCAATCGGAATTCGGCAAGGTATACTCGCTATGGGGCCGCGGCTATCTGCCGGGCATCGGCCCGAGCCATTCGGTGATTGCCGAAGCGGGCGCCATGTACCAGCAGGGAGGACGCCTGGTGTTCGACCAAAAGCCTATCGTGCCGCGCGGCTGCGAAGACAACTACGCGATGAAACGCTACGCCGCGGTATCGCTTAACTACGCCCTGCCGATTTGGTATCCCGAGGGAGGCATCAACGGGTTCCTCTACTTCAAGCGGGTGCGTGCCAACCTGTTCGGCGATTACGCCCGCGGCGACCGCTTCAACGGCGGCGGAACCACGGTACCCGCCGAGCAATGGTCATACGGGCTTGACCTGACGTTCGACTTCCACCTGATCAGCAGCGCCAACCCCTTCGGACTGACCTTGACCGGGGCTTTTCCCTCGGACAAAGGGTTCTATTTCGGCGTGGGGGCTTCGCTGAATCTATAAGCAAAACGCTGTCGTCATTGCGAGGAGGTTTTGTAAAAACCTCCTCGCAATGACGCTTATTTTATGTCCCCCCGAACGCAACCGAGGGGACTTTTCGATAACAGACTGATCCGATAGCACCAGTATAGCAGAATACAGAAAGCTCAAAAGAAAATATGAGGACACAATAAAAAACAACAGATATAAAATTGCGGCCCATATGGCAGAGGAAATCTCATATATTGACTATCACAAAATAGTTATAAGTTTGCTGAAATCAATGAGACGGCACACCAATTTACACATATACAATCCATATTTACAGATACTCTAAGTAACATTGTTTTCCATCTTATCACAAGATCTTCAAAATCAACACAAGATTCATGTTGATGACAAAGTAAACTTGATTATAGAGCAACTAAGAAACAAGCAGTATGATATTATTGGATAACCCAAATTATCAGGTGCCCGTTTATTTTGCTTAGATTTGTGGTAGTTAAAGAAATGACTAACACCCTAAAGCCCCAAGTCTAAAAGAGATATATCCGATATTTTTTAACTTTGTGCCACCAAAACAAAACGACACGAAAATGGGAAGAGCATTCGAATTCCGCAAAGCACGCAAAATGAAACGCTGGGGTAACATGGCCCGCACCTTTACCCGTATCGGCAAGGAGATCGCCGTGGCCGTCAAAGCCGGAGGCCCCGACCCGACGGGTAATCCGCGCCTGCGTGTGCTGATGCAGAACGCCAAAGCGGCCAACATGCCCAAGGAAAACGTCGAACGCGCCATCAAACGCGCCACCTCGAAAGAGATGGACGACTATAAAGAGCTCACCTACGACGGCTACGGTCCCTTCGGTATCGCCATCGTCGTCGAGGCCGCCACCGACAACAACACCCGCACCGTGGCCAACGTCCGTTCGTACTTCAACAAGGCGGGCGGTTCGCTCGGCACCACGGGCAGCCTCGACTTCCTGTTCGAACGCAAGTCGGTGTTCAAAATCGCCGCATCGGCCCTCGAAACCCTCGGCATGGACCTCGAAGAGCTGGAGTTCGAACTGATCGACTACGGTGTCGACGAACTGTTCCGCGACGAGGACGAGATCATCATTTACGGTAGCTTCGAGGCCTACAGCCAGATACAGAAATGGCTCGAAGAGAAGGGGGTCGAGATCGTGAGCGGCGAATTCGAGCGCATCCCCAACGACTATAAAGAAGTAACGCCCGAACAACGCGAAGCGATCGAAAAACTGATCGAAAAATTCGAGGAGGATGAAGACGTGACCAATGTTTTCCACAACATGGCCGCCGAGTAGCGCGGAAGAAGCACTTGTATTGTTTAGCAACGCAAAGGGAAGCGCTATAAGCGCTTCCCTTTGCGTTTTGCTAAATGTCGTCCCGGGCGCAGCCGGGGAACCTGGAAACAAAAGTTGCAAGGATTTGAAATGTTTCGGCCGGATCCCCCGGCTGCGCCCGGGATGCATTGTGTTGAAAAAAAAGGAAAGGAAGCGACTTTACTACGCCCGGGATGGCGGGGGCATTGACCCTGTCATCCCGGGCGTAGTAAAGTCCGCCTTCGGCTTAAGGGCGATTATCCTTGGGAGCGCCATAAGGCAGTTACCTTACCCGCAACTTTTTTTTCAGGGGGAGGATGGCGTTGCGGTCGATGTGATTGAGCTGGCAGAGCCTGGTGACTGTGGTCTTATACTTGACGGCGATGCCCGAGAGCGTGTCGCCGCTCACGACGGTGTGGTACACGGTCGATGACGATGGCGCCGAACCGGAGGGCTGGGCTATGGTGGCTGCCGAAGCAGGCGGCGGCGGTGGGATCGTGCCGTTGATCGTATTCTCGGCATAAAGCGGTGCATTGCCTGGGGCCGGGAAAGCGTTTTCGAGCGTGTCGCCGCTGTTCAGGCGGCTGGCCGCGATCACGCCGTTTCGGCGGGACACCACGAGGACGCCGTTCTGCAGGCATTGGCGGTCGTAATCGAGCACCGTATTGGGGTTGAAGTGTTGGCCTTGTACCCGCACCTCGAAATGAAGGTGTTCGGTCGTGGCGCGCCCGGTACGTCCGGCCAGCGACACCGGCTGTCCGGCCCGCACGGTGTCGCCCACTTGCACAAGGTTGCGCGAGTTGTGGCCGTAGAGCGTCTCAAGGCCATTGTTGTGGCGGATCACGATGCAGTTGCCGTAGCCGTAATATACCCGCGAAAGCCGTACCACCCCGCCGAACGCGGCCCGTATCGTGTCGTTCGGGATCGCCTTGATGTCCACACCCGCGTGCATGCTTCGGCCTCGCATGCCGTAACCCGACAAGAACTTCCCTTTGTAGGGGTAACAGAAGTCCTGTTCAGCGAACGCCACCATGAACGGGCTGCCGTCGGCGCAGAACGGATCGTAGTTCGAGAATTTCACGTGCTCGGTTTCAGTGCGTGTGAAGCCGAAACCGGGCGCCGATGCAGTCGGTAGCGTGAACGCCGGTTCGATGCGGGCGGTATCTGCGTCTGGGGTGCAACCTTTGGGAACTTCGGCCTCGACGGGCACGGCCTCCGGTTCGGTAACGATGACCAGTGTGTCGGCGGGGACTTCGGCGACGGCGGGCGTTTCCGGAGTGCGGGCCTTCTTTTTGCGGCCGAAGATGGCAGTAGCGTTACCGTCGGCCGGCAGGCTGCTCAGGGTGGCGGCTGCCATGAGTATGGCGATGAGGGAAGATCGTTTCATGCAATGGAAGATAATGGGCAGGGAACACGGCCACCGGATAATGGGTAGTCTTCATCCGGATATGTTCCCTGCGGGATAAGGGTCTTTGTGCTCTGAGGCGAGGGTTGGCCTGCCCATAGTCAGCCCTTGAAGCGGGGCAGAATCCCCGTGGGGTTCCGGCGAATAACTAAGGGGCTCAGCACGCCCCGGGGGAAAGTCCCCACAAAAGTATTAACTTTGTGTCACAAATTAAACACCGCACAGAAAAATGAATCCCGTCGAACGAGTGAAATGTATGATCATCGGTAGTGGCCCTGCCGGTTACACCGCCGCCATCTACGCCTCGCGCGCCAACCTCAGCCCCGTGCTCTACGAAGGCATGGAGCCGGGCGGCCAACTGACCACCACCACCGACATCGAAAACTTTCCCGGCTATCCCGAGGGCATCTCCGGTACGCAAATGATGGAAGACCTCAAACGGCAGGCCGAACGTTTCGGCGCCCGGTGCCGGTTCGGGATCATTTCTAAACTTGACCTGGGCGTGCGCCCGTTTGTGGCCGAGATCAACGGCGGCGAAAGCAAGATCGAAGCCGACACCATCATTATCGCCACCGGCGCCACAGCCAAATACCTCGGACTCAAGTCCGAACAGCATTACAGGGGCATGGGTGTTTCGGCCTGCGCCACCTGCGACGGATTCTTCTACCGCGGCAAAGACGTAGCCGTAGTGGGTGGCGGCGACACCGCCGCCGAAGAGGCCACCTACCTCGCCTCGCTGTGCCAGAAGGTCTACCTGATCGTCCGTAAAAATTACCTGCGCGCCTCGAAAGCCATGCAAGACCGCGTGTTCGCCACCCCCAACATCGAAGTGATCTTCGAGCACAACACCAAAGAGGTGCTCGGCGACGGGAACGGGGTCAACGGAGCCCTGCTCGTGTCGAACATCGGTGAAGAACGTACCATTGCTATCGACGGCTTCTTTCTGGCCATCGGCCACCACCCGAACACCGAACTGGTACTCGGCCAGATCGATCTCGACCCCGAAGGATACATCATCACCAACCACTGCAAAACCAATGTGCCGGGAGTATTCGCTGCCGGCGATGTCCAGGATCCCCATTACCGGCAGGCCATTACCGCTGCCGCCTCGGGGTGCATGGCCGCCCTCGAATGCGAACGCTACCTCATGGAGAAAGGGCTGTAGTATCCCTCCCGAACAATTTATCATACGCGACTAACACCTCCCGGCATAGCCAGAACTATGATCAAAACCCGTATCCAGCTGCGCTTCAACGACATGGATGTCCAGGGGCACATGTACAACGGTCAGTACCAGCACATCTTCGACCTCGGCAAGAGCGATTATTTCCGCGAAGTGCTGGGGCTCGGGGCCATGGACGGGGCCGAGGCGCTGGTCACGGTGCGGGTCGAAACCAACTTTATCGTTCCCGTGCTCTTTTCCGACCAACTCGAAATACACACCCGGGTGGAGCGTATCGGCACCAAAAGCTTCACGGTCTTCCAGGAACTCGTCGACCTCAACACCGGCACCCTGAAAGCCGACAGCCGCACAGTCCTCGTGGGTTATAACGCTGTAGAAGGCACCACGTTCGCCATTCCCGACATCTGGCGCGCCGGAATATCCGAGCATGAAAAGGTAGACTTTATCTGATTTTTATTATATTTGCAGAGTTATTGCAGGGAAAACAGCCTGATTTATCAACAACTGATACTCTCCCTGTCTTTATTAATCCAAACCCCAATCAGCGATGAAGATCCTGAACAAAGCTGCGGGGGTGGTTATCTTTGCTATCGGCATAACGCTTACGGCCACCTCTTGTTTCAACCGAACTCCCAAGAACAATGACAAAAGCTACGGGATCACCGATCCCACGATGCTTTCGACCAAATCGTTCTTCTTTGCGGGCGAGATCGTCTGCATCGACGACCAGATGGTAATGAACGACTGCGTTACCGGTGCTGTATTCCCGGTCGCGGACAACGATGTAAGCACCCTCGTCAAGCGCGAATACAGTTCGCTCACCTCAGGAAACAATAACGTCCCCCTCTATGCCCGGGTCGAAGGTTTCGTGCGCCCCCTTGAGAAAGGTGCAGGGAAAACATTGACGATCACCAAGTTCCAGGGCTTCGACAGTATGAACCGGTGCAGTTCTGCGCACCGCCTGACGGGCCGCTACCTCGACCGTGTCGGCGATACTGCCGTCCGGCAAATATCCATCGATCTCGAACCCGACTACACTTTCCGCCAGATCACCCGCGACGTTCCCTCCGGAAATTACGGCGTGACCGAAGGCCGCTGGTGGCGCCTGAACGAATCGGTGATGGTGTTCATCACGCCCGGAAACAACGACCTGCTGGCCACGCTCGACTGGTCGTCAATGGAGATCAGGTTCTCGGAAAATTCGGCATTTCTTAAAAAGTAAAGATTTTTCAAGGCCCTATTATCTGAAAGCCTCCGGACACTTTAAGAATGTTCGGAGGCTTTTTTAGTGTCGTACCCGACCGGGAATGACGGGGCATTTGTTCTCTCCGGTCATTCACTAAAGGCTCCTAATCCTGAAAACGGGCAGCGCATGATTTAGATGCACTGCCCGCTTCTTTAGGGGGGGGGATGGCCGGGGAATATTAGGCCTCCGGTTGTGGGAAGCCTGCCGTTATTCTTGTTGGCCGCGTTGTCCGAACAGCGTTCGTCCTTGCCGGGAAACGGCAATCATAAAACAAATGGGGATAATGTCGAGCAGGGCAGAGATTACAGTCAGGGCCGGTCCGTCATATCCGAACAGCTGTACGGGGTTTTGCAGGCCTTTGCTTCGCCACTCTCCCGGGCGGCCCTGGGGTGTGTGTGCCTTGCGGATATTTAGCCGCGCGAACGATGCAGCTCCTGAACCGGGTAGGCTCCAGGCAAATAAAACCGCTTCATTCACCCCTATAAAACCGCATGAAAAACCGGGACATTTTGATATTATGTAAAAAAGCAATACATTTGCCGCGAACTTAGGACAGGCTAAGTGAAATCCGGCACAATACCTGTATTTAAAAAAGAGCGCAGATAAGTCGTTCAAGGTTTTCTCTAACGAGGAATCGGATCAGCCGTTTTGGCAGCTGAAACGAGCCTTTTTTTTGAGCCCCTGTTGAAACTTTGGATGATGCGCGAGATTGACCCACATGAGTCTCAGGGGTGCCATATTGACGATGCTTGTCATTGCATTGTCTTTTCCGTTGCGTGCGATGTGCGCAACCCCTCTTGTTAATTCCTCCCCGTTTATCACCTTCCGCCAGGGCAGCGACATCCTCTATCCGGATTACCTGCTGAATAATCCCAACCTGAAACTTCTGGAAACGACCGTCGCCCGGTATGAGGACATCATCCTCTCGGGCAATGGCCACATCAGGTTTGAAGCCTCCGTGCCGCCCTCCGCGAAGGATGATCCGGTGGCGATCAACAGGGCCGCGACCCGGGCGGCCGTCATACGCAGCTACTTGTGCCGGAAATTCCGTATGCTCACCAAGTGGTGTTTCACCTTTTACATATACACGGACGACACCCCGGACGACAACTCGGTCCGGGTCGTATATTGTCCCGAACGGGTTCCGGAAGATGCCCCCCGCGACATCTATTATTCCGTACAGAAAGACAACGTAAACGCCATAAACGCCATGTTGTCGAAATACGAAGGCGGGCTCCCGTTCGTCTCCTCTGACGGACCCGGGCATACGGGAACCGACGCGGCTCCCGCCGACATCGCCCCATCCGTGCAATGGCAGGCAAACAACGGCAGGTCCGCGGTGGCTATATATTACAGGTGGGACAAATCGAAACTCGACTCGCTCTACCTGTCGAACGCCCAAAACCTGCGCACGCTCGACTCCCTGCTCACTTCGGTAAACGCACGGCGCATCGACACGCTGTCCATTACGGCTTTCGCCTCGCCGGAAGGCGATTCCGCGTACAACAAACGCCTCTCGGAACGCAGGGCCGTCTCGATGCGGGACTATATCGTGAGCCACTACCGTGAAATCGACCCGGCCAAAATAGTCACCGTGGCCCGGGGGGAGAACTGGGTGGGAATGAACGGATTGGCCCGGGCCGACCTTAACCTGCCTTCGAGAGAGAAAGTGCTCGACATTCTGAACTCGCCGATGAGCGGAAAGCAAAAACAAAACGCACTCGTGCGCCTCGACGGCGGGAAGACCTATTACCGCTATATCCTGCCCAACTACTATACCTACTTGCGTTTAGGTGCGACAGTGTCCGTGTCCTATGCGCCGGAGAAACCGCTGGTTCCGGTGCCGGGCGAAGAGCCGGCCGCCGCCTGCCGCGACACGCTGTCGCCCGCTCCGGCCCCCGGATCCTTGCCGGCGCAGCCTCAGAGCCACCCGGAGGCCCGACCGCAAGCCCAGTCTCAGCCTCAAATTCAACCGCAAAACCAGCCCCCTTCCCCGCTTCAGGCTTTGGGAGCGAACTATCCGTTCGCCTTGAAGACGAATCTGCTGTACGACCTGACCGGCGCGCTCAACCTGGGAGCCGAGGTTCCCGTGGGCGAGCGTTGGTCGGTGCTCGGCGACGCCGCATACGCTTATTGGCGCACCGGCAACCACCTTTACGCCATGCAGACCCTGGAATACGGCCTCTCGGGCCGCTATTGGATTCCCGCCGGCAACCGGCGTAGACTCCGCAATCCCGAGTGGGGCAAGCCCCTCAGGGGGTGGAGCCTCGGCATCTACGGGCGCTACTGGCAGCGCTACGACGTGCAGTGGATCGACGGTTGTCAGGGCGACGCATCGTGGTCGGCGGGCATCACGGCAGGATATGCCTTTCCGGTCGGCCGTAACCTTTCGTTCGAGCTGGGACTCGGCGCCGGGTATTTCTCGACTTCGGAATACCGCACCTACGACAGGCCGCTATACGACGATCAGGGTAACTACCACCTGATGTGGCGCGAGACCGGAGCCTGGAGCGGAATCACCCTTACAAAAGTCAACTTCTCGCTGGTATGGCTGGTCGCCACGAAGAAAGGAGGCGAACAATGAAAAGCCTCCGCCGCATAGCAGGAGCCCTGCTCCTGACCGCCGTGCTGGCAGGCTGTACCGAGCAGCGCGACCTGTATGTGATGTCGAGCCCGCTGGTCAAAGTAGAATGCGACTGGAGCCGGGCGCGCATCAGCCCCGACCTGTGGACGATTATGTTCTACGGAGAAAGCGCTTCCGCTTCCAAAGAGTTTGTGACGGGACGCCTCGTGGATACGTTGCAACTCTCGCCCGGAAATTACAAAACGCTGATCGTCAACGGTACGCTGGGTAGCGGGATAGACTACGTCCGGTTCCGGGGCACCGACAGCTACGACACGTTCGAAGCGTATGCCACCACCGCCCGCATCAAAACCAACGGCGATGTTGTGGTGAACCCGCCCGACACGCTCGCCGCCACCGCCCTGCTGAAAACCATCGGTGGCGAAAACGGCTTTACCGTTAAATACATCGACGGCCATTTGCAGCCGGGCGATCACCGCCATTATATTCAGGATTCCATAGAGTATGTCCCCTGCCGGCTGGTGTACCGAGTCAATGTAAACGTGCACATCGAAAACCTCGATTACCTGCTCGCCTCGCGGAGAATCACGGGCGAAGTGAACGGGCTTTCGGGAGGAGTGCTGGTGGCTGCGCGGATGCCTACCCATGCCCCCGTGGTTTATGCGTTAACCTTTACGAACAATAATCCGCCTGCTGCGACCGTTGGCAGTGTCGAAACGGCGTTTTCGACGTTCGGCCCCCCGCTCGACCTCGCCTCGCCGCGGACCTATACCGTGAACCTGGCATTCGTCCTGAACAACAACCGGGTCTACACCGTGTCCGAAGACGTGTCGGCCCAGGTTGCGGCCATAGCGGCGCAGATAAAAGACCGGATCGACCGGGGCGTTTGCGATGCAGGCCTGAACCTTGAGATCAACCTCTCGGTTACTTTGCCCGAACCGTCGCCGGATACGGGAGACATCGACGTAGGTCCCTGGGATAACGAAGAAAACCAGGACGTACCCCTCTGAGATTTTTTTTGCGAAGCAGATATTCGAACTGAAAAATACACACCTTTGCGGTGCCAAATTCCAACCATTCAAAAAACAAACTAATTAACCAACAAAAAATAAACACATGAAAAAAACAATTTTAGCTTTTACAGCATTGTCCCTTGCCGTGATAATGTCAAGTTGCTCAAAAGGTGAGATTATTGACAGAAACAGCGATCTCACCCCCCTCAAGTTCCGCGTGAGTACCGGAAAGATCACCAAGTCCAACTCCGGCGAGATATCTTCCATGAACAACAGAACCATCACCGTTTTCGTCTACGATGCAGACGGCACTACCAATAGTGGCGTGATCGGTTTGAATGGGACTCCTATTACTTCGCCGTTCTATCTGCAATCTACCACGACGACCTCAGAGACCGTGAATACATATTCCGACTTCGGTGCAAGCATCCCTCTCGATCTCTATCTGACAGCCGACGCGAGCGTGAAATTCGTGGCCTTCGCCGGTGAAGATGAAGACGGGGATGAGATCGACTTTAGCGGGATCACCCTGGGCTTCAACGGCACCAATGCGACAATCAATGGCTTTGAGAGCTTGCCGCTGAACGAGACCGTTTATGCCATCTCGGATGTGATCGAGACCGGAACTTCGGCCATAAACCTTAACTTTAGGCATATCGTATCCCAAGTCATGTTCGCCACAGGTGTAAACGACGACGGAGTGCATATAAAGATTACAGACCTGAACGTTACGGAAGTCCCCTTCTCGGGCGATTTGTCGGCCAACAGCTCGGGCGTCTCTTTCACCAACTACGGCGTGGCCGACTACGACTTGTCGGAGATGGAGCCTGCGGTTACCGCCAATATGTTTTCTTATACCGCTGACAACGATGATCAGGGTACGGCCCGAAAAGAGGAATTCACGTCGTTCTTCGTCCTCCCGTACACCATAGCGGGTAACGCAGCCGTCCATGTAACGTACGATATTTACGCGGCTGACGGCACCACCGAACTGGCCACCGATAAAACGGCGGATATTTACTTCAGCACGTTGGCCGCTGTGTCTGGCGCTATAACCGAATGGACTTCGGCCAAGCGGTATACCTACATCTTCAAAGCCGGAACCGTAACGCCGCTGAGCGCCCGCATCACCGTGACCGCCGAGCAGTCGCCCTGGGCGGATGATGCGACCAACGACATCGAAGCCGGCGAGTAACGATCGCCTGCCGTTTTCCGCGGCAGCCAGGGGCTTTTTGGGAAACAATGATAGCCCCCGATAAATAAATTAGGGAATTATATACACATTACACATATCCGGGTTGTAGCCGAAGGCAAAACCCGCGACCCGGGCGCCGAGCGGCGACCGACGCGAGAGCAATCGAGCAAGCTCGAATCACCGAGCAAGTAAGAGACTACGAAGTAGCCTGAAAGCCGCTCGGGGGTGGGCGCCGGGGAAATATTACATCGCTGTGTTAATGAGCATATAGTCGCCATAAATTATTACATTTATACCTATGCGAGGCTGATACCCTCGCATAGGTGCTAAAAGAGGGTTACATGCCGGATCTTATCATATATATTCTGGTAGCGGCGGGTATGGTGGCGGCATCGTACCTGCTCGGCCATGTCGCCGCGCTCGCGGGCGACGGCGCAGACGAAGGGAACGGATTCGAATACGCTTTCCGCAGGCTGTCGCTGGGCGTCCTGCTGATCGTCACGCTATATGCCGCCGTGAACTGCGCGGGTACGACCGTTCTGGCCGGAGTGATCCCCCTGCTACTCTTCGGGGCCCGGTTCAGGCGGCTCCGCTGGCGCCCGGTCAGGGTAAGCCCTGCGGCTACCGCCTTGTTCTTCGGGGTATTCGCCCTGCTGATCGCCCTGAAATATTTCGCGGCTTGCGACCTTGAAGGCAATCTCTATTCGCTCCATTACGACCATTCGTTCTATGCAGCCCTGGCCAACTACGTCGACCGCACCGGCATCGAATCGACCAACATCGAACTGATGTACCCCGCCTTGCAAGCCCCCGGGCCCTACCATTGGTTCGACATGCACCTGGCCGCCCTGTCGGGCCGCCTGGCGGGGAATTACTTCAATGCCAGGTTGCTGGTCACCCTCCCCGTGACGGCAGGCGCGGCGCTCCTGGGCTTGGCTGCCGTGATCGGGAAATACTGCGGCCGGGCAGGACGGAAAACCCCCTGGCTGGCATGCCTCGTCTTTTTTGTCCCCGTCGTCCTGGTGCACCTGATCGATTCCGAATACAAGTTCCTTACCCTGCCGTTCCACAGCATCATACCCGAGAAAGTCTATGTGATGATGTGCATCATCGCGTGGACCATGCTCTCGAAAAACAAAGTGCTGCCTTTGGTCACCGGCGGCCTGCTCATCTCTTCGGCCGCTCCGGCTTTCTTTGCGGGTGCATTCATAGTTCTGGCCGCCGGGTTCAAAGCCGGGCGGCGCAGCGGCCCATATTGGAAAAATGTGGCTGCCCTCGCTTTCGGGACGCTATGGTGCGTGGCATTCTATGCGTTGACGGCAAAAGAGAACCCCTACTTTGCCAGCTACTTGTCCTTCGCGCAACAAATAGGGCGGGCTTTCAACGAATTCACGATGCCCCTGGCCACCGAATACGCCGAAGGGTTCGCCCTGAGGATTGCGGTGAATCTGGCCCCCTGCGTACTGATGTTCGCGTTGCTCGGCAGGGCCGACCGCAAGGACGTCGCCGCGCTGTTCAAAGAAAACATGGCGTTGTTCGCGGCCATTGTGGCAGGGCTGGCATTCTCCTGCCTGATGTGGTTCGTGCGCGACGCGACCCAACTGGCGACCGAAGTGAGCGTGCCTGTCGCATTCGTCCTCGAAACGACGTTGCTGGCTATGCTGCTGACCGGCCGCCGCACGGCGGCAAAGGTGGTCGCCGCGCTGGTCGTGGCTGCGGGTGCCGTGCTTATCGGGTTCCGCGGAGACACCTTCAGGGGCGGACCGATGAACGTAGACCATATCCGCAAAGTGATCGATGCCGAAGGCCCCATAGTCTGGATGGATACCCCTGAACGCCAGGAGTCGGAGAGCGAACTGGTGCGCGACGTCAGCTATATCTCCCCCTTCTCGACCGTGCGGAGGATGCGTGACGACTATTTCCCCATAAGGCTCGACGTCTACGACATCGCATACAACCCCGCCGACATACGGGACTACGCCGTGCTCGCCTCGATAGAAAACTCAACCTTCTACCGCTGGGCCGAGTCGCAGGCTATCCCGCTGAAAGCGTTGCACACCGCACAGGTAAGATTCATAAAGGAACACCGGGTCCATTACGTGATTACTCCCGCCGGCGATCCGTGGGTATACGACAGAGGCTTCAAGGTCGAGGAAAGGACCAATCTGGGGTCGCGGGGATACACCCTTTACCGGATAAGTTACGATGAGCATCCCATTCAATAAACCATACATCTCCGGGTTCGAGTACGGATATGTGGCCGAAGCCGTGAAGCTGGGTAAGCTCTCGGCCGACGGCCATTTCACGCGCTTGTGCAACGGTCATTTCGAACGCGGCCTGAATTTCAGGCGGGCCCTGATGACCACCAGTTGCACCTCGGCACTGGAAATGGCGGCCATGCTGTGCGGGATCGGATGCGGCGACCAGGTCATTCTCCCGTCCTATACCTTCGTGTCGACCGCACTGGCTTTCGCCAAATTCGGCGCCACCCTGCGCTTTGCCGACTCGCTGGCCGTCCATCCCGACATCGATGCCTCGGGGATCGAAGCGCTCGTCACACCCCGCACCAAAGCCATAGTCGCGGTGCATTACAACGGTGTCAGGTGCGACATGGAGCGCATCTGCGCCATCGCCCGACGGCACGGCCTGTATGTGGTCGAGGACGCCGCACACGGCATCACTTCGCCCGAACTGGGGCACGACGGCGACCTGACTTGCTACTCGTTTCACGAGACCAAAAACATACATTGCGGCGAGGGCGGACTGCTGGGGGTCAATAATCCCGCCATGGTGGAGCGGGCCGAAACCCTGTGGCTCAAAGGCACCAACCGGCTCGATTTCGAACGGGGGAAAGTTACGGGCTACGAATGGACGGATACGGGCGGATCCTATGCCATCCCCGAATTGGGCGCGGCATTCCTGTGGGGGCAACTTCAGGATACCGGGAATATCATTGCCCGGCGCCGCGAACAATGGAGCCGTTATTACGAAAACCTGCGGGGCATCTCGCCGGAACTGCCCCACGGCCAGGGCAGCAGCCACATATTCTATCTCGTGTGCCGCGACCGCCGGGGCCGCGACGACCTGATCGCCCACCTGTCGGCCCACGGCGTCTACGCCCCGTTCCACTACCACCCCCTGCATGCGAGCCCCTACGGGCGGCAGTTCGCCGACGGCCGTGAGTTACCCCACGCGCTCCGCTTCTCGGATTGCCTGTTGCGCCTTCCCCTGTACCACGAACTTACAGACCAACAGATCGACTATGTGTCGGAGCTGATCGTAGAATGGGATACATCTGCATAGCGCGGAGTTCTTCCGTCTTGCCGTCCGACTGTCCGCCGGGGCCTTTTTTTAGGTATCTTTGCGGTTGGAGGGATCTTTACGCCCGGCAGACCGGCGGGATTGCCGTCCCTGCCGGTCGCAGCGGGATCATCGCCGCCCAAAAATTCTGAATTTGTGATCTCAGTGGTTTCGCCGGTATACATGGCCGGTAATATCGTAGACGAGTTGGTGAGAAGGCTTACCGAAGCGCTCTCCCCCCTGGGGGCGTACGAGATCATATTGATCGACGACCATTCTTCCGACGATTCCTGGGAGCGGCTCGCGGCCCAGCAGGGAATCACGGCGTTGCGCAACGAACGCAATATCGGCCAGCACGCCACCATCAGGCGCGGGGTAGAGATTGCGAAAGGCGATTGGATCGTGGTGATGGACTGCGACCTGCAGGATAATCCCTGCGAGATACCAAAGTTGTACAAAAAAAACCTCGAAGGCTACGACATAGTGTACGCCCGCCGTTGCCACATCCGGCAGAGCCGCCTGCGGCGGTTGCTTTCGGAGGCATTCCACAGGCTGTACTCGGTGAAGAAAGGCATTAAAAGTGATCCGGCCATCGCCAACTTCGCCATCTATCGCAAGGGCTTTTACGGCTGCCGCGACGGCCGCATAGCCGTGGTGGATGTGGAGCATTGCCCCCGGTATGCCGGCCGTTCGAGTTATACCCCGTGGAAACTGATCCGGCTCACGTTTAGACTACTGAAAGATGTATAATCCGTTTTCCCTTGCAGGCAAGACCGTCCTGGTGACCGGCGCGTCGTCGGGTATCGGCCGCGCGACAGCCGTCGAATGTGCGCACATGGGCGCCTGCGTGTGTATCACGGGCCGCGATGCGCAACGCCTCGGCGAAACCTACACGGCCCTCGAAGGCCGGGGGCACGTGCAACTCACGGCCGACCTGACCGACCCGCAACAGATCGCCGGCATGGTGGCCGGGTTGCCCCGGCTCGACGGGGTAGTACACTCGGCCGGGGTTTGCCATTTCATGCTGGCCCGCATGATCGACCAGGAAGACATACGCGAGACGATGGATGCCAACGTCGGCTCGATACTGCTGCTCAACCGAGAATTGCTGGCCCAAGGCCGGATCAACCCCGGTGCTTCGTTCGTGTTCATCTCTTCGGTGATGACCCGCATAAACCATGTCGGGTATTCGCTTTATTCCGCCTCTAAGGGCGCCGTCGCCTCTATCGCCGGAGTGCTGGCCCGTGAGCTGGCCGACATGAAATGCCGCGCCAATGTGGTTTCGCCCGCCATGGTCGAAACCCCGTTGGTCGAGGCGTCGCCGGACGAGATCCTTGAAAAGAACAGGGCGCTCTATCCGGTCGGCTACGGAAAACCCGAAGATGTGGCGTGGATGTGCGTCTACCTGCTGTCAGACGCTGCGCGCTGGGTGAACCGGAGCGAATTCGCCATCCACGGGGGGCATTTATAAAGATATGCTTATCCGCAATAATACCCTTTCGGTCCGCCGATGGCGACGGGCGTAAACGAGCTACGGGCGAGTGTGACAGCCCGCCGCGTGGGGCGGCGGCGGACTACCGGGATCGCCCGCGCGACCCGGGTAAATGTAAAAACATCCCCCGAAAACAAAGGATAAAATGCCAGGGAGTATTATTGCGGATAAGCATATATAAAGATGGATACACTGAACCCGAAGGTAGAACTCGTCCCCCTTACCGAAGATAAACTCGAACTTGTCCGCCGGTGGCGCAACGCCGAGTGTGTGCGCCGCTTTATGGAGTTCCGGGACGAGATCACCCCCGAAATGCAACGGGAGTGGTTTGAATCGGTAAACAACCGGCATAACTACTACTTCATCATTGTCTGCGAAGGCAAAGAGGTCGGGTTGTCGAACATAAAGGACATCGATTATACGGCCGGGAGCGGAGAGACCGGCATGTTCATCGCCGATCCGGATTACCTGGATTCGCCGGTGCCCGTGCTGGCTTCTTTGTGCGGCCTGGACTTCTGTTTCGGGCACCTCGGCCTCGAAACGGTGTACGGAAAAACGGCCGAAGACAACCTCAGGGCCCGGCGGTTTAACGCCGCATTCGGCTACGAACCCGCCGGCGATGCCGCGTACGGGCGTTTCGGGTACTACAAATTAACCCGGGAGTCCTATGGCCGGCACCGGGCGCATTTAATGGATTTACTATATGGAACTGAATGATTTTACCCGCGTGGCGGCCTCTGCCTTCGAAGACCGCCCGAGCATTACCCCCGAAACCCGTTTCAGGGAGCACGGCGAGTGGTGCTCGATCGTAGCCATGACGCTTATTGCCATGGTGCGCAAAGCGTATAAGGTTACGCTCAAACCGGAAGAACTACGCGCCAGCCAGACGGTAGAAGACTTGTATCACATCGTGAAGAATAAATAATGGCGCTTTTCGAAATACCCTCCGTCAGGATCGACGGCATTGCGGCGTGCGTTCCGGCACATGTCCGCGACGCCCGCGACGTGAACCATTTGATGGACGAGAAACAGTACGCCCAGTTCGTAAAGGCCACCGGGGTCGAACGTGCGAGGAAATCACTGCCGGGGCAGACCACGTCGGATCTTTGCTTCGCGGCCGCCGAACGCCTGTTGCAGGAGATGGCCGTCGCCAAAGACGGGATCGACCTGCTGGTGTTCGTCTCCCAGTCGCCCGATTACATCATTCCCATGACCTCCTGTCTGTTGCAGGAGCGGTTGAGGTTGGGCAACGGGTGCGTGGCTTTCGATGTGACGTCGGGTTGCTCGGGGTATGTACAGGGGTTGGGGATCGCCGCGTCGATGATTTCTGCCGGGCGGATGCGCCGCGCGCTGCTGTTGTCTGGCGATGTGGGCGTGTCCCAGCTTTCGGCAAATGATAAAACGACGTGGCCCCTGTTCGGCGATGCCGGATCGGCCACGCTCCTTTCGTTCGACCCGCAGGCTTCGCCCATTTTCTTCGAACAGGGTACCGACGGCAGCGGAGCCGAAGCCATTATGATACGCGATGGTGGCGCCCGCTATCCGGCGACCGAAGGATCCCTGCGGGAAGTGCGGATCGCCGAGGGCGTGTCGCGCAAGAATACCCAGGTGGCCATGAACGGCGAAGAGGTGTTCTCGTTTGCGATCTCCGAAGTTCCCGACAGCGTCGAACGCCTCTACGGCCATTACGGCCTGAGGAAAGAGGATACCGACTGTTTCGTTTTCCACCAGGCCAACCGGATGATCCTCGAAACGATAGCGAGTATCCTCGGTATTCCGGCAGAAAAGGTGCCCATGTCGCTGAAAGATTTCGGAAACACCTCTTCGGCCTCTATCCCGCTGACCATCGTTACCGCGCTGGGCGGGGTTTCGAAACCGTCGGCCTTGTGCCTGTGCGGTTTCGGGGTCGGCCTTTCGTGGGCGAGCTGCTATTTCGAGACCGGGCGTATAGAGTGCCCGCCGCTGATCGAGATATGACGGAATGTCCCAGCGCCGGTTTTCCGGTAGTCGATACTAACCAGTGCTCCTGCGGTCAGTGCCGGCTACCGGAAAACCAATGGGGGAACTGTCAGTGCGTGAAAGCGGCCCGAATCGTCGGGCCGCTTTTTTGTGCCGGGGATCCAGTGCCCCTCACTTGGCAGGATCCGGCGCTTTCGGTAAGACTCGCTACTCTTACAGGATTTAAGACTTTCGCCGGCCTGCACCTTAAGGCTTTCGGCGGAGTTCAGCGCCTTTTTTCGGAGGGATTTATTGCTCTTAACGAGATTAGGACTCCCGGAACCGACGTTTGAGGCGCTTGTGGGTCTGTGAGGTTTGTTATTTTTAACGGGATTTAGGGTTTCTGGCGGGGTGCGGCGATCGAGGACAAAGGTAAAGGCAAGCGTGCCCGGTTTGTGTGTAAAAAAAGAATCGCCACTGTAATCGGTTGATTTACAGCGGCGAATTCTTTTTATGGAGGTCGGTAGCAGATTCGAACTGCTGTACGAGGTTTTGCAGACCTCTGCCTAGCCACTCGGCCAACCGACCCTGTGTGTTGTCTCTCGTTCCGGGATGGCGAACGCACGACGATCTTCCCCGGGGCGGAATGAGAGAGCCCCGCGCCGTTACGGCCGACCGGGAGGCTCCGGCCCTTCGGGATGCGCGGTGGCCGCAGGGTGTCCCAAGGCAGCGCTCCGGTTAGGGGGAGCAAAGATAGGAATAGTATCCCAATTTTCAAACCGAAACGTGCTTTTGAACGACTAAAAGCATTATCTTTGTGGTTGATTTTAGTTACGTCACGCCCTTTGCCGGACGTCCCGGTCACGGGTTCCGGCCGCGCGGAGGGTCAAGCAATAAGCCACAATAGCTCAGTCGGTAGAGCATTTCATTCGTAACGAAAAGGTCGCCGGTTCGAGCCCGGCTTGTGGCTCTCGCATAGCAAGAGGGTCGCTCCCCTACGGGAGCGAACCACATGCTAGGTTTTAGGGGGTAGGGGTTTAGGATGCGGGTTT
>JAVBMY010000010.1:0-78469 GCA_031551865.1 Rikenella sp. | reverse complement strand
CGGGGCCCTCCGGCGCCCGCCGGTGGGGGGGGCGGCGGGGCCGGGGGCGCCGTGGCCGCGGGCGGGGGGGGGCTTCGGCGCCGGGGCGCCCGCGGGGGCCCGCACGCCCCCCGCGGCCGGTGGCGGCCTTTGGGGCCGCCTGTTTCTCCGCTAAGGCGCAGCACAACGTGCGAGCATATCGCCCGCCCCCGCGCTTCGCGCGAAGCGCGGGGGCGGGCGATTCTTTTCGGGCGCGCGGCTCCTGCCGGGAGGCGTGACCGCGTATGCGGCCTGCCGTCAGTCAGGCCTGCTTTTCTCTCGCGGCAGCCGGCTCGATGGACGCCCCCTTCGGGACCGATGTGTCCTTCGCAAAATTTTGCGGCGCATCTTTTGGGGATTCAAAAAAAACGTTACCTTTGCATTCCCTTTCGAAGGGAAAAGCCAAGGTGCCATAGCTCAGTTGGTAGAGCAACGGACTGAAAATCCGTGTGTCCCTAGTTCGATTCTTGGTGGCACCACCACGGCCGGTATGCCGGAAATTCCCGGACTCCATTTGGAGTCCGGGAATTTTTTATTTTGGCGGATTTCAGTGGGGTGGGCCGGGTGTTGAGCTTGTTTGGGCGGGCTGCCGCGCTCCCCGGCAGGGTGCCGTGAAAGGGCGCGCGACCACATTCGACGCTGCTTGGCGGCGGATGTAATGAATCCCGGCACGGCCGAAATGCCAAATCCCCCGGAAGCCACAGGCGTGGCCCTTCCGGGGGATTTCTGCGTCGGGCCGGAGAGAGCCCTCCGGCAAGGGCTCCGCTCCGGCCCACTCAACCAACCATTACGTCGAGTTTTGTGAGTGGTGTTTCGTTGGGGACGGCTGGCGCGGCTCCGGGGAGGCGCGGGTCGCCGTGTACCCCTCGCCTTAAAAGCACGACGGGCCGGGCAATTGCGTATTGAGCGGGCGGCACTTGATTGGAACCCGGAGGGGCGGTCAGGCCCCGCCGGGTTAGTTTTGGATTGTCATTCCGAACAATGTGAAGAATCTCGTCGATATAGATTCTTCAGCTCTCGTCTCAGCATGACAGAGAAAAGGACTATTGCATATCCAGCACGCAACGGACAGACATAGCCGTCGCTGCGGTTTGCATACTTACAGCGGGATTTCCTATACGATTCATGATAAACCTGTATATCCCTATGGAAGGAAGTGCGGATATGTCTTGATCAGTCGTCCATATGTTGGCTGCTGAGGTGTTATCAGACACCACTGCACCTGTTGAACGTGAATAGCGGGTAGTCAGGGGGAAATAGAGTTTCTCATCCGGGTTATCCCCTACGAAGTACATTCTATAAGTTTCGAAATGTTTCTGAGTACCACTGCATTTTGGCTTCATAATTTCACATTCAGCCTTTGTAGGCATTCTCCATCCGGAAGGGCAGGGAGACATACTCCAGGTAGCTCCTTTTGTATCAAGCCAATGCCCTGCGTTTGCTTCATCAGAACTGGGTGCAGTGATAAAATAGTCGCGATAGACCTCATGAGCTTCAGCGTAAGTTACAGGACCTGCTTTTGTCGGAATGAGTTTGGTGGGGTTGAAACCCACGTTGCGTCCCCATTGGAAAACATACCCTAAACTCGCGAAATTCTCAGTGTCATCGATTGCGCTTGCCCCAATATTCACCGGAGCCCAGTAGATTCCTTCGACTTTCACTGCTTTCAGTGCGGTACCGGGGTAAAAGATGTTGTCGGGATCGGCGTGGGTAGCATCTTTTTCATAGTAGACGGTGATGTAATCGAACGCTTCGGGGTTCGACTCGTCGTAGAATTTCACGCGGCGGGAGAACGACTCGGTACCAGTGTATTCTGAGACTTCCAAATTGACGGTGACCAAGTAGTGGGCGGCATAGGTAAGCACGCCGGCGGAGTATATGTTGACGTCACAGGCGGGGCCATTGCCGACGAGGTTCTCGATCTCTACTTTAACGCCGGGATCCGGACTCTTTATGGTGAAAGTCAGTTCCGTGACACCATCGTTGGGTTGAATGGCTACGAGTTTGTTGAGTTTGTCGATGGTGCCGTTGCCGGAAACGACGGCCAGGTTGCTTATCTCCATCTCGTTGATGGGGTAGAAGGTCTCTTCGGCATCGTTCCAGTTGTCGTTGGCTTTGATCTCCCAATTCAGGTCGGTGTTGAAGTTGACGATCAGTTTGTAGCGGGTGTTGGCTCTGGTATTCACGCTGGCTTTTGACCCGATGTAGTAGAGTTTGGGATCGCTGCCGTTGTAGCTGGCTTCGATGGCAATACCGGTTTCGCCTGCCTGCGTGCCGATGGTGGTCGGGTAGAGGTAGAACATGGCGTCGATCGAGGTACCTGCGCCGAGAGCGGTGTGCAGGTCGGCACCGGCGAGGGTCTTGTAGGCACCTGCGGTCACTTCCGGACGCATGGTGTTAAACGATGGGAAGAGGGCGCCGCTCTTGCGAATGTCGCTCACGTAGATGTTGGTAATGGAGAGCAACGAGGGGTCGGGCAGGTTGCTGATGTCGAGATCAAAACGGCTCACGACGCGTGTGACGGTAACGCTCAGGGTGCCGCTGATGCCCATCTTTATACTCTTACCGGTCATCAGGAAGGGGGTGCCGAGGTCAGCGCTCTGCACGTTGGTCAGTGCTGCCAAGAAATCGTCCAAGGTGGTCGGGGTGTTCACGAAGTTGGTCAGCGAGGTGATGCCAGGATCGTTGGCCACGACGTAATAGGCGTATTCTGTGTTCTCGTCGCCGGTGGTGTAGTTGGTGGTCCCGGTGACGGTGGTGCCGCTCGGGCTCACGGTCAGGGTTTGCTTGTCCACGAAGGAATCATCGTTGTAGTTGAAACGGTAGAGGTCGACACTGGTGATGGTCTTTTCGGCGGTGGTGGCGGGCACGGCATAGGTCGTGGCGCCGTTCTGGATGCCCTTGATCACGAGGGTCAGGGCTCCGCCTGCCTGCTCGGGACCGTCGGTCTTCGTCTCTTTCGAGCACGACGCGCCGAGGATCATCATGGATGCCGCAAGGGCAAGGCTGAAGATTTTTTTCATAATGGTTTGTTTAGTTAGGGTGTTTTGTTTGTGTTGTTGTTTTTGAGTTGTTAGGTTGTTTCTTTTTTGTTTTGCGGTTCAGATTGGCTTTACAGGGTTGGACTTCAGGTTGTTCCCGGCATGCGGTGATGCGGGGGTTGTATTTTCTCTGGTTGTTGTTTTTTCGGGTGTAGCGGTTTTCCTTGGCCGTGGCAGCTTGGGGAGTTGGTGGTTTTTTCAGGTTCTTGGCTCTGGTGGCCTTTATTCGGTTGGGGCGGCGACCCGCAGGGCCGCCCGTTTTCCCGGCAAAGGGTGCGAGGCCGGCCGCCGGGTGCTTCTTTCTTTCTTTCTTTCTTTCTTTCTTTCTTTCTTTCTTTCTTTCTTTCTTTCTCGTCAGCCTGCGGGGGAGCCGGGCTTGCGAGGGGCCTATATCGCGCCGCCTTCTTCCCAGTCGGAGGGGCTCACCTCGGACACGGTCACGTTGCCGTGCTCGTCGATCAGCAGCTCGATCCCGTATTCTTGCCGCAGGTTCATGTCGTGCTCGAAGCCGTTGTCGCGGAAGTAGCGCTGCAGGTCGATGTATTTCATCACTTGCGTGCCGCCGCTGTCCCAGATGCTCAGCACGGGGTGGCTGTCGTTGCGCACGCGGTAGCTGACGAATTCGCCGTTCAGCTCTTTGCCGTTTTCGAGGGGCAGGGTCAGGCCGTGGCACTGCACGTTGCGCCGGTGCCAGACCCGCAGGATGTGGTGCCGCACGTCGGTGGTGGTGCAGTGGTAGGGGTCGTCGGAGGCGGGCTCGTGGAAGTAACACTGGTTGCGGTCGTAGAAGTATTCGGGCATCAGGCCGTACTCCGAACCGACGCCTTCGAGCAGCACGGTGTAGTTGCCCTGCGGGGGCGGCGTACCTTTCCAGCGTACGCGGAGGGTCAGCACCAAGTGGCTGTGGACGGCGTCGACACGGACTGTGGTTTTCCGGCCTTCTTCGACCGAAAAGGTGCGGTAACCGTGGTATAGGCGGTCGCCATTGCCGCACGGGTCGGAGGCCGGAGTGCCCTGCGGCCGGGTGGCGGCCGCCGTGAGCGAAAGCAACAGGTGGTCGCGCAATGTTTCGTTTAGCCGAGGGGGGCCTCCCAGGCGGCTGTCCTCGGTGAGGTTCTTGCCCGAATCGTTGCCTATGAAAATGACCGAATACTTGCCTGCCGGAAGGTCAAAACTCGATGTATACTCTCCCGTGCAGACGTCCGGAATCAGGTTGTTTACCCTGAACAAAACTCCCTGCTCGTTGAAAATGTATTCGGTCACTGAGTGTATGTAGTTCTTGAATTCGTTGTTACCCGTGGTGTTTTCCAGGTTGTAGTGGTAGATGACCTCGACGTTGTGGGGGCACTTGTCGGGCATCCGCAACCCGTCGAGGTCGCAGCCGCACAACAACGCCGCCGGGAACAACAGGGCCGCGCATTGCCACAGGAATGTATGTGTCTTGCTGAAGATCATCGGTTAACGGCTTTTTGCGTTCATCAGTTCGAGGTTGCGGCTGCCCTGCCCGATGCCGGCCTCGGCGGCCTTGCGGAACCATGCGGCGGCGCCGTCGTAGTCTTCAGCCGCGTAGCACACCACGCCTTGTCCGACGAACGAAACGGGAGCATCCTTGATGCGGTCGAGGTAGTAGCGGGCCGAGGTCAGGTCGCCGCACAAGATGGCGGCCGAGGCGGCGTTGTTCATTGCCACCGTGTCGCCGGGGAAGTAACGGGCGGCGGTTTCGTAGACGCGCAGGTATTCGGCGGTGCCGGGCGTACATTCGGCGGCCACGCGGTAGATCTCTTCGAGGCTCAGCAGGGCGGGGCGGGTGTCGAGGATTTCGCGCAGGCGCTCGGTGGGCACAGGAAGTACCACGTAGTCGGCGCGCAGTTCGATACGGCGCAGTTGCGGGAACAGGGTTTCGAGCATCTGGCGGTAGGGGGTGCCACCTTGCAGGAGCATCAGTTTCTTCTCGCGGCCATCGAAGATGTCGGTCGAAGAGATGATCGACACTACGGCATCCTTATACGAGGGGCCGCGCTGTTCGATCAGCCGGACCAAACCGTCCCAGTCTTCGGCGACCCAGTCGGTGCGGAACAGCGACGAGGGGAGGCCGTAGTTCGACGATACATAGTCGCGGAAGCCGTTCGAACGGTTCATGGCCAGTCGTTCGTTGGCGGCCCAAGTGCCTTCGGGCGAGGCGTAGCCGGTGATGCGGATGGTGTTGAGCAGAATCAGGTCGTTGCCCGTGACGTTGCGTACGAGGGTGTCGACGACTTGGAGTTCGCGGGGGTTGTTGCCGAAGTCGGGATAAACGCGGTAGTCGCCGCGCTTGAAGTTGATGTGGGCGGTGACGCTTTCGCTGCGGTTCTTCACAGTTTCGGCCTGCGGGGCCACGAAGAGCACCATGCGCCGGATGTGCGACGGGTCGTGGCGCCAAGTCTCGGGTTCGGCCGCTACTGCGGGTGCGGCGGGCGATCCGGTGACCTGCGTGAAGACCGTGCTGCCTCCCGTCAGTACGGGGCTTCCGCAACCGTACGACCAGGTTCTCACGTGTACCGAGGCGCTGTCCATCCAGCTTTGGTAGGGCAGGCTCATCCGGTAGTCGGTGGTGTAGCGCTTGCGGCTGTCGACGGGTTTGAAAGTTTGGTACGGGATATATCCTGCGTCGGAGGGTCCGAGGAGTTCGGCACGGCGGTCGAAACGGGCGCGCTGGCGGCTGGTGAAGATGACTTGCGAAAGTACGGTGCGTTGCGTGTCGTTCGCGATGACGGGTTCGACCACGATCGATTGGCGGGCGCGGATGTTCAGCCCGGCGGCTTCGATGCGGAAACTCAGCCGCAGTTCGCCGTTCCCGGTGTACGCAGTGTCGGGGGTGATTTGTATTTGTTGCGCGGGGGCTGTCTGGCCGGCCAGCATGAGGCCGAATGCCAGCAGTGTGCGGTAAAATGATTTCATAGGACAGGGCATTGGTGAGGGGGAGTTATCGGATCATGTAGATCAGGTTGATGCCCGCCCGGGTGGGGCCGATGTAGTGGCGTTTGAAGTTGCCTTCGGTGATGCGGCACCCCTCGCAGTTGTATTTTTCGTAGTTGAGGTAGACGTAGCCTGCGCCGACGGTCAGTTCCAGCCCCCATCGCCTGCCGAGGGAGAAGTGGTAACCGTAGCTTATGCCTGCTCCGGCGCCCCAGCCGTGGTACATGTGTTCCCGGAGCGATGAAGAACCGAAGGGAAGGTCTCCGGCGTTGTAACGTCCGTAGATGCCGTGAAGGCCGACGAAGTGCCCCTCGAAGGCGCGGCAGAACCAATAGCGGCCCTCGGGCTGTACCAGGAAGTGGCGCAGCGACATGCCGTTGTTCCAGTTCCAGAGGTTTACGCCGCCGCCCAGCTCGAAGCTCCATTTCGGGGCCAGAGAAAATTCCACGGCGGCATTGGGGGTGGTGGTCGCCCAGTAGAGCAGGTTCGTTTTTACCCCGGCGCGGCCCGATACGGGGTTTCCGCGGCTCTCTCCCCGGTCTTCGTGGCGGTCGTACAGCGCGAGGGCTTCGTAGCGGCGCGGGTCTGGGGCGCTTTCCCGGACGGAGGGGGCGTTTGTGTTTGCTTGCGGCAGGGCTGTGGGTGATTCGGTGGGGGAGGCTCCTGCAGGCTGAACCGTAAATGGTTGTGAAATGGGTTCCGCGGGCTGCGCCGCCGGCTCGAACGAGCGCTGGGCTGCGGTGGTTCCGTCCCGGGCGGGGGTTGCGGAAGTCTGGGCTTGCGCCGGGGCCGTGGCGGACGGTTGGACGGGCGCCGGATTTGGATTCGGAGCCAACGTGATAAGCCGCCCGTTGACGCTGTAGGTCAGACCCGTACCCTGAAGCAGAGAGGTGAGTACCTCGGCGGTGCTGCCCGAAGGCTTCGATACGGTTACGTTTTTCGTGTCGTCGAGCAGCCGCGAGCTGACGCCGATCACCAGGTTGGTCTGCGCTTCGATCTGGCGGAACGCTTCGCGGTAGGTGAGCATACGGCCCGAGAGCGAGATTCGCGGGCTTTGGGCCGTGGCGGACTGTATGGCCAGCAGGCACACAGCCAGCAGGACGGTCGTCCGGATCGGTGAAAAGATGAATTGGGTGCGGAAAGGACTCATGTCGTTCAGGACTTAATTTTCAGAGGTGATGGTCACCCGCTTGCCGTCGGTGGTGTATTCGAAGCGGTTGGTGCTTACCGATTGCAGCCAGAGCAGAGCGGTTTCGAGGTCTTCGTCGCCGGTGTAGCGGAAAGTGAGCCGTTCGGTGTCGTCGAACCGCCCTACGGTGTCGATCTGTACGCCGTAGAACCAGGCGATCGTCTCCAATACGTGTTTAGTGCTGGCCTGCTCGAAGTTCATCCGGCCGAGGATCCAGTCGGGCAGGGTGGCGCCGGTGGGAGTCAGTTTGCTGGTGCCGCTGGCGTTTTCGTAGACGAATTGTTCGCCGGGATTCAGGATCACCGGCGTGCTTAGTTTACCGCCAGATACCTCGATCCGGCCGCTGTACAGTGCCACGGTAGTGTATGGGCTGCCGGCGGCGGCATTGACGTTGAACTTGGTGCCCAGCACCCGCACCTGCAATGCCCCGGCCTCTACGATGAATGGCCGCAGGGTGTCGCGGGCCACGTCGAAATAGGCTTCGCCTTCGAGGGATACGCGGCGTTCGGGTCCGAACGTTTCGGCGTAGCGGAGGGTACTGCTCCGGCCGACGAGGATATGGGTACCGTCGCCGAGTCCGGTGCTTCCCCGGGCGGCGGTGGTGTCGGGGACGGTGACAGTGACCAGTGGGGCGGTGGTTTGCTGTCCGGCGTTTCCGGTGCCGGAAGGCTGCGAGAGGTAGAACCAGGCGGCTCCGCCGATTACGGCGAGCGGAAGCACGACGGCTGCGGCCCGCAGCAGGAGTTTCCGTCCTGTGAGGATTCGCCTGGCGGGTGGTGGTGCGGGCGTGGCGTATTCAACGACAGCTTCGGTCGTTTCGTCGCGCAGGACAGTCAGGGGTATGCCGGGCTGCATGGTCCGGAATCCTTGCTCGACGCTTTCGGGAAAACCGAGCCGCCGGGCCACCTCGGCAAATGACCGCATGGCGTCGCTGTAGTTGCCGTGCCGGACTTTTACGTGTCGTTTCCAAAGTCGGTACATAGCTTCGATCTTTTCTTCACTGTGGTAGTCGGATGTCATCCAGGCCCGGAAGTCGCCGATCGCTTGATCGGGAAGCGAGCCGTAGAGACAGGCGCTGAACAGCGCCAATGCCCGCTCTATTGCTTTTTCTTTTTCCATAACCAGGGTATTGTGTTAGAACTGCCAGTGTAGAAGTAGCCGGAAACTGGTGCCTCTCTACCTAGTAATCGGATGAAGGGGGGATTTGTCAAAATTTTCTTCATTAAGCATTGATAATTAAAGGATTGGATATTTCTATAGAATGCCGGGGAACTGCGCGGGGCCGTTCCCGGCCGGAAGGGCAGGGAAAACGAAAGGCCTGCCCGGCGAACGGAGGGTTCGCCGGGAGGCAGGGAGCGGTAAAGCGGAGGGAGGGTTACCTCAGGACGAAGAGCACGAGGAAGAGGGTGAGTACTTCGCGCAGGTCTTTCCGGGCGTTGTGGATGTGGCTCGTCACGGCGCTCACGCTGAGGTTCATCCGGCGGGCGATCTCTTCGTTGCTCAGCCCTTCGTAGCGGCTTAGCTCAAAGACCTGCCGGCGGATCCGGGGCATGCGGTCGAGTACGAACCGGGCCAGAAGCTCGGTCTCCTTGGCGATGAACTCTTCTTCGGAGGAGAACGTTTCGCCGAACGGGTCGAGGCCCGCGTATTCGGCGTAGCTGCTGCGCACTTTCTGCTTGCGGAAGTACTCCATCACGCAGTAGCGGGCGGCGCTGTAAAGGTAGCGCCGCATGCTTTTCGACGGGTCGAGCGACTCGCGGCGCTCCCAGATGCTGATGAATACGTTCTGGGTGATGTCTTCGGCGTCTTGCTGCGAACGGGTCAGGGCGAGGATGAAGCGGCGGATGCCGTCGTAGAAGAGCTTGTAGATGCCCATGTAGGCTTCGTGGCATCCTTCGCGCAGTTCGCGGATGGCTTCGGGCGAGATGTCTTCGAAAACGGGCGATGTGCCGTTCTGGGAACGCGAGGGCTTGCCGGGGCGGGCCGTGAGGTACGTTTCGGGGTTTTTGTCGGCCATGGGTTCAGGGTTTTTCAGGGTTTGACGGGGAGTTTCAGGATCGGATAGTTTTTAGGATGTTTTTGGATTTAACGGGGCAGGGATACGGAAGTTTTTACGGCGGGTGTAGGGATAGACAACTTATGTCCCGTTCCGGCTGCGGATTTTAACCGGCCGGCAGAGGGATATGAAACGGGGAAAGTAGCGTCCGCGGTGCCGGACGGTTTGGATAAATAACGGGAGTAACTTTGTTTTTCGTGCCCTGCGGGGCGTTTTTCCGTATTTAGATAAATTTCAATATAAAAAGAGCGTGGCACTCATTATCCAACTCTTCTACACTGGCATGTTCGAAACGGAGGACAAATCATACCACGCCATACCGGGGTAAACAGGTACAGGGAGGTATTTGCCCGATGCCGTCTCGAAGTTAAACTGCCAGTGTAATGCGAGTCATCGGAATATGTATGCGTCCGGGGCAGGGCCACCTGCCCCGGACGTTGCAAAGATAAGTATTTTTTGATATAGCCTAATTTGCAGGTGTTTAACGGGTGCGCGCCCGCTCCGAAGCGGGGCCGCCGTTGTGTTCGGGGATACGCGCCCGTTCCGGAGGGCATCGTAAGGGTATGGCACTTGTTTTGTAAGTAACGGGAAATAGTGAAATCCCATAAAAACCCTCAGATCATGAACCCCGAAAGCAAAATCCTGACCCACAGGCTGGCCGAATGTATCCACGCCTGTAACGATTGTATGAACGGCTGCCTCGACGAAAAACACGTCTCGATGATGGCCGAGTGTATCCGCCTCGACAAGGAGTGTGCCGACATCTGTACCGCCACCCTCGCGCTGGTACACCACGGCGGATATTTCGCAAAAGAGATTTTGTCTCTTTGCGTGAAAGCCTGCAAGGCCTGCGCCGACGAGTGCTCGAAACATCCCGAAGCCCATTGTACGGAATGCGCCGCCGCGTGCCGTGAGTGCGCCGCAGTGTGTGCCGGTTTCCTCGCCGGGCTGGAATAGATTGCCTGCCATCCTGCGGGCCGGATACGTCCCGGCAGGGCTCGGCTCACTCCAGGAGAAGGCAGGCTGTGTCGTCTGCGGAATGTGTGGTACGCTCTCGCTCTCCCCGGGCACGCTTTGCGCACACGGGTCACGCCCCGGTCTGCGCACCGACCGCCTGACGATCACCAACGGCCGGGAAACCTATACGTTCGACGCGGTGCAGGAGCCCGCTACAACTTAATGACGGGACTCCTCCGGTACTATGGAAACGGCCCGGTGCCGGGAGTGAGCGCCGTTCCGGAATCGGTACGGAACACACTGGCGCCTCGGTACGGAATGCAATACTTCCCTATGCCTTGCCGCGGATAGAATGCGCGGGAAGATAAAACTCCGGGCGTACCGTATCAATACGGTACGCCCGGAGTGCTGTTTGTGGCCGTTAGGGGAGCGTGGTCTACCTCGGGCCTTCGTTTTGTTGCGGGCCGCCCGCGCCGCGCTGCTGCATTTCCTGCACCATCTTGTCGTACTCGGCCTGCTGCTGCGGCGTGAGTACGGCTTTGATCTGGGTGTTGCGGGTGTCTTGTTGTTTGCGGAAGGCTTCCATGCGCTGCTCCCGGGTAGCGTCGGCCGCGAGTTGCTGGTTTTGCTTCGCCAACCGCAGGTTGATGGCGTAGACCGAATCCTGTTGTGCCTGACCCAGGTCGAGCCGCTGGGTCAGGCGGTCGGTCAGCATCCTGGCGCGCTCTTCCGGAGTGCGCTGTTCGCGCGGGGGCTGGGCGGTTGCCGTGCTGACCACAAAGGCCACCGCGGCAAGGAGCGTTAATACACGTTTCATGGTTCTTTATTTTTGTTGTTTAACACGTAACTGAGACGCAACCGGACGTGAAAAGTTTATTTGGCGGCGGATTTTATGGGTGCGGCCTGCGGAGCAGGCCTGCTTTTCGCCGGTGCCAGCCGATCGGCTGCCTATGTTTAGGTGCCGGTTTGGCGTCTCCGGCTTTCGCAATGAAAGGGGCCGTGTGATTCAATGCCCTCCCGGGTGCAGAGGGCGAAATAGTTCCCGGTGAGGGTGCGCGCAATTTCCAAAAAATTTATAAATTTGCGAATGACTCCGCCGAACGATCTCTCCGGGATTCCTGCACACGGGAACGGAGGGATTTTTTTGGCGACACACCCCTGACCCATCAAACACAGCAAATCAATAACACGACCATGATAAAAACCCTTAAATTCGGCGGCACTTCGGTAGGTTCGGCCGCCAACATGCGCCGGGTGGCGCAGGTAGTCACAGGCGAGCATGCCCGCCTGACGGTGCTTTCGGCCATGTCGGGCACCACCGATGCCCTGGTGCGCATCGCCTCGCTAGCTGCCACCGGAGATTCCGAAACCGCCAAAAAAATCACCGCCGAACTGCGCGAAAAATATTACGGTTGCGCCGAAGAACTTTTTGCCGGCGACGAAGCCCGCTTCGAGGCGGCGAAGACCGCCGTCGAGAAGGGGCTGACCGTGATCGCCAACGAGGCGTTCACCTACCGCGGCGAGCCTTCCGAACGCCTGATCATCGCACAGGGCGAACTGATGACCACTGCCGTGTTCACGATGCTCATGCAGCAGCTTGGCCACAATACCGTGCTACTCAACTCGCCCGAACTGATGCACACCGATTACAACGGTAAACCCGATGTCGGCCTGCTACGCGAGAAAATGCGCGGTGTAGCCGCCGATGCCGATACTTATTATATTGCCCAGGGCTTTATCTGCACCGACAACAGCGGGCAGGTGAACAACCTCGGCCGCGGCGGCAGCGACTACAGCGCTGCCCTGATGGGCGTGGCCATAGGTTCGGGCGAGGTGCAGATATGGACCGACATCGATGGCATGCACAACAACGACCCCCGCATTGTCGAGGGTACGCACCCCATCCGCCGGATGACTTACGATGCCGCGGCCGAGCTGGCCTATTTCGGCGCCAAGATACTCCACCCCGCCACGATCCAGCCCTGTAAAGAGGCCGGTATCGGGGTGCGCCTCAAAAATACGATGGACCCGCAGGCCGAGGGCACGCTCATTTCGGACACCGCTCCGCGCGGGGCCGAGGGGGGCGGCGGAGTCGATGCCATCGCGGCCAAAGACGGCATCACGGTGGTGCGTATCACCTCGGCGCGTATGCTGATGGCGTATGGTTTCCTGCGCAAGGTGTTCGAGGTATTCGAGCGCTACAAAACCCCGGTGGACATGATTACCACCTCGGAGGTCGAGGTGTCGCTCACGATCGACAACACGGCCGCGCTTGAGCAGATCACCCGCGAACTCGCCCCGTTCGGCACGATCGAGGTCGAGCACGACAATACAATCGTTTGTATCGTGGGGGCGGTCGATTACGAGCATGTGGGCCTCGTGGCCCGCATCTTCGACGGTATCCGCGAGATTCCGGTCAAGATGATCTCGTACGGCGCCAACCACCGCAGCATGGGCATCCTCATCGCTACGAAGGATAAGAAACAGACGCTCCAGCAGCTGAACGATTCGCTATTTTAGGGAGAAGCCCGGGGCGTGTTGCGGCGGGGTGGCCGCGTAGAGCGTTTTACTTGCACGGGTTCTGGCTGCCGGGCGTTTTGTCGCAGGGGAGTTTGTCGAGGTAGATGGCCAGCGCCTTGACCGATATCTGGATTTCGTAGACCGAAATGCCGAGCGATATCACGAGCAGCAGCAGCGCCGCCCCGAACGTATACATGGCGGGCTGTTGCCAGCCGACGTAGATCAGCAGGGTGCAGACTACGCACAACAGCAGACTGCTGACACCGAAAAACTGCATCGCTCGCGAGAGGTTGAGCCGGTGCCGCAGGTTGTCGATCTGGCGCTGCTTCAGCGGTGTGGGATTCTGTTCGTGGGCTGCCTGGATATTGCGGATTACCTGTGCGTATGCCAGGAAACGGTTCGTATAGGCCAGCATGATCAGCGAAATGGCCGAGAAAAGGATCGAGGGAGTGGTGAGCGTTAGTTCTTCCATGATTTTGTCGTGAGTAAGTTTTTCCGGAGAGGCTAAGGTGCAAAAATAGTGCCTGAGTGCGGATGACGCAATGGTCTGGCGATTTATTGGGCGCCTTGGGCGTTGCAGAAAGTACGGAAGGATCGCCCGCCCCCCCCCGACAGGCCGGAGTAGCCGGAGGAGCGGGCGATTGCAAGATGCAGGACGATAATAAGAAATGCTTGCCCGCAGTACGGAACCCTGCTTTTTTCTTTGTTTTCAGGGGTATTCTTTGTATTTACCCGGGTCGTGCAAGCGATTCCGGCAGTCCGCCGCCGCTCCGCGCGGCGGGCTGTAACACTTGCCTGAAGCTCGTTTCTGCCCGCCGCCGACAGCGGACAACAAGGGGTATTATAGCGGATAAGCATATACAAGATAGTGCAGGCCGATTCATTCATATCTTCTGTGCCCGATCCCGGTGCCCCGCAAGTCGTGGCGCCTCTGATCGGCTGGTACCGCGCACACCGCCGCGAACTGCCCTGGCGCGAAACCACCGACCCCTACCGGATATGGATTTCGGAGGTGATCCTCCAGCAGACCCGCGTGGCGCAGGGACTCGGTTATTACCTGCGGTTCGTCGGTCGTTTTCCCGATGTGCGCACGCTGGCCGAAGCTCCGGAGGACGACGTGCTCCGCCACTGGCAAGGGCTCGGCTACTACAGCCGGGCGCGCAACCTGCACGCCGCGGCACGGCAAATCGTCGAACGCTTCGGGGGCACGTTCCCCGCCACGCACGCCGAAGTACTTTCGCTGCCGGGAATCGGCAGCTACACGGCGGCGGCCATTTGCTCGATCGCTTACCGCCAGCCCTATGCCGTGGTCGACGGTAACCTCTACCGTGTGCTGTCCCGGCTGTTCGACATCGACCTGCCGATCGACAGCGGCCAGGGGCAGCGCTATTTCGCGGCCTTGGCGCAGGAATTGCTCGACACCGAACGGCCCGACCTGCACAATCAGGCGATGATGGAGTTCGGGGCCCTGCAATGCGTGCCGCGCTCGCCCCGTTGCACAGAATGCCCGCTTTCGGACCGTTGCCTGGCCTTGGCCCGGGGCCGGGTGGAGCAGCTCCCGGTCAAAAAAGGGCGCACCGAAGTGAAGGCCCGCTATTTCAACTATCTCGACCTGCGGTGCGGTGCGGAAACCGTGTTGGTGCAACGCACCGGGCACGACATCTGGCGCGGTCTGTACGAATACCCGCTCATCGAGACCGACCGCGAGGTGGAGTTCGACGAGTTGCTCCGTACGGAGGCCTTCCGGAACTTGTTCGCCAAGGCCGGGAAGCCGGCGCTGCCTCCCGGGGCGGAACCCGGACCCGTTCCAGCCGCTGCGATTGCCCGGGCGGTGGCCGGAGATCATGCCACCGGGAGGATTCCGGAACCAGATGTCTTCCTGCCTGAAACGGCTGCGCCCCGTTTCGTGTTGGAACGCACGGTCGTCATGCCGCGCCACCAGTTGTCGCACCGCACGATCCATGCGCGGTTCCACCGCCTGCGCTTCCCGGAAGGGTTTCCGCCGCTGCCCGATGGTTTCCTCCGGGTTGCGCCGCAAGCGCTCGACCGCTACCCGGTCTCGCGCCTGATCACGCTCTACCGCGAGCAGTGACCTGTATTATACACGATTTAACGCAACATACCATGTCAAGATTCCGCCTTACGCCGAACGCTACCGTACCGCCTACTCCGTTTTATTACTACGATATGGCCCTGCTCGACGCCACACTTGCCGCCGCCCGCTCGGCGGCCGGCAAGCGCGGCTACCGCCTGCATTATGCCATGAAGGCCAACGTTGAGGAACCTGTCCTGCGGGCCATCTGCGCCGCGGGCTTCGGAGCCGACTGCGTGAGCGGGTTCGAGGTGTCGAAAGCCGTGGAATGCGGCTTTGACCCTTCGTCGGTGGTGTTTGCCGGGGTGGGGAAGAGCGATGCCGAGATCGCCACGGCCATCGACCTGGGCATCCTGATGTTCAACTGCGAGTCGCTCGGTGAGCTCGAAGTGGTCAACGAGATCGCGGCTGCCAAAGGCCGGACGGTTGATGTGGCGCTGCGCATCAACCCCGACGTGACGCCCGATACGCACAAATATATTTCGACCGGGGGCGCCGAAAGTAAGTTCGGCATCTCGTACAAGGAGATCGGCGAAGCGTTGGCGAAGATCAATGCGTTGCCCAATATTCAGATTGTTGGGATTCATTTTCATATTGGTTCGCAGATACGCAACCTGCAATCGTTCAGGGAACTGGCCCTTCGTGCCGGGGAGATCGCCGGATGGTTCACCGACCACGGCGTGCATGTCGAACACATCAATTTCGGGGGTGGCCTGGGCATCAATTACGACGATCCGGATGCGGAACCGATCCCGGATTTCGAGAGTTATTTCGCCGTGTTCTCGGATAATTTCACGCTGCCCGGGTCGCTGCAGACGCTGAACGGCGGGCAGGGGCCGATGATCCATTTCGAGCTGGGGCGCTCGATCGTGGGGCAGTGCGGCGAACTGGTGACGCGTATCCTGTATACCAAAACGACGGCCAGCGGGGCGCAGTTCGCCATTGTCGATGCGGGGTTCAACGACCTGATCCGCCCGGCGCTCTACGGGGCGTCGCACAAGACGGAGAACCTGTCGGCGGCCCTGCGCGGCGACGATCCGCAGGCCGAACGCTATTATATCGCGGGGCCGATCTGCGAGTCGTCGGACGTGTTTGCCCGTGACATCCCGTTCCCGCACACGCAGCGCGGCGACATCCTGACGATGCGCTCGGCGGGTGCCTATGGCAGTATCATGAGTTCGCACTACAACCTGCGCCCCACGGCGGCGGCGTATTTCGGGGAATAACTTTCCCGGAAGGGTCTCTCCGAACTTATTTCAGGCGGCCCGACAACGTAAAGCGTTGTCGGGCCGCCTGTCTCTCCGGATCTTGGTACGGCTCCGGGAGGGTTCCGTACCGACTGAGTTTCGATGCGCTTTGTGCGTCGAGAGCGAAGGAATGCGGTTTTTCCTGCCTGGGGCTGGGGCCGGGTGCAAATCTCTCTGCGAAGGGGGCGCGGGTAATACATATACAGCAAGAGAGGCTACCTTGAAAGGTAGCCTCTCTCGTTTGTAAATCGGACAGAAACCGGCGGGGCCTATTTCACGCCGCTCTCTTTGGCTTCGATGCAGAGGGTGGCGTGGGGCACGACCCTCAGACGCTCCTTGGGGATCAGTTTGCCGGTTTCGCGGCAGATGCCGTAGGTCTTGTTTTCGATGCGCACGAGGGCGGCTTCGAGATTCTGGATGAACTTGTACTGCCGCTGCGCCAGGCGGCCCGACTCCTCTTTGGAGAGCGTGGCGGCGCCTTCTTCAAGGATCTTGAAGGTGGGCGAAGTGTCGTCGGTACCGTTGCTTTCGGTATGGGTGATCGTGGCGCGGAGCAGGTCGTAGTCTGCGCGCGCTTTTTCGAGCTTGTCGAGTATGATCGCTTTGAACTCCTCAAGTTCGGAGTCTGAGTATCGGGTCTTTTCGTTTTCCATAACAAGTTGCTGTTATATTCCGCTAAAGTAGTAAAAAAAATCCCTACAGGCAAATAAAACGCGGCGGGGTACGGTTTAGTATGCGTCGTGGTCTTGATTTACTTCGTCAGCCTTCATCGGGCGGCGGTTCATGGCGCGCCAGGTGTACCAGATATATCCTGCCACGAAGGGGATCAGCAGCGATACCCAGCTCATGGCCGTGAGCGTGAATTCCGACGAGCTGCTGCCCTCGATGGTGAGCGACATCGCCGGATCGGCGGACGAGGCGTAGTAGGCGGTCGAGTTCCATCCGGCGACCAGCATCAGCGACACGACGGTAAGCACCGTGCCGATGCCTGCGGGCCAGATGGCTTCTTGTCCGGTGCACCGCTTGCCGCTACCGGGTTCGCCCGAAAAACAGGCGGCCCACAGGCCCCACAGCACGCCGCCCACACCGATCAGAAGCAGGGCGGCCAACCAGGGCTGTTCAATTAGGTTGTGCAGGTATTTGTAGGGTGCGGGTTGCATCGTGGCGGTATCCACGCCGGCGGATGTTAACAGCAGGCTAAGGAAGGCGAGGAAAAGAAGCAGGAAAAAAGGAACCGTCCAGCGTACCAGCCGGCGCGAACGGATACGTATTTCGGCATTGTCTATGTGATTGAGGAAGTAGAGGGCGCCGAGCAATTGGGCCAGTCCGCAAACCGCGAGTCCCAGCACGAGGCATAACGGGTTCCATAGGGCTTCGAGCCCATGCCACGCCGAGGTCCACTGCGAGATGGCGCCCCCGGAGGCCACGGCGCTCCGGTCGACCACGAAATCATTGGCGGTGAAGAAGCCGCCCACGGCGACGCCTAACAGCAATGGGGCGGCGATGCCGTTGACCATCAGGAAGGCTTCGTAGGTGCGCTTGCCCAGCAGGTTACCGGCCTTGCTGCGGAATTCGTAGCCGACGGTCTGGATCACGAATATGAAAAGGATGGCGAACCAGAGGTAGTAGGCGCCGCCGAAACTGGTGCTGTAGAACAGGGGGAAGGCGGCGAACATGGCGCCGCCGAAGGTCACCAGGGTGGTGAAGGTGAACTCCCATTTGTGGCCGAGCGCGTTGACGAGCAGGGTACGCTCTTCGTCGCTGTGGCCGATGCGGTATAACAGGCCCTGTCCGCCCTGCACGAAGAGCAGGAAGACAAGCAGGCCGGCCAACAGCGAAATGATCAGCCACCAGTAGTGTTGCAGTAGGGCGAGTGTTTCCATAGTGGTTGTGTTTTTGGCAGCCGCGCGCTTAGCGCGCGGCTTGGCGGCCCGTAGGGCCGCATTTCTCCGTGAAGGTTGCAGAGTAAATCGACTGAGCCGTAATCGCGTAAGCGATTTCGGCGAGGGAGCGCGCCCACCCCCAAGGGGGGGTGTGGGGTGGGCGCGAATTCTCGGACGCGCGGCGTCGTCAGGGGGCGCGACCGCCTATTCCCCGCCTCCTTTCCTGATTTGCTTCACCATGATGCTCACCTCGGCGGCCAGCAACACGGTGAACAGCACGGCGAAGAGCCAGAAGGTGGTCTGTACCGAGGCACTCGGGGCGCTCGACACTGAAACGCCCACGGGCAACAGGCCTTGTATGGTCCAGGGCTGGCGGCCCACTTCGGCCACGATCCATCCCGCCTGCGAGGCGATGTAGGCCAGCGGGATCGACCACAGCGAGGCGTAGAGCAACCAGCGCCAACGCTCCAGCGGTAGCAGGCCACCGACGGCTTTGCACTGGCGTCCGGCCCACAGTACGAGCACAAACATCAGCATGAACCACAGCCCGAGCCCCACCATCAGGCGGAACGACCAGAAAATCAGCGGTTGCATCGGGGGGATGATCTCTTCGGGCGCGGCGAGGTAGCCGTAACCGAAGTGTTGTCCGTATTCCTTATGAAATTCCTGGCCCGCTGCAGAGGAACGGTCGAACAGCCCGGCCACGGAGTCCCTGACTGCGGGCGAATCGGTAGAGCGGTAGAGCGAGAACATGGCGATGGCGTGCCGTCCCCGTTCCATTTTTTCCGAAGCGGACAGGATGCCTTGCGCGGTATTGCCGTGGATCAGGTCTTCGCTTCCGGCCACAAAGGCCGAGGCGTCGTGGAAACTCATGATCGAGAGCAGCTTGGGCACTTTCAGCGGCCCGGCGATGGTCAAAGCCGCGCCCTCGGAGCCTTTCTCCAGTCCTTCCATGGCGGCGAGCTTGGCGGGTTGTTTGTCGGCTACCTGGCGCGCCGAACCGTCGCCGGTCCAGATCACGAGCACGCAACCCGCGAGGCCGAACAGCGCGGCGATCTTCATGCTGCGCAGGGCCATTTCGCGCTCGCGCTTCCGGAGCAGAAACCAGGCACTGACTCCGGTGACGAATACGCCGGCCAGTACGAAGCCCGAGGTAACGGTGTGGGCGAATTTGTTCATGGCCACGGGCGAGAATAACACGGCCCAGAAATCGGTCATTTCGTTGCGGGCGGTGGCGGGGTTGAATTCGGTACCCACGGGCCACTGCATCCAGGCGTTGGCCACGAGGATCCACAGCGCCGACAGCGAGGCGCCGATGGCCGTAAGCCACGTGGCGGTCAGGTGGAAACGCTTCGATACGCGGTTCCAGCCGAAGAACATGACGGCGATGAAGGTGGATTCGAGGAAGAAGGCCATGATGCCTTCGATGGCGAGCGGGGCCCCGAAGATGTCGCCCACGAAGTAGGAATAGTTGCTCCAGTTGGTGCCGAATTCGAACTCAAGGATCAGCCCGGTGGCCACGCCTACGGCGAAGTTCACACCGAACAGGCGCATCCAGAATTTGGTGGTGCGTTTCCACTGCTCGTCGCCGGTGCGCACGTAGCGCGTCTCCATGAAGGCGATGATGAAACTCAGCCCCAGCGTGAGCGGGACAAAGAGCCAGTGGTACATGGCGGTCAGCGCGAATTGCGCCCGAGACCAGTCGATCAGGGCTTCTTCCATAGTTCCAGAGATTTATGTGTTTCGTAGCAAAAAGGATGCCCGAAATGTGCCGGGGAAGTGTGTGCGGACAGGCCGGGTTACGGGTTGCCCGAGGAACGGATTTTCTTGATGAGCATTCCGTAGTTCGTGACGGGAACCCCGGCGGCGCTGAGCAGGCGCAGGCGGGCCTGGACGACGCGCCGGGTGGTCATGCAGCTTCCGCAATGCACGGCCAGCGCAAACTGCGACAGGTCGTCCGGCAGCGGGTCGCGGCCGCTGACGAACACGAAGCCGAGCGGCATTCCGGCGTATTCGGTGAGCCAGGCGGGGATCTTCACGCGGCCGATGTCGTCGCAACTCACCTGGTGCGAGCAGCTTTCGACGATCAGTACGCGGTCGCCCGGGTGCAGGCGGTCGGTGGCGGCGAGTCCTGCGCTGAACAGGCCGGGGTCGCCTTTCATCTCGGCCAGCAGGATGCTGAACGAGGTCAGTTCGGGTGCGGAACCGTCCGGCTGGGGGGGGTACACCGATTGCAAAATGGCCTGCACTTCGGGGAAAACCTGGCTGTCGGTGACCACCAGTTTCGGACGGGCACCGCCATTCGAGAGCGCGTGGCGTAATTCGGAGGGTTTCACGGCCAACGCCACGGCCCCGGTGTCGAGTGCGGCGCGCAGGGCCTGCACTTGCGGCAGGATCAGGCGTCCCGCAGGAGCGCCGCTGTCGACCGGGCAGACCAGCACCACGGTGTCGCCCCGTGTCACGCGGCCGCCGAAGAACGGGGGCGCTTCGAGGGCGTCGGCGGGAATGATCCCGGCGATCCGCCTCAGGATCGGCGCAGGGTCAAACGCTTTGTCCCCGGCATTGCGGGCATGGTTCGCCGATTCTTTGCTGCCGGGGGAGGCAACCGGATCTGTGCCGCGGATTTCGCTGCGGCGGAGCAACAGGCAGGGCACGGCCGCCGCGCCGGCGGCTTGCAGCAGGGTCTGTTCCCCGGCGTCGGGTTCCTCGCCGCTGAGTAGCACCACGGCTGCGTCCACTTCGTCGAGTGTGGCGAGGGTACGCGCCACGCGTTGCCGGCCGAGTTCCGAGGAGGTGTCGTCGATGCCGGCCGTATCGACCAGTACCACGGGGCCGAATCCCTCGATTTCGAACGAACGGCGTACGGGGTCGGTCGTTGTGCCCGGCTCGGGCGCGACGATGGCCGCGTCCTGTCCGGTCAGCCGGTTGAGCAGGGTGCTTTTCCCAGCGTTGGTGCGGCCGTAAATGCCTATGTGGGGGTGGTGTTTCAAGGATTAATTTTAATGGCGCAAGTGAGAACAACGAACACCGTGTCTGAAGAAGAACCGCCCACCCGCACCCGTCGAGCTGCGGGTGGCCGATATGCTCACTTTGTTGAGCCTAAGGATAAAAAGGGTCCGGGTGCAACCAAGCCCGAATCCACTAAAAAAGCCTGATCTTCGTGATTATTCCCCCGTGGCCTGCGCCACGTTGAACATTACGTCGTCGAGGGTGATCACGGGGCCGCTGAGGATCATCAGGCGCTCGATGGCATTGTGCAACTCGCGGATGTTGCCTGTCCACGACATGTCGCACAGGGCGGCCAGCGCGTCGTCGTTGATCTGGTGGGGCTTCGTGCCACGGTCTTCGGCGATCTGCTTGATGAAATGGTTGACCAGTAGCGGGATGTCATCGCGGCGGTCGGTCAGTCTCGGGACATGGATGATGATGACGCTCAGGCGGTGGTAGAGGTCTTCGCGGAAGCTGCCCTTGGCGATCTCTTCCTGTAAGTTCTTATTGGTGGCGGCCAGCACGCGGGCGTCGACGTCGATGTCTTTGTCGCTGCCCACGCGGGTGATCTTGCGTTCCTGGAGTGCGCGCAGCACTTTGGCCTGGGCGGCGAGGCTCATGTCGCCGATCTCGTCGAGGAAGATAGTGCCTCCGTCGGCCTGTTCGAATTTGCCTTTGCGCTGTTTGATGGCCGAGGTGAATGCTCCCTTTTCGTGGCCGAAAAGCTCGCTCTCGATCAGTTCGGAGGGAATGGCGGCGCAGTTCACTTCGACGAACGGCGCGCTGCAACGGTCGCTCTTTTCGTGAAGCCAGCGGGCTACGAGCTCTTTGCCCGTACCGTTCGAACCGGTGATCAGCACCCGCGCGTCGGTGGGGGCCACCTTCTCAATCATTGATTTCACGCGCACGATCGGTTCGGACTTGCCCACGATCTCGGCGGTCTTGAACACTTTGCGGCGCAGGGTTTTGGTCTCGGCGACCAGCGATTCGCGTTCGAGGGCGTTTTTGACCGTCACCAGCAGGCGGTTCATGTCGATCGGTTTTTCGAGGTAATTGAACGCGCCTTTGCGGATGCATTCCACGGCGGTGTCGATGGTGCCGTGCCCCGAGATCATGACGACCGTCAGGTCGGGGTGGGTTTCGATGATTTTATCGAGCAGCTCGACGCCGTTCATGCCGGGCATCTTGATGTCCGAGATCACCAGGTCGGGCTTTTGCGCCTCGATCAGTTCGAGCGCCTGTTCGGCGTTTTCGGCCGCGAGGGCCGTGTGTCCTTCCATTTCGAGCAGTTCACCCACAACGTTGCGGATGCTGCGCTCATCGTCGACTACAACTATTTTGGCCATAACTTCTTCGGGGTGGTTTTGTTGGGTTTTTGTCTGGAGTGAAGAATTTAGCTTTCGAATTCCCAAAGATAACACTATATTTGCTTTCGATGTCAAGCATAGCAAAAAATCAACCGATGAAAGAAAAGAGCCGCCTGCTTCTGCCCGAATACGGGCGCAATGTGCAGGAGATGGTCAACTACCTGAAAAGTATCGAAGATCGCGACCTGCGGAACTCACAGGCCGAGGTCGTGGTGGCCATCATGGGAAACGTGAACCCCGCGCAGCGCGACAGCGCCGGATTCAAACACATGCTGTGGGACCATTTGTTCATGATCGCAGATTTCGACCTCGATGTCGATTCGCCCTACCCGCACCCCACCCCCGATATGTTCGCCCCGCTCCCCGTAAAGGTGCCCTACACCCAGGGTTACATTGCGCTCAAACAATATGGCGGTAACGTGCGGCGTATGGCGCGTTCGCTGAGCATGCCCGCGGGATCGGTGCTTTCGCCCGATACCGCGGGCGCAGGGCGCACCGCTTTCACCGAAGAGGAACGCACCGAGGCAGCCCTCGGCATCGCCCGTTTCATGCGCTCCAAATCGTTCGAATACAACCGCGAGTATCCCTCGAACGACCAAATTGTGCTCGATCTGCGTGATATGTCGGAGGGGGTGCTGAACCTCGAAGGAGAACTGTTGGGCCGCAATCCCGAAGGCGATGTACAGGGCTCCGGCAAGAAAACCCGGCCGAACGGACACAATGGCGCCTCGCCTGCTTCCGTCCCAGTTTCGGCCGCTAACGGCAACGGTCACCAGAACGGGTCGGCCAAGAAAAAACAACAGTCCAAGAAAAAGGGGCAGTAAAGGCACAACTGTCCGGGGCGGTTAGCCTTTCATTGCAAACCGGCTGATACCCGGGAAGAAACGGACACATACTCCAAAGTACTTCCGGTCCTGGGAGTGCCTGACCTTCCCCGCTACGTTGCGCCGATGCGGAGAAACGCGCGCCCCGTCCCATTTACCACATGCCCACCGCGGGCAAATCCCCATTACGATCATCCTCATGGCCACATTCGAAGTCACCGGCGGCTGCCCCCTGGGCGGCGAGATTACCCCGCAGGGCGCCAAGAACGAAGCATTGCAGATCCTTTGCGCCGTACTGCTCACCCCTGAGAAAGTCACCGTCCACAACATCCCCGAGATACTCGACGTGATGCAGCTCATCGAACTGCTCGGCAAGATGGGCGTCGATTACCGGAAGATCGGCGAGGGCAGCTATACCTTCGAAGCCCGGAACGTCGACCTCGGCTACCTGCAGAGCGACGACTTCCGCCGCAGCGCCTCGAAATTGCGCGGCTCCGTGATGATTATCGGCCCGTTGCTCGCCCGCTTCGGCAAAGCCTATATGCCCAAACCGGGGGGCGACAAAATCGGCCGCCGCCGGCTCGACACCCACTTCATCGGTTTCCAGCACTTGGGCGCCCGCTTCAACTTCGACACCGACGAGAAATTCTACACCATCGAAGCCGAACGCCTTGAAGGCACTTACATGCTGCTCGACGAGGCTTCGGTGACCGGCACCGCCAACATCGTGATGGCCGCCGTCATGGCCCGCGGCACCACCACCATCTACAACGCCGCCTGCGAACCCTACCTCCAGCAGCTCTGCCGGATGCTCGTGCGCATGGGTGCCCGCATTCGCGGTATCGCCTCGAATCTGCTGGAAATCGAAGGCGTCGGATACCTCGGCGGCACCGAACACCGCATGTTGCCCGACATGATCGAAGTGGGCAGCTTCATCGGTATGGCCGCCATGACCCATTCCGAACTGACTATCAAAGACGTCTCCTACGCCGACCTGGGCATCATTCCGCAGCAGTTCGCCCGCATGGGCATCCGCTTCGAGCAGCGCGGCGACGACATCTTCATCCCGCAGCAGGAGCACTACGAGATCGAGAGCTTCATCGACGGCTCGATCATGACCATCGCCGACGCCCCGTGGCCCGGGCTCACGCCCGACCTGCTGTCGGTATTCCTGGTGGTGGCCACGCAGGCCAAGGGGTCGGTGCTGATCCACCAGAAAATGTTCGAGAGCCGCCTGTTTTTCGTCGACAAGCTGATCGATATGGGCGCCCAGATCATCCTTTGCGACCCCCACCGCGCCACCGTCATCGGCCACGACCACGCCCTGCAGCTCCGCGCCACCGCCATGACCTCGCCCGACATCCGCGCCGGGGTGGCCCTGCTGATCGCCGCCATGAGCGCCCGTGGCACCAGCCGTATCCAGAACATCGAGCAGATCGACCGAGGCTACCAAAACATCGACGGCCGCCTGAACGCCCTCGGGGCCAGGATTGTCAGGGTGGAGTAAGATTTGCCGGGAACTGGCTGTATGTAAGATTACAAAACCCCTGGAAACTCAGCCTCGCCCCACATTGGACGAACACCGGGATTGGCATTGCGCCACCCGGAAAAATTCGCGCCCACCCCACACCCCGAGCGGCTTTGCCGCCGAGGTGGGCGCGCTCCTTTGTCTTCGAATGCCCAAGGCATTCCCAGACTCAGTCGGTACGGCGCCTTTCGGTGCCGGTGGAGTTTATCCTGAACCGCGAAGCAGGAAGGAGCTGAACCCTCAAGGCCGTTTTGTACTCCATTACGGCCCTACAGGCTGCCCGTAAAAACAGCAAGAGAACTAAACCATCTTCTACTCCGGCAGTCAAATATCCAACTAACCCGAAACCAAAGAAACATTCCACATATGAAAAAGACCCTATTGGCCCTCGCGGCCCTCGCCACCTTCACCACCAGCGCCTCGGCGCAACTGCTGGCCTACAAGCAGACCAGCGGCGGCACCACCGACGCCTACACCCTGCCGCGCACTGTAGTCCGCGTAACCGTGGTCACCGAACGCGAAGTCGTCTTTCGCGGCCCCTACGCCAAATACGCCTCGCAATACCTCGGCATCTCGTCCGTGGCCCAAACCGACAAGCAGACCTATCGTCTGGTCGATGCTTCGGTGAGCTACCTGCTCGAACCCGATCCCGCCTACACCTACCAGGTCGGCAAGTCGCTCGACGGTGCCCGTGCCTTCGAATGGCTGACCATCGCTCCGGGCGAAAAGCCCCTGCTGGCCGACGCCGAATATGCCGATGCCATCGCAGGCAACCGTCCGCCGTTCGTCGATATGGGCATCGACCCCATCTACGGCACGACCAAAGTGCGCAACGAAGAGGGGCAGGTCACCCGCACGGCCGCCGTCGAGAAAAGCCCCGAGCAGATGGCCGCGCTGGCTGCCGACGCCATTTTCACGCTCCGTAAGCGCCGTTTCGACCTCGTGTCGGGCGAGCTCGGCGAGTATGTGTACGGCGCCGGGCTGGCCGACGCCCTCAAGGAGATGGACCGTATCGAAGCCGAATACCTGGCTCTGTTCGTCGGCAAGCGCTACGTGCAGCGCATCGTGAGCTACTATGATGTGGTGCCCGCCGAAGCCGGGAAGCCCGTCGTGGCCTGCCGGTTCTCGGAAACCAAGGGGGCTGTGAGCGACGCCGACCTGTCGGCCCGCCCGCTTACCCTCGAACTGACCGGCGAAGCCGCCACCGCCCTGACCGGGGCCAATTCGGCCATCGCCAACGAAAAGAAAGGCGCTGCCAATATGCGTTACCGGGTGCCCGCCATTCAGGTGGTGCGTCTGCTCGACGGTACCACCGAGCTGGCCCGCGAGCGGGTGCCGGTGTACCAGTTCGGCAGTATCGCCTACGCCCCTGTGATTTTATAGGTGCATCGCACACAGCGGTAAGTAATCAAGCCGTAAAATCGTGAAAACGATTTTACGGCTTGATTGTTGGTTTGGGGTGGTGAGTTTGAGGGAGCGGGTTTCACGGGGTCGAATGCTACCCACGCCTCCTGCCCTCGCTCCGCATCAGGTCCTTTTTTGAAGCCACTACACCGGAAACCCTTGAGTTCCAATAAAGCAGGGAAGATGGGGGAGGAAGGAGGGGCAAGGGAGGGAACAGGAGCGGGAAGAAAGCGGGCCGTGAATCGCGCAATACGATTCACGGCCCGCTGAATTAACCGGGGTCAGGGGGTTACATCATGCCCATGCCGCCGCCGGGCATGCCTGCGGGGGCGGGGTTTTCTTCTTTGATCTCGGCCAGCACGCACTCAGTGGTCAGGAACATCGAGGCCACCGAGGCAGCGTTTTCGAGGGCCACGCGGGCTACTTTGGTCGGGTCGAGGATTCCGGCCTTGAACATGTCTTCGTAGGTGTCGGTGCGGGCGTTGTAGCCGAAGGCCTTGGCACCTTCGCGCACTTTGTTCACCACGACCGAGCCTTCGCCGCCGGCGTTGGCCACGATCTGGCGCAGGGGCTCTTCGATGGCGCGGCGCACGATCTGGATGCCGGTGTTTTCGTCGTCGTTCTCACCCTTGAGCTTATCGAGGGCGGTGCAGGCGCGCAGGTAGGCGACACCGCCGCCGGGGATGATCCCTTCAGCTACGGCGGCGCGGGTGGCGGCCAGTGCATCTTCGACGCGGTCTTTTTTCTCTTTCATTTCGATCTCGGTGGCGGCGCCCACGTAGAGCACGGCCACGCCGCCGGCCAGCTTGGCAAGGCGTTCCTGGAGTTTTTCCTTGTCGTAGTCCGAGGTCGAGGTCTCGATCTGTTTGCGGATCTGGGCCACGCGTTCCTCGATGGCTTTCTTGACGCCCGCTCCGTTCACGATCGTGGTGTTCTCTTTGGTGAGGGTTACCTTGTCGGCGGTGCCGAGCATGTCGATGGTGGCCGCGTCGAGGCGCAGGCCGGTCTCTTCGCTGATCACGGTGCCGCCCGTGAGGATGGCGATGTCCTGCAGGATCTCTTTGCGGCGGTCGCCGAAGCCGGGGGCTTTGACGGCGGCGATCTTGAGGGTACCGCGCAGTTTGTTGAGCACAATCGAGGTGAGTGCCTCGCCATCGACGTCCTCGGCGATCACGAGCAGTGAACGGCCGCTCTGGGCGATGGGTTCGAGCACCGGAAGGAGCTCTTTCATGGTCGATACTTTCTTGTCGGTGATCAGGATGTAGGGCTTTTCGAGCGTGCACTCCATCTTGTCGGGGTCGGTGATGAAGTAGGCCGAGATGTAGCCGCGGTCGAACTGCATGCCTTCGACTACGTCCACATGGGTGTCGGTGGTTTTGGCTTCTTCGACGGTGATCACGCCCTCTTTCTTGACTTTGCCCATCGCTTCGGCGATCAGTTTGCCGATGGTGCTGTCGTTGTTGGCCGATACGGTGGCCACCTGCTCGATTTTCGAGATGTCGTTGCCTACTTTCTGGCTTTGCTTTTGCAGGTCTTCGACGACAGCGGACACAGCTTTGTCAATACCGCGCTTGAGGTCCATGGGGTTGGCGCCGGCGGTCACGTTCTTGAGGCCGGTGGCGATGATGGCCTGGGCCAGGACGGTGGCGGTGGTGGTGCCGTCGCCGGCATCATCGTTGGTTTTCGAGGCGACTTCTTTGACGAGTTGTGCGCCCATGTTGGCGAAGCGGTCTTCGAGTTCGATCTCTTTGGCCACGCTCACGCCGTCCTTGGTGACTTGCGGAGCGCCGAATTTTTTGTCGATCAGTACGTTGCGTCCTTTCGGACCGAGGGTTACCTTGACTGCGTTTGCGAGGGCGTCGACACCGGCTTTGAGCTGTTCGCGGGCTTCGACGTCGAATTTAATATCTTTTGCCATGATGGTTGTGTGTGTTTACGGTTGTTGAAAAGTGGTTGCTTTACGAAATTTACGAAACGAAGGGGCCTCCCTGAGGGGGGGATTCTCCGGCCCTTCGGGGGCTTTCGGCCCCTTTGTGGGCCTCGGGAGAGGGAGCTCTTCCTCAGGAGATGCGTACGAGGCGTTTAGATGATGGCCAGGATGTCGCTCTGTTTCATGATGAGGTAGTCGGCGCCGTCGACGGTGATCTCGGTGCCGGCGTATTTGCCGTACAGTACGTGGTCGCCTTTTTTGACTTCCATTTTCACGTCGTCGGTGCCGGGGCCTGCGGCCACTACGATCCCTTCGAGGGGTTTCTCTTTGGCGGTCTCGGGGATAAAGAGACCCGATGCGGTCTTCTCTTCGGCGGCTTTCGGTTCGATAAGCACGCGGTCGGCAAGCGGTCTGATTTTCATAGCTATACTTGTGTTTTAATGTGATTGTATGTTTTGGTGCTTCTCGTTTTTACATAAAATGTGCCAAACGTCCAGCCGTCAGGTTTATTGTGCTGTCGGCTGACATTCTGGCAGAAAGGGGTGGGGTAGGGTGGCGGAAGGGTGTCAGTTATTCTTTGACAATCCCCTGCGGAGTGCGGGTCACGCGGGTGGCACGGGTCTGGGCGCGCAGGGCGCGGTTCTTGGCGATCTCTTCGGCGGAAACGTAGCCGCGCGAGTGGTCGAGGTGGATGCAGACCGTGGAGTAGCGGATCTGGATGCCGCGGATCCCGGCGTTCGTCAGGCGTTCGCCGAATTCGCGGTCTTCGCCGCCGTATTTCATGCGTTCGTCGAATCCGTTGGCGGCCAGGATGTCGGTGAGCCAGGCCGACGAGCCGTGCCCGTTCCAGGTGGCTCCGGCGGGCGTGAAGGTGTTCAGAAGCCAGCGTTTGATGCCGCGGGCGGTGAATTTGTTGTTCTTGAAGGTCTTGGGCAGGCCGTGGGCGCGCAGCCAACGGATGTCGAAACAGCGTCCGGCGAGGATGTCGTCGCGGGTGATCAGTTTCGAAAGCTCCATCGAGAGTTTGTAGTAGCCGTTCGAGAGGAAGCGGCCGGGGCGGCGAAGTTCGGCATGGGTTTGCACGAAGTCGTTCCGGGGGATGCAGTCGCCGTCGCTGAAGAGCAGATAACCGGCGCGGCAGGCGGTGATGGCTTTGTTTAGGATCTCGCACTTGCGGAAGCCGTTGTCGGCGTGCCACACGTGCCGCACCTCGAAGCCGAGCAGGGGTTTTAGCCGTTCGATCAGCGCGGCGGTGTCGGGGCCCGAGCCGTCGTCGGCCACCACGACCTCGAAGTCACGGAAGGTCTGCGCCTGGTAGCCCCACAAGGTCTTTTCCAACCACTCGGGCTGGTTGTAGGTTGAAAGGACGACGGAGATCGCAGGCTTGCGTGTAGTGTCGGGAGATTCCATGGCGGATGATGTTTTAGATTCGGCGGCGCTCTTTCGGCTTCGCCCAGGGCGGACTCCAGGCACGTACCGACTGAACTGCGAAAGCGTTTGAGCATTCGCAGAGGGGTTGCTTTGCCGCAAATTCCTTGCAATGACGGTGTGCCAGCCCTGAAGGGAGGCGCGTGTTTCTCCGGGATGTGGCGCGTTTACACGTTCTTACTTCTCCACCTTATAGAACGGTGGTTTCACTACGACGGCCCTGACGGGTTTCTCGCGGATGATGACCGAGATTTCGGTGCCGGGCTTGGCGTATTCGGCGGCGACGTAGGCCATGCCGATGCCTTTCTTCAGCGAGGGCGACTGGGTGCCCGAGGTCACTTCGCCGATGACCTGCGATCCGTCGGCCGTAGCCACGGGGTAGCCGTGCCGGGGAATACCGCGCTCGGTGGTTTCAAGGCCCACCAGGCGGCGCGAAACGCCTTCGGCTTTTTGCTTTTCGAACAACGCGCGGTCGATGAAGTCACCCTTGGTATCGTTGAACTTCACGATCCAGCCCAGTCCGGCTTCGATCGGCGAGGTGGTGTCGCTCAGGTCGTTGCCGTAGAGGCAGAAGCCCATTTCGAGGCGCAACGTGTCGCGGGCGCCGAGGCCGATGTTCTTCAGGCCGAACGCTGCGCCGGCTTTCCATACGGCGTTCCAGAGTTTTTCGGCGTCTTCGTTGGCCACGTAGATCTCGCAGCCGCCCGAGCCGGTATAGCCCGTGATCGACACGATGGCATTGGGAATCCCGGCCACGGTGGTCTTGCAGAAGGTGTAGTATTCCATGTGCTCTACATCGCGGTCGGGACAGAGCTGCTGCACGAGTTTCATGGCCAGCGGGCCCTGGATGGCCAGCTGGGCGATCTCGTCCGAAGCGTTGTAGAGCTCCTTGCCGGGGGTGAGGCCGAAGGCGGGGGCCTGTGCGCAGAGGAAGTCCCAGTCTTTTTGGGTGTTCGAGGCGTTCACCACGAGCAGGTAGGTCTGGTCATCGACCTTGTAGACCAGCAAGTCGTCGACGATACCGCCCTTGCCGTTGGGGAAGCAGCTGTACTGCACTTTACCGTTGTAGAGGGTGCTGACGTCGTTGGTGGTCACGTATTGCAGGAACCGCAGGGCGTTGGGGCCTTTGACCCAGATCTCACCCATGTGGCTGACGTCGAACAGCCCGGCGCCTTCGCGCACGGCGGCGTGTTCGATATTCACGCCTTCGAATTCGATGGGCATGTGGTATCCGGCGAATTCGGCCATCTTGGCGCCCGCCGCTATGTGGTGTTGGATGAAGGGGGTGGTTTTCATGTGTCGGGTTTATTTATTGTCAATTTTTTCTTAGGAAACCGGATGGCCCGGCCTTGCCGGCATCCGGGATGTCAGGACAGCGGTATTCCGTAAAGGTCTTATGGCCTGTGTGTTCCGCACCGGGGGAGGCGGTTACCTGAGGATATTACCTCCTGAAATCCACCGGGACCCGCCCTCCGGCTGACCTCCCGGCGCAAATATTACGGGTGCTGTTCTTTTATGATTTTTTCGAACAGCGCCACGGCCTCGGTCATGGTGCCGAAAAAACGGCCGCCGCTGGCGTTGCGGTGCCCGCCGCCGTTGAAGTGTTCGCGCGCGAAGAGGTTCACGTCAAAGTCGCCCTGCGAGCGGAACGATATCTTGATGTGTTCGAGGGTCTCGATGAAGATGGCGCTGAACGCCACGGTGTCGATGCTCAGGGGCATGTTGACGATGCCTTCGGTGTCGCCGATCTGGTGGTGGAAGCGGTGCTTCTCGTCGCGGCTCAGGGTGATCCAGGCGGTGTGTTCGGCCTCGCGGACGGTCATCTTTTCGGAGATCAGGTAGCCCACCAGGCGCAGGCGGTGTTCGGTCTGGGTGCCGAAGATATGCTTCGACACGTCGACGGGGTCGGTGCCACGCTCGACCAGCATCGCCACGGTACGGTAAAGTTCGGGGGTGAGGTTGCCGTAGCTGAAGTTGCCGGTGTCGGTCGACATACCCACGTAAAGGGCGGTGGCGATGCCGGGTGTGATGGCTTCGGGGCTGCTCCAGGCGGCGATCAGGTCGCAGACGATATGCGCCGTCGAGGAGTAGGACGTGTCGGCGAAATTCAGCGTATAGGGCGGCGGGTCGAGGTGGTGGTCGATCAGCACACGGGGCGCGGTAGTATTGGCTTCGACAGCTTCGGCCAGCTTCTCAAGGCGCCGGATCTGGTTGAAGTCGACGCAGATCACCAGCCCGGCCTTCGACACGTAGTCGCGGGCGTCGCAGCGGGGTTGGCACTGGTTGTCGATATAGACCTCGGCATTCTCAGTTCCGGGAATGCAGTGCAGGAATTTCGGGAAATGGTTGGGCAGGAAGAACCGGGCATCGTAGCCGCGCGCCTTCAGGAAACCCCACAGGGCGAGGCCCGACCCCACGGCATCGCCGTCGGGGTTGGTGTGACCGAGGATGGCTATGGTTCCGGCTGCGTCGCAAAGTTGTTGCAACTGCTTGAGTTTGGCCGTTCCCTCTCCGGAGGTGAAGATGTTTTCCATACAATGATGAATGTGACACGTCGGATTTGATCCTTGAATTTCATTCGTCGTTTCTTCACGCTCGGCATCGTCCGCAAAGCGGCCGTGCCCTCGCTAATCAAAACGCTCGTTTTTCGCGCCCGGCATATCCATCTTCGATGGCCGTGCCCTCGCTAATCAGGTTTCCGACACCGTATCGGTACGGAGACGGAAAATTGCCACGCGGCCTTCGGTGGCCCGCAATGACGAAACTTATAGAAGCCGCCGCGCCGTTTCTGGGTCAGGGGCCGCGTTTAGGTATATAATGGTATGCCAGGATAAATCATTATCTTTATGCGGCATACCGGACACAAAGGTAGCCAATTTTCGACAGTGAACCTCACGACCCGCATATGGAGATTCTACCGCGACGGTTTCCGCGGCATGGGGCCGCTCGGGCGGTCGCTGTGGCTGTTGATCCTGATCAAGCTGGTGATCATGTTCGTGGTCTTGCGGCTGCTATTCTTCCAACCGGCGCTCGGCGGACTATCGGACGACGAAAAGGCCGACCGCGTGGCCCGCGAACTGACGCTGCCGGAGTAACCTCCGCATGTTTTTGGAGCCATTGCCATGCACTACGATTATCTTTCCGTCATTGCGAGGGCCAAAGGCCCGAAGCAATCCTCCTTTGAGATGTTGGGAGGATTGTTTCGTCATGCTTCATACCACGCATTCCTTGCAATGACGTACTGAAATGTCATCCTGAGTGCAACGAAGGATCCACACATGAAATAAATAGATCCTTCACTCCGTTCAGGATGACATGAAAAGAAATCCAAAATCGCCCCGGCGCGCGTCTTATGTCCGACAGGACATAAACCCCGCACAATCCACACTTATGAAAGGGCTATTCTTTATCCCCCTCTTTTCGTCTGCGCTTATTTTTGCAGCCGCTCTTGCCGGACACGACACCGCCTTGGCACAAGAGCGCTTCTCTCGCGCGGCGCTCGTAGCCGACCTCGACACGCTGGTCAAAACTATCGAAGAGGTACACCCCGACCCGTATACCGTAATTTCCAGAAAGCAGTTCCACAAAAATGCCAAGCGCGTGAAGAAAGAACTGCGCGACTCGATGAATGTGGTCGAATTCTGGGCCGTGACCGTTCCGCTTGTTTCGTCCATCGGCGACGGACACACGACCCTTAGTCTTCCATGGGAATATTTCGAAGATAACCCCGACGTATTTCCTTATGCCCTGCACCTTAATCCTGCGGACTCGAGCCTGATTGTCAGCGGATATACCGCAGGACAAGAAAACGAAGTGCCTCTCGGTGCGCGAATCACGGGCATCAATGGCCTCGACGGTAAAGCGATCGCCCGGCGGTTGCTGAGTTTTGTCAGTGGGGAATCGACATCATTTAAGGCGGTACGGCTCAATTACAGCCACCTCTATATGTATGCCATAGACCCCGCCGATACGTTCGTCATAGGTTACACAAAGGATGGAATGACGGGTGTGCGAACCGCCCCCGCATTGCCTCTCTCCGAGTGGCAACGCACGATCACCTACGGCCAGAACACCAGAGAAAACATTAGGGAAATAGAGGGCTTGTGGGATATGCAAATCGACTCGGCCCGCAGCACTGCGATCATAGATTTCCGGTCATTCAGGGACAACGAACAGTGGGGCTCTTTTCTCGACTCCTCGTTCCGCGTAATACACGAGAGCGGTATTGAAAACCTTATTGTCGACCTGCGCTACAACGGCGGGGGGAACTCCAATGCCGGCAACCGATTGTTTCAATACATAGCGCATGTTCCGTTCGCGCAGTTCGGCCCGACGGTCGTAAAATACAGCGATCCGCTACGTGATTACTATGCAGGAGCAGGCTTTATCCCGGACAAGAACGGCATACATTACGAAGACGCAGGCCAACTCATAAAACTATCCGACACACCGTTGCGCTTCGGAGGCAAGGCCTACCTGCTCACCAGCCAGCGGACATTCTCGTCGGCTTCGAAATTCGCCTGGGCTTTCCATTATTTCAAGATGGGAACCATAGTCGGCACCGAAACCGGAGGCTGGATAGTGACCTTCGGAGATATGTGCCCGCAAGAATTGCCCAATACGGGCATCAGCTACGGTGTTTCATGGAAACGATTTACGGGCTACGGCTCCGAGGAATCGATGACCCACGGGGTATATCCCGACGTCGAAGTGCCCGCGGCGCAAGCCCTGGACAAGGCGCTCGAACTCATAGTTGCCGGAAAGTAGTTCTTCCTCGCAATAGACGGGGAAATAACTTTCCCGGAGGGAATATTCCCGTCTAAAATTCCTAACTTTACGCTATCGTTGCCCGTCCCGGGCGGCGATAGCGTTTTTGTTTATCGGAGCCGTAAACCAGCCCCCCAGCATATTCACCCTAAACTCTTTCATACTATGAATCCCGTACTCAAGATGTTCAGCCTCGAAGGCAAAAAAGGTTTCATCACCGGCGCCGCCCAGGGCATCGGCAAGACACTGGCCGACGCGTTCGCCTCGGTGGGCGCCGACGTGGCCATCGTCGACATGAACTACGCCCTCGCCCAGAAGACCGCCGCCGAGATCTCCGAGAAACACGGCCGCCGCTGCCAGGCCATCAAATGCGACGTGACCGACCCGAAAGACGTGGCCGAAATGATGGCCAACTACGTGGCCGAGTTCGGGCACCTCGACTTCGCGATCAACAACGCCGGCATCGCCAACGTGTTCGATGCCGAGTCGATATCGCCCGACGATTTCCGCAAAGTGATCGACATCAACCTCAACGGCGTGTTCTTCACCGCGCAGGCCGCCGCCCAACAGATGATCAAGCAGGGTAAGGGTGGAACGATCGTGAATGCCGCCTCGATGTCGGGGCACATCATCAACCAGCCGCAGACCATTGCCAACTACTGCGCCTCGAAGGGCGGCGTGATCATGCTCACCAAGGCGCTGGCCGTGGAATGGGCCAAGCATAACATCCGCGTGAACTGCGTGAGCCCCGGCTACATCGCCACCGAGCTCGTGGCCGAGATGAAGGATATGCACCCCATCTGGCTCACCAAGATCCCGATGGACCGCCTGGGCACCACCGAAGACCTCGTGGGCGCCTACCTCTACCTGGCCAGCGACGCGTCGCGCTACGCCACCGGCACCGACCTCGCGGTCGATGGCGGGTATACCTCGATCTAAATAAACTCCAACGGGAACCCTTCCCATGTCGGGCCGCGACAAACCCCTCCGTTCCCGCTATAGCCGCCGTTGCACGGAGCGTAACCATGCGGCGAAGCAATCGAAGCAAGTTCCCTTCGGCATAAACTATACGATTGCGAAGCTTGTCTTCCGGGCATGCCGAGAGGGATCCCGAATCGCAATGACAGAGAGGTATGGATCTCCGTAATCAATCCACACAGGATCATTCCACTTTAAGAAATAATAACCAACCTACATGACCCCATCCGAAATCGCCAGACTGATCGACATCAGCGCCGTGCGCGCCGAATCCACCGACACCGACGTGCGCGAGATCGCCGCCGCGGCCCGCCGGTACGGCTTCATCTGCGCCTTCGCCATGCCCTCGATGACCAAACTGCTGCGCGACGAACTCGCCGGTAGCGGTGTGATGCTCGGCGGCGTGGTGGGTTTCCCCTCGGGCAGCGAAACCACCGAATGCAAAACGGCACAGGCCCGTGCCATGCTGGCGCTCGGCTGCCACGAAGTCGACATGGTAATGAACATCGGCTACCTCAAATCGGGGATGTACGACGCCGTGGCGGCTGACATTCGCGCCGTCCTCGACGCCGTGGCTCCCACCCCGCTCAAGGTGATCATCGAAGTGCCGCTACTCACCGACGATGAGATCGTCAAGGCCTCGGAAATCGTGGGCGCCAGCGGCGCCACGTTCGTCAAAAGCGGCACCGGATGGGCCGGGGCTACCACCCCGCACCACGTCGCCTTGATGAAACAGGGCGCCGCCGGGCGCGTGCAGATCAAAGTGGCCGGCGGCGTGCGCGACCTGGCCACCCTGCTCGAAATGCACGCCATGGGTGTCACGCGTTTCGGCATCGGCTACCGCGCCGCGCTCGGCATCATGGGCGAGGCGGAAAACGGAAAATAGTCCGACTGTTTTCTCAGGCGTCAGCCTTATCGGGCACCGCCAGGCGCTTTGCGCCTCGGCCGGTGGCGGTGCCCGATTTTTTCTCCGGCAGCAGCCCAATGGCCACTCCTACCAATCAAACCACACAACCATCTATGGGACACAAAGTCATCGCCTACGACCTTGGCACCGGAGGCATCAAAGCCTCGCTCTACGCACCGGATGGCCATCCGTTGGCCTCGGTGTTCGTGGCCTACGAAACCGCCTACCCCGCGCCTGACATGCAGGAACAGGCCCCCGAGGATTGGTGGGGCGCCGTCAAAACCTCGACCCGCGCGCTGATCGAAAAAAGCGGAGCCTTGCCAAACGACATCGCCGCATTGGCCATCTCGGGGCATAGCCTCGGCGTGGTGCCTGTGGCTGCAGACGGCACCCTGCTCCGCGCGCAGACCCCCATCTGGTCCGACAAGCGAGCCGTGGGGCAGGCTGCCGAGTTCTTCGGAAAGACCGACTACGAGAAGTGGTATATGTCTACCGGCGGCGGTTTTCCTCCGGAATGCTATTCGGTGTTCAAGATGATGTGGTACCGCGACCACGAACCGCAAATGTACGCCCGCATCCACAAGGTCGTCGGTACCAAGGATTACTGCAACTTCCGCCTCACGGGGCGACTCTGCACCGACCACTCCTACGCCTCGGGCAGCGGTCTCTACGATTTACAGAAACGCGCCTACCGCGACGACTACATCGCCGCATCGGGCTTGCGGTGCGAGATCCTTCCCCAAATCCTCGAATCGGCCGACATGGTGGGCACTCTTACAGAAGAGGCTGCCCGCGAAACGGGACTGCCGCAGGGGCTGAAGGTGATCTGCGGCGGGGTGGATAACTCCTGTATGGCCCTCGGGGCGCGTGGCACCGAAGCGGGGCGCATCTACACTTCGCTCGGGTCGTCGGCCTGGATCGCGCTGGTTTCTTCGGAGCCCGTGCTCGACTTCCGCTACAAGCCCTACGTGTTTGCCCATGTCCTGCCGGGGATGTACGCCTCGGCCACTTGTATCTTCTCGGCCGGAAGTTCGTTGCGCTGGGTGCGCGACACGCTCTGTCCGGACTTCGTGGCGGCCGAACGCGACGGGGGCCCCGACGCCTACGATGCGATGACCGAACTGGCCTCGCATTCGCCCATCGGCGCGCATGGCGTGGTGTTTAACCCTTCGCTGGCCGGAGGTTCGATGATCGAGGAGAATCCGTCGATCTTCGGCGGCTTCGGCGGGCTGACCCTCGGCGTCCGGCGCGACGACGTGATCCGTGCCGCCCTCGAAGGCATCGCCCTCAATCTGCGCGTGGCACTCGACATCCTGCTCGGTTACGGCGACATTCGCGAAAAGGCGGCCGCCGGGATGCTGATTGCCGGGGGTGGTAGCAAAAGTCCGCTCTGGCGCCGTATTTTCGCCGACGCCTACCGGATGCCGGTGCTCAAATCGAACATCGACCAGGACGCCGCCTCGCTCGGTGCCGCCGCATTGGCTTTTGTTGGTGTGGGGCTTTGGAAGGATTACAGCGGCATGGATGCGCTCCACAAAATCGAGTCGGTTACCGACCCGTTGCCCGTCAACGAGGTGGCATACGAAGCGGTGCTGGAACGCTTCAGGCGGTTCACCCATCTGCTGTCGATGCTGGACTGATTCGTGGTTGCCCAAAAGACAGGGGCTTTCTGCCGTACCGTAGGTAAGGAACGCGTCGTCCGCGAAGAGATGCAGAATGTGGATTGGCGAATAAAATAAAAGGGTCTCTGATCCCTTGGAAAAAAGAAAATAGATCATTACCTTTGTTCCGCTTTAGCAGCACACATGGCGAGGTAGCTCAGCTGGTTAGAGCGCATGATTCATAATCATGAGGTCGCCGGATCATGCCCGGCTCTCGCTACAACAAATGAAGGAGCGGTTACGCGCATAGTGCGTAACCGCTCCTTCATTTGTTCAATTTCAAGTGTCATCCCGGGCGAAGCCGGGGGAACTTTTCAAGAATCCTGTCCACTATAATTTTTGACAGTATTTGAAAAGTTCCCCCGGCTTCGCCCGGGATTATTCTTGTTACGGCACCAGTAGGCCGATACCGCTGACTGTGCTCCAGCCGAAGCGGATGTTGTAGGCCGCCTTGGTCTGGGGTTGTTGGGGGGCAGGGCGGGGGATGTAGCACGTGATGCCGCAGAAAGTGGCGTCGGTTACCGCAAATCCGCCGGTCATGCCCTGGAACATCATCGGGGTGTGCGCTTTGTAGATTACGGCCGCATCGAGGGCGTTCTCGAAGGCTGCCAGATCGGCGGCCGCAGGGGCGTCGCTCCACGTGCCGCGAACGAAATCGCCGAGGTCATAGAACGTGTTGTAAAATTTACTGCTGTTGGTCTGCCCGAACTGCTGGTAGGTGTATTTGACCGTCCCTGGATGATTGTTGCAGAGCACCTTGATGCTGGCGGCCAGTGCGTCGATTTTCGAGCAGTCGGTGACCGAAATCGTAGCCGAACGCCACGCACCGCTCCGCGTGTTGTAGTCGTCGTAAAAGGTCTTGGCGATGTTTTTGACGTCGGCCGTAGTCGTGAACATATACCCGATGGCTTTGTCGTAAGGAAAACCTTCGTCGATGGTTTCGGCCGACGAGGCGATGACGTATTGCGCGTGGTCGCGCAGCTCGTAAATGCCTTCGACCGAGGCCATGAAGCAGGCGTCGAAAAGGATGAAGTCGAAATTCACGCCCGCGGGAAGGGCCGAGGGCATCACGTCGAGGTCGAGCTCGTCGGCGCGGCCGATCGTGGTGTTCATGTTGCTGTTGGTGATGCCGATGGATTGCAGCATGATGGGGCCCGATGAATCGGCCGATGCGGTGACGGGGACTGTTGCGGGGATCAGCCAGTCGCCGAGCTTGGAACGGGGGACAGCGCCTTTGGAGGAATAGCCGTAAGATTCGTCGGCAGAGGCCGATTTCACGATGCTGTTGGTGGTGGTACCTTTGGGCAGCCAGCCCGAACCGTGCGACCACATCACGAGCCCGTAGTGGTCGGCGGGGGCCAGTGCCATCGCGTCGTTCAGCACGGAGGTCATGACGGCGGCGTCGCAGGGGTTTTGCGACGCGCGGTCGTATTCTTTCAGAACTTCGGAGACGATCCGGCTGTTGTCGTTGTCGTACCGGATCAGCAGCAGGCGCGGGTTTTCGTTGTAATCGGCGGTTCCGGGCGCGTAGCCACTGGTCTTGGCCACGGGGTAGAAGTAGACGACCATGTAGCCGTTCCAGTTGTCGTGCCAGCCGCGTTCCATTTCGTTGATGTCCTTTACGGCGTTGGAGTAGAGGTTGTTGTCGGCCACCATATAGGCAATCACGGTGCGGTCTCGCTTTCCTCCGGGCGGGGCCGGTTGCGGCTCTTTGTCGCAGGCGGTCGCGAGCAGGGCGGCGCCGAGCAGCAGTATGAGTTGTTTGGCTTTCATTCTTTCGTTTGGTTCGGTGGGCGGTTTTATAACGGCAAAGATAGGGATTATATTATATCTTATCCGCAATACCCGCCCCTTTGGGTCAGCCGCCGGAGCAGGGCGAGTGTTTACAGCCCGCCGCCTGGGGCCGGCGGACTGCCGGGATCGCCTCACGCGACCCGGGTACAAAAGAATATCCTCTCGAAACCAAAGGATAAGGCACAGGGGGGGCTATGGCGGATAAGCATTTATTTATAAGAATGATACACCCTGATAAACTTCAAACCAATGCCCGTCCGGGTCTTCAAGGGTGAGCAGGTAGCCGTATTCTTCTTTGCGAATGTGGCCGATACAGCCGACCCCGCGACCGTGGATATGCTCATAGAATGCCTGTATGTCATCGGTTTCAAACATAATGCGGGTTTTTACGGGAGTGACCGGCCCTTTTTCGGGTGGCCTTTGCAGGATAGCGAACGAAGTTCCCGGCAGGTCGAATTCGACCCATCCCGTTGCGGGACTTTACCTTCAGGCCCATCGTATCTTTGTAGAAATCGATGGAGCGTTTCAGGTCGCCGACGTAGACCCAGATGGCGTAAATGCTTTTTATATTCGGGTTGACTGGCATAATAGTATCGCGATTGTCGGAATCTTGGTTATATCAAATTGCGTGCAAATCAAACGTGCGTGCAAATTCCGCATAATGTCGTCGTCTTTGCCCTGCAAAAGGGATGATTGCGAAAGTTTACTTTCCTGTCCCCTTCGGGCGTAGCCGGGGAATTTCTCAAGAATTGAAAAGAGAAGCGTCTCTGAGGCCCCGCTACGCCCGGGACGGCATGTCCATGAAAAAGCCCCGGTACACAAGTGTACCGGGGCTTTTATCGGACAGGCCACCGCTGTTCGCACGGCGGAGCGGCCGGAATTACTTGGCCTCGGCCGGAGCGGCGGGAACGGCCTCCGAGGCGTTCGAGTAGTTCATGGCGGCGAAGCGTTTGTAGCTGCCGAGGCGCCACTTGGCGTTCTCCTCCGAGGCATTGAACAGTTCGCCGGCTTCGGCGGGATAGAGCTTCTTGAGCGAGGTGTAGCGCACTTCGCTGTTCAGGAAGTCCTGGAATTTCGACCAGTCGGGCTCTTTCGAGTCGAGCGTGAAAGGGTTCTTGCCTTCGGCTTCGAGCGTGGGGTTGAAGCGCCACAGGTGCCAGTAGCCGCACTCGACGGCGCGTTTTTCGGTGATCTGCGACATGCCCATGCCGAATTTGTTGCCGTGGTTGATACAAGGGGCGTAGGCGATGATCAGCGACGGCCCGTCGTAGGCTTCGGCTTCTTTGATGGCTTTGAGGTACTGGTTGTGGTCGGCGCCCATGGCGACTTGCGCTACATAGACGTAGCCGTAGGTCATGGCCATCGCGCCGAGGTCTTTCTTGCGGATGCGCTTACCGGCCGAAGCGAACTTGGCCACGGCGCCCACGGGGGTCGATTTCGACGACTGGCCGCCGGTGTTTGAGTAGACTTCGGTGTCCATCACCAGCACGTTCACGTTGGCGCCGGTGGCGAGCACGTGGTCGAGGCCGCCGTAGCCGATGTCGTAGGCCCAGCCGTCGCCGCCGAAGATCCATTGCGATTTTTTGACGAGGTAGGCTTTGAGTTCGGTGATCTGTTGGCAGTAAGTGCAGTCGCACTTCTCGGCCAGCGGTACGATCTTGGCGGCAGCGGCTTTCGAGGCGTCGGCGTTGTCCTTGCCGTCGATCCACTCCTGCATGGCGGCTTTGAGTTCATCGGTGCAGCAGTTACAGCCGGCGATAGCCTCTTTCATAATAAGTTCGAGGCGTTCGCGGATCTTTTCGATACCGAGGTGCATGCCCAGACCGAATTCGGCGTTGTCTTCGAAGAGCGAGTTCGCCCACGACGGGCCGCAGCCGTCGGCGCCCTTGGTGTAGGGGGTCGAGGGGGCCGAGCCGCCATAGATCGACGAGCAACCGGTGGCGTTGGCTACCATCATGCGGTCGCCGAACAGTTGGGTGATGGCTTTGATGTAGGGCGTTTCGCCGCAGCCGGCGCAGGCGCCCGAGAATTCGAACAGGGGTTGGGCGAACTGGAGGTTCTTGACGGTCTTGGTCTTGTCGGTGACGGTGTCTTTGTAGCCGACTTTGTGGTGCATGTATTCCCAGCGGGGCTCTTCGGCGGCGAGCTGCGAGTCGAGTGTGGCCATCACCAGGGCCTTGTTGGGGGCGGGGCAGATGTTGGCGCAGTTGCCGCAACCGGTACAGTCGAGGGGCGACACCTGGATCTTGAATTTGTATTCCTTGAGCTGGCCGTTGCCCTGCATGAAGGGTGTTCCGGCAGGCGCGGCGGCGGCCTCGGCGTCGGTCAGCAGGAAGGGGCGGATCGCGGCGTGGGGGCATACGTAGGCGCACTGGTTACACTGGATACAGTTGTCGGATTTCCATTCGGGGATATGGCTGGCGATACCGCGCTTTTCGTATTGCGAGGTGCCGGCTTCCCAGGTGCCGTCTTCGCGGCCCACGAAGGCGCTCACGGGCAGGTCGTCGCCGGCCAGAGCGTTGATGGGGTCGACAATGTTGCGGATGAATTCGGGGCGCGAAGCGTCTGTGGCGGCGGGTGCGGGGTTGATCGAGGCCCATTCGGCGGGAACGTCCACTTTGACGGGCGAGGCTCCGGCATCCACGGCGGCGTAGTTTTTGTTGACGATCTCTTCGCCCTTGTTGCCGTAGGATTTGTAGATGGCTTTCTTCATCTGTTCGACGGCCACGTCGTAGGGGATCACATTCGATACCTTGAAGAAGGCCGACTGCATGATGGTGTTGGTGCGCGACCCGAGGCCGAGCTCTTCGGCGATCTTGGTGGCGTTGATGATGTAGAAGTTGATCTTATGCTCGGCGAGGTATTTCTTCATGTCGTCGGGCAGGTGCTTCTTGGTGGTTTCGGCGTCCCACACGGCGTTGAGCAGGAAGGTGCCGCCGTCCTTGAGGCCTTTGAGCAGGTCGTATTTGCCGAGGTACGAGGGTACGTGGCAGGCCACGAAGTCGGGGGTGGTCACCAAATAGGTCGAGCGGATGGGCGAGTCGCCGAAGCGCAGGTGCGAGCTGGTGTAGCCGCCGGATTTCTTCGAGTCGTACGAGAAATAGGCCTGGCAATATTTGTCGGTGGTTTCGCCGATGATCTTGATCGAGTTTTTGTTGGCGCCCACAGTGCCGTCCGATCCGAGGCCGATGAAGCGGGCTTCGTAGATGTTGCCGCGGTCGACGCTCACTTCGGGGCCCAAAGGGAGCGACTTGAAGGTCACGTCGTCGACGATACCCACGGTGAACTGGTTCTTGGGTTCGTTCATCTTCAGGTTGTCGAACACGGCGATGATCTGGGCGGGGGTGGTGTCTTTCGACGAGAGGCCGTAGCGGCCGCCCACGATCAGGGGTTCGTTTTTAGCGCCGTAGTACAGGTCTTTGACGTCGAGGTACAGCGGATCGCCGTTGGCGCCGGGCTCTTTGGTGCGGTCGAGTACGCAGATGCGTTTGGCACTGGCGGGGATGGCTTTGAAGAAGTATTTGGCCGAGAAGGGGCGGTAGAGGTGTACAGACAACAGGCCCACTTTCTCGCCTTTGGCGCGGAGCATGTCGATCACTTCTTTGATGGTTTCGGTCACCGAGCCCATGGCGATCACGACGTTTTCGGCGTTCGGGTCGCCGTAGTAGCTGAAGGGCTGGTAGTCGCGGCCGGTGATGGCGCTGATCTTGGCCATGTAGTCGGCTACGGTGTCGGGGATGGCGTCGTAGAACGGGTTAGCGGCTTCGCGGCTCTGGAAGTAGATGTCGGGGTTCTGGGCGGTACCGCGGGTCACGGGGTGTTCGGGGTTGAGGGCGCGGGCGCGGAAAGCGGCCAGCGCGTTCTGGTCAACCAACCCGGCGAGCTGGTCGGTGTCGAAGGCTTCGATTTTCTGTATTTCGTGCGAGGTGCGGAACCCGTCGAAGAAGTTCAGGAACGGCACGCGGCCTTTGATCGAAGCCAGGTGGGCGACGGCCGAGAGGTCCATCACTTCCTGCACCGAGCCGCTGGCCAGCATGGCGAATCCGGTCTGGCGGGCGGACATCACGTCGGCGTGGTCGCCGAAGATCGACAGGGCCTGGGCGGCCAGCGCGCGGGCCGACACGTGAAACACGGCGGGCAGCAATTCGCCGGCGATCTTGTACATGTTGGGGATCATCAGCAGCAGCCCCTGCGAGGCGGTGTAGGTGGTGGTCAGGGCACCGGCCTGAAGCGACCCGTGCACGGCGCCCGCGGCACCGGCTTCGGACTGCATTTCGACAACTTTCACGGTTTCGCCGAAGATGTTTTTCTTGCCGGCGGCGGCCCATTCGTCCACGTATTCGGCCATGGTCGAAGAAGGGGTGATGGGGTAGATGGCCGCAACCTCGCTGAACATGTAGGCGATGTGGGCTGCGGCGTAGTTACCGTCGCAGGTGATGAATTTTTTCTCGTTAGCCATTTTTATTGGTATGGTTTGTTTGATATGTGGTTTTCGTTTGTTCTCGCGGGGTGGAAGGAGGTCGGTTGGTGTCCGGATGTCCTGCTGTGGGGAGTGGTCCGCGTAGCGGTTGAGGCGGGAGCGGGGATGGGCCCAACCTGCCGGGCGGTTCCGGATGGCCCGATCTACCTGTAATTAGGTAGGATTTCATGATGCGCGCCGCGCAAAGATAGCAAAAAATAAGTATAAAACCGAATGCCCGGGATGGCTGTATGTGGGTGGCGCTGTTAGGCGCCGTGACGACTGAGTTGGCCGCCGCAAAGCACTTGCCAACGAAGGAGAACGCCCCGCGGCGCCCTGCGTGCTCCGGACCTCGGTAGGGATGGGGCGGGCGCTCCTTTCTCCGGGCTTTGCGGCTGCTCTGTGAGCGGCCTTAGCCGTGAAGCAGGCGGCCCGGCGCGCCGGTCTTATAAGTGAAGGATTTCTCCGTGACGACGTAGCATAGCGGCCTCATCTACAGGCGTTTCCGATGCCTTGTCCCGAGTGGATGCTTCGCTCTCTTGCGGCTGAACGTATTCGAATAGGGATTATTCCGACAGGGCCTCGTCGATGTACTGGCCGAGTTTCTCGGTGTGGATGATCCGCTCGATGGCGCCGCCCTGGGCGATCGAGATGGTGCCGCGCTCTTCGGACACGACGAGGATCACGGCGTCGGCGTGTTCGCTCAGCCCGAGGGCGGCGCGGTGGCGCATGCCCAGGTGATTGGGGATGTTCGGGTTGTCGGTCGAAGGGAGCACGCAGCGGGCGGCGTAGATCGTGCCACCGCGGATGATTACGGCGCCGTCGTGCAGGGGCGAGTTTTTGAAGAAGATGTTTTCGAGCAGCGGGGCACCGATGCGGGCTTCGATGAGTTCGCCGGCCGCGGCGTAGGACGAGATGTCGACGCTGCGCTCGATGCAGATCAGGGCTCCCGTGCAGCTTGAAGCCATGTTGACGCAGGCTTTGGCTACGTCTTCGCTCCAGGCGGGGGCGGCTTTGCTCGCGGGGTGGAACAGGCGGCGGATGAAGCGGTTGCGGTTGTTGGCAAAGCGGGTGCCGAGCAACAGCAGGTAGCGGCGTATCTCTTGCTGGAACACGATGATGATGGCCAGCACGCCGACGTCGATCACGCGCCCGAGGATCGAGCTGAAGAGCTCCATGTTGAGCGCCCGGACCACGATCCACAGCACGTAGACGATCACGATTCCGATAAAGATCGTCATGGCGGCGGTGCCGCGGATCATGCGGTAGAGCTGGTAGAACAGCAGCGCCACGACGATGATGTCGATCAGGTCGAGTATGTTGAAATCTAAAAATCCCATTGTGATTTTTGTTTTTCAGGCTTGCGGACTGCGTTATGCTCAGTCGCTTCGTCGGTCACATATTTCAATATGCTCCCTCCTTGCTTCTTCGCAAGCCTTGCCCGCATGCCTGAAAATTCAAAATTACAGGAACTTCAATGCTACGGAATGCGTTAAATCCGCTTCGCGGCTTTTTCCTTCTGCTTGCTCGGCAATCGAATAAACTCATTGCTCTCGCTTCGGGCGTCGGTTATGTCCGGTCGCTTCGCCGCCCACATGCGTTTTAAAGTATGCGCCTTCTCTGTCGGCTTGAAAATCCAAGAATCCGATAGCATGGAAAGCCCGGGAAGATTCGAAAACCGCCTTGCATGAAGCAACGGCTTTTCATTTCGCCCGCTAAGATAAGAAAATAAGCTGTAAATTTGATCACTGAAATAACTATGAAGATCGTAATCGATAGGGATATCCCTTACATACGCGGCGTCTTCGAGGCGCTCGGGGCCGAAGTGGCTTACCTGCCCGGTTCGGCCATCGGGCCGGACGATGTACGCGATGCCGGGGCGCTTATCATCCGCACCCGCACACGCGCCGATGCCCGGCTGCTCGAAGGGTCGCGGGTGCGTGTCGTGGCTACGGCTACCATCGGTTTCGACCATATCGACACGGATTATTGCCGCACCCGCGGGATCGAAGTCGCCACGTCGGCCGGATGCAATGCCCGGGCGGTGGCGCAATGGGTGTTTGCCGCGCTGGGGGCTTTGTATGGCGCCGAGGCCGCGGGGCGGACGCTGGGGGTCATCGGGGTGGGGAACGTCGGTAGTGTGGTGCGGGCGGTGGCGCTCGGCGCGGGATTCCGCGAGGTGCTCTGCTGCGACCCGCCGCGCGAAGCCAGCCAGACTGCGGGACTTTCGGACACAGGTACCGTTGCCGGTTTTCCGGAGAGGGAAAGCGTCCGGCCCCGTCATTGCTGGGAGAAAAACGGCGAAGCAACCCCCGGCGACGCTACGTGCCGTGGGGGCGGGCGCCCGGCTTTTCCCGGGGCGAATTCCGCTGCAAAGTCGCCGTCCGGGCGGGAAATTGCGGCTTTGCCATCCCCGGCTACCCACATCCAATTTATATCGCAGGACGAGCTGCTAGCCCGCGCGGACATCGTCACCCTGCATGTGCCGCTTGACAGTACCACTCGGGGCATGGCCGGTGACGCGTTTTTCGCCCGGATGAAGCCCGGCGCGTTACTGCTGAACAGTTCGCGTGGCGAGGTCATCGACGACGAAGCACTGAAAGCGGTTTTGCGCGAAGGCCGGATTATGGCCGGGCTCGACGTGTGGAACGGCGAGCCTGCCATCGACCGCGGTCTGCTGGCCCTGGCCCGCCTGGCGACGCCTCACATCGCGGGCTATTCGCAGCAGGGCAAGGCGATGGGCACGGCGATGGCCGTGCGGGCCGTGGCCGCTACGTTCGGCCTGCCGCTTCCGCAAGATTGGTATCCCGCGGAAGCCCCGCCCGGTCACCCCCGGACCGACCTGCCGTGGTCCGAAATTGTGTCGAGGCTGCCGGAATATTACCACATCCTGTGCGATGACCGTGCCCTGCGGGCCGCGCCCGACGCGTTCGAGCGGCTCCGCAACGGCTATGCCTACCGGCCGGAGTTCTTTTAATGACATAACAGCAGTGGCTGCCGCGGCCTGCGCGCTAAAGCGCGCAGGCCTGCTTTTCTCCGAGCTTTGCGGCCGCGTCACGGAGCGATTTGATCGCGTAGTGCGCGGCTCGGCGCGCCCGCCCCAAGTCGCATAGCGACTTCGGCAGGTGGGGTGGGCGCGAGTCTCCCGATGTTTGTCACACACATTGAACCGCTACCCGGCCTCATGAACAAAACTCGTAGGGGGGGCTTGTATCGGGCGATCCCCTTTCAGCCGCGCATGCCGTGTGAGCCGCTTCTTTCTCTGGCTCTGGTATCACCCGATTGGCTGCGAACCCTGTAAATTCTGGCGGTGTCGCGTGACCTGCCGGGCCTGTTTTTCTCCGGGAAATATACCTATCTTTGTCCCCCGGAAATCATCAAATGCTGCGATGTATAAGCTACTGCGCGGGCTGCTCTTCAAACTGGAGCCCGAAACCGTACACCACCTCATCATCCGCCTGCTGAAGGTGTTGCGTTACGTGCCGTTCGCCAGGTGCGTGATGCGCCTGTGCTTCACCCGCCGCAGTCCGGCGCTCGGGTGCGAAGTGCTTGGCCTGCGCTTCCCGAATCCCGTGGGGCTCGCCGCAGGGTTCGACAAGAACGCCGAGGTTTACGACATGCTCGGCGCTCTCGGGTTCGGGTTCGTCGAGATCGGCACCGTCACCCCGAGGGCCCAGAACGGCAACCCCCGCCCCCGCTGCTTCCGCCTGCCGAAAGACCAGGCCCTCATCAACCGGATGGGCTTCAACAACAACGGGGTGGCCGCGGCGGTCAAAAAACTCCGCAACCGCAATCCCCGCCTGATCATCGGGGGCAATATCGGCAAAAACACCGCCACCCCCAACGCCGCCGCCCCGGCCGACTACCTCAAGGTTTTCCGCCAGCTGTACGACTACGTCGATTATTTTGTAGTGAACGTCAGTTGCCCCAACGTTAGTTGCCTGACGGCGCTTCAAAGCCGCGAGAGTACGGTGGCCATCATCGAGCCGCTGCGCGAATTCCGGCAGGGGCAGAACCACTACCGGCCGGTCCTGGTCAAAATATCGCCCGACCTCACGCCCGCACAGGTCGACGACATGATCGAAGTGGTGCGCGAATGCAAGATCGACGGCATTGTCGCCACCAACACCACCACCTCGCGCGAGGGGTTGCAAACTCCGGCCGACAAGGTCGAAGCCATCGGAAACGGCGGCCTCAGCGGTGCCCCCCTGACTGCCCGCTCCCGCGAAATGGTGCGCTATATTTATGAAAAAACAGGAGGGCAGATTCCTATCATCGGCGTAGGCGGCGTGATGAACGCCGACGATGCCGCCGCGATGCTCGACGCCGGCGCCTCACTCGTGCAGATATACACTGGGTTTATCTACGAGGGGCCCTCGCTCCCCAAGCGCATATGCCGGAAACTGTTGAAAAAATAGCCCGCCTGCTGCTCGATCGCGGCCTGACACTGGCTACCGCCGAGTCTTGTACCGGCGGCGCGGTCGCTGCGCGCATTACGACCCGCGCCGGTGCTTCTGACTATTTTCTCGGCGGCGTGGTTTCGTATGCCAATTCGGCCAAAACAGCCCTTTTGGGCGTCCGTCCCTATACGCTGGCGCAGCATGGGGCGGTGAGCCGCGAAACCGCGATCGAAATGGCGCTCGGTGCTCTGGAACGTTTTGGAGCTTCGTGTGCCGTGGCTACGACGGGCATCGCGGGCCCTGGCGGCGCCGTGCCCGGCAAGCCGGTCGGTACGGTGTGGATCGCCGTGGCCACGGCCACCCCGGCAGGCGTCGAAGCCCGCCTGTTGCAACTTCCTGAAGATAACTCACGCTCCGAGAACATAGGGGCAACCGTCGATGCGGCCCTCGGGATGGTGTACGAGATTGCGTTACAGGGATTTTCCTTTTAAATAAGGATGCCTCCGGAGGATTCGCCACCGCAGGGGCCATGCCGACTGAGCTGCGAAAGCGTTTTTGAGTATTCGAGGCACATTGCTTCGTCGCACACTCCTCGCAATGACCGCCCGTCCGCCCTAAAGGGGGATGGGTGCGGATTTTTTCCTTCGGGATAACAAAAAAAAACGTCTCAGGCATCAATTTTTTTGCAAAACCGAAAATTTTGTATTTTTGTATCCGGTTGCCGCCCGAAAGGAGGCCTCCGAACGTAAGGAACTATAAACCAACAGGAATAGTTATAGAGAACACTTCTACGACCGACCTTACCGCTTAACGACTGACCCGAACCGCCTATCCCCGCAGGGGGACCGCGCGGGGTGTTTATATCAATGTCGTGTGAGCCGTGGGTGTCGGTCGTAGATTTTTTATTGGCCGGGCGGCCAACCCGAAAAGAGCGAAACAAAGCAAAAACCCCATAATTATGAGTGACGCAGTAAACATCAAAGAGCTGAACGAAAAAATCGAAAAACAGAGCGCCTTCGTCGATCTGATCGCCATGGAAATGAGCAAGGTGATCGTGGGCCAGAAACACCTGGTCGATTGCCTGCTGATCGGCCTGCTGGCCGACGGCCACATCCTCCTCGAAGGGGTTCCCGGGCTGGCCAAGACGCTCGCCATCAACACCCTGGCCGACGCCATCGACGCCAAGTTCGCGCGCATCCAGTTCACCCCCGACCTGCTGCCCGCCGACCTTACCGGCACGATGATCTACAGCCAGAAAAAAGAGGAGTTCTCGGTGAAACTCGGTCCCATCTTCGCCAACTTCATCCTGGCCGACGAAATCAACCGCTCGCCGGCCAAAGTGCAGTCGGCGCTGCTCGAAGCCATGCAGGAACACCAGGTGACGATCGGCGAGAAGACTTACCCGCTTCCCGAGCCGTTCCTCGTGATGGCCACCCAGAACCCGCTCGAACAGGAAGGCACCTACCCGCTGCCCGAAGCGCAGGTCGACCGTTTCATGCTCAAGGTGAACATCACCTACCCCAAGAAAGAAGAGGAAAAACTGATCATCCGGCAGAACATGCTGGGCGACAACTTCCCCAAAGCCAAACATGTCGTACATCCCGACGACATCCTCAAGGCCCGCAAGATCGTCAACGAGGTCTACATGGACGAGAAGATCGAGCGCTACATCGTCGACATTGTGTTCGCCACCCGCGAACCCGAGAACTACGGCCTGGAGCGCCTGAGCCCGATGATCGGCTACGGCTGCTCGCCGCGCGCTTCGATCTCGCTGGCCAAGGCGGCCAAAGCCTTCGCGTTTATCAAGCGCCGCGGTTATGTGATCCCCGAGGACGTGCGTGCCGTCTGCCCCGACGTGATGCGCCACCGCATCGGGCTCACCTACGAGGCCGAAGCCGAGAATATCACCGCCGAGGACATCATCACAGAGATCCTCAATGCGGTTGAGGTACCGTAGTGTCATCTCTCCGGTTTTTGACTGGGGCCCTTTTCCTAATATCAACTCCTAACCTGCCAAGACCATGAAACTCCGTCATCTGTTCGCCTTAGCGCTGGCCGCCTGCCTTCCGCTGGTATCCGTGGCCCAGAATGCCTCTCCGGCCGACAACTTCGGCTTCGAACGTATGGCCACCAACGGCTTGCCCGAAGGATGGGCTTTCAACGATACTCCGGACTATAAGTTTGCGTCGGACGACCAGCTGAAACACGCGGGCGAGCGCTCGCTGCGGATCACCTGTGCCGAAGTGACCCAAAAACAGGACTTTGCCTATGCCTCGTTCCGCCTGCCCGCGAACTTCGAGGGATACAGCCTCGTGCTGAGCGGATGGATCCGTGCCGAGAACGTCGAAATGGCTGCCGACCTGGGCGTGCAGATCGAAAACGGCTCCGGGACGATCCTCGAACGGAGCACTATCGCAGCCCAACGGCAAATCGTGCGTGGCACCTCCGGGTGGCAGCGTTTCTCTACCTATGTGCAGTACGACAGCAAGGCCCGCAGCATCGTCGTGTCGCTGTTTCTGCGCGGTACAGGCACCGTGTGGTTCGACGACCTCGAACTGACCCTCGACGGCAAACCGCTGGCCGAAGCCCCCGCCCGTCCTGCCTACGGGGCTGATACCGACACCGAATTCGACCGCGGTTCGGGGATCACGACTGAAGAGTTGGCCGGTATTCCCGTCACGGAACTCGCCCGCCTCGGCAAACTGTGGGGTTTCCTGAAATATTACCATCCCGCCGTGGCTTCCGGCCAAAAGAACTGGGATTATGAACTTTTCCGGGTGATCAAAAAACTCGCTGCCTCACCGTCACCGAAGGAAGCAGAAAAGATATACACGGAGTGGATCGCCTCGCTCGGCCCTGTCGAGGCAGCCCCGAAGCAGGCCGCCCAACTCGCCGGGGCAGTCAAACTCACGCCCGACCTGTCGTGGATCGACTATTCGAAGTTTTCGAAAAGATTCGTAGCGCAGTTGCACGACATCGCCAACGCCAAACGCCCGGACAAGAACTATTACGCCGAACTTATGGGCGGCGAGATCGTTATGTTCACGAACGAATCGAAATACGAGACCGACGGCGTGCCCGACGCCGGGCAATGCCTGTTGTCGCTCTACCGCCACTGGAACGTGGTGCAGTACTACTCGCCATACCGCGACATCATCGGCGAGGATTGGGACGGAGTGCTGGCCGAATTTATTCCGGAATACGTGAATGCCGCCGACCGCCTGAGTTACATAAAGGCCGCGATGGCGTTCACGGCACGCCTCAATGACGGCCACGCCCAGACCTACGACCGCCAGAGAACATACTACAACTCGCTGGGCAACCGTATGCTCCCCGTGAAACTGGTCAGGGCTGGCGACCGCATAGTTGTTGAAGTGGTATATGCTACCCGCGACGGTGCGACTTCGCCGCTCAAACCGGGCGACGTTATCACTGCCGTGAACGGGTTGACCATAGAAAAAATGCTCGACGGCGCGGGCGTTGGACGTTATGTGTCGGCCTCGAACCGCCACTCGAAGCTCATGTTGCTCACCCAGGCGCTGACCGCCACCCCCGACAGCACCCTGAGGGTGACACTGGGCGACGGCCGCACGCTCGATGTGCCTGCTTGCAGCACCCGCGACATCGTGTGGACAAGAACGCCCCCCGCCGATCCTTTCCGCATGATTACGCCCGGGGTAGCCTACATGAACCACGGTACTTTTTCCGATTCGCTGACCTCGGCTTGGGCGCAGTTCAAGGATTGCAAGGCCCTCATTCTCGATCTGCGGCAATATCCCCGTCATTCGAACAACATAAGCGAGTTGGCGCCCATGCTGATGCCTGACTCAACGGCCTTTGCCCTCTTTACGCTGGGCAGTATCACTACCCCCGGACTGTTCGCCTTATATTCGGAGGAGGGCATGAAGGCGGGCGAACCGAACCCGGATTATTTCAAAGGCAAGGTGGTGGCGATAGTTGACGATATGACGATGAGCTACCTCGAACTGTGCGCCATGTTCGTTAAGGCCCTGCCGCGCGGCATAGTTGTGGGCACAACCACCGCCGGAGCCGACGGTAATAATTCGCCCTTTGTGCTGCCAGGCGGCGTGAACACCAGCCTGAGCGTGGTGGGAGTCTATTATCCCGACGGGGGCCAGACCCAGCGCATCGGCATCGTACCCGACGTGCGCGCCGAACGTACGCCCGAAGGCATTGCCGCCGGACGCGACGAATTGCTCGAACGGGCCGTCGAACTGGCCCGGGCAGAATAAGTTTTTGACGGCGCCGCCTTGGAGCGGCCCCATACGCCATAGATTTTTATGCAGGAACGCGAAGACATCATCAAAAAAGTACGCAAGATCGAGATCAAGACCCGAGGGCTCTCGAACGACATCTTCGCCGGGAAATACCATTCGGCCTTCAAGGGGCGCGGGATGGCGTTCAGCGAGGTACGCGAATACCGCCCCGGTGACGACGTGCGCGACATCGACTGGAATGTCACCGCCCGCAACCGCAAGCCCTACGTCAAGCTCTACCACGAAGAGCGCGAGCTCACGATGATGCTCCTGGTCGACGTGAGCGCCTCGGGCATGTTCGGCAGCCGCGAAATGCTCAAGCGCAACCTCGCCACCGAGATCGCCGCCGTGCTGGCCTTCTCGGCCGCCCAGAACAACGACAAGATCGGCTGCATCTTCTTCTCCGACCGTATCGAGAAGTTCATTCCGCCCAAGAAGGGCCGCCAGCACGTGCTGCGCATCATCAGCGACCTCATAGAGTTCGAACCCGAAGGGCAGGGCACCGACATCAACGGCGCGCTCCGTTTCTTCGCCAACGCGATCAAGAAACGCTGCACGGCGTTCCTGCTGTCGGATTTTATGGATGTGGATACCGCCGCCGAGAACGAGGACGGTTCGCGCGGGTCGGCCCGCTTCGAAGAGGCTTTGAAGATCGCCGCGTCGCGCCACGACGTGGTGGGGCTGCGCATCTACGACCATCGCGAAACCGAGTTGCCCGATGTGGGCATTGTCGAGCTCCGCGATGCCGAGACCGGCCGCCGCGTATGGGTAGACACCGCCTCGGCGCGCACCCGCCGTTCGTATGCCGGGCATTGGCGAGAGGCCGGACGCGTGGTGAATTCGGCGCTCACCAGATGCCGCATCGACAATGTCGAGGTGGCCACCGACCAGGATTACGTGGCTGCGCTGATCAAACTGTTTAAGCAACGGTAAGGTATCCGCACACATCGACTTCTCATGTCATTCCGAGTATAGTCGAGGGGACATTGTGAATACTTATCGCACAGCCATTGAAAAGATTCCCCGGCTACGCTCGGGATGACATAAAGTTGAAATCAAAGAAGAAAAGATTACACGAAAGATAGACAATAGTATGACCAGAGTCTATAAAAGTATCACATTCCTTGCCGCCGCAGTGCTTGCCACTGCGACCTTTACGGCCACGGCCCAGCGGCCGCCGGTCGTCGCGGCGCGGTTCGTGCCCGACAGCATCATGATCGGCGACCAGCCCCTGCTCGAAGTGACCATTGAAAAGGAAACCTCGCAGGAGCTCCAGTTGCCGCAGTTCGAGAAAGAGATCATCAAGGGTGTCGAGTTCATCGCCCTCGAAGGTATCGACACGCTCGAACAGCACGGCAGCCGCCTGAAATTGCGCCTCAGGTACCGGGTCACCGCGTTCGACGCCGGCGACTACGCGCTCACGGGTTTCCCGGTTGTCTATACCGACAAAAACGCCACGGATACCGTGCTCTCATCGGAACCGTCGCTGTTGGCCGTCGCCACGTTCGAGATCGACACTACCCAGCAAAAGCCGCAGGACATCAAGCGCCCGCTTAACACCCCGTTCGTATTCGCCGAGATCAAGGAATTGTTCTGGTGGTGCGTGGCCGGAGCTTTCGTGCTGGCCGGGCTGATTTACCTGCTGGTGTGGTGGATCCGCCGCCGCCGCGGCCTTGCCGGGCCGAAGGTGGTCATCCCGCCGCACATCACGGCCATCCGCGCGCTCGAAAAACTCCACGGCCGTAAACTCTGGCAGAACGGCAAGCACAAGGATTATTATTCGGGAATCACCGACATCGTGCGAACCTACATCGAGCGCCGCTACGGCATCGGGGCGATGGAGATGACCACCGACCAGATCCTCGAAGCGATGCCTTCGGTCAACGACGTGCGGCTGGTGGGCAAGCTCCGCGACCTGTTCACGCTGGCCGACCTGGTGAAGTTCGCCAAGGTGGCCCCGGCTCCGGAGGAAAACGAACAGAGCTATTTCGACGCCTATTTCTACGTCGAGGAAACCAAAGAAACGATGGCTGAAGAAGAGGAAAAGGAGGTGAGCGATGAACAGTAAGACCGTATTCGCGGCATCGGTGCTGGCCCTTTGCGCTACGACCGCCGCGGCGCAGAAGGAGCGCGCCGACATCCGCATGGGCAACAAGGCCTATTACCAGGGCCTCTTCCCGCAGGCTGAGGTGGACTACCGCCGCGCCATCTCGAAGAACATCAATTCTTATGAGGCCAATTTCGACCTCGCGGGCGCGCTTTACAAACAGGAACGCTACGACGACGCGGCGGCCATCTACCAACGCCTCGCGCAGGACAACACCGACCGTGCCCGGCAGGCCTCTACGTTCTATAATTTAGGGAATACCTGCCTCGCCCAGCGCAAGCTCGACGAAGCGATCGAGGCGTTCAAGAATTCGCTGCGCATCGTGCCGTCCGACCGCGACGCCAAGTTCAACCTGGCCTATGCCCAAAAACTCAAAGAGGAGCAGGACAAGAACGACCAGAACCAGGACAACAACCAGGACCAGCAGAACAAGAACGACCAGAACCAGGACAACCAGCAAAACCAGGATAACCAGAACGACCGGAGCGATCAGGATAATCAAAACAATCAGGACAAGAATAATCCCGATAACAACCGGAATAATCAAAACAATCCCGACCAGAACAACCCGGACAACAAGGGCGATCAGGATAAGAATAATTCGGGAAACAACGGGGATAACCAAAACAATCCGGACAATCGCGACAGCCGGGGCAATCCCCCGCCTTCGCGTTCCGAGTCGGAGCGCCTGCTGCGCGCCGTGCAGGCCAGCGAGGACCAGACCAAAGACCGCGTAGACGGCGAACGGGCAGCGGTGGTCGGGGCCGGACAGGGGAAGCAATGGTAGTGCGTAGCCGCACGTTCGATTACCGACCGCTTGCGGACTCCCTCCGATTTGGTGCGGGATACTTGCTGGTAAACAGCAAACAATGCAGTCTGTGTGGCGTTGCAAAAATCGTGTAGATACGATTTGCAACTTTCTTGAGGGCTTGGGTTTTCGGGATATAGCCTTCAAAAAGCATTTGCGCTACCCGCTCACTTACTCTCTCGCGCCGCGCAAGGTACTTTTTTTCAGGCGACACCCCGAAAACCCGGGAAGAGAAAGTTGGCGGAGAGGAAGGAGGGAAGAGAAAAGCGGCCGTTCCTTTAAGGTATAGGGGGAAGTAATATTTAGAAAAGTAATTACACAACAGCAATGTTCGACATCATAAGATTCGCAAATCCGCACATTCTCTGGCTGCTGGCCGTCATTCCGCTGATGGTGGCCTACTACATCTACCGCGTACGGCAGGGCAGGGCGGCCATCCGTATTTCGTCGACCGAAGGCGTGGAGCACCTGCCGCGCACCTACCGCTACTGGCTGCGCCATGTCCCGTGCGTGCTGCGCTGCCTCGTCGTGGGCCTTGTGATCGTGGCCATCGCCCGCCCGCAGAGCTCCGAAGACCGCCAGAGCGTCAACGCCGAAGGGATCGACATCGTGATCTCGCTCGACATTTCCGGATCGATGCTTGCGCGCGACTTCAAACCCGACCGCATCGAGGCCGCGAAGGACGTGGCGTCGAAATTCATTATCGACCGCCCCACCGACCGCATCGGGCTGGTCGTATTCGCGGGCGAAAGTTTCACACAATCGCCCCTGACCACCGATCATGTGTCGCTGGTGAACCTGCTCAACCAAGTACACGTGGGCATGATCGCCGACGGAACGGCCATCGGCAACGGGCTGGCCACAGCGGTCAACCGCCTCAAGGAGAGCGACTCGCCCAGTAAGGTGATCATCCTGCTCACCGACGGGGTCAACAACTCGGGGCAGATCGACCCGATCGGCGCCGCCCAGATCGCCGCCGAATACAATCTGCGCGTCTACACCATCGGGGTGGGCACCGAGGGCATAGCCCCCATGCCGACGCTCAACCAGTGGGGCGGTATTTCGTTCACCGACGGCAAGGTCGAGATCGACGAGGAGATGCTCCGCGAGATCGCCGACCTGACGGGGGGCCGCTATTTCCGTGCCACCGACAACACCAAGCTGGCCGAGATCTATGCCGAGATCAACAAACTCGAACGGGCGAAGGTCGAGGTAGAGAATTTTACGAAATACACCGAGGTCTACCACCCGTGGCTGTTGCTGGCGCTGGGGCTGCTGATGCTCGAACTGCTCTCGCGCTACCTGTTCCTGCGGCAGATCCCGTAGGGGGCGTGTAAGTTGCAAAATCGTATTCATACGATTTTGCAACTTTGAATCCGCTTCGCGGCTTCCTCTTCCTTGCGCCTCGGCAATTTGCAAGCGGGCTTGCATTGCACTCAGCTGCTGCGTCAGTTCCTGGAAATCCGGGAAAGAAAGTTGCGGAGGAAGGGGAGAGGGGGAAAAGAGCCCAACCGTTTGCTTAGCCCGTTTTTAATGACGATACAGAATTATGTTTAGATTTGCACAACCCGAATACCTATACCTGTTGCTCCTGCTGCCGCTGGCGGGGCTGCTGTTCTGGTTTTTCCGCCGGGCGCAACGCAGGCGCATCGCCCGTTTCGGCGACCCCGATATCATCCGCCCCCTGATGCCCGAGGCCTCGCCCCGGCGGGTGCGGAACAAATTCATCCTGCTCGTGTCGGCCCTCGGGCTGATGGTCTTCGCGCTGGCCCAGCCCCAGTTCGGCGCCAAGCTGCGCGAAGTGAAACGCACCGGCATCGAGATCATCCTCGCGGTCGACGTGTCGAACAGCATGTTGGCCGAAGACTTCGCTCCCAACCGTCTCGAACGTACAAAGAACGCCGTCGGGCGCCTGATCGAACAACTCGAAAAAGACCGCATCGGCATGGTGGTCTTCGCCGGCGAGGCCTACGTGCAGTTGCCTATCACTTCGGACTATATTTCGGCCAAAGGCTTCGTCAAGGGACTCTCGCCGGGTCTCGTGCCGGTGCAGGGCACATCGATGCAACGCGCCATCGAGTTGGCCATCCGTTCGTTCTCCGACCAGAGCCACAAGAGCCGCGCCATCATCCTGATCACCGACGGAGAAAGCCACGACGACGACCCGATCGCCGCCGCCCAGATGGCCCGCGAGGCCGGGATCCGCATCTTCACCGTGGGCATAGGCACCGAGCAGGGCGCCCCGATCACCATCGACGGCGAAATGATGAAAGACTCGACGGGCAACATCGTGGTATCGCGGCTCGACGAACAGATGCTTCAGCAGATCGCCGTGCTCACCGGAGGCAGCTATGTGCGCGCCACGCCCCAGAGCCTCGGACTCGACGAGATCCTGCGGCAAATCAACAGCATGGAGAAAAAAGAGTTCTCGTCCATGGCATTCTCGGAATACAACGACCAGTTCCATTACCTGCTCGGCATAGCGTTAGTTTTGCTGCTGGCAGAGTTCCTGATGCTTGAGCGCAAGAACCGCATCCTTTCGAAAATATCCATATTCAAATAGAGCGACCCGACTATGAAGAAGCAATGCCAGAATATCATCGTGCGCGCCGCACTATGCGTGGCGGCCCTGCTCCTGCCGGCCGTGGCGCAGGCCCAGCAGGGTTCGCGCACGGGCTTCGATGTCCTCAGCCCCACGCGGGTGGGACTGAACGAACAGTTCCGCATCGAATTCGTCGCCGTGTCGACCGGAGGCGGCGATATCACCGAGTTTGCCGGGCCTGCCTTTCCGGCGGGTCTGAATGCGATCGCTGGCCCCGCAGTGTCGTTCGGGCATTTCTCGGCCAGCGACGGACGCACCACCACCACGGTCACCAAAAACACTTTTGGCTATTTTGTACAGGCCACCGCCCTCGGCAAGCATACCCTGCCCCCGGCGTCGGTCGTGATCGACGGCAAACGCTATTCGACCCGCGCCCTCACCATCGAGGTGGTGGCCGACAACGGCGGCGGTGCCGCCTCCCAGGGCCAGCCGGGGCAACACGGGCAAACGCAGCAACGTACCCAGCCCCAGGCCGTGAATGTGGCCCCCCCTACCCGAGTGGAATCGGGCGATGTGTTGTTGCGCATGGATGTGAACCGCACCGACGTCTACAAAGGCGAACCGATTGTGGCCACCCTGCGGATCTATACCCGGGTGGGTATCGCCGGGCTCGAAAACCCCAAGTACGCCGCCTTTAACGGCTTCTGGGCACAAGAACTGCAGGTGAACGACGACGGGTCGCAAACCACGCTTAACGGCCAGCTCTACTATTCGAAAGCCATCCGCCAGTGGCTGCTCTACCCACAGCGCACCGGACAACTCGAAATCGAACAGAACGAATTCACGGCCGTAGCCCAGCTCATCTCGCAGGACGACATCGCCGATCTGCAGGACCTGATCTTCGGCCCCTCGCAGCAGGTGCGTAACGTGCCGGTCAAGATCGCCTCGCCGTCTGTCAGGATACATGTCAAAGAGCTGCCGCAGCCGATGCCCGAAACGTTCGACGGGGCGGTGGGCAACTTCGATATGCAGGCGTCGGTCTCCGCGAATAAGTTAACGGCCAACAGCGCCGGATCGATCACCCTTACGCTCACCGGTTCGGGTTCGTTCTCGATGATCTCGGCCCCCGAGCTGCGCCTTCCGGCCGCCTTCGAGCAATACGACACCAAGTCGACCGAACAGATATCGAACACTTCGCGCGGGAGCAGCGGGTCGCGCACCTACGAATACCCGTTCATCGCCCGCGCTGAGGGACGCTATACTTTGCCTCCGCTCGAATTCACTTATTTCGACCCCACGACCGGACGCTATAAAACCTTCACTTCGGAGAGCTTCCAGGTCGAAGTGACGCGCGACCCCAATGGTGGCGCCGGGCCCATCGTATCGGGCGTGACCAAAGAAGATTTGCAGATGCTCGGCGAGGACATCCGCTTTATCCGCACCGGGCCGCCGCGGCTGGGTGCCGTGGACAGCGTCTGGGTGTGGTCGTGGAGCTTCTGCCTGCTGCTGCTGCTGATCCTGTTGCTCTTTGCCGCGACGCTCCACCTGCTTAAAAAACAGATCGCCGCCCGGCAGGACATCAAGCGGGTGCGTACCAAGAAAGCCAGCAAAACGGCCCTGCGCCGCCTGCGCCGCGCCCGCGAGATGATCGGCAGTGGCAACCAGCCCGCCTTCTTCGAGGAGTTGCTCCGCGCCCTGTGGGGCTACCTGGGCGACAAGTTGTCGATCGACGTGGCCTCGCTGACCAAGGAACGCGTGCGCGCCGAGTTGCTCGAACGGGACCTCGAACCCGAAGCCTGCGACGACCTGCTTGACCTGATTGCCGAATGCGAATTCGCCCAATATTCGCCGTCGGCGGGCATCCCGATGCAGAACGCCTATGAAGCGGCGCTCGAAGCCATCGAGAAAAGCCAGAAGATTTTCCCCAATGCCGTGTAATTGCAGGCCGGGCAGGGAGGCTCTCTCAAACGAAAGACACCCCCCGCCCGGCGGAGAAATCCATAAGAATCAAAACCTACAGGATATGAAATGTAAGTTCATCATATATACCGTGTCGCTTGCTGCGCTGGCTTGTGCGGCTGTGGCGCAAACCATCGCCCCCGTGATTACCACCACGGTGGTCGGCGAAGACACCGCGGCTGTGGCCGGGCCGCTGAAACCCGACGCGAAGGCGGGTCTCAGCCAGTCCAACGACGCGGTGGTCATCCCTCCCGTTTTTTCGGGCGAACAGACCGACTCGGTGTGGAATGCCGCCAACGCCGCTTACATCAAAGGAGACTATGCCACAGCGGTGAACCTCTATTCGCAACTGCTCTCGTCGGGACGGCACAGCGCCCGCCTCTACTACAACCTCGGTAACGCCTATTTCAAACAAAACCTGCTGGGCAGCGCGATCCTCAACTACAACCGCGCGCAGATGCTGGCTCCCGCCGATGCCGACATCGATTACAACCTCAAACTGGCCAATACCCGGATCGTCGACAAGATCGACACCGTGCCGGAATTTTTCCTGAAAACATGGCTGCGGTACTTGGCGCTCATGCTTAGTTCCAACACATGGGCGGTGCTGGCTGTCGTTTTCTTGGTCATCGGTTTGGCGGCAATCATACTGTGGTTGCTCTCGGGAACGTTATTATTGCGTAAGCTCGGCTTTTACGGCGGCGTGGGATTTATCATGCTTTTCCTGTTGTCGCTCGGCTTTTCGACCTGGCAACGCAGCCGCCAGCTCTCGGGCGACGAGGCGATCGTGATGAACCTGATGGCTCCTGTGAAAAGCTCGCCTTCGGCCGGCAGCAAAGACTTGTTCGTGCTGCACGAAGGAACCAAAGTGCGTATCACCGAAAGTATGGACGGCTGGAAAGAGATCGTGCTCTCCGACGGCAACAAGGGCTGGATCGAAAGCTCGGCCATCGAGGCGATCAACCTGAACGGGATGCTGACCCAAGAGTAGAGTAGGGGGCCGATGCTAAGTACAGGCGTGATCTTCCCCCATAGGATTGCATGAGGCAGTCCGCCCTAAATGCTTATCCCTTCTGTCTGCCGTTGGCGGGGGCGTAAACGAGCCTCGGGCGAGTATTACAGCCCGCCGCGTGGGATGGCGCCCCACTGCCGTGATCGCTTACGCGACCCGGGTAAATGCAAAATACTCCTCGAAAACAAAGGTTAAACGCAGAGGGTATGATTGCGGATAAGTATTTATTTTAACCACTCCCGATGATTTTTACCCCCCAGAAATACGCCATAGAAGACCTTCCCGGAAAACCCTTCCTCTCGCCCGAAGAGATCGAAGGGTTTTTGCGCGATACAGCCGATCCCTCCGAAGCCCAGATCCACGAAGTGCTGCAGGTGGCCGCGAACAAACAGCGCCTCACCCTGAGGCAGACGGCCCTGTTGCTCAACGCTCCCGCCGAGATCCGGAAAACGGTGCTCGAAGCTGCGCATCGTTTGAAAGAAGAAGTTTACGGCGAGCGCATCGTCCTGTTCGCGCCGCTCTACATCGGCAACCACTGCACCAACCGCTGCGCCTATTGCTCGTTCCGGGTCGACAACCCGGCGGCGCAACGCCGCACGCTGATCCGTTCCGAGATCATCGAAGAGACCAAAGCCCTCGAAGCGCAGGGGCACAAGCGCCTGATCCTCGTCTACGGCGAACACCGCTTGTACGACGCCTGTTATATCGCCGACACGGTGGGCACGGTCTATGCCACCCACAACGGCCCCGGCGGCGCCATCCGGCGCGTGAACATCAACGCCGCCCCGTTCGACGTCGAGGGGTTCCGCGTCATCAAGCAGGCCGGGATCGGCACCTACCAGATCTTCCAGGAGACCTATCATCCCGAAGCCTATGCGCGTTACCACCTCGGCGGCCCCAAGCGCGACTTCGACTGGCGGCTCACGGCCTTCGACCGCGCCATGGAGGCCGGGATCGATGACGTGGGGCTCGGTGCGCTACTCGGCCTCTACGACTGGCGGTTCGAGATCATGGCGCTTGTGCGCCACACCAACCACCTGGAGGCCTGTTTCGGCGTGGGGCCGCACACCATTTCGTTCCCGCGCATCAAGGAGTCGTCGCAGTCGTTGCCTGTCGACCATCCCGTGTCGGACTATGATTTTATCTACGCCATTGCGGTGTTGAGGCTCGCCGTGCCCTACACGGGGCTGATCCTCACGGCCCGCGAACCGGCTTCGGTGCGCGACGCGGCCATCCGCTACGGCGTGTCACAGATCGACGGCGGCACGCGCCTCGAAATCGGCAGCTACGCCTCGGCCCCCGACCCGGGTACCGGCCAATTCGCGATCAACGACAACCGTCCGTTAGACGACATCATCGCCGGGCTTATCATGGACGGCCATATCCCCTCGTTCTGCACGGCTTGTTACCGGCAGGGCCGCACGGGCGAGCATTTCATGGAGTTCTCGGTGCCGGGGTTCATCAAGCGCTTCTGCACGCCCAACGCACTGCTCACGCTGGCCGAATACCTCGAAGATTATGCCTCGCCTGCCACGGCTCAGGCCGGTTGGGCGCTTATCGGCCAAGACCTGGCCAGCCTCGAAGGCGAACCGCTCCTGCCGGAACTGCGCCAGCGCCTCGACCGCATCCGCGACGGCGAGCGGGATCTATATTTTTGATTTATTCGGCGGCGCCGTCAGGCGCCGAATTTCTCCGGGCTTATTCATGCGCCCCAGTCCACGGCGTTTCACGCCGTCGGGGGACTGGGCTGGGGCGCCTACTCTCGGGCGCGCGGCGTCATCAGACGGCGCGGTCGCATACTTTCTATTGCCGTCCGAAATCCCTACCTTTGACCGTATGGAACTCCTCGACCAATTCCGCAAATACATGACCGAGCGGACGCTTGTGCCGCAGGGCTCGCGCATGCTGTTGGCGGTGAGCGGCGGCGTCGACTCGATGGTGATGCTTGACCTGTTCGCCCACGCATACCGCGATCTGGGCCTGGCGGGTCTGGCCGTGGCGCATGTTAATTTCGGCCTGCGCGGCGACGAGTCCGACGGCGACCAGCGCCTTGTGGAGCAGACCTGCGCCTCGCTGGGCGTGGAGTGCCATACGGTGCGGTTCGACACCGCAGCCGAGTCCGAAGCCCGCGGCGAGTCTATCCAGATGGCTGCCCGCCGCCTGCGCTACGACTGGTTCGGGGCGCTGTGCGCCGAACACGGCTATGCCCGGGTGGCAATCGCCCACCACGGCGACGATGCGGTCGAGACGTTCTTTATCAACCTGATGCGTGGTACGGGCCTGCGCGGCCTGACGGGTATCGCCGGGGCATACGGGCTGGTCGTCCGGCCACTGCTCTTCGCCTGCCGCGACGACATTACCGCCTATGCCGCCGCGCAGGGTGTCGTTTATCGCAACGACTCTTCGAATGAATCTCTGAAATACCTGCGTAACCGCCTGCGCCACGAGGTCCTGCCGCTCTTTTCGTCGTCGAGCGCCCGGTTCGTCGATACGATGGAAGGGAACTTTGTGCGCCTGACTGCGGCGCAGGAGTTTATCGACCGCGAGATGGGGGCTCTGCGCACCGCAGCCCTGCGCGATAATGTACTCGATTTATCGGCGCTACGCCCCTATTCGCTGTCGTTCCAGCTTTTCGAGCTGCTGCACCCCTACGGATTTCCGTCCGAGGTGCTGGAAGATTTGGCCCGTGCTGTAACAGCGGGGGAAGGGAGCGGAAAACAGTTCTTAGCCCCGGCATGGACGGCCGCGATCGACCGCGGGCGTATCCTTCTGTCGCCGCGTGAAACCGCTGCCTTTGTCGAGGAACGGATCGGGGTCGACGACCCGCGCATCGAATGGCTCTCGGACGAGGACGCTGCACGGCTGCTCGCCGGACTGCCCGGTTCGGCGGCGGAACTTCCCCCGCACGAAACCTATATGGCGGCGGATGCATTGCAGTTCCCCCTGCTGTTGCGCCGTTGGGCCGACGGCGACTGGTTCATCCCGCTCGGGATGCGCGGCCAGAAGAAAGTAAGCGATTTTCTCGTGGATATAAAAATGCCGCTTCCCGATAAGGAGCGGCAGGGGGTGTTAGTCAGCGGGAAGACGATCGTGTGGCTCGTGGGGCAGCGCCTCGACGACCGCTACAAGGTCACGCCGCAGACACGGCGGGTGATCCGGATAACTATATAATGCTTGATACCATGCAACCGCACGAAAAAGAAAAAATCGAACAGATCATAGCCCTGAGAAAACGCTCCGGGGCTTTTTATGCCAAAAATTCACCGGTCTACCGCGCCTTTACGGGCATGTAACAGGCAGCCTACGTTGCCGGAGCATTGGATAGGAAGACCAAAGAACTGATCGCCGTCGGGATATCGGTGGCGCAGCACTGCGAATCGTGCATGGGGTGGCACATCAAATAGGCTTTCGCCCATGGGGCTGTGCGCGACGAATTGCTGGAGGCTGTCGGAGTGGGTATTGAGATGAGCGGAGGTCCGGGTACCGTATCCGCCCGATTTGCGATGCTTGTGATCGAGTATTACGGAGTGGAATAGGCCCCCCTGAAATTACATCGCAGGCAGCACAAACATATTAATAGCCCCGGCGAGCATGCTCGCCGGGGCTGTTTCGTTTCTCTGAAATGGATGAGTTAGATGGTTGTCCGTACGATCCGGTTGATCAGCGCCCGGTCGTAAGGGGCCTCGACACGCAGGTAGTTGTCGGTGAAACCGAACATTTTTCCCCCTTTCATGCTCGATTCGAAGAGCACGGGCCGCTCCGTGCCGGCGAAGCGTGCGTGGAACGCGGCGTGCAACCGGTCGGACAGCGAACCCAGCACGGCAACCCGGCGGGCTTTCTCTTGCGGCGAAACTTTACCCTCGAACCCGATGGCGCGCGTACCGGGCCGCTCGGAGTAGGGGAATATGTGCAGGAAAGCGGGTTGCAGGCGCTCCAGCAAGGCAACGGTCTGCGCAAAATCTTCGTCACTCTCGCCGGGGAACCCCGCGATGACGTCGATGCCGATGAAGGTGTCGGGAATCACCCGCCGCACGGCTTCAATGCGCTCGGCAAAGGCGACGGTGTCGTAGCGGCGCCCCATGCTGGCGAGCACGCGGTCGCTGCCGCCTTGCAGGGGGATGTGGAAGTGGGGCATGAATTTTGGCGAGGCGGCGCAGAAGGCTAGGATCTCGTCGGTGAGCAGGTTGGGCTCGATCGACGAGATGCGGTAGCGCTCGATGCCTTCGACTTGATCCAGTTCGCGTAGCAAATCGAGAAATGATTCGCCGGTCGTGTGGCCGAAGTCGCCCACGTTGATACCGGTCAGCACGATTTCACGGGTACCTCGGGCGGCGATTTTCCGCGCCTGCGCCGCGAGGTCGGCGACGGGCAGGTTGCGGCTCTTGCCCCGGGCGCGGGGAATGGTGCAGTAGGTGCACCAGTAGTCGCAGCCGTCCTGTACTTTCAGGAAGGCGCGGGTGCGGTTGGCTTCATCGGAGAAGGCGGCGAAGAATCCGGTGATCTGTTGCACCTCGCAGGTGTGCACGACGGGACTCAGGGGGGCAGGAGACTGATTTCCGGGCTGGCTTCCTTCGGGAAGTTCCGGTGTCGCTGCAGGGGATTCTACCCGCGATGTGGCAATGGCCTGCACTTCGGCAAACAGGCCGCCTTTCTCGTGGTTGCCCAGCACGAGGTCGACGCCTTCGATGGCGGCAATGTCGTGTGGCCGGAGCTGGGCGTAGCATCCGGTCACGGCCACGATGGCCCCTGGGTTCTCGCGCACCACTTTGCGGATCAGGTTGCGGCACTTCTTGTCGGCGTGTTCGGTGACGGAGCAGGTATTGACGATGCAGATACCGGCCGCCTCACCCCTCGCCGCACGACCGTACCCGGCCTCGTCGAACGCACGTGCCAGGGTCGAACTCTCGGAGTAGTTCAACTTGCAACCTAAAGTATATACGCTGATTTTCACGGCGAAAGGGATAGTATCGTTCTTTTTCTAAAGAAAAGGTGCGAAAGGGCACCCTTATTCTTCGTACCTCGCAGTCACAATGATGATATGTGAAGAGTGCCTGTGGGGTGAGGGTAATATTTTATGCTTACCCGTAATAATACCCCTTCGGTCCGTCGTCGGCGACGGGCGTAAATGAGCCACGGGCGAGTGTGACAGTCCGCCGCGCGGGGCGGCGGCGGACTGCCGGGATCGCTCATGCGACCCGGGTAAATGTAAAACACATCCCCCGAGAACAAAGGATAAAATGCGGGGGGTATTATTGCGGATAAGCATATAATATTTTCGGGGCTGCACGACGTGCGCTATTGCGGATAGACTTCGCCTTTGGCGGCTTTGAGGGTGTTTTTCATCAGCGAGATGATGGTCATCGGGCCCACGCCGCCGGGCACGGGGGTGATGTGGCTGCATAGCGGGGCCACTTCGTCGAAGCGGACGTCGCCGAGGAGCTTCCAGCCGCTTTTGGTTTTGTCGCTCGGCACGCGGGTGATGCCCACGTCGATCACCACGGCGCCGGGCTTCACCATGTCGGCGGTCACGAATTCGGCTTTGCCGAGCGCGGCCACGATGATGTCGGCCTCGCGGCACACGGCGGCGATGTCTTTCGTGCGGCTGTGGCAGATCGTGACGGTGCAGTCGAATTCCTTGGAGGAGAGCAAGTTAGCCATCGGACGGCCGACGATGTTACTGCGGCCGATCACGGCGCAGCTCTTGCCGCGGGTGTCGATGTTGTAGTATTTGAGCAGCTCGCAGATGCCGTCGGGGGTGGCCGAAATGTAGGCCGGCAGCCCGAGGATCATGCGACCGACGTTCACGGGGTGGAAGCCGTCGACATCCTTGCGGGGATCGATGGCCTCGATCACTTTCTGCTCGTCGATGTGTCTGGGCAGGGGCATTTGCACGATGAAGCCGTCGACAGACCGGTCGTTGTTGAGCTTGGTGATCTCGCCGAGCAGGGAGGCTTCGGTGATGTCGTCTTCGAAACGCAGGATCTCGCTCCGGAACCCCACGTCGGCGCACATTTTCTCTTTGTGGCCCACGTAGGTCTCGCTCGCCCCGTCGTGCCCCACGATGATGGCCACGAGTTTGGGCTTCCTGACCATCCCGGCCACCTCGGCCGCGATCTTCGCCTTCAGCGAATTCGCTACTTCTTTTCCGTCAATCAGTTGCATGTTTTATCTTTCAGTTTAAAATTATTTTGGGAAGGAAAGACTCAATCCTTACGCCATATTCGCTATCGTAAGTACACATAACACGTTGGGCATATTTCGTTCCCGAAATATCCTCATAGTTTAGTGTAAAAATTACAAAAGCTAAAAATCCATTTTCGGAGATTGAGAAGTTACACAAGAAGGGTTCATCTCCTTTTTCCAAAGCATCTCGCCTTAGCTGAGATGCTGGGCTAGCTATCTGCTTTGAGGTATCCTGTGAAGAAAATTCAGTAGAAATATTTAAAGCTATATTATCTGTTTTGTTTGTGATCTCAACAGTTAGGACTTTTTTATCTTTTCCGGAGGGGAAGATTTTATCTGTAGAGGCAGAATATGTAAATACAGGTTTAATGCTTTCTTTGAATCTAATATTCTCAATTCTAAACAATTCATTCTGAACTCGTTGAACATCTCTTTGAGATTTGAGTGTCTTGTATAGAAAAAAGGCCGTTGTAATCGTAACTGCAATCATAACCCAGTCTGAGATAGATCCAGGCTCCCAAGATGATATGCAAGATAAAAAGAACATATGATTCCGATTACCGGCGTTTCATCTGTCGCATCATCGAGGCGGCGTTGGCCATCCGGGACATGGCGTTTCCTCCGCCACCTCCGGACACCATCTTCATCATCTGGCGCATCTGGTCGAACTGCTTCAAAAGGCGGTTGACCGATGCGGCGCTGGTGCCGCTCCCTTGGGCGATGCGGGCGCGGCGCGGCCCGTTGAGCAGGGCGGGATTTTCGCGTTCGGCGGGTGTCATCGAGCGGATGATCGCCTCGGTCTCTTTGAACATGTCGTTGTCCATGTCGACATCCTTGAGCGCCTTGCCCATGCCCGGGATCATGCCGGCGATGTCCTTGATGTTGCCCATTTTCTTGATTTGCTGGATCTGGGCCAGAAAATCGGCCATCGTGAACTGGTCGCGGGCCATCTTTTTCTGCAGGCGGATCGCCTCTTCCTCATCGATCTGTTCCTGGGCGCGTTCGACGAGCGACACGATGTCGCCCATGCCCAGGATACGGTCGGCCATGCGGTCGGGATGGAACTGGTCGAGGGCCTCCATCTTTTCACCCGTCGACACGAATTTTAAAGGCTTGTTGACCACCGTGCGGATCGAAATGGCCGCCCCGCCGCGGGTGTCGCCGTCGAGCTTGGTGAGCACCACGCCGTCGAAGTCGAGCCGTTCGTTGAACTCGCGGGCCGTGTTCACGGCGTCCTGTCCGGTCATCGAGTCCACCACAAAGAGCGTTTCGGTGGGCTTGATGGTCTTTTTGATAGCGGCGATCTCGTTCATCATCTGCTCGTCGATGGCCAGGCGGCCGGCGGTGTCGACGATGATTGTATTCACGCCACGTGATTTGGCTTCCCTGATGCCGCGCTCGATGAGCGCCACGGCGTCTTTTTGGCCGTCTTCGGCGTAGACCGGCACGCCCACCTGTTCGCCGAGCACCTTGAGTTGATCGATGGCGGCGGGGCGGTAGATGTCGCCTGCGACGAGCATCACGTTGCGCCCCTTTTTTTTGAGATGGAGCGCGAGTTTGCCCGAGAAGGTGGTCTTGCCCGAGCCTTGCAGCCCGGCCACGAGGATGATCGCGGGGTTGCCGCTCAGGTTGATGGGGGCCGCGGTACCGCCCATGAGCTCGGCCAATTCGTCGTGGACGATCTTGACGATCATCTGGCTGGGGTTCACCGATTTGATCACTTCGGCGCCGATGGCTTTCTGCTTCACGGTGTCGGTGAAGGTCTTGGCCACTTTGTAGTTCACGTCGGCATCGATCAGCGCGCGCCGGATCTCTTTGAGCGATTCGGCGATGTTGATGTCGGTGATGCGTCCCTGTCCCTTGAGGATCTTGAACGACCGTTCGAGTTTGTCGCTTAGGTTTTCGAACATGGTGTATTGCGGATTCTTAAGTGTGCGGTACGTTCGTACCACCTGTATTTATTGTGTACTGCGGCCTGCGAAGCAGGCCTGCCTTTCTCCGTTTCGGCGCAGCGTAGCGAGCATAGCAGCCACCCGCAGTTCGCTACGCGAACTCGCTGGGTGCGGGTGGCTGCTTTTCTCCTCCCTTTTCCCCTCCAACTTTCTCTTGCGGATTTCCAGAGTCTGGCCTGGAAAAAAGACCTTATGCGCCGGGAGGGGAATGTGCGGGGGGAGCGTAAATGCTTTTTCCAACCTATACCCGGAAATCCATTATTCCCCATGAAAGTTGCAAAAATCGTATCTACACGATTTTACAACTTTTACATCCGTTCCGGTACCTCGATGCCCAAAAGCCCCATCGCCTTTTTGATGGCCGAGGCCACCTGTAGCGAGAGCGCCAGGCGGAACCGTTTGTCGTCGTCCGCCACGCCCTCTTTGAGAATCGGGTAGTCGTGGTAGTATTGGTTGTACTCCTTGGCGAGATCGAAGGCGTAGTTGGCGATCAGTGCGGGCGAGTATTCGCGCCCGGCTTGTTCGACGGTCGGGGACAATTCGGAGAGCATTTTGATCAGTTCGATCTCCTTGGGTTCGAGTTCTCTCCCTTGAAATGCTTTGGTGTCATTCTCCGGGGTGTCGGGAGAAGCGCCTTGGGTGCCGCCCGCCCGCCGCGCCAGCGATTTGATGCGCGCGTGGGTGTACTGAATGAAGGGCCCCGTGTTACCGTTGAAGTCGATCGATTCTTTGGGGTTGAAGGTCATCGTCTTTTTGGGATCGACCTTCAGGATGAAGTATTTCAGGGCGCCCAGGCCGATAATGCGGCATATCTCGTCTTTCTCGGCGTCGGTCAGGCCATCGAGCTTGCCGAGCTCCTCGGACATCTCGCGGGCCGTAGCGATCATCTCGGCCATCAGGTCGTCGGCGTCGACCACGGTGCCTTCGCGCGATTTCATCTTGCCCTCGGGCAGTTCAACCATCCCGTACGAGAGGTGGAAAATGTGGTCGCTCCAGGCGTAACCGAGCTTTTTGAGGATCAGCTTGAGCACCTGAAAGTGGTAGTTCTGTTCGTTGCCCACCACGTAGACCATGTCGTCGAGGCGGTATTCGTTGAAGCGTTGCACAGCGGTGCCGAGGTCCTGGGTCATGTAGACGCTGGTGCCGTCGGCGCGCAGGAGCAGTTTCTCGTCGAGCCCGTCGGCGGTCAGGTCGACCCATACGGAGCCGTCGTCGCGCTTGTAGAATACGCCTTTTTCGAGGCCCTTTTGCACGAGCGCTTTGCCGAGCAGGTAGGTGTCGGATTCGTAGTAGGTTTTGTCGAACGATACGCCCATCAGCGCGTAAGTCTTGTCGAAACCGGCGTAGACCCAGCCGTTCATCCGTTGCCAGAGGGCGTAGATTTCGGGGTCTTTGGCTTCCCACAGGCGGAGCATCTCTTGTGCCTGCTGCATGATGGGGGCTTCGCGCTTGGCCTGCTCTTCATTGCAGCCGCGCTCCGTCAGCTCTTTGATCTCGGCTTTGTAGGCGCGGTCGAAAGCGACATAGTATTTACCTACGAGGTGGTCGCCCTTCATGCCGCTGCTCTCGGGGGTCTCGCCGTCGCCGAAGAGCTGCCAGGCGATCATGGATTTGCAGATGTGTATGCCGCGGTCGTTCACCAGATTTGCCTTGACAGTATTGTGGCCGCAGGCTTCGGAGATTTGCGCCACCGAATAGCCCAGCAGGATGTTGCGCAGGTGCCCCAGATGGAGGGGTTTGTTGGTGTTGGGCGACGAGTATTCGACCATCACGGTGCGCCCGCTGTCGCAGGTGAAACCGTAGGACGGGGCGCTGATGCCTTCAAGCCGGCCGAGCCAGTAGGCCCCGTCGAGCGACAGGTTAAGGAAGCCTTTGATGACGTTGAAATCGCGGATGTGGGGCGTGTTTTTCAACAGCCATTCGCCGACCTCCTGCGCGGTCTGCTCGGGGCTTTTGCGCGAGGCTTTGAGCAGGGGGAAAGTGACGAGGGTATAGTCGCCGCTGAATTCTTTGCGGGTCTTGCTGACTTGTACCAGCGCGGGGTCGGCGCCGTAAAGGGCGGCGAGGGCTTGCGCGCACAGGTCGGTGACGAGGGTTTCGGGGGTCATATCGGGTGGTTGTTGCTATGTTCTTTGAGGTTGCTGTTCGGTCCGGGCGCGGCCTGCGAGCCGAAGCGACGCCCATAGCGAGGGCAGAGATCGCTTGCGAGCTATGCCGAGCGAGTAGGAGCAAGGAGGCCACAAAGTGAACTCAAGGCGAGCAGGCCTGTCTTTCTCCGAGCTTTGCGGCCGCTCTGCGTAAGCGATGTAAATCGCGTCGCAAGCGGCTCGGCGCGCCCGCCCTAAAGGGGGGGAGGGGCGGGCGCGAGTTTTCGGCGAACGTAAAGCGAATCGTTTGATCTTGCGTCAGCCCATCGGCCACCCGCAAACTCGCTTTGCGAGTTTCGCCGGGTGCGGGTGGCCGCTTCTTTCCTCTCCGCCCCCTCCAACTTTTTCTCACCGGCTTCCGGGCATTCGATCCGAGAAAAGGACCTTGCGCGGCGTGTGGGGTAAGGGCGTGGGGAGCGCAAATGCTTTTCGAGGATCGAATGCCCGGAAGCCGCTATCCACAGAAAGTTGCACAAATCGTATTCAATACGATTTGTGCAACTATATCTTCTTGACCGCCAGCACCACTTTGTAGCCGTGCTTGATGCCGATGTCCATCACCCGCACGATTTCGCGCGTGGGAACGCTCTCGTCGCAGTGGAGCGAGATGATCGGGTCTTCGATGCCTTCGAGCCTCGCCTGGAGGCTGCTTTCGAGCTGATCGGGGGACACGGGCTCCATCTCGACAAAGTAGCGGAGCTCGGCGTCGATCGACACGGTGGTCATCGGTTTCTCGGTATTGGTGACGTTCTTGCTTTGCGGGAGCAACAACTTGAGCGCGTTGGGATTGATCAGTGTGGTGGCGATCATCAGGAACAGCAACAGCAGGAACATCAGGTCGGTCATCGAGGCCGAGCTGGTACCGATCTCTATTTTCGAGCCTCGTTTTATTGCCATGGGTTGCGGTTCTTTTGAGGAGTGAGCAGCGGCTGGGCGGGTTGGGCCTGGGGTTGTTCAGGGGGGCGGATGCCGCTGACGATGTCCATGAAGGCGATGGTGTTGGCTTCCATCTGGAAAACGAGCTTTTCGATGCGGGCCACGAGGAAGTTGTAGCCGAAATAGGCGGGGATCCCCACGACCAAACCGCCCACGGTGGTGATCATGGCGGTGTACATGCCACCCGAGAGCAGCGCCATGTCGACGCCGCCGCCCGCCGAGGCCAGGTTCATGAAGGCCTGCACCATGCCGAGCACGGTGCCGAGGAACCCGATCATAGGGGCGCCGCCCGCGGTGGTGGCCAGAAACGGGAGACCGTTTTCGAGCTTCGACACTTCGAGGTTGCCCACGTTTTCGATGGCGGCCTGTATCTCGGATTTCGGGCGGCCGATGTTCATGATCCCGCGCTCAACCATGCGGGCGGTGGGGGTGCGGCGCTGGCGGCAGAGCTGGAGGGCCTGGTCGTTCTTGCCTTCGAAAATAAGGTCGCGGATGCGGGCCATGAAGGCGATGTCGGTTTTGTCCGAGGCTTTGCGAATCTCGCGGTAGCGCTCGATGAATATGAAGATGGCCACGCCGAACAGGATGAACAGGGGGATCATCAGCCAGCCCCCGGCCATGATGAGCGATCCGAGGCCCATGGATTCGGGTTTGGCGGCCGCATCGGCGGCGGTGGTCAGTGTTTGCGCGAGGAGCATAATTCCTGATATTTTTTGTTAATGGGCAAAGATAGTGATTTTTGCCGAGGCAGGCTGAGTATTATTGTGTAAATTTGCTCGTTCGTGTGCACCCGTACGGGGAATTACCGAACCGTCCGCGCGTTCCCGTAAACTTTGGTGCGGGATACTTGTGGGCGGCCTGCGGAGCGCAGCGCAGCAGGCCTGCTTTTCTCTGGGCTTTGCGACCGCTCTGCGAAACGGCTTTAGCCGTGCAGCAAGCGGCTCGGGGCGCCCGGCCCCACAACGCTTTGCATTGTCGGAGGGGGGGGCTGGGGCCGGGCGCCTCTTTCTCCGCACATCAGCAGAATCAGAGAACTGCCTGTTCGGTGACGCGCCCGTGGCACGCCCCTTGTTAAGAAAACCGGGCTATCTGGCGATAAATATACTTGAAGAAAACATTTAAAATAACCCTGGCCGTCGTGTCGTCGCTCATTATTGCGGCGATCATCCTGCCTATTGTGGCCGGACTGCTGTTGCAGATCGGGGCCGTGCAGAATTATGCTGTGCGCAAACTCACGGGATGGCTCTCCGAAAAGACGCAGACCACGATCTCGATCCGGCACGTCGACATCGCCTTCTTCAACCGGGCCACGGTCGAGGGATTCTTCGTCGGCGACCCCAATGGCAACCCGGCCCGCGACACCCTCCTCTATGTCGACAGCATCCGTACCAATGTCAGCGTACTCAATTTCTTCACCGGCGAACTCTCGCTCGGCACCGTGTCGCTCAGCGGTGCGGTGATGCACCTCGGCAAGGACAGCACCGGCACGATGAACATCAAACGGGTGCTAGACCACCTCAAAGCCAAAGAACCCCGCGAACAGGGCGACTTCCGGATCAAAGCGGCCGAACTTGACATCCGTAATATGCGGTTCACCTACCGTGTGGCCGGGGTACCGGAACGCAACCATGGGGTGAACTTCAAAGACCTCGACCTGACCGGCCTGAACCTGCACGTGCACGATATTCGTGTCGATAACTACGACGTGCGCTGCACGTTCGAGAACCTCTCGTTCACCGAAAAGGGCGGCTTCCGCCTCGACCGCCTGCAATCGGCCCGAGTCGAAGTGAACGAAAAGGGGCTGAAGTTCGACGACCTGCTGCTCGTGACTCCCGACTCGCGCCTTGACGCCGGACACCTCTACCTGCTCTACGATTCGTGGCGGGACTACAAGGATTTTGTGAACAAAGTGGCGTTCGACGCCTCGTTCCGCCGCTCGCACCTGTCTTACCCTACGCTCTCGGCCTTCATGAAACGCCCCTCGGACATGGTGCCTGCCATCTGGTTCGAAGGCACGGTCGAAGGGCCGGTGAGCGACCTGCACGGCCGGCTGGTTAACGTCAATACGGCCGACCATACGAGCCTCACGGCGGCCTTCCGTATCACGGGCCTGCCCGCCGTGGCCTCGACCCGTTTCGTATTCAATCTCGAAGAACTCGCGACCGATGCCGCCGACATCTCTGCGCTTTACCGCGACGTGACTGGCAAAGCATTCGCGCAGACCGCGCTGCTCGAACAGTGCGGGCGCATCGGATTCCGGGGCGTATTCGACGGAATGCTCAAAAATTTCACGGCCAGCGGCACACTCAGTACCAATCAGGGCGCGGTGCGCGGACGACTACGTTTCCTGCCGTCGGGATCGGGTTCTCACTTCGTGGGCAGCCTGGCCACTGCCGGGTTCCGTCCGGGAGTACTGGCCGGGATCCAGGGGTTGGGCGCCGTGTCGTTCGAGGCCGACGTGAACGCCTTTGCCCGCGGACGCGACCTGACAGTGTCGACCACCGCCGATATCTCCCAACTCGAATACCGCGGCTACACCTACCGGGACATCGCCATTGACGGTGATTTCGCAGGGCGCACTTTCACCGGGCACATCCACAGCCGCGACACCAACTTCACGGCCAGCATCGACGGTCGCTTCGATCTCACGCAGGCTGTTCCGGCCTACGATTTCGACATGACGCTCGACCGGGCCGACTTCTACGCCCTGCATTTCGCCAAAGACACCGTGTCGCAACTGGCCGGGCGCCTGAGGGCCCATGCCACGGGCAACACGCTCGACAACCTGAACGGCGACCTGACCATCGACAGCCTCTATTATGTATCGCTCACAGACACCGTGCGTGTGGGGGCGATCAATGTGTTCGCCCGCAACACCGAGACGTCGAAGTTCATGAGCATCAATTCGCATTTCGCCGACATCGAGTTGCACGGGAAGAACAGTTACAGCAGCATGTTCCGCTTTCTCGGCGAGTCGGTGCAGCATTACCTGCCCGACATTCCCCCGCTCGACGCGTCGGTGCCCGATGCGGCCGCCAAACGCCGTAAGACCCGCAAACCGAAGCCTTCCGAAGATCCCGTGCCTTATCCCGACGGCCAATACCGGATCACGGTGAACGTCAAGGAGGCCAATAATGTGGCAGCCATCTTTCTGCCGGGGCTTGAGGTGGCCAAGGGGTCGAACCTCACCTTCCTGTTCAATCCCCACGAGGACAGCTTTAGCCTGAATGCCAACAGCGACTATATCCTCACGAACAACCTGTATGTCGAGTCGCTCTTCGTCACGGGCCGCAACCATGCCGACTCGGTGGGAATGTTCGTCAGCTCGAAACGGTTCGGAGTGGGGAACACCGACCTGCCCAACCTCTCCGTGCAACTCGGCCTGAGGAAGAACCGCGTCACACTCAGCGCCCGTTTCGCCGACTCGACCCGCCGCACCGGAGCCATTGTCAGCACCACCACAACCATCGGAAAAACCCCCGAAGGAGCCGCCCGTTTCGACACGGAACTGCACCCCGGGGCGTTTGAACTCGAAGGGCGCCGCTGGCTGATCGACGCCAGCCGGATCGTCTATTCCAAAGACCGGATCGAGGTGTGGGATTTCCGGATCTCGTCGGGACAACAATCCTTTGCCGCATCGGGTCTCTCGACACGCTCCGACAGCGACACGCTCCGGGTAGCCATCCGCGGCTTCGACATCTCGCCCCTGTCGCGTTTCGCGGGTAATACGGGCTATAAGCCCGAGGGTTACCTAAGCGGCGACATCGATGTCGTAGCTCCGCTGGGCGAGTTCCAATTTACAGCCGACCTGTCGCTCGACTCGCTCGGGTTCAACGGTCACCCCCTCGGTCACGTCGACCTGGAAAGCGACTGGGACCGCGCGAATAAGGCTGTGCGCTTTTCTGCTATTGCCCCCGACGGTTCGCGTCCCGTGAAGGGATTCTACAGCAACCTGCAAAAACGCTACCGGGTGACGTTCGATTTCCCGCACTTCGACATGGCTTTCCTCGAACCCCTGCTCAAGGGCATATTGGTCAACACCCGCGGCGAGGCCGACACCCACTTGGTGTTGAGCGGCGAAGGGCCCCGCCTCTCGCTCGACGGCACCATCGACGTGAAGAACTACACGGCCACCGTGGGCTATACCAACGTCACCTACAGTTTGGCGGGACCCGTGAAAGTTACGAATAACCGTTTTGAACTCTCCCCCGCCGTGCCCATCACCGACGGGATCGGGGGCATAGGGCGCATTTCGGCCTGGCTTGACAGCGAGTCTTTCAAAAAACTGCGCTTTGGCATCACGGCCAATTTTACCGAGATGCTCTCGCTCAACACCACGCTCGAACAGAATCCGCTCTTCTACGGACGTGCGTTCGGCACGGGCAACATCACCATCAACGGCAACGAACGCGCCACGGTGCTCGACATCCGGGCCGAGACGGCCGGAAATTCGACCTTCGTGCTGCCGCTCGACGAGGCTTCGAGTTTTTCGAACGCCGGTTTTATCACCTTCGTCGACCGTTCGGCCAAACCCCCGGCCGAAAGCCGGGTCGACGTCTTCCGCCGCGAGAGGAACGTCCAGCGGCAGCGCCTTTCGAGCGAAACGCAGATCAAGCTCAATCTGGGCGTGCATCCCAACACCGAAGCCCGTATCGTGATGGACCCCCGGCTGGGCGACGAAATCAAAGGGCGTGGCAACGGACGGCTGATCATCGACGTTATCCCGGCGCGCGATATTTTTAATATGGAAGGCTTGTTCACGATCTCCGAGGGTACTTACCTGTTCACGATGTTCGGCGTGATCAACAAGTATTTCACCATCGACCCCGGCGGGACGATCAACTGGACGGGCGATCCCGTGAACCCGGTGGTCGACCTCACGGCAGCCTACAAAGTGAACGCCTCGCTCAAGCCGCTGTACGCCAGCGCTACCGGGGATGCCGATAATAATGCAGGGAATGTCACGGCCCGCTGTATCCTGAACCTGAGCGACCGCCTGCTGTCGCCGACCATCAAGTTCGACGTGACGGTGCCCGGCACCACGCCCGAAGTGCAGAATATGGTGCGTAACCTGCTCAATACCGAAGAGGCGCGCCGCACGCAGTTCGTGTCGCTGATGGTGACCAACGGTTTCAATCCCGACATGAACGCGATGAACACGGTGGGAGGCTCGATGGCCACGGTGGCAGGTATGGAATTCCTCTCGAACCAGATCAGTAACCTGATCTCAACCAACAAAACCAACCTGCGCTTCGGCTACCGCCCGCAGACCGAGATGGCGTCGGAAGAGGTGACGTTCGATGTCGGTACCACGATCATCCCCAATAAGCTGAGTTTCGAGGTCGGCGGTAGTTACGACGTGAGCGGCGGCCAAAACAACACCAAAGCGAACAGCAACCCGCTGGCGATCGACGGCGCGCTGACGCTCCAGCTCAACAAGAGCGGGTCGCTCAAACTCAAGGGCTTCACCCGTACGATCGAGAGCTTCGACGAGTCGCAGGGCTTGCAGGACAGTGGGGTGGGGGTCTACTGGACACAAGATTTCCGCAACCTGGCCGACCTGAAAACCAAGTATAAGGCCTGGACCGAAGACCGCCGCAAGAACAAGCAAATTCGCAAGGAAAAACGTGCCCTCAAGCGGGAAAATAAAAAGGCTGCTGCTGAGTAGCATGTCATTCTGAGCGTCGGCGAAGAATCTACGAAATATGTCATTCCGGGCGGTGCGCTCGTGCACTCCGTTGATATTGCCCTTGAACCGTATAATATCCCCACGAGTATCTGCTGGATAAAGAGGCTCTGACCCTGTCATCCCGAGCCGTGCGGCCGCGCGTAGAGCGCGGCCGTAGCGACTGAGTTGCGAACGCGCAAGCGTTGCAGCGAAGGAGTGCGCCCGCCCCCACGGGCAAAGCCCGTCGGGGCGGACTGGGGGCGGCTGCATGTTTTTGCAGAGATTGTGTGGTGATGCAATAGAATCGGGCGGCCCCCCGGGAGGGGGGGGGGGCGCGGGGGGTGGCTCGCGGGGGGGGGGGGGGGGGCCTCATTTTTTTGGCTTTTTTGTGGTTGTTTTCCATTCTACCGGCCCCCCCCCCTTTCCGGGGGGCCGCCCGATTCTATTGCATCGCGGGGAGAAGGGAGGGTTACACCAGGCTGTGC
>JAVBMY010000006.1:0-48811 GCA_031551865.1 Rikenella sp. | reverse complement strand
GGGGGGTGTTTTATTTTTTTGATTATTGTGTGGTGTTTTGCCATCTATGGGGCCGCCCCCGGTTACCGGGGGGGGGCCGATTCTATTGCATCGCGGGGAGAAGGGAGGGTTACACCAGGCTGTGCCCGGTCATCTCTTCGGGTTGCGGAAGGCCCATGATTTTCAGCACGGTGGGCGCCAGGTCGGCCAGTACGCCGTTGTCCACATGCTGAATGGTGTCCGAAACCACGACGATCGGCACGGGGTTCAGCGAGTGGGCCGTGTTGGGCGAACCGTCGGAGTTCTCGGCGTTGTCGGCGTTGCCGTGGTCGGCGCACACGATCACCGTGTAGCCGTTGTTCTGTGCTGTAGTTACGACTTGTTCGGCGCAGTGGTCGACAGCTTTGACGGCCTTCTCGATGGCTTCGTAGACGCCGGTGTGTCCCACCATGTCGCAGTTGGCGAAGTTCAGGCACACGAAGTCGGGTTTGTCGTCGCCGTTCAGCACGCCGACCAGCGCTGCGGTTACTTCGGGGGCGCTCATTTCAGGCTGCAAATCGTAGGTGGCGACTTTGGGCGAGGGGATCAGGATGCGGTTCTCGCCGGGGAACGGCTCTTCGCGGCCGCCGTTGAAGAAGAAGGTGACGTGGGCGAATTTTTCGGTCTCGGCGATGCGCAGTTGCGTCAGGCCGAGGTTCGAGAGGTATTCGCCGAGGGTGTTGTGGATGTTCTCTTTGTCGAACAGGATGTGCAACCCGGCGAACCCGGAGTCGTAGGGGGTCATCGTGCAGTAGTAGAGCGGCAGGCAGTTCATGCCCTGCTCCGGTATGCCGCATTGGGTAAGTACCTGGGTGAGTTCTTTGGCGCGGTCGTTGCGGTAGTTGAAGAAGATCACCACGTCGTCGGGCCGGATGGTGCCTTGCGGTTGGCCGCTGGCGGGGTCGAGGATGGCGATGGGCTTGATGAATTCGTCGGTCACGCCTTCGTCGTAGGATGCCTGCACGGCTTCGACGGGGTCGAGGACTGGTTTGCCGGTGCCGTGGATCAGCAGGTCGTAGGCCTCTTTGACGCGTTCCCAGCGGCGGTCGCGGTCCATGGCGTAGTAGCGGCCGATAATCGAGGCGATTTTGCCCGTTGATTTCGGTTGAGCCATATGCTGCTGGAGTTGCTGTATAAAACCTTTGCCGCTGCGGGGGTCGGTGTCGCGGCCGTCCATGAAGCAGTGTACCCAGGTGGCGTCGATGCCGTAGCTTTTCGAGATGTCGCACAGGGCGAACAGGTGGTCGAGCGAACTGTGCACGCCGCCGTCGGACACGAGGCCCATCATATGCACGGCTTTCTTGTTGGTGCGGGCGTACTCGAAGGCGGCCACGATCTCGGGGTTTTTGTAGATCGATCCGTCGCGGATGGCACGGTTGATCTTCACGAGGTCCTGGTAGATGATGCGTCCGGCGCCGATGTTCTGGTGACCCACTTCGGAGTTGCCCATCTGACCGTCGGGCAGGCCCACGTTTTCGCCGCTGGTGAGCAGACGGGCCGTGGGGTATTTGGCTTCGATCGAGTTCATGAATTGGGGTTGGCAGGTGTAGATGGCGTCGCGCTTGCTGTGGTCGCCTTCGCCCCACCCGTCGAGGATCATCAGGAGTACTTTGCTTTTGATTGCTGGTTTCATTTTCTATCTGGTGTTATTGATAATACTTGTGGTGGTGGGCGGCTTGCCGTCAGGCAGGCCTGCATTTCTCCGAGATGGTTAAATCCACTTTGTGGCTTTTTCCTCCTCGACGCTTGGCAATGCAAGCGAACTTACATTGCCCTCGCTGCCAGCGTCGGTTGCAGTGCTAATGGCAGCGGCCAGCCCAGCCTCCCGACGGCGCAAGCGCCGTGGGCTGGCCGCTTTTTTCTCCGGGCTTTGCGGCCGCTCTGCGGGTATGGCGGGAACGAATTTCTCCGGCGTCAGCCCATCGGGCACCCGCAGTTCGCGGAGCGAACTCGCCGGGTGCGGGTGGCCGATTCTTTTCTCCCTCTCCCTCCAACTTTCTCTTTTGGGATTTCAGGAATTTGATTCGAGAAAAGTACCTTGCCCGGCGGGAGGCAGGTGTGCGTGGGTAGCGTAAATGTTTTTCGAGGAGCGAATTCCGGAAATCCGAAACACTCCCTGAAAGTTGTAAAAATCGTAATCTACACGATTTTTACAACTTCGCCCTTAATCGAACGACTGCATCCCCATGCTGGCGATCTCGCGCAGGCGTTCCATCTGCTCCATGTCGAGTTCCATGAAGAAGTAGTCGAGCGGGTCGACCGGTTTTCCTTTGTATATGATCTCGTAGTGCAAATGCGGTGCAAAAGAGAGGCCGGAATTGCCCGAGAAGGCGATAATGTCGCCGCGGTTTATGCGTTGGCCCGGGGGGACGGTGACATTTTGCAGGTTCCCGTAAACGGTTTTGTAGCCGTTTCCGTGGTCGAGGGTCAGGCTGAGTCCCGAGGTCTGGAGGCTGGTCTGCATCTTCTCGACTACGCCGTCGGCGGTGGCGAAGACGGCCGTACCCATAGGCACCGAGTAGTCGACGCCGTTGTGCATGTGCATGATCTTGAAGAACGGGTGGATACTTTCGCCGAACGACGAGGTAAGCAGGTTGAGTTGCCGGTTGGCCACGGGTTGTATGCCGGGTATCCGCAGTGCGCGCGAGGGATTGCTCTGGATGCTGTCGTGCAAGGTCCTGGCTTTGCTGTTGTAGGCCGAAATATCGCGGTAGAGCTGGTCGAGCCCGCTGTCGAAGTAGCGGCTCAGGTCGCGGTTGTTTTTGGTTTGCAGGTCGCGGACCAGGTCGGCCCGGGCTTGCCGGTCGCGTTCGTCGCGCAGGCGTGGCTCGGCTTCGAAGAGGATATGGTAGACACTCTTGTCGCGCTCGACCACGTTGTCGAGTACCACTTGCAGCGAGTCGTAACGGCGGCTCATCTCGGCGTATTGGGCGTCGAGCCGGCGGGTACTTCTCTTGATCTCGTATTCGATGGGGGTGTCGAACAGAAAGGCGAACACGAAAAAGTAGAGCACGGCCACGGCAGCGACCGCCAACAGCCTGACTCCCCATTTGACGAGGGCCTGGCGGCGGTTGCTGTTGCTATGTTTTTGCGTTTTCATGTGGTTGCGGTATGCCGTTCGCCCGGGGGATCGGGTTGAGAAGGGTGTAGCTGTGGGGGCCGGCGGCCTCTTTTAGTCGATTTCGAAGGTGGTCGGTTTCGCGCTTTCGATCAACGAACGGTATTCTTCTTCGTTCATGTCGCGGCTGATGTAGTTGACCGGGTTGACGGGCACGCCGCGGTAGATCACTTCGTAGTGCAGGTGGGGGCCGCTTGACAGGCCGGTGTTGCCCAGTTCGCCGATCTTCTCGCCGCGTTTGACGAGCTGGCCCGGGTGTACCAGCACTTTGCTCAGGTGGGCGTAGCGGGTCTTGTAGCCGAAACCGTGGTTGATGAATACCTGGTTACCGTAGCCGGTGGTGCCGTGGGGCACTTCGACCAGTCCGGTGCCGGTGGCGTAGATGGGTGTGCCTGTCGCCCCGGCGAAATCCATCCCTTCGTGCATTTTCACCTGTCTTGTGACGGGGTGGGTACGTACGCCGAACGAGCCGATGTTGGTCACTCTCTTGCGGTCGATGGGCATGATGGCGGGTACGACTTCGGCCATAAGGTCTTTGTCGAGGGCGAGCTTTTCGAGCGCGTCGAGCGACAGGGATTGCAGGTAAATCTGGCGCCCGAGGGCGTCGAGCCGCTCGCGCGTGCCTACCATCAATGGGGCGTAGCGGCCATAGCCTACTGAGGCATAACGTTCGGGGGCGTAAGCGGTATAGATGCCGTCGACCTTCAGCGTGTCGGCCGAGAAGATCGAGCGGTAGACCGAGTGGTCGCGTTCGCGCACTTCGGACAGGGTGGTCAGCGATTCGTCGATGCGTTGTTCGAGCATTTCGTAGCGGGCCACGGCAGCTTCGTTCTCGGCCTGCAGGGCGCGCATCTTGGGCGTGACGAAAAAGTACGAGAAAATAAAATTGGCGACCGAGGCCAGGATGAAAATGATCAGTGCCCACCGCACCACATTGTACGCCAACCGCCGCGCCGGGATCACGAACCGTTCGCGGAAAAAGTGGTAAAGGGTATAGTATTCGGGCGTGGTGGCCATCTGTTTTTTGCGAAGTGGGGCAGGGCGCTTGCGACGCCTCCGGCGCCAAATTTACGAAAAATGACCAAAAATCACTAACTTTACACCCTTAATTGTTTTGAAGCTATTCCTTTGAAACTCGCAGTAACCCAAGCACACCAATCGGGTGACTATGCCGCCCGTAACCCGTGTGCTCCCAATGTGCATAGCACGTTCGGAGGGAGCGGGCCGGATTGTAGCGAGTAGTTCGAACTCGACCGTTTTAATTCTGATTTATTTGATTTTACTACTACCAACGCGATGAACGCTAACCAGATCCGACAAACTTTCCTCGACTTTTTCGCCGAAAAGTCGCACGCCATAGTGCCCTCGGCCCCGATGGTCGTCAAGAACGACCCCACGCTGATGTTCACCAACGCCGGAATGAACCAGTTCAAAGACATCTTCCTCGGCAACCAGCCCGTCAAATACCCCCGCGTGGCCGATACTCAGAAGTGCCTGCGCGTGAGCGGCAAGCACAACGACCTCGAAGAGGTGGGGCACGACACCTACCACCACACGATGTTCGAGATGCTGGGTAACTGGAGTTTCGGAGACTATTTCAAGAAAGAGGCCATCGAATGGGCCTGGGAACTGCTCACCGAACGTTTCAAACTCGACACGAACCGCATCTACGCCACTATTTTCGAAGGCGCTCCCGACGAAGGGGTGCCGCGCGACGACGAGGCCTACAACCTTTGGCTGCAATTCCTGCCTGCCGAACGTATCCTGACCGGAAACAAAAAAGACAACTTCTGGGAGATGGGCGAGACCGGGCCCTGCGGTCCGTGCAGCGAGATCCATTTCGACCTGCGCGCCGACGCCGACCGTGCCGCCGTGGACGGTGCCACGCTCGTCAACAAGGACAACCCGCTGGTGATCGAAATCTGGAACCTCGTGTTCATGCAGTTCAACCGCAAAGTGGGCGGCGCTTTGGAACCGCTACCCGCGCAGCACGTCGATACCGGCATGGGCTTTGAACGCCTCTGCATGGTCGTGCAGGGCAAGCAGAGCAACTACGACACCGACGTATTCCAGCCCCTGATCCAACGCCTGGCCGCACTGTCGTCCGAAGCCACGGGTGCCGCGCTCAAATACGGCGATGACATTAAGAAAGACATTGCCATGCGCGTGATCGCCGACCACCTGCGCGCCATTTCGTTCTCGATCGCCGACGGGCAGTTGCCTTCGAACGTGAAGGCCGGGTACGTGATCCGCCGTATCCTGCGCCGTGCCGTGCGCTACGGATATACCTACCTCGGCTTCAACGAGCCGTTTATCTGCCGCCTGGTGCCTGCGCTCGCGGAGCAGATGGGCGGGCAGTTCCCCGAACTCAAAGCCCAACAGGGGCTGATCGAGCGGGTGATCGCCGAAGAGGAGGGCTCGTTCCTGCGCACCCTCGCTACCGGGATCGGCCTTTTGGACTCGATCATCAAAAAAAACGGCGGCAAGCGGATCGGAGGCACCGATGCCTTCACGCTCTACGACACCTACGGTTTCCCGATCGACCTGACGCAGCTCATCGCTTCGGAACAGGGCGTCGCCGTGGACATCGAGGGGTTCGAGAAGGAGCTTGAAGCCCAGAAGAACCGCTCACGCAATGCCGCCGCCATCGAGACCGATGACTGGGCCGAGGTGATGCCTATCGACGAAAGCCGCTTTGTGGGCTACGACCACACCGAATACCCGGTGCGCATCGCCCGCTACCGCCGCGTGTCGGCCAAAGGCAAGACCTACTACCAGCTCGTGTTCGACTACACGCCCTTCTATGGCAACAGCGGGGGGCAGGTCGGCGACCAGGGTTGGATCGAAGCCCCCGGCGGAGGCCGTACGGCCATTACCGATACCCAGAAGGAAAATAACCTGACGGTGCACATCGCACCCGAGCTCCCGGCCGACCTGCGCGCCGAATTCCGGGCCGTAGTCGATCTCGAACGCCGCCGCGCCACCGAGTGCAACCACACGGCTACCCACCTGATGCACCATGCCCTGCGCGCCGTGCTCGGCACCCACGTCGAACAGAAGGGTTCGCTCGTGACGCCCGAGTCGTTGCGCTTCGATTTCTCGCATTTCCAGAAATTGACCGACGAGGAGCTCCGCGAAGTGGAACACCTGGTGAACCGGGCCATCCGTGCCAACACCCCGGCCGACGAACACCGCGAACTTCCCATCGCCCAGGCCGAGAAAATGGGCGCTATGATGCTCTTCGGCGAAAAATACGGCGAGGCTGTGCGCGTGGTGCGCTACGGCGAGAGCATCGAGCTCTGCGGCGGCACCCACGTCGGAGCCACGGGTGAGATCGGCCTGTTCAAGATCGTTTCGGAAGGGTCGAGCGCGGCCGGTATCCGCCGCATCGAGGCCGTCACGGCCGCTGCTGCCGAGAACCTGTTCTACCACATGGAGGACGCTTTCCGCGAGTTCCGCCGCATCGTCGGTTCCGACCAGGTGGTGCAGGCCTTGCAAAAAATCGTGGCCGAGAATGCCGACATGCAGCAGCAGGTCGACGCCATGCGCCTGAAGATCGACAACGAACTGGTCGACCGGATGCTCGGTGAGCCCCTCAAGGTGGGCAACTACTACCTGATCAGCGCCCGGCTCGACATGCCCGCCGAATCGATGAAATACATTTCGTTCGAGATCGCCAAACGCCTGCCCGAATCGGCGGTGGTGTTCGGTAGCGACCACGGCGGCAAACCGCTGCTTAGCGTGTCGCTCGGGCAGTCGGTCGTGGGCGGCCTCGGCCTGAACGCCGGGAATATCGTGCGCGAGGCCGCCAAGCTGATGCAGGGCGGCGGCGGCGGACAGCCCCACTACGCCACGGCCGGCGGTAAAGATTCCGACGGGCTTAATGCGGCCGTCAACGCCGCCGCGGACGCCATCCGCGAGAAAATGGCGTAACCCGGCCTTAGTAAATCCGCAAAAACAACTCGGGCTGTAAAACAGCCCGCGACCCTGAGGCCATAAACGACCTCTTCCTCCTTGTACCCCGGCAATTCAAGCAGACTTGATTGCCCTCGGCTACACGCCGGCCGGCGCCCAATGCGCATTGAGTCTACCTGCTTGCTTGGCAAAGTTCGCAAGCGACTTTGCTCTCGCTTCGGGCGTCGGGCGCGCGTTCGGGGGTTGGGCGTCGGGCCGAAAGCATATACAAAGCAAACGGGATTACCGTGGCTTTTAACCGAAGAAATAGACTTACAACATATGAGAATCAATGCAATACTGGAGAGCAACGGACTCGTCGGTACCGAAATCGAAGTCAAAGGCTGGGTGCGCACCAAGCGCGGTAACAAAAACGTAGCTTTCATCGCCCTGAATGACGGGTCGACGATCCACAACATACAGGTTGTGGCCGAAGTGGCCGCGTTCAGCGAAGAACTGCTCAAGGCCGTGACCACCGGCTCGTGCCTCTGCGTGCGCGGTAAACTCGTGGCGTCGCCCGCCGCCGAGCAGCCCGTCGAAGTGCAGGCCGCGCAGATCGAAGTCTACGGCACCGCCGACCCCGAAACCTATCCCCTGCAAAAGAAAGGGCACACGCTGGAGTTCCTGCGCGAGATTGCCCACCTGCGTCCGCGCACCAACACCTTCGGCGCCGTGTTCCGCGTCCGCCACGCCATGGCCTACGCCATCCACAAATACTTCAACGACAAAGGGTTTTATTACTGGCATTCGCCGATCATCACCGGCTCGGATGCCGAGGGGGCCGGTGCTATGTTCAGCGTGACGACCCTCGACGCGGCCAACCCGCCCCGCACCGAAACGGGCGAAGTGGATTACACGCAGGACTTCTTCGGCACGCACACCAACCTGACCGTGTCGGGCCAGCTTGAAGGCGAACTCGCCGCCATGGCCCTCGGGCAGGTGTATACTTTCGGCCCCACGTTCCGTGCCGAAAACTCGAACACCCCGCGCCACCTGGCCGAGTTCTGGATGATCGAACCCGAGATGGCGTTCTACGACATCACCGACAATATGGACCTGGCCGAGGATTTCCTGAAGTACCTGATCCAGTACGCCCTGACGAACTGCACCAGCGACTTGGCGTTCCTCGAAAAGATGTACGACGCCGAACTCACCGAGCGCCTGCGCTTTGTGGTCGACAACGAATTCGTGCGCCTCGACTACACCGAGGGCATCAAGATCCTCGAAGCCGCACAGGCCGCCGGCCGGAAATTCGAGTTCCCCGTGAGCTGGGGCCTCGACCTGCAGAGCGAACACGAACGCTACCTGGTCGAAGAGCATTTCCGCCGCCCGGTAATCCTGACCAACTACCCGGCCGAGATCAAGGCGTTCTACATGAAACAAAACGACGACGCAGGCCCCCGCCAAACTGTGCGCGCCATGGACGTGCTGTTCCCCCGCATCGGCGAGATCATCGGCGGATCGGAGCGCGAGGCCGACTACAATAAACTGTTGGCCCGCATGAACGCCATGGACGTCCCTGTCGAGCACATGCAATGGTATCTCGACACCCGTCGCTTCGGCACCGCCCCGCACAGCGGTTTCGGGATGGGATTCGAACGCCTGTTGCTGTTCGTGACCGGCATGGGCAACATCCGCGACGTGATCCCCTTCCCGCGCACCCCGAATAACGCTGAGTTCTAAAGCTACGCGGCCATGGTGCCGCTTGCCCACGGCCCGCATGCGGCCCCTCTTTCCCCCGCAATGATGAAAAGCGGAAAGCGCCCTCTCTGACGCCGAAATCCACCGGTGACCTTGACGAAGTGTATTTCTGTGTAGTACCAGACCCCTATAACCACGAAATGAACGAAATATTCAGCTATGGCACGCATCAGTCAAACGCTTGAGCAGCGCCTCCAACAGCGCCTCTCGCCCCAGCAGATACAGGGTATCAAGTTGCTGGAGCTCCCTACGCTCCAGCTCGAACAGCGCGTGCGCGAAGAGATGGAAGAGAACCCGGTGCTCGAAGAGGAGGCCAAAGAAAAAGACGAGGACGGAAACAGCGACCTCTCGCTCGAAGATTACATCCGGGCCGAAGAAAACACGGCGTCGTACAAGCTGCGCGCCAATAACTCCAGCAAAGATGACCAGCAACGCTCTCCCACCATTCCGCAAGGCATGTCGTTGCAAGAGTTTCTTGAAGGGCAGTTGGCCTACTACGACCTGAACGACACCGAGATGACCATTGCCCGGTTTGTGATCGGCACGCTCGACGACGACGGCTACCTGCGCCGCCCTACCGAGTCCATCGTCGACGACCTGGCTTTTACGCAGGGCCTTGAAGTGACCCCGCAGCAGGTCGACCACGTCATCTGCATCATCCAGAAGCTCGACCCGGCCGGGATCGGGGCACGCAATTTGGCTCAATGCCTGGTGATCCAGCTCCGTTCGCTGCGTGAACAGACCCCCGCTACGGCGCTGGCTATCGAGATTCTCGAACACAACTACGACGCCTTCATTAAAAAGCATTACGAGAAGCTCATGCGGCGCTACGGCGTCGACGAAGACCAGTTCCGCGAGGTGCTCGACGAGATCATGAGCCTGAACCCCAAACCGACCAACGGCTACACCGACGAAAGCGCCGCCGCGGTGCCGAAGATTATTCCCGACTTCACGCTCGAATACAACAACGGCGCGTTTGACTTGCAACTCACCTCGCGCAACATGCCCGAGTTGCGCGTCAACAGCGGCTACCTCAAAATGGCCGAGAAGGCCCTCGCCGGAGGAGCGTCGGGCACGCAGAGCGAATCCGACAAAGAGGCGCTCCAGTTCATCAAACAGAAGATCGAGTCGGCACGCTGGTTCATTTCGGCGATCAAGCAACGCCAGGAAACGCTCATGAAAACGATGCGCGCGATCCTGAACTTCCAGCAGGAATATTTTGTCGAGGGCGACGAATCGAAACTTCGCCCGATGATCCTCAAAGACATCGCCGATGCCACGGGATTCGACATCTCGACCATTTCACGCGTGGTGAACAGCAAGTATATCCAGACGCACTTCGGGATCTTCCAGCTTAAGTATTTCTTCTCCGAGGGGCTCCAGACCGACAGCGGCGAGGAGGTCTCCACCCGCGAAATCAAACGCATCCTATCGGAAAAGATCGCCGCCGAGGACAAACGCGAACCGCTCACCGACGAGGCGTTGATGGACATCCTCACGGCCAGCGGCTACCACATTGCCCGCCGTACGGTGGCCAAATACCGCGAGATGCTGGGCATTCCCGCTTCGCGCCTGCGCAAGGAGCTGTAAGCGGCTCCCTGCCCTTGCTGCCAGTTGCGGGGGCACTTTTTATGCTTATCCGCTATAGTGCCCTCCTGTTGTTGTCTGCCGTCGGCGGCAGGCGGAAATGAGGTGCAGGCGAGTGTTACAACCCGCCGCGTGGGACGGCGGACTGCCGGGATCGCTCATGTGATCCCGGTAAATGTGCAAACCCTGGGATAATAATATACAGGGGCGTTATTGCGGATAAACATTCCCTTTTTCCCTGCCGCCGTTGCGGGCCATGGGCTTTCTTTTCTGCCGCCGTTGCGGGGGTGTACGGCCATTGCGGGAAATCCGCCCCGTCATTGCGGGAAGAGTGAAACGCAACGAAGCAGTCGGGTAATTTTACTACTCGATTGCTTCGTCGGTTTTTATAGGACGGACCTCTTTGCAATGCAATGGCACGCCATTACATGCCGCAGGGGCGACATACCATCGGTATGTCGCCCCTGCTTGCTGTTCGGGCCGGCCGACCTGCTTTGCGGCGGGTCTAGTCTGCGTCTTGTCCGGATTCCGGATTGCTTCGCAGAGGTTGCCCAGGTCTTGTCGCACTGCCTGTCTGTGCTTCGTGGCCCCTGTCCGTAAGTATCCGGGACTCTCGTTTCTGTTTCACGGAATCCTGTTCGGGCGGGGGCAGTTATTCTGTTGTCCCGGTTTCGCTCTCTTCTATGTATTCCTGGAGCAGACTCTCATTTTCCCGGAGGCCGAGGTATGCACGGTAGGCATTCATGAAGTCGGAATAACCGTTGAGTTCAGCTACCAGGTAGAGGCGGTAGAGCACGTTCAGGTGTTCCTGCCGGTCGCTGTCGACCAGGTCGCGTTTGTTCAGGTCGAGGCGGGCGAAATAGTCGAGGTATTCGGCTTCGATCTGGCCGAGCTTGTCGAGCAGTTCGGTGCCTTTTTCGGTGGCCCCGGCGCGCAGGTAGGCATCGGCGATGTAGGGCATCATTTCGTCGGAGCGGAGTTTTTCAAGGGGCATTTCGGCCATGGCGCGGTCGAGCACCTGAACGGCCCTTGTGGTATCGCCCTTTTCGAGCAGGCCACCGGCCAGGCGGGCAAAAGAAGAACGTAATTGCGTGGCCGCAAAAGTGTTTTGAACGAACTGGTCGACATAGACGTGCGGCTCGGCGATGTGACCGTAGGCGTATTTGTTCATCAGGTTGTCGTAGAGCGTTTCGACGTCGATGCGTCCGATCTCAAAACGGCTCGGTGCCGGACTCTTGATCGGCACGAAGCGGTAGACGATACCGTCTTGTTGCAGGTATGACCAGGATTCCTTCTCGGTGTATTTAACCAATCCGTAGTCTATAGCCCCGAGGGGCGAGGTGAAGTAGATCGGGCGCTCCCAGTTGTTGGTGATGAGCATGTCGAGCACGGCCATCTCGCCGGAGTTGAGCTGGTCTTGCGAGAGCGTGATATAAATGGTGTCCGCGATCAGGTGGGCGTCTTCGGGACGCACCACGCCGTTGCGCAATACGGCTTCCTTATCCACCGGTATGGCGATCTTATGGCTGGGGATCAGGTCGGCGTAAGAGTTCTGTCCCACGAGTAGTTTCGTCTCTTTTTTGTCGTTGTTGAACAGGCGCATCACTTCTTCGCCGGTCCAGGGGCTGTCTTTATCGGTGATGTTTGCGGCGGAAAGCATTGCTGCTACGTTGATTGGCGGAATGCCCGGGTTTTCCGGATCATCCCACGGGTGGGGCTGAACCGCCACTTTTTTGTTGATGTTCGTGACGGGAAACCCGCTCCGTTCGCCGATGTATTTCGAGCGCGGCATCGAGTGGGGTACGGGGGCCGACTCGTGCGATTGTATACGCATCTGGTCGATGTACCATTCGCCGGTGATGTACGAGGTGTTCATTACGCGCACGTCGGTGCGGAAGCCTTCGACTTCCTGGGCATACCAGAGCGGGAAGGTGTCGTTGTCGCCGTAGTCGAGGATGATGGCGTTCGGCAGCAATCCGCTGAGGTAGTTGTACCCGAAGTCGCGGGCCACGGTGCGGCCGCTGCGGTCGTGGTCGTCCCAGTTTTGGGCGGCCATGATTACGGGCACGGTGGCGCAGAGCACGAAAGCGGTGGCCACGGCGATCTTCCCTTGGCGGGCTTTGACCCCGCGGGCCAGCCATTCGTAGATTTGAAGCAGACCGAGGCCGAGCCAAATGGCGAAGGCGTAGAATGACCCGGCGTAGGCGTAGTCGCGTTCACGCGGTTCGAGCGGGGTCTGGTTCAGGTAGAGGATGATGGCCAGCCCGGTCATGAAGAAGAGCAGGAAGGTGACCAAAAATCCGCGCCCGTCGCGCTTGAGCTGGAAGAAAAAACCAAGCAATCCCAGGATCAGCGGCAGGAAGTAGTAAGTATTGTGCCCGCGGTTGGCGGCCATTTCAGAGGGCAGGTTGTCCTGCGGGCCGAGCATGGCTTCGTCGATGAAGCCGATACCCGAGAGCCAGTTGCCGTCGAGGATCGAGTTGTTCTGCAGGTCGCTCTGGCGACCGGCGAAGTTCCACAGAAAGTAGCGCCAGTACATGTTGTTGACCTGGTAGGACATGAAAAAGCGCAGGTTCTCGCCCTGGGTGGGGACGACGACCGACTGGCCTTTGTCGGTGCGGACACGTTGCCCCCGGAAGTCAACCCAGCGCTTGTATTCGGCAGCGTGGCGCGGATCGGTGCTGCGCATGCGCGGGAAGAGCATCTCGGTGGCGGGGTCGTATTTGTAACCCTTCAGGCGGCGCATGGGCTTGTACTCGCCGTCTTCGACATAGTAGCTGTCGCTGTATTTGTAGCCCACGGGCACCGAGGCGAAGCTTTGGCCATAGAGCAGGGGGACGTCGCCGTATTGGTCGCGGTTGAGGAACGAGAGCAGGGCGTAAGGATTCGACGGGTCGTTGCTGTTGAGCGGAGGGTTGGCCGAGGCGCGGATCAGCACCACGCCGTAGGTCGAGAAGCCGAGCACGAGCATGGCAGCCGATACCCAGATGGTGTTCCAGCCGGCCTTGCCGTTTTTCTGGGTTTTGTAGATGCCCCACACGATCAGGCCGAGCAGCAGGATCACGAAAAAGGTGAGCCCGCTGTTCACTCCGAATCCGAACCCGTTGACGAACATCCGGTCGAACCAGGCGCCGATGCTGACGGCGATGGGGGTGATTTTATAGAATATGCCGAGCAGCAGCAGGCTGGCCAGCGCCGGTTTCCACAGGTCGGAGTGTTTGCGGCCGGGGTATTTCTTGAAGTAGTAGATGAAAACCAGGGCGGGGATGCACAGCAGGTTCAGCACGTGGGCGCCGATCGAGAGGCCCATCAGGTAGACAATCAGCACGAGCCAGCGGTTGGCGCCGGGTTGGTCGGCCATGCGTTCCCACTTGAGCATGGCCCAGAAGACCAGGGCGGTGAAAAGCGAACTGAGTGCGTAGACCTCGGCTTCGACGGCCGAGAACCAGAAGGTGTCGGAGAAGGCGTAGGCCAGGGAGCCGATAACCCCTGCGGCGATCACGCTCCAGAGTTGGGTGGCGGTGGGTTTCGCGCCGTTCTTCTCGTAGATACGCTGGCCGAGCATCACGATGCTCAGGTAGAGGAAGAATATCGTAAAAGCGCTCTCAAGTCCGGACATGAAGTTGATCGTCCACGCCACGGTGTCCGGCCCGGAGGCGAACATGGCGGCCAGGCGGTTGATCAGGAAGAAGAAGGGGGTTCCGGGGGGGTGTCCCACTTCGAGTTTGTACGAGGTGGCGATGAATTCGCCGCAATCCCACAGGCTGGCCGAGGTTTCGAGCGTGAGGGTGTAGGTCACCAGGGCGATCGCGAAAACGACCCAGGCGGTGATGGCGTTGACTTTCTTGAACGGGAAGTTGGAGTTGCTGATCATGGGCTATGAGAAGACTGCGTGTGATGAAGAGCGGTTCTTCGCTGCTTTTGTGCGGAGAATGGAAAGTGTCGGTGTTGACAGGGTGAATCTTACGGCTTTTGGAGCGAAATGGGCTAGGCCCAGTGTAGAATCAGCCGCTAAGGTAGCCATTTTTTGTAAGTCTGTAGCCGTTTTGCGATTATTTTGACCTGAAAGGAGGAGGCATGCCCATTTTCTCTGCGGCGGTGGGGCGTATTATGCGAGTCCTTCGGCAGCATGCATGTCCTCGGAAGGGGCGCAGGCCTGTTTCCGGGCCTGACGACCGCCGAGCGGCACGCGCAGAGTAAAGGCGGGTTATGTGTCATCCCGGGCGAAACCGAGGCGTTTCCTCCTTTCCGTCAGTGTGAGGGGGCTTTGCAGAAGCCTGCGAAGCAATCGTGTCGCCCGCTTTGTGCGGGGTTATTATGCGATTGTTTCGCCGCGTTTCACGCTCCCCGCAATGACAGGTTTTTATATGCCATAGGGGTACGTGAGCGCACCATACAAAAAGAGGCCGCGGGAAGTTGCCTTTCCGCGGCCAGCCAAACTGCCTGTATTTCAAGGGGTCTATTGCGTTATGTTCAGACGGCCAGGTTCATTTGGTTCCGGTCGATCATTTTGCGAAGATTGATCAGCGCGTACCGCATGCGGCCCAACGCTGTATTAATGCTTACGCCGGTTTGATCGGCTATCTCCTTGAAACTGAGATCGAAATAGTGGCGCAGTACCACCACTTCGCGTTGCTCCTCGGGAAGCTCCTCTATCAACCGCCTTACGTCGTCGGCAATCTGTCCGCGTATGAGCTGCTCTTCGATGTTGAGCTCATCTGACACCAGCGCCCGGTTGTTCAGCAGGTCGTAGCCTGCGTCGTCGCTTGTCACGTGTTTTGACTTCTTGCTTGAACGGAAGTGGTCGATAATTTGATTGTGTGCAATGCGCAGCACCCATGATATGAACTTGCCGTCGTCCGAATATTTGCCTTCGCGGATGCTCTTTATGGCTTTGATAAAGGTTTCCTGGAAGATGTCATCGGCTGTCTGGCTGTCGCGGACCATCATACGGATATAGTTAAGTATCTTTCTGTGGTACCGTTCTATCAGGACTGTCATTGCGCTATCGTCGCCCCCGGTGAAGGACTTCAGTAGTTCCTGGTCTGTCTTCTGCTTTTTGTCTGTCAATCGCTACTCGTATTGGTGAGGAGTAGAAATCGGTCAATAGAAAGAACGTTGTTTGGGTTAGTGTGGCGGTCGTCCGTTGCCGTTTGGCCGCCAAGCACAGAGTATTGCAATATACGTGCCAGAGGCCCTTTACTGACAAATTGTCAGTAAAGGGCCTCTGGTACTTTGTCGTTGATTTACAGGGGGGGGCTGGTAGTTTTGACCCGGTTCTCGGGCCGGGCTAGGCTTCGGTCCCGGTCTCTTCGTTCAGGGCGTCGCTCACGAGGATGCGGCCGCAGTATTCGCAGACGATCACTTTTTTGCTCATCCGGATGTCGAGCTGGCGTTGCGGCGGGATGCGGTTGAAGCAGCCTCCACAGGCGTCGCGGCGTACGGTTACGACGGCCAGGCCGTTGCGTACGTTCTGGCGGATACGGTCGTAGGCCGACAGCAGGCGTTCGCCGATTTTCTCGCGTTTGGCGGCGGCTTCTTTGCTGAGTTCTTCGAGTTCTTTGGCGGTCTCTTCTTCTATGCCGGCCAGTTCGTCCTGCTTGGCTTTGAGGTCGATCTTGCGGTCTTCGATGACGGCTTTGAGCTCTTCGGCCTGGTCTTTTTTGGTTTTGGCGTCGGCGGTGAATTCTTTGATGCGTTTCTCGCAGAGTTCGATCTCAAGCTCCTGGAATTCGATCTCTTTGGTCAGCGAGTCGAATTCGCGGTTGTTGCGTACGTTGTCGAGTTGCTCTTTGTATTTTTTGATGAGACCTTTGGCGGTCTCGATCTCGTCTTTTTTGGCCTTGGCTTCGAGGGTGAGGCGTTCGGCTTCGTCGGTACAGCCCTGCATGCGGGTTTCGAGGCCGCCGATGGTGTCTTCCATGTCCTGCACTTCGAACGGCAGGCTGCCTTTGATGTGGCTGATGCTGTTGATCTTGGAGTCGATCACCTGGAGCTCGTAGAGCAGGCCGATCTTTTCTTCGGTGGAGAGTTCGTCGAGGATGTTGCCTTTGGGGGCGGTGGTTTTGGCAGTTGCTTTTGTGGTTGCCATATTAGCTGTTCTCCTTGGGGATATAGTGGTTTACGGGATTCGATGCCACACTTTGGCGATGGACGGCAAAGGTAGGGAATTTTTCCGAAAGTAACGCCGAAAAAATATCCAGCGCTCCGGCTTCGGTTTCGTAGTGTCCGCCGTCGACCGCGATCATGTGCGTGCCGAGCGAGGCGGGGATTTGGTAGGCGTGGTATTTCAGGTCGCCGGTCAGGTAGGCATCGGCTCCTGCGCGCGCTGCTTCGGCCATGAATTCAGCGCCGCTGCCGCCGCACACGGCCACTCGCTGTACCGGTCGGGTCGGGGAAGATAAGGGGCTGTGTCTGAGGGTTCTTGTACCCAATGCGCGGGCGGTGTGTTCGAGAAATGTTTCGACGGACACGGGTTGCGGCAGTTCGCCGATACAGCCGAACCCGGTCTCGCAGCCCTCGCTGTCGCGGCCGGTGGGGGAGAGCACGCTTAATGTTTCGGGTTTGAGCCCTATTTGAAGGGCGAGCGTGTAGCTGACGCCATGCGGGGCCACGTCGAGCGGGGTATGGCTCGAATAGATGGCGATGCCGATCCGGATGGCCTCGGCGACGATGCGCTCGGCGGCCGATGCTTCGGTCAGGCTGCGCAGTCCGCCGAAGATCACGGGGTGGTGGCTGATGATCAGGTTGATGCCTCGCGCGGCGGCCTCTGCGACCGAGGCTTCGGTCGCGTCAAGGGTGAGCAGGGCGCCCGTGGCTTCGGCGTTGCGGCGGCCTGCCTGCAGCCCGCTGTTGTCCCATTCGGCCTGCCATTGCAGGGGGGCGAAGGCTTCGATGGCGGCGATGATGTCGTCGATTTTCATGTCGGTGTGAATAAGGGCGTGTTGACCCTAACGGTCATGCACGAATTTAGTGTTATTTCTGTCTTATGCAAGCCGTTTCGGAAATATTTCAAAGAAGAGCGGCGTAGCAGGAGGTGTATAGAATGTTGAGCGGGTGTAACCGGGAGGGTTTATACGCCCTAAGTATAACGGAATCCGGGGCGGATTTGTTTTGCAGGATTAGGCTGGTCTATCGTGCGGCCTGCCGCAGGCAGGCCTGCCTTTCTCTGAGAAGGTTGCGTTGCCTGAATGGCCCGGCGGTATGCGTGGAGCGTGCTTAGCGGAGCGACGCCCGTGGCAAGGGCAGAGATCGCTTGCGAGCTCTGCCGGGCGAGTAGTAGGAGCAGGAGGCCATGAAATGGGCTCAGGCCGGGCGCTTCTCCTTCGGCTATGTCCCGTTTCTAAATATCCAGCTTGACCACAGTGATGCCGGCCCCGCCGAACTCCTCGTGCTCGTCTTCTACCGAAGCGACGAGTGGCACGGTGCGCAGATACTTGCGAACTTCTTCTTTCAGCGCTCCGGTGCCCTTGCCGTGCAGGATGCTCACTTTGCCGATGCCGAGCATGATGGCTTCGTCGATATACTCCTCGACTTCGGCCAGCGCGTCGGCCACGCGTTCGCCGCGGATATCCAACTGGCCCCGGAACTGCACGCGTTTCGACGAGGTATCGTAACTCTGCGGTGCGGGCGGCACGTAGGTGCGCTGCATTCTGCGGATCTCGGCGTGCGGCACGATCTCTAACCGGGATTTCTCGACCGAGGTGGTGACGCTGTTGAACGCCACGGCCACCTTGTTGCCGCTGATGTTCAGTACCTCGCCGATGGTGTTCTGCCCTTTGATGCGCACTTTGAAACCGGGCTCGATCTCTTTGGGCTTCTTCGGGTCTGCCGTTTTGGCGGGTGTGCCCTGCGCCGCTTGCTCTCCTCTACGGACGGCCCGTTCGGCGCGTGCCGCCTGCTGCTCCTGCAGTTTGCGCATCTTGCGCACGATGGGGTCATTCTCGTCCGCGGCATCGGGGGCCAATGTGTCGCGAAAGGCGTCGAGCCCGGCGCGGGCGGTGCGGGTACGTTCCTTCTCGGCCTGCGATTCGCGGATCTCGCGGATCGTGTTCTCGACTTGGCGGTTGGCTTCGGCCACGAGCTGGGCGGCCTTCTCCTTGGCTTCGCGGATGATGCGTTGGCGCTCGGCGGCGATCTCAGCCAGCTGGGTTTCGTATTGGGCTGCCGTTCGGTCGATGTGCTTTTCGGCCATGCGGATGCGTTCGCGCTTGCCCTCCCAGTAGCGTTTGTCGCGGGCGGCCTCGCGGATCTGTTTTTCGACATTCACCTGCTGGGTGCCGATCTTCTCGGTGGCCAGCGCGATGATCTCTTCGGGCAGGCCGATCTTTCGGGCGATCTCGAAGGCGAACGAGCTGCCGGGGCGCCCCATTTCGAGGCGGAACAGGGGGGTGATCTTCTGCACGTCGAAGGTCATGGCGCCGTTGATGATGCCGGTGGCTCCGGCGGCGTAGTACTTAAGGTTGGCGTAGTGGGTGGTGATTACGCCCCAGACGTGGCGTTCCTCTAATTGCTGCAAAATCGCTTCGGCGATAGCACCCCCGGTGCCGGGTTCGGTGCCTGATCCGAATTCGTCGATCAGTACGAGGCTTTTGGCGTCGGCGCTGCGCAACATGTTTTTCATGTTGAGCAGGTGCGACGAGTAGGTGCTCAGGTCGTTGTCGAGCGATTGCTGGTCGCCGATGTCGATGAAGATGCTGCCGAAGATGCCCATCCGGGTGTCTTCCTGCGCGGGGATCAGCAGGCCGCACTGGAGCATGTATTGTAGCAGCCCCACGGTCTTCAGGCAGACGGATTTACCGCCGGCGTTAGGCCCGGAGATGAGCAGGATGTATTTCTCGGTGGTGAGCTGAAGGTCGAGCGGAACGATGGGCTTCCCCTCTTTCTGGAGGGCTTTTTCGAGCAGGGGGTGGCGCGCCTGATGCAGTTCGACAAGGGGGGCCTTTTCGAGGGCGGGCATCACGGCGTTCATGCCGAGGGCGTAGCGCCCTTTGGCCTGGATGTAGTCTATGGAGGTGATGTAGGCGGCGGCTTCGGTCAGCGCTTCGGCGTGGGGACGGAGGCTTTCGGTGAAGGCGGTCAGGATGCGGATGATCTCGCGGCGTTCGGCGCTTTCGAGTTCTTTGATCTGGTTGTTGAGTTCGACGATCTCGATGGGCTCGACGTAGGCGGTACGCCCGCTGGCCGACTCGTCGTGCACCAGGCCCTTGAGCTTGCGTTTGTTGCCGGCGGCCACGGGGATCACGGCCCGTCCGTCGCGCATCGTAACGGAAGCGTCTTCTTCGACCAGTCCGGCGGCCTGGGCGGCGCGCAGGATGCTTTGCAGTTTTTTGTCGACCTGCCCCACGGTGCGGGTGAGTTCGCGGCGGGTCTCGGCCAGCGCGGGCGAGGCGTTGTCGCGGATGCGGCCGTATTGATCGACAATCCTTGCGATTTCTTTGCGCACGGGGTCGAATCCGGCGACGGGTTGCACGAGTTCGTCTAACAGTGGATAGGGGTGGCGGCCGTCGTCGTTGCGTTTGTTTTTGAAAAAAGCAGTGAGGGCGGCCAGCACTTCGAGGGCTTTGCCGAGGATGACCAGTTCGTCGGTGTCGAGGTGGGTGCCTTCGATGCGGATTTTGCCCAGAAAGGGGCCGATGTCGGTGTGCCCGCCGCTCGGGTAGTCGCTCTCTATGGTCAGGATGTCGCGCATCTCGCGGGTCTGCCCGAGGGCGAGCTCCACGGCGTCGTAGTCGCTCAGAAACGGAGCCTCGGCGGCCACCTCCCTGGCGGACGGGGTGGAGCAGTGCGCGGCCAGGTCGGCGCGCACTTTGTCGAAGCCTATGCGTTGTTCGAGGTCGGAGGGGTAGATCATGGCGGGGTTGGTGCGTTTGGGGTGGCGGCCCCACAGGGGCCGCAGTGGAGCGCAGAAACGACCATCGGTCGTTTCTGCGCGGAGCCGGCGCCGTCAGGCGCCGTATTTCTCCGCGGCTGTGCAGCGTAGCGAGCAAAGCGACCACTCCCAGGCGCAAAGCGCCTCGGGGGAGTGGGAGTGGCCGCTTCTTCTCGACCGCCTTATACCGTTAAGCGGGGCGGGCGCGTGTTTCTCCGTGCCGGGTGCGCGCTTCTCTTCGGTCGCGCGATGTCGTTAGACGACGCGGGCGCTTTTTACATCGGAGTGTTTATCGTTATTTGTGCTTGCGGGCAGGATCATCGACCGTAAGCCGTTGATCCTGCCCGCTTTTCTCACACTTTGGCGACGGCCCGGAGTTATTTCCCTTTTTCCTCTTTCTTGTCGGCTTTGCGCACGTCTTTGGGTTTGAGGTCGTCTTGTTTTTTCTGTTTGCCGCCGAACACCGAGAAGTGGACGTAGCTGCCGGGATGCTCCTTGATGTCGATGACCAGCAGGTTGAGGTTTTTAGTGGCGTTGGTCAGGTTGTTGTAGACGGTCGAGTCCTTGAGCAACATGCCGAGTGTGCCGTCGCCCGATTCGATGTCTTGGAGTACATTTTGGAGCAGGCTTATGGCTTCGTTGCCGCGCGAAAGCAACTCGGGCACTGACCGGCGGGCCGAATCCACGACCTCGCCCAGCCCCGAAACGATGCCGGGTACCTCCTTATTCAGCGAGCTTGAGAGCGAGTTCAGGTTGTGCATCGTGTGGGCGAAGTCGCCTTTGACGATGCCCGAGGCGTCGTCGGTAAGCTGGCGCAGGTTGGCGAGCGCCACGCTGATGTTGCGGGTGTTCTCGTCGCTGAACAGTTTGTTGATGCCTTCGAGGGCGCTGTCGAGCTTGGTGACGATGGCTCCGGCTTGTTCCTTGATTTTGTCGTATTCGGTCGAGAGGATTTCCATCAGCCCGGGTTCGTAGACCGACGGGATGGTGTCGCCGTCTTGCAGGTGTCCGCTGCCTTTGCCGAGTTGCAGTTGCAACTCTTTGCCGCCCATCAGGCTGGCACTGCCGATTTTGGCGGTGGTGCCTGTGGGGAGCGGGTATTCGTGGTCGACGGATATTTTCAGGATCACGCGGTTCGAGGGCATGTCGAACCACATTTTCTCGACGGTGCCCACCCGGTAGCCCTGGAGGGTGACGGGCGAACTGGACTGGATGCCGTCGGAGTTCTCGTAGGTGGCGTAGAAGGTGCGGTTGCGGCTCAGGATACCCTGGCTTTTTATGTAGTTGATCCCGAGGTACAGGAGAAGGATCATGCAGGCGCCGTAGATGCCGATCTTGACCTCGCGCGATAGTTTCTTTTTCATTCGTTAGGGGTTGGTTGGATTTCGTCCGTCGTTTTTTGCGCCCGGCATCGGCCCCGTGGGGCTGTGCCTTCGCTAATCAAACGCTCGTATGGCTTCGGCGAGGGGTATGGGGGCGCCGTCGGTGCTGAAGGCGACCATGAAGGCGTCGGGGTGTTTCTCGCGTACTTGCTTCTGCAAAAGTAACGCTTCTTTGTAAGAAAACGCCTCTCCGTAGCAATATTTGTAGCGTCCGTCGATACGGTATTCTTTTATGCGGGGTGCGTAGTCGCCGAAGGTTGAGCGGTTTACGGCCATCGGTCGGGCCGAACTTTTGACCTGGATGCGGAAGACCACGCCGGGGGCTTCTTCCGGCGGCCCGGCGGACGGTGCGGCCGAGGCGGTGGTGGTTGCCGTGGTTGTGGCGGGCGGGGCACTGATCGTCCGTTGGTCCATGGTGCGTTTGTAGTCGCCCACGGCCCGGGCGAGCGCCGAGGCTATTTTGTTCTGCCCTTCGCGCGAGTCGAGCCAGGCGGCTTCGGCGGGATTCGAGATGAAACCCACTTCGGTGAGCACGCTGGGCATCGAGGTGCGCCAAAGCACCAGGAACCCGGCGGCTTTGACGCCTTTGTCGGCCCGCGAGGCGTGGCTTTTGTATTCGCGCTGAATCGTTTCGGCCAGCACAAGGCTCTGCGATTGGTAGGCGTATTGCATGAGCGAGAACATGATCACCGATTCGGCCGAGTTGGGGTCGTAGCCTTCGTAGCGCGAGGTATAGTCTTTTTCGAGGCTGATTACGGAGTTTTCGCGCATCACTACCGAGAGGTTGCGGTTGCCGGTGTCCTCGCCCATCACGTAGGTTTCGGTGCCGTAGGCGGCAGGGCCCCCCGCGGCCGAGTTGGTGTGGATCGAGATGAAGAGGTCGGCACCGGCGTCGTTGGCGATGCGGCTGCGCTGGTCGAGCTCAACGAAGCGGTCGTCGGTGCGGGTCAATACCACCCGCAGGTCGGGGAATTCGGCGGTCAGCAACCGTCCCAGTTCGAGCGCCACGCCGAGGTTGATGTTCTTTTCGAGGATGCGCCCGGCGTTAGCACCGGGATCTTTGCCCCCGTGCCCGGCGTCGATTACGATGCAGCGCACGCCTTGGCTCCCGGCGCTCTGCCGCTGGGCCGAAGCGGGCCATACTATGGTGAAAACCGCCCAGAGGGTAAGGCCGAAGGTGGCAAAAGGTTTCATAAGGCTTTGTGTTTCTTCTTTTTTGCTTAAATTTGCGGGTTGGCAGCCGGGCCTCCGGGAGGCCGCGCCGCCCGGTACCGGCCGCAAACGCCGCCCGGCGAAGTCTCACACCGCAGCGTGTGATCTTCCGCCAAATTTAAGGTATTTCATTTAGTTTAGAAAACTTTGCAGCGTCCCGCATCACGAAAACAAACCCTGCAACCGCGCATTCTGGTGGCGTGGGCCGTGCTTGTGGCTGCGGTATTCATCGGGTGTTCTACCCTCAGGCCCGCGCAATCGGTCGACGCCGCGACGGGCGATTCCACTGTGGCGGCCGACACACTCCGGCCGGGAGTTATCGATTCCCTGGGGCGGTCGCTCCTTGGCGAACTTCCCGACTCGCTTTCCCGCCTCTTGCCCGATTCTCTTTCCGGCCTTTCCTCCGATTCGCTCGTGCAGGCCGACTCGCTGTTCGCCGGGCAGGATTCGCTGCTCATCAATGCCCTGGGTGACACCATCGTTAAAATCAGGGAAGAGCTTCCCTACGACCACGAATACACCAGCTCGTCGCTCGACGAACCGATCGACTTCACGGCCAGGGACTCGATGATCTACGACGTGATCCGGAAGACCCTCTCCATGTACACCCAGGGTAAAGTGGATTATACCAACTCGTCGATCGAGGCCGAGTATATGAAGATGGACTTCAATACGCAGGAGATTTATGCCGCCGGCACCCTGGATTCCCTGGAACTTGAGCCGGGGGAGAAACCCAAATACAAGCAGCCCCAGTTCACCCAGGGCGAGCAGAAGTATAGCCTCGACACGGTACGCTACAATTTCGATTCGGGCAAGGCAATGATCTGGGGCGTCAAGACCACCGAGGGCGAAGGCATCCTCCAGGGCGGCGTCATCAAAAAGATGCCCGATAACGTGACCCACATCAAGGGCGGACAGTACACCACCTGCGACCACGACCCGCCTCACTATTATATGCAAATGACCAAGGCCACGATGCAGCCCGATAAGAACGTGGTGTTCGGCCCGGCCTATATGGTGTTCGAAGACGTACCGTTCTATATCCTCGGGCTGCCGTTCGGATTTTTCCCCTTGCAGCGCGACCGGGCGTCGGGGTTCATTATCCCGTCGGTGGGCGAAGAGCAGGCGCGCGGCTTCTTCCTGCGCGACGGGGGCTACTACCTGACCATCAAAGATTACGCCGACATCCGGGCCACGGCCGGGATCTATACCCTCGGTTCGTGGGAGGCCAACCTGGCGTCGAATTACAACGTACGCTACAAATTCTCGGGCGGCCTGAACTTCAGCTACGCCCACGACGTGATCGACGAGAACAAGTCCTCCAATATGAATATCCAGTGGACACACCGCCAGGACCCGAAGTTCCGCCCCAACTCCACCTTTTCGGCCAGCGTGAACTATGCCACCTCGAAATACAACCAGTATAACGCCACGAACATGAACGACTACCTGAAGTCGCAGATCAGTTCGTCCATAGCTTATTCCAAGAACTGGGCCGGGAGCCCGTTCTCGCTGTCGGTGAGTGGCAGCCATTCGCAGCAACTGCGCGACAGCTCGATGTCGATGACCCTGCCGTCGCTCGTGTTCAATGTCACCCGCATCAACCCCTTCAAGCGCCGTGCTCAGGTGGGCAAGGAACGCTGGTACGAAAAGATCGCCTTTACCTACAATATGAGTGCGACCAACTCGGCCTCGTTCAAAAGCGACCAGTTCATGACGCAGAAAATGCTGGACACGATGAAGACCAGCGTCAACCACACCATCCCGGTCAGCGCGTCGTTCAATATCCTCAAATACCTCAACGTCACTCCTTCGTTCAATTACAGGGAAAGCTGGATTTTCCGCCGTATTGACCAGGAGTGGGACGCCGTGGCGCAGCGTATCGTGCGCGATACGAGCCGCGGTTTCTACCGGGTGGGGGGCTATAACTTCGCCATGTCGTTCGGGACCAAGCTATTTGGGATGTATGAGATGGGAGGAGGCAAAGTCAGGATCCGCCACGTGATGACCCCCACGGCCTCGCTTTCGTTCACCCCCGCTTTCGGGAAATATTGGGAAACCGTGCAGTCCGATGCCACGGGCCGGACGACCGAATATTCCCCCTGGTCGGGCGAAGCCTCTGTGCCGGGCAACAAATCGAGCCTGATGCTGACTTTCGGTATCCAGAACACCCTCGAAATGAAAGTGAAATCCGACAAAGACACTTCGGGTTACCGCAAAATCAAGCTCCTCGAAGCGTTCAATATCAACTCGTCGTATAATTTCTCGGCCGACTCGCTCAACCTGGCCCCCTTCTCGGTATCGCTACGTACCACACTATTCAAGGGCTTCAGCCTGAACCTCAGCGCCACGTTCGACCCCTATGTCGTGGCCAGCTATGACGGCAGGAACTACAGACGCATCAATCGCTTCGCCGTGCAGGACGGCTACCTGGCGCGCCTCACTTCGACCGGGTACAGCTTTAGTTATACCTTTTCGTCGAAGACCAAACCGGGAATAAATAACAACAATGCCCCGGCGAGCAACAACCCCGATAACAGCACACAATCGTCGGCCACGCAGGCGGCAGCCAGCGCCTTCTTCAACCCCACGCGCAACGAACAAGCCAACGCCATGGCCTATGCCCAGACGCTTGCCAACCAGTACTACGATTTCGCCATTCCGTGGAGCCTGTCGTTTTCGTACAGTTTCTCGTATTCCAAGCCGCTGAACACGGTGACGCGCACCAATACCGTCACCTTCGGCGCCTCGGTGAACCTGACCGACAAATGGGCGCTCGAAACCGGCGCCGGATACGACTTCTCGACCGGGAAATTTACCCCCGGAACCATCATGATCCGCCGCGACATGCACTGTTTCCAGGCCACCTTCAGTTGGGTGCCCATCGGTTTCCGCCAGAGCTGGAACTTCTCGCTGCGGGCCAAATCCTCGATCCTGAGCGACTTCCTCAAATACGAGAAGACCAACAGCTTCTACGACAACTACTATTACTAACCCCGGGGCCTGCCCCTCCGCTAAACGAAACCGCCCCGGGAACTCCGCCCGGCCAACCCTCCGCCCTGTACGGACACATACTAACCTCTGCTTTTATACGTTCCATAAATGAAAAAGACGCTAACCACCCTTGCCATGATGACTGCCACCCTCCTCAGCAGCTGTACGCCCAAAAGCGACAACCCGCTGCTCTCGGTGTGGGACACCCCGTATGCCGTGCCCCCCTTCGACCAGATAAAACTCGAACACTACAAGCCCGCCATCGACACCCTGATGGCCGCCGGGCGCGATTCGATCGCCGCCATTGCCTCGAATCCCGAAGCGCCTACGTTCGAGAACACCGTCGAAAGGCTTGAATACAGCGGCCGGCCCCTCGACCGCGTGCTCAACGTGATGTTCAACATGAATAGCGCCGAAACCACGCCCGAGCTCCAGGACCTGATCATGGATATCTCGCCTGCGCTGACCGAATATTCGAACGACATCGCACTCAACGAGCAGCTTTTCGCCCGCGTGAAAGCAGTTTACGATGCCCGTGAAGAGCGCGACTATACTCCCGAAGAGGCCGCCCTGCTCCGCAATACCTATAAAGGTTTCGTGCGCAACGGCGCGCTGCTCGACTCGGCCGGGAAAGAGCGCTACCGCGAAGTGACCTCCGAGTTGTCGCAACTCTCGCTCCAGTTCCAGAAGAATGTACTCGACGCCACCAACGCCTTCCGCCTGCCCGTTACCGACGAGGCCGACCTCGACGGGCTCCCCGAAAGCGTGCGCGAAGCCGCTGCCGCCGATGCCAAAGCCATCGCCGCGGGAGACAGCAGCTTTACCGCCCCATGGGTCTTCACGCTCCAGGCTCCGAGCTACATCCCCTTCATGACTTACTCGTCGGTGCGCCCGCTCCGCGAAAAAATGTACCGCGCCTACAATTCACGCGCCTTTTCGAAACCCGGCGCCGAAGGCGATAACCAGGACATCGTGCTGAAGATCGTGAATCTGCGCCTCGAAGAGGCCCGGTTGCTCGGGTACGGCACCTTTGCCGACTACGTGCTCGAAGAGCGCATGGCCGCCACTACCGGGCGGGTAAACGCGCTACTCGACGAACTGCTCGAAAAATCTAAATCCTATGCCGAGGCCGACGTGACGATGATCTCGAAATACGCCGCTTCGCAGGGGCTCGCCGGTCCCCTGATGCCCTGGGACTGGAGCTATTACACCGAAAAATACAAAGACGAGCACTACCAACTCAACGACGAAATGACCCGCCCTTACTTCAAGCTTGAAAGCGTGCAGGAGGCGATGTTCATGCTCGCCGAACGGCTCTATGGCCTGACCTTCGTGGAAAACTCCTCGATCCCCGTCTACCAGAAAGATGTGCACGCTTTCGAAGTGTACGACACCCGCCGCGACGGATCGCTGCTCGCCATCCTCTACATCGATTACTTCCCCCGGGAAGGCAAGCGCGGCGGCGCCTGGATGAACGATTTCCGCCCCGAATACATCGACCCGACGACCGGCGGCCGCGTGGTGCCCATCATCACGCTGGTGACCAACTTTACCAAACCGACCGAAACCCGTCCTTCGCTGCTCAGCTACGACGAGGTCGAAACCATCTTCCACGAATTCGGACACGCCCTGCACGGCATGCTCGGCCAGGGCAAATACCCCTCGATCACCGGGACTGCCGTCTACCGCGATTTCGTCGAGCTTCCCTCGCAACTGATGGAGAACTGGGTGGCCGAGAAAGCCTTCCTCGACCTGTGGGCCAAACACTACGAAACCGGAGAAAAGATGCCCGCCGAACTGATCGGGAAGATCGTATCGAGCCGTCAATATCTGGCCGCCTATCAGAACGTGCGCCAGATATATCTCGGGATCACCGACATGGCCTGGCACACTTTGACGCAACCTGTCACAGCGTCCGTGCCCGAGTTCGAACGTAACGCTTCGCTCCGCGCGCAGATACTGCCCATACCCGAGGGAACCAGCCTCTCGACCAGCTTCAGCCACATCTTCAGCGGTGGTTATGCGGCCGGATATTACAGTTACAAATGGTCGGAAGTGCTCGATGCTGACGTGTTCGAGAAATTCAAGACCAACGGCCTGTTCGATAAAGCCACGGCCGAGTCGCTGCGCGAGAATATTCTCGAAAAGGGCGGTAGCGAACACCCGATGGTGCTGTTTGTGCGTTTCGCCGGCAGCGAACCCACCGTCGAGCCCCTGCTCAAGCGCATGGGCCTGATGCCCTCGGCCGACGCAGTTGCCCGCTAATCGAAGTGTTGAAATAATCAGCAGATTGCCGGAAACCGGAGCCCCGCAAACATCACTGTCTGCGGGGCTTTTTTGTATCTGAATCCATCCATTGAGAGAAAGATTCGCAGAAACCGCCCCGTTCCTTGCAGGGGATAAGGGATTGCTTCGGCAATATATCGCCTCGCACTAACGGTATAGGATTACCATTTGCGCGTTTACTCCCTTTTATCTACCTTTGGATGGGCAAATCTCGGCTTTGCCGTAGCGCCCCGAAAGCCCCAAACCGCCCCATCTCAAGCATTATTCGACCCGCAATCCATACCAATGAGCGTTAAATTCAAAGAGTACAAAGGCCTCGACCTCGCGGCCACCGCTGCCGAACAACTCCACGTCTGGGACAGCGAAGACACTTTCCGCAAAAGCATAGAGACCCGCACGGGCAAGCCTACTTTCGTCTTCTACGAAGGGCCCCCGAGCGCCAACGGCGTACCCGGTATCCACCACGTGATGGCCCGCACCATCAAAGACATTTTCTGCCGCTACAAAACCCAGCGCGGCTACCTCGTGCACCGCAAGGCCGGATGGGATACCCACGGCCTGCCCGTCGAACTCGGCGTCGAGAAGAAATTAGGCATCACCAAAGAGGCCATCGGCCGTAGCATCTCGATCGAGGAGTATAACGCCGAGTGCCGCCGCGACGTGATGATGTACACCGACCTGTGGAACCGCCTCACCCGCGAGATGGGCTACTGGGTCGACATGGAGCACCCCTACATCACCTACGAGAACAAGTACATCGAATCGCTCTGGTGGCTGCTCGGGCGGCTCTACGAAAAGGGCTTTCTGTATAAAGGCTACACTATTCAACCGTATTCTCCCGCTGCCGGTACCGGCCTGAGCACCCACGAGCTCAACCAGCCCGGTTGCTACCGCGACGTGAAAGACACCACCTGCACCGCCCAGTTCCGCGTGGTGCGCGATGCGGCTTCCGAGAAACTCTTCGCGGGCGGTGCCGCGGGCACATCGGACTCTTTCATTGCTTCCGATGAATTGTTTTTCCTGGCCTGGACGACGACCCCGTGGACGTTGCCCTCGAATACCGCACTGGCTGTGGGTCCCGGGATCGAATACGTCAAAGTGGCCTGCCAGAACCCCTATACCGGCGTCCCGCAGACGGTGATCCTGGCCGCCGCGCTGGCTGAAAAGACTTTTGCCGCCGCCAAGACCGAATATACCGTGCTCGAAACCTACAAGGGCGGTGAGCTGGCGGGTGTCCGTTACGAACAACTGCTCCCGTGGGTCAAACCCGACCCCGCACAGGGCGACAGCTTCCGGGTGATCACGGGCGACTTTGTGACTACCGAGGACGGTACGGGCATCGTGCACATCGCGCCCACGTTCGGCGCCGACGACGACCGTGTCGCCAAACAATCGGGTATCGCCCCACTCTTGCTTTTAGACGCGCAGGGCAAGCACCAGCCGATGGTCGACCGCACCGGCAAATTCTTCCTGATCAAAGAGCTCTCGCCCGAGTATGTGGCTGCGTTCGTCAATGCGCCGGAGTATTCGCAGTACGAAGGCAAATTCGTCAAAAATGCCTTCGACCCCGCAAAGGGCGAGAAGGACGAAACGCTCGACGTCGAGATATGCATGGCCCTCAAACAGCGTGGCCAAGCGTTCCGCATCGAGAAACACACCCACAACTACCCCCACTGCTGGCGCACCGACAAGCCTGTGCTGTATTACCCGCTCGACTCGTGGTTCATCCGCACCACGGCGTTGCGCGAGCGCATGATGGAGCTTAACGACACGATCAACTGGAAACCCGCCTCGACCGGGGCCGGACGCTTCGGCAAGTGGCTCGAAAACCTCGTGGACTGGAACCTCAGCCGTTCGCGCTACTGGGGCACGCCGCTCCCCATCTGGGCCACCGACGGCGGCGAGGAACGCATCTGCATCGGTTCGATGGCCCAACTGCGCAGCGAGATCGAGAAGTCGGTCGCTGCCGGGTTCATGGCCGAAAATCCATTGAAAGACTTTAAAGAGGGCGACTTCTCAGACGAGAACTACAACCGCTTCGACCTGCACCGCCCCTACGTCGATAACATCATCCTCGTGTCGCCCGGCGGCCAGAAGATGTTCCGCGAAACCGACCTGATCGACGTGTGGTTCGACAGCGGCGCGATGCCCTATGCGCAGGTGCATTACCCGTTCGAGTGCCCCGACGCTTCGTTTAAGGAAGTGTATCCCGCCGACTTCATCGCCGAGGGGGTCGACCAGACCCGCGGCTGGTTCTTCACCCTACACGCCATCGCCGTGATGCTTTTTGACAGCGTGGCTTTCAAAAACATCATTTCGAACGGGCTGGTGCTCGACAAGAACGGCAACAAGATGAGCAAACGTCTCGGCAACGCCGTCGATCCGTTCGAAGCCCTCGAAAAATACGGCGCCGACGCCGTGCGCTGGTATATGATCAGCAATTCCCAGCCGTGGGACAACCTCAAGTTCGACGTCGAAGGTGTCGACGAGGTGCGCCGCAAGTTCTTCGGCACGCTCTACAACACTTACAGCTTCTTTACCCTTTACGCCAACGTCGACGGTTTCACGGGCCGCGAACCGCAGGTGCCGGTGGCCGAACGCCCCGAGATCGACCGCTGGATCATCTCGCTGCTCAACACGCTGGTACTGAAGGTCACCTCTGCATTGGAGGATTATGATCCTACGCCCGCCGCGCGCGCCATCGCCGATTTCGTGGGCGAGAACCTCTCGAACTGGTACGTGCGCCTGAACCGCAAACGTTTCTGGGGCGGCGAAATGACCGCCGACAAACTCGCGGCCTACCAGACGCTGCAAACCTGCCTCGAAACGGTCGCGCTGCTGGCTGCGCCCTTTGCGCCGTTCCTGAGCGACCGTATGTTCCGCGACCTGAACGCTGTGACGGGCCGCTTTGCCGAGCCGTCGGTGCACCTCGCGGAGTGGCCTGCGGCCATGTCCGAACTGATCGACGGCGACCTTGAGGAGCGAATGGAACTCGCGCAGCGCGCCTCGTCGATGGTGCTGGCCCTGCGCCGCAAGGTCAATATCAAAGTGCGCCAGCCGCTCCAGAAGATGATCATCCCCGTGCTCGACCCGTCGATCCAACGCAGGCTCGAAGCCGTCGAGGGGTTGATCCTCGGCGAAGTGAACGTCAAGCAGGCCGAATACATCACCGATACCACGGGCGTGATCACCAAACGCATCAAACCCAACTTCAAAACCCTCGGACCGAAGTACAGCACGCTGATGAAACAAATCTCGGCGGCGGTGTCGGGGCTCTCGCAAGAAGAGATCGCCCGCATCGAGGCGGCCGACGTCTATAGGTTGGCTCTTGCCGACGGCCAGCAGCTCGAAACGGTGCGCGAGGACTTTGAGATCACTTCCGAAGACATGCCGGGCTGGCTTGTGTCCAGCGAAGGCCGCCTGACCGTGGCGCTCGATATCAATGTGACGCCCGAACTGCGCGCCGAAGGCCTGGCACGCGAATTGGTGAACCGTATCCAGAACCTCCGCAAGGATTCCGGGTTCGAGGTGACCGACAAAATCCGCGTGAGCGTGGGCCATTCGACCGACGAGATCGACTCGGCCATCGCGCAGTATGCCTCGTACATCGGGACGCAGACTCTCGCGCTCAGCGTCGAGGTGCTTGCGCAAGCACCCGACGGTGCGGTCGAAACCGACATCGACGAACAACCCGTGATGTTGGCGGTGAAGAAAGCGTAAGTAAATAATCGGGTTGAAAAAACGATTATTTACTTTCTTATAAGGATTGTCGCTTTCGGGATATGTGAATATTTTGGGGCCATACGGGAGCGAAGCGAGTGTATATACACCCAAAATATTCACATATCCCGAAAACTCCTGATAAGAAAGTAAGTGGAGAGGGGAAAAGAGGAAATGAAAAATAAAATGGCATGAAAAAACTGCTCATTATCAACGGCCCGAACCTGAATCTGGTGGGGCAGCGCGAACAGGAGATCTACGGGTCGCACACTTTCGAGGAGTACCTCAAGGCGCTGCGCGGGGAGTTCGGCGCTTCCGAAGCGGCCATCGACTACTACCAAAGCAACGTCGAGGGCGAGCTCATCGATGCCGTGCAAAAAGCGGCGGGTATCGGTGGCGGCCAGAAATACGACGGAATCGTGCTGAACGCCGGGGGGTATACCCACACTTCGGTGGCGTTGGCCGATGCCGTGGGCGCCGTGGCCGGGATGGGGGTGCCGACTGTCGAGGTGCACATCTCGAACATCGCCGACCGCGAGGAGTTTCGCCACACGTCGTACCTGACGCCGCGCTGCGCCGGGGCGGTCATGGGTTTTGGCTTGGGCTCCTACCGTTTGGCCGTGCTCAGTTTTTTGCAATAAATAAGGTTTATCGTCCTGTGTGTCGCCGGGCGAATGTGTTTACCTGTCATGGAGAGGAGGGATCCCTGGTTGCTTCGCTTCCTGCAGTTCGGGACAGGTTCCGCAACTTTCCTCTGACATAGAACAAGAGGATTGCTCCGGCTTTTCATGCCTCGCAATGACGAAATAAACGTTCCGGATGACCTGCCCATGAAAATTTAGCCATAACCGATGGAAACCAAAAAAACCAAAATAGTCGCCACCATTTCAGACCTGAGATGCGAGACCGAATTCATTCGTTCGCTCTACGACGAAGGGATGAACGTTGTGCGTATTAACTCGGCCCACACTACCTTCGAGGGCGCCACCAAGATCGTCGAGAACACCCGCGCCGTATCCGACCGGATCGCCATCCTGATCGACACCAAAGGCCCCGAAGTGCGCACCACGGGAATGTCGCCCAAGGGAGGCGTCGAGGTGGCGGCGGGCGACGTGATCTCAGTGCGCGGCACCCACGACAACGGACAAGTCGGCTCACGCGACTGTATTTATTTCAATGACCACGACATCTACGATGAAGTCCCGGCCGGCGTGTCGGTGCTGATCAACGACGGCGAGATCGAACTCGAAGTGACCGGCAAGACCGGCGGCGCCCTGATCTGCACCGTCAAGAACGGCGGCGTGATCGGGCCCCACAAGAGTGTCAATATCCCGCAGGTGAACATCAACCTGCCCTCGCTTACCGAGAAAGACCGCGAATACATCGAGTGGGCCATCCGCATGGACCTCGACTTCATCGCCCACTCGTTCGTGCGCAGCAAAGAGGACGTGCTGGCCATACAACGCCTCCTCGACGCGGCGGACAGCACGATCAAAATCATTGCCAAGATCGAGAATCAGCAGGGGGTCGATAACATCGACGAAATCCTCGACCATACCTACGGCGTCATGGTGGCCCGCGGCGACCTCGGGGTCGAGCTCCGCGCCGAGGATATTCCCATCACCCAGCGCGCCCTGGTGAAAAAGTGCATAGAGAGCAAGAAACCGGTGATCATCGCCACGCAGATGCTCCATTCGATGATCGACAACCCGCGCCCCACGCGCGCCGAAGTGAGTGACGTGGCGAGCGCCATCTACCAGCGGGTCGACGCCATCATGCTCAGCGGCGAAACGGCCAACGGCCAATACCCGGTCGAAGCCGTGAAGACGATGACCAAGATCGCCCTCGCCATCGAGGCGGTCGTCGAACCGATCGTCGACGTGAACATGGTGCGCATCAATAACGAGATCACCGCGCAGCTTTCGCGCTCGGCCGTGCGGGCCTGTGCCAATCTGCCCGTCGAGGCTGTGGTGATCGACACCATGTCGGGCCGCACGGGCCGCTACCTGGCCGCCTTCCGGGGCAAGAAACCAGTCTACGCGCTCTGTTACCGCAAGCACGTGATGCGTGAGTTGTCGCTCTCGTACGGCATCGATGCCGGCTACGGCGAGCCTTCGTCGAACCACGAACGCTTCACGTCGCATATGCTCACGCGGCTCGAAGCGGCCGGAAAAGTGAAATACGACGACCTGGTGGTGGTGATCGGCGGATCGTTCGGCGCTGCAAAAGGAGCTTCGTTTATGGAGATCAGCAAGGTGATCCACCTGATCGATAAGGGAGTAATAGGGTAGGGGGGCAACGCCGTCAGGCATCGTGTTTCTCTGATCTTTGCGGCCGCTTTGCGGAACGGCATCAGAGACGCTTTTTCCTCCATATTCTGTAAAGGTTAACTATTCTTCCTGCGGGCTAATAATTACGGGTGCGGCATGCACCTTGGCGCGCCCGCCCTGAAGGGGCGGAGGGTGCGAGTTTTTTCCTTGTCAAACTTATGCAGTGGCTTGTGCGCCTAAGGCAGGGCAGCCCTGCCTTTTCTTTTGCGTCAGCCAAGCGACGCCCGAAGCGAGGGTAATCGAGCAATCTCGGACCGGGCAGCGTATCGAGGGCAGAGGCCGCTTGCGGCCTCTGAAAAGCTAGCGTGAGGAAGCCCAATTACCGAGCAAGTAGGAGCAGGAGGCCACGCAGTGGACTCAAGCGGCCACTCCCATCGTGCTTTGTGCACCTGGGGGAGTGGGGGGTACTTATTTTCGGATGCGTTATGCTTTAAGAGATGCGTCCGATTTTCAGTTTTTTCCGCGTAACGATCACGGTCGAATCCATAGTTCCTTAATCTGGAAACGAATATAGCATGAAAATCGTCATCCTCGGCCCCGCCCATCCCCACCGCGGGGGCATCGCAAAGTTCAACGAAGTGCTCGCCGCGTCCCTGATGCGCGAAGGGCATGACGTACGTGTGGCCGGGTTTACGCTCCAATACCCGTCGTTCCTGTTCCCGGGAACTTCCCAGTTTACGGATGCCCCGGCCCCGGAAGGCCTTGTGATCAGCCGCGAGGTGAACTCTGTGTGCCCGCTCAGCTGGCTGCGTACCGGGCGCCGCATTGCCCGCGAAAGGCCCGACCTGCTCATCGTGCGCTACTGGATGCCGTTCATGGCTCCCGCGCTGGGCGCCATCTGCCGCCGCGTGCGCCGCAACGGGCATACCCGCGTGGTGGCCCTGACCGACAATATTGTTCCCCACGAAAAGCATTGCTACGACCGCCCGTTGACCCGCTATTTTCTGAAGAGTGTCGATGCCGTGGTCTATATGTCCCAACAGGTAGGGCGCGAATTGCAGGAGTTCCGGTTCCGGGGCCCGTCGGCCTTCTCTCCGCACCCCGTTTACGACAACTACGGCGAACCCGTCTCGCGCGGCGAAGCCTGCCGCCACCTCGGCCTCGATCCCGTGTGCGGTTATGTGATGTTTTTCGGCTTCATCCGCGACTACAAGGGGCTCGACCTGCTGCTTGAGGCATGGTCTTTGCTGAAAGAAAAAGGGATAACCGCCGGGCGCCGCCTGTTGGTGGCCGGCGAGTATTACGGTAACCGCGAGAAGTACGAAAGCCTGATCGCGCGGCTGGATATCGGAGACGATGTGATCGTCCACGACCGCTATATCGATGAGAACGAGGTGCGCTACTATTTCTCGGCGGCCGACGTGGTAGTGCAACCCTACCGCACGGCTACCCAAAGCGGAGTCACGCAGGTGGCTTACCACTTCGGCGTACCGATGATTGTCACCGATGTGGGCGGGTTGGCCGAGATTGTCGCCGATGGCCGCGACGGGTTTGTGACCGGAGTGTCGTCCGAGGCGATCGCTGCCGCCGTCGAATCGTTCTATGCCGACCCCTCGCTGGAGGGGCAGATGCGCTCATGGATCGCCGAAGACCGTGCCCGGTTCGGTTGGGACAAACTGACCGGAGTATTCACCAAATTTACAGGGAACCATGCTGACTAACGACAAAATTACGCTGCGGGCCATGGAGCCCGCCGACATCGATGTGATGTACCGCTGGGAGAACGATACCGACCTGTGGCCCATCGGCAATACGTCGCGCCCGTTCTCGCGCGAGGTGTTGGGCGAATTTATCGCCGGGGCGGCGGTCGATGTGTTCGCCGCCGGACAGATGCGCCTGGTGATCACGCTCAATGCCACGGGTGAGCCGATCGGCTGCATCGACCTGTTCGAGATCGACCCGCTGAACCGCCGCGCGGGCGTGGGTATCCTGATCTACGACCCGAAACACCGTGGCCAAAGCTATGGTAAACAGGCACTCGAATTGCTGACTGAGTATGCATTCAATTATCTTGAAATCAGGCAATTGTACGCCGACATTCCGGTGTCGAACGCCGCGAGCCGGGGTATGTTCGCTTCGGTGGGATTCAGCGAAAGCGGCCTGCGCCGCGCCTGGGTACGCAAGGCGGGCGGAGGTTACGAGGATTCGATGTTCATGCAGTTGCTGAACAACAAATAGTCCCGCCGTGCTTATTGGGGGATGATCCTGCGGTTGGGGCGGCCTGTGTAGCAGGCTTGCCTTCCCGCGCCAGCTAATCACCCGGTCCCGTCGGCCTGTGCCCGAGGGGGGCACGGGGCCGGATGATTCTTTCTCGGTTGAGGTGCAGTGCCCCGCGCGAGCATAGCGGCCACCCGCAGGCGTCCGCCGACGACCGAAGCGAGGGAACCGGACTTGTTCGGATTGCCGAGCAAGTAGGAGAAGGAGCCCACTAAGTGGACTCAGAGACGTTTGACATCCATACCCCCGTAAAGGGTCAATAATTTTTCGACGAGCTATAACTTCCTGTGCGGTGCTGCAAATCGCAGGGTGTGGGTGGCCGCTCCTTCCACGAAGATTTACCAACATAACGAAACAGGATACCGCCCTGCATCAAATAATCAATCTATGAACGACATCGACATCGCACGCAGTGTGCCCATGAAACCGATTGCCGAGATCGCCGCTCCGCTGGGGCTCGGTGCCGGCGACCTCGAACTTTACGGCCGCTACAAAGCCAAGCTACCCCTAAGCTACATCGACCCGGCGAAGATCGCCCAATCGAAGCTGATCCTCGTGTCGGCCATCTCTCCCACGCCCGCCGGCGAGGGCAAGACCACCGTATCGATCGGCCTTTCGCAGGCCCTGAACCGCATCGGCCGCAAGTCGATCGTCGCCCTGCGCGAACCCTCGCTCGGCCCCGTGTTCGGCATGAAGGGCGGCGCCACGGGGGGCGGCTATTCGCAGGTGGTGCCGATGGAGGACATCAACCTGCACTTCACGAGCGACTTCGCGGCCATCGAAAAGGCCCACAATCTTTTTGCGGCCCTGATCGACAACAACATCCAGAGCAAGACCCGCTCGCTGGGCATCGACCCGCGCACCATCTCGTGGAAACGGGTGATGGACATGAACGATCGCTCGCTGCGGCACATGGTCATCGGACTCGGCGGCACCATGTCGGGCGTGCCGCGCGAAACGGGGTTCGACATCACGGCCGCCTCGGAGATCATGGCCATCCTTTGCCTGTCGACGGGCATCGAAGACCTCAAACGGCGGCTTGGCAACATCTTCGTGGGCTTCACCTACGACAAAAGGCCGGTCTATGCCCGCGACCTGAAGGCCGAAGGCGCGATGGCCGCCCTGCTCAAAGACGCCATCAAGCCCAACCTGGTGCAGACCCTCGAAGGTACGCCGGCACTGATCCACGGTGGCCCGTTCGCCAACATCGCCCAGGGCACCAACACCGCGCTGGCCACCAAAATGGCGCTCTCGCTGAGCGATTACGTGGTGACCGAGGCCGGGTTCGGCTTCGACCTCGGCGGCGAGAAATTCCTCGACATCAAGTGCCGCTACGCCGGGCTTGAACCCCGTGCGGTGGTGATCGTGGCCACGATCCGCGCCCTCAAATACCACGGCGGGCAGTCGCTCAAAGAATTGACCACTCCCAACGTCGAAACCCTGAAAAAGGGCATCGTGAACCTTGAAAAGCACCTTGAGAATGCCGCGCAGTTCGGCCTGACGCCGGTAGTGGCGATCAACCGTTTCGCCACCGATTCGGACGAGGAACTCGAATTCGTGCGCGCGCATTGCGCTTCACTCGGCGTGGCCGCCGAAGTGGCCGACGTGTGGGCGCACGGGGGAGCCGGGGCCGAAACTTTGGCCGAACGCGTGGCCGAAGCGGCCGATGCCGCCGCCACAGCAGGTGTAACCTACAAGCCGCTGTACGATCTTTCGGCTTCCATCGAAGAGAAGATCCGCACGATCGCTACCCGCATTTACGGGGCGGGTGATGTGGAATACCTCCCCAAAGCCCAATCGGCGCTGGCCCGCATCCGCTCGCTCGGCCTCGAAGGGACGGCGGTCTGCATGGCCAAGACCCAGAAATCGCTCTCCGACGATCCCGACCTGTTGGGCCGCCCCGAAGGGTTCACGCTCACGGTGCGCGACATCGAGATCGCGGCCGGGGCGGGCTTCGTGGTGCCGATCACGGGCGAGATCATGCGCATGCCGGGCCTGCCCGAAACGCCCGCCTCGGAGCACATCGACATCGATGCCGACGGAAATATTTTTGGACTTTTCTGATTCTATTCATACCTTTGGGAGTCAGCAGCCGGGTAGTCTTTTGTTCGCTATGGCTGCATTCCTGAATCGACAGACCCTATATTTCGGCCTGGCGCCCACCCCCCCGAGGTGCGGGACCGCGCTGGCAATCATTTATCCGTTAGAAGGTTAGCTAACTTTTACGGGAGATGTTTGACAGTGCGTCTTTGACGTCTGGGTGCACAGGCAATGGTTTGCGCAAGAGCAGGCTATCATTGGGGGAAGAATTTATAAAAACTAAAACCGCATAACCCCCATGGCCAGCATCCGCAAAACCAAAAAAGAGGTGGCTTACCTCGCCAACGAGATCATTTCGAACTGCTACCTCGCCCTTTATTTCCAACCCCACGACCGCCGCGACCCGATCCTCGACATCATCGGCCGGACGGTGCAGATGCATAACGAACTGATCGACGAGATCAACCACCCCGCCGACAAGAAAAATGCCAAACTCGTGCGTAAGCACTATAATCACGTGCGCGCCAAGATGTTCGGCACGGTCGATACGCTTTTCACCGAACTCAGTCAGATCTGCCAGGGTAAATAACGTAAGCGTCTGCGCACTTTGCAGCCTTCCCGTCGTGAACCGGCGTGTTGGCCATATGCCCTCCCGGCGTAACCCTTGCGGCCCCTGCATGGGTTATTTTCAGATGATTGCCGCTACCCTGTGATCAGTAACTATTCCGTATAAAAATATGAAAAGAGCCCTTTTCCTTATAGCTGGTACCTGTATGCTGTTTGTACAGGGCTGCTCCAAGACGCCCCCGCAACGCCCCGAGGCCAGTATGCCCTATACGGTGAACGCCCAGGGAGCCATCGAGTTCACAACACCCGAACGTCCCGCCGGACAGACCGATGTGCTGCAACTCGCCTGCGAACCGATCGACACCGTGCGTGTGGCCCTGATCGGTGTGGGTATGCGCGGATCGAGCATGCTTTACCGCTATCCGTTTATCCCCGGCACCAAAGTGGTGGCCCTGTGCGACATCTACGAAGACCGGGTGAAACGCGGCAACGAGATCCTGGCCAAATTCGGCGCTCCCGCTGCACAAGAATTCTACGGCGATTCGGCCGTATGGCGCAAGGTACTCGAAATGCCCGACGTCGATCTGGTCTACATCTGTACTGATTGGGAAACGCACACCCCGATGGCCCTGGCCGCCATGGAAGCCGGTAAGCATGTGGCCGTCGAAGTGCCCGCCGCCTTGTCGCTGGCCGACTGCTGGGCGCTGGTGAACACTGCCGAAAAGACCCGGAAACATTGCATGATGCTCGAAAACTGCGTCTACGACGAGTTCGAGATGACCACGCTCAACATGGCCCGGCAAGGCGTGTTTGGCACCATCGTGCACGTCGAGGGGGCCTATATTCACGACCTGCGTTCGATGAACTTCGCCGAAAAAGGCGAACCCGGCCACTATGCCGATATGTGGCGCCTGAAGGAAAATACGCTCCGCACGGGTGATGTCTATCCCACCCACGGCCTCGGCCCGGTGGCCCAAATCCTCGGCCTGCACCGCGGCGACAAAATGAATTACCTCGTGGCGCTCAATTCCGGCCAGTTCGGCATGACAGAATACGCCGTTGAGAAATTCGGCGCCGATTCGGACTACGCCAAACGCGACTACAAAATGGGCGACAATACCACGACCCTGATCCGTACCGAGAAGGGACGCAGCATGATGATCCAGCACGATGTGGCCAGTCCCCGTCCCTACAGCCGCATCCACATGGTGAGCGGCACCAAGGGCTTTGCCCAGAAATGGCCCGCCACCCAGATCGCCCTCGACGGAAGCATCGACATGCCTGACGGCGATTTCCAGAACCTGTCGGCCCACACTCCCGTCAACCGCGAGGTCTACGATGCCCTGATGGCCAAATACCGCCATCCGCTCTACACCGAGATCGGCGAAAAAGCTAAGGAGGTCGGCGGACACGGAGGCATGGATTACATCATGGACTACCGGCTGATTTATTGCCTGCGCAACGGGCTTCCGCTCGACATGGACGTCTATGACGCCGCCGAATGGTCGTGCCTGACCGAACTTTCCGGACTTTCGATCCAGAACGGCAGCATGCCGGTCGTCGTGCCCGACTTCACCCGCGGTGCTTGGAACCGCCTGCAGGGCCAGACTTTCGCGCAATAGAAGAGAGGCCGGGCTTTATAGATTCCCCGGCCTCCTTTCCCGCTTGCGGGAGTCTCCCGGGCGCCTCCGATATAAGCGTCCTTGCCGGTGTCCCCGTGTCGTGGGGTGCGGCGAGGGCGCTTTTTGCGTTTTCTGGCTGCGTTCCGGCGGATTACAACGGCGGTACGAAATTTGCGTCCATTATTATAGGAGCTCTAATGCTCACACAGGCAGGCTATGAAAACAAAATTCTTTACTCTCGTCTTGGCTGCGGCATTTGCGACAGCCTCTCTTCCCGGTGCGGCGCAGCTCCCCCAACCGGCCCCTCAGGGGCAGGACGTTCCGCTGGCCCCCAAACCGCAGTTGACCAAGAAGGAACAGCGGGCGCTTGACAAGGCTGCCCGGAGCTATGAAACGAAAAAGGCCATCGAAGCCGGATTTGCCGCCGGCAGTTTCTCGTTTCTGGCCACTTCGGCCGATCCGCCGTTCGGCCCCACGGTTTCGCTTACGTCGTGGTATTGTTTCTTCGACATATCGCCCGATTTCCTGCAGGTGCAGTTGCCTTACTATACGTCCGGCCCCTATGGGCCGGTGGCCGTGTACCTGATTTTCGAAACTTCGATGTTCGAGGTGACGCGAAACATAGTCGATGAGGGGCTTTATCAATTTGTTTTCGAAACGGATTACGATGGGCTGCGTTACGAGTTCTCGCTGAGTTACGACGACACGACGGGCCGGGCGACGCTCTCGCTGAAGCCGAACCTCGGTAACCGGATTACTTACCGGGGTTACATAGAGCCCGACCCGGCGGAATAACCGCTTTTTCTGGTCGCCGGGGGAGTATTCCTTTTTTGTCCGCGGTTTTCATGCCGGATTCGCGGGCTCTTCGCAGGTTTTATCTTTCGCGTTTTCACGGTGGGCCTCCTCCTGCGCCTTCGCTGGTTTTCGATCTTTGCGTTTGCCGCGGCGGGCCTCTCATTTATAGGTGGGGGGATGTGCCTTTGCTAGTCGAAGCGTCTGGTGATTGTGTCTCTGGTGGCGCTCCCTTAGGATAGCGCGAAAGCAAGTCGTCCCTGTGTTGCTCTATGCAGCACAGGGACGACTTGCTTTTTTCCGGAATGCGGAAAGAAGGGGCGGGGATTAGTACAATTTCTCGTTCTGGCGGATTTGTTCGAGCGTGAATTTTTTCTGGTCGACACGGTCGCGCCAGAGGCCTCCCTTGATGAGGTTGTCTCGCAGGTGGAAGGTACGCACTTCGATTTCAAACACGGGCTCTCCGTATTGCGAGGCTTCGGCGCGTTCCGAGTCGCGAATGGGGCGGTTGTGTATTTCGTAGCGGTCGGCCGGGCGTTTCTCGGGCGACCAGGTGAAGCCTTGAAGGCGTTGGGGTTGCGCTTCGGGGATCTTGTGAATGGGGAAGATCTTGCCGGTGGTTTCGCCTTCCCACTTAAGCAAGGTGGGTTCCTGGTTTTCGATGTAGATGGTCAGCGAGGCGCTGGTGACGGTCGCCAGTTTGTCGAGCCGGTTGATTTTCTGGTCGAGGTCGTAGTAGTAGTTGAAGACGTTGCCGGTGAGCAGGGCTTTGTAGACGGCATTGTCGCGGAACCACGCTTTCATGAAACGTCCCTGCGCCTGGTTGAAGCGCATGGTGTCGCGCGGGTGGGCTTTCTCGGTCACGAAGGGCGACCCGATGAAGTCGGCGTAGTCGAGTGCTTCGTTGCGGCTGTAGATATCGATCCGGTCGGCGGTCAGCTGGCTCTGCTGGCTCCATAGGATCGGGCGTCCGAACAGGTTGGCGCTTGAATCGACCGAGAAGAATACGGCCGAGTCGCAGATGGCCTGGGCGTCTGCGCGGAATAGTTTGACGTGGTGGTAGGCGCGGATGATACGTTCGAGGGTGTCTTTCTTTTCGGTGGGCGGCAGGCTGTCGATCGGTAGGGAGCGTAAGCTGTCTGCGGAAAGGGTACGTAGGCTGTCGGCGGGAACAGAAGCGCTTGCCGTGGTGTCTTCAGGCAGGGTGGGTTCTTTGGCGGGCCCGGGGGAGGCTTCTACGGTGCCGATGTCCCCGCCCGCCGGATGGTTATCAGCCTGAGCAAAGTCAGGAACCGGCCGGATTGTATCTTCTCCGGCAGTTGTTTCTTCGAGGATGTCGTGCAGTTGTTCCCTGTTGTTCAATATCGAGTCGATCCGGTCGACGGCGATTTGGGTGGCGTCGGTCTGCGGCGGGGTGTAATGCGAGGTAGTGTCGAGGCTGTTGATGATGATCCCTTCGGCCGGTCGTGTGTCTTCGGGCAGGGCGGTTTCTTCCGGTCTGCCGGGGGTTCCGCGGGTTTCTTCGTAGTCTGTAAAAGCTTCGTCTGCGGCGGATTGCAGGCTGTCTGCGGCGGGCTTAGACTGTCCGGGCTGGTAGGTCTCGAAGTAGAAGGCGTCGGCTCGGGTGAAGGAGGAGTCGGGCGCCTGGAGGTTGCCGAGGCTGTCGCGCGCGGGTTCTTCGAAGCTGATGATCGAGGGCTTCCGGGTCAGGATGCCGGTGCCGAGGGAGTCGTTATAGAGGCCGTAGTCGCCGAACCCGAGCATGTTTTGGGTGGTGTCGGTCATCTGGATGTGTCCGTACATCACTACTTCGCGGGTGAGGCTGTGGTATTCGATGCTGTCGCCCCAGAATTCGCGGTCGGGGGTCATCACGTAGGCGTTGTGGGTGAAGAAGTAGGTCTGGGTGCGGCGGAAGTAGTTGCCGCGATCGGAGGTCAGGAAATCGCGGTCTTTGTCCCAGATGTAGGTTTTGGCCAGAAAGGTGACGGTCTCGCTGTCGAGGTTGTAGCTCAGCGAATCGGTGCGCATCTTGTAGTTGTCGTCGCGCATGGACACGAAGCCCAGGGCTTTGGCTTCGTTGGTGTTGCTGTTGAACGAGCCGCGCTGCGATTCGAGGATGTTGTCCTTCTGGATGATGATGCCGCCTTCGGTGTAGGTGGCGGTATTGGTCAGGGTGTTGAATTCGGCTTTGTTCTGGATCCACATGACGGCGCTACCGCTGATGACCTTGATCAGGGGCGAGGTGATGCGGGCGGTGTTGATGGTGCCGTCGTAGAGGATGTGGTCGCCGTAGATGAGGGTGGAGTCCTGGCTGATCAGTACGTTGCCGAAACCTTCAAGGCGGCTGTCGCTGTAGCGGACGGCGCTGTCGCACTCGATGAAGGTGCCGTTGTGGTGCATGGCGATGTTACCTACCATGATGTAGATCGAATCGGGATCGGTGGGGCGGTGGTAGCTCAGGTCGCCACGGTAGTCGACCCTGGACTTCGAGGGGGCTTTGGGTTCGGTGATGGTGCGTGTGCCTGCTGGCGGTTCCGGTTTTTGTGACTGTGTGGCGGATGTCGCAGGATGGGCCGTTGTCGTGCCTTGTCCCTGGGGAGATTGTACGTGCAAGGCGGCTCCGGCGCCAAGGGCGACGATGCCGGACAGCAGGGTGGCGGCTATGGCTACGCGGGCTTTCAAGGGAGGTCGGAGGGGTTAGTTTCCTGAGGTGTCTACTGTGGTTCTGGCGGTTTCGGTGCCGGATCCTGGGGCTGGCGATTGCTCGGGCGGGGAGTTCTGGAACCAGTTGCGCTCGAATTGTGCGTTCGCGTAGTCGGGCGAGATGTAGATGTAGATTTTCCGGATGGTACGGTTGATCCACCGGTCGAACTCTTCCATTTGTTTGTTCTGCATGGCGGCTTCCTGGATCATCTCGAAGTCGAGCGATAGGTTGGGGGCGTGGGCGGGGACGATCTCGTCGAGCCGGACGATTTTGTAGATGAGGTTGGCCTTGCTGTCGTAGGTCATATAGGGCGATGAGATTTCACCGACCTTGAGCGCCGAGAGTGCACTGAACTCAGCGGGTTCGAGGAATTCTTTGCGAAAGAGGGTCGAAGCGTATTTGGCATCGCCGCCGTAAGCGAGGGCCATTTCGCGGTTGTAGGCCCGGCCGCCGTTCTGGCGGGTATACGGATCCATCGAGTAGAGCATCACGGCCACGTCGAATACGTTGCGGTCGCTGCCGATGACGGATCGCAGGCTGTCGAGCAGTTTGTATTCGCGCTCGCCCTCTTCGACGGTGAATTCGGGTTTGAGCAGGATGTGGCGGTACCTGGCGATGCCGTTTTCGAGCGAAATCAGTTCGATCAGGTGGTAGCCGTATTCGGTTTCGACGATTTCGGACACCTGGCCGGGTTTCATGGTTTCGAGGGCTTCGGCAAAGGGCTGTACGAGCCCTTCGATCTCGATGGGGTCATCTTCGCCGCCGCGCGCGGCCGAGCGTTGGTCCATCGAATAGAGGCGGGCCAGCGTGCTGAAGCGTTCGCCGGCAAGGATGCGGCCGCGGTATTCGAGCAGTTGTTGCCGGATTTCGTATTTGCGCTCTTCGGTGGCGGGAGGCATCCGCACGAGCTGCGAATAGCGGTATTGTACGGGGATAGGGGGCAGCGAATCAGTGGGGATGGTCATGAAGAAGTCGCGCACCTCGTTGTTGCTGACTTTGACGTCGCGCATGATATTGCCCTGCATCATTTTGGAGAGCTGCTCCTCTTCGGCACGCATCTTCATGTCTTTCTTGATCTGGTGAAGGGGCTTGCCGATGGCTTTTTCGAGGGCTTGGGTGGAGCCGTATTGGTTGATCAGTTGTGCGGTGTTGTGCTCGATCTGGGGGGTAATGTCGTAGAGGTTCTGGTCGAGCGAGTCGAGCCGGGCCTGGGCCAGCATCAGGCGCTGGACGAGCAGCCATTCGAGGGCTTCGTCGCGGGCGGGACGGGCGTCGAGCGTGCCGCTTTTGGCGCGTTCGCTTTCGAGCATCATAGTGGCGGCGGTCAGCTCGGAAAAGAGGATGGGGACGGTGCCGACCATGGCGACCACTTCGTCGGTGATGACCGTGCGGCTGGGAACGAGTTTGCTCAGGCTCAGCACGGACGAGGCTTTACCGGCCTGGTTTTTCAGCAGGGGGTTTGGCAGGGCGGCCGGATGTTCGCTGGGGGTGGCCGACTGTTCCTGCATGGATATGGTGTTCTGGCCGGATGACGCAGCCGGGGTTGCCGTGGTGGTTTCCTGCGCGGCCGAAGGTTGCTGGGCCGGGGCGGGAGCCAGGCCGCAGAGGAGGAGTCCGAGCAGGGTGGCTGTTTTGAAGCGTTGGGTCAATCTCATTGTATGGAAGTGGGAACTGGGTTTATTGTTGAATTTCATTCGTCGTTTTCACGCCCGGTATCGTCAGTCTTCGATGGGCGTGTCTTCGCTAATCAAAACGGTCCCTGATGTTTACGGTGAACGAATGGTCGCGGGTGGCGGTGCTGAACAGGCTGTCGCTCAGCTGGGTGAGGAGTGCCTGCCGGCGTTGGTTGATGATGATCTTGCGGATGTTGTTGCTTTCGCGTTCGGGCGGCGAGTAGTCGCCGGTGGGGCGGTAGGCGTCGATGGCCATCATGTATTTCCATTGGTCGTCTTCGACCTCGTAGGCCCGGCGGTTGCGTAGGAATTCGTCGAAGTTACTCTGCGAGAAGGGGATGTGCTGGACGACGGTGCTGAAGTCGGCCCATTCGTTGCTGAAGTCGTCGTAGCGGTAGTTGTTTTTTTGGCAGATGTTGAGGAAATTGGCGCGGTCTTCGGGGTTGTCGGAGCGGAATATCTCGGACAATCGGTTGTTCTGGCGCAGCCCGGCCGGAATACGGACGATGCGGGCCTTGACGATGGGGGCGGTCAGCCGGAATTCATCGCGGTGGTCGGAGTAGTAGGCGCTGATTTGTTCGGGGGTGACGAGTGTGTCGAGGCGCCCGTAGAGCCATTGCTGTTCGTAGCGGTAAGTGAGCAGCGAGTTGCGGTAGTCGTCGACCCGTTCGTCGATGTCCTGCAGTTCTTTTTCCTGTCCTTTGAGGGCTGTTTCGGCGGCCTTGAGTTTGATCTGGTTGCGCACCCAGGCGTCGACGATGACGCTCAGGCGGGCCACACTGTCCTCGGGGCTGAGGCCGGGCTCGATCATCGGGGTGACTTCGCTGGCGTAGAGGTTGTGGCCGTCGACCGACGCCACGACTTCGCCGCGGTCGAAGTCATAGAGCTTGAGGCGGCCGCAGTTCGTCGTTGCGGCGACCAGGGTCGCTGCCATGATGGCGACCCCTGTCCTGATTATGTTTGCTCGGTCCATAGGTTACGCAAAAGTAGCTATTCTTTCGTAATTTCTAAGCCTGCCGCTCCGACAAACGCTCATTTTCTGAGCTTTGACGCTCTTTTTTGCACGTTCAGCGCCCGCCGCACGACGGCCCAGCTCCATCCGGCCAGCAGCAGGCAGCATATGGCGTAGGCGATGGTCCAGCTTGTGCCTTCGCCGAATAGTTGGTGTTCGATGCCGGTGGTGCCGAACAGCATATAGAACAGGGCGGTGAGGCCGTTATTGACTATGTGGATGGCGATGGCACTGGTGAGCGACCCGGTCATGTAGTAGATCGTGCCGAGGATGAATCCGAGGAGGGTGGCGTAGACCATCTGCTGCGGGATCATGTGGATGGCGCCGAAGATGAGCGAACCTAACAGGATACCGGGCAGGATCCCGGCCGTGCGGACGAGGTTCTTCTGGATGATGCCGCGGAAAAGGAATTCTTCGAGCACAGGGGCGGCGATCAGCAGGGTGATCATCGACCAGAGGCCGCCCCGGAGTTGTTGCTCGACGGGGGTCATCCACTCTTTGGGCATGGCGTCGACAAGGGGAGACACGATGATTCCGCAGGCGAACATCAGGATCACGCCGCCGAGGGTCAGCGTGGGATTGAAGCGCCAGTGTTCGCGTAACGAGGGAAGGCGGAGGCCGGTGCCGCGGGCGATAAACCGCGCAAAGAATATGGTCAGCAGGAAGATGGCGGTGTAGCCGAGGAACTTGCCGAGGCCGTTGTCGTCTTCGGAGGCGTATTTTGCTGCGATTCCGCTCGTTACGAAACTGGCGGTCACGAAGAAGGCGAGCAGGGCGACGAGGCCGATCCAGATGTTGCGTTTGCGCAGGAAGTTGCGTGCGGCGGGGCTAACGGGGTTCGTCATGGATGGGGATGTCGATGAGTTGGGAGCCGGGATGGTGTTGTCCGATGTGGCGGACGATGTAGCGGCGGGTGTCTTCGGCGATCAGGGGGTCGGATGCCGGGTAGTGGTTGAAGAGTACTCCGGCCACACGGATATGGCGTGTCCGGCAGGCTTCGAGCGAGAGGAGGGTGTGGCTCAGGCTGCCGAGCCGGGAGCTGGTCGCCAGAAGCAGGGGGAGCCGCCGGTCGGCTACGTAGTCGGCGGTCAGGTAGCCTTCGCGGAGCGGTACGAGCAGCCCCCCGGCGCCTTCTATCAGCACGATGTCGTGTCGTTCGCGCAGCAGGGCGGTGGCTTCGGCGATCCTCTCAAGGTTGACTTCCCGTCCTTCGAGTGCGGCGGCCAGGTGGGGTGAGCAGGGGTGGCGGAAGACCTGGGTGCAGGTCAGTCCGGTGATGTCTTCGGGTTGCAGGGGCAGGCCCATCAGGCGGCGGTGGAGCAGCACGTCTTCGGACTGCACGGCATCGTAATGCTCCGCAGTGGCGCCGGTCTGCACGAGCTTCTGGGTGATGACCCGTAGTCCTTGTTCGCACAGCATGCGGGCGAGCAGGCCGGTGGCGTAGCTTTTGCCGGCGTCGGTGTCGATCCCGCCGACAAAATAGGTTCCGTGTTCAAGCATTTTGGTTTCTGTAACTCTCAAAGGTAGTGAATTTGCGGGAAAGTGTACTATTACTGGGGAAAGGTTGTTTCGCGGAGCGGGCTGTTTCTTCGAAGGCTGCTTTAGTGCAATGATAAGTTTTTGCTAAATTCGAATCTGCGTCGATTTCGCTAATATTATTTAATAATATAAGTTAAATAGAAATTTTAATTTACATATTTTCTGTCATCTTGATTTTTCAATAGTGCTTGTATTTATATTTGTATCTGAGCTTCTTAAAATAACCCCGTTTGCGGAATTAAACCACCCCTTAATCCCTTCATCTAAATGAGAAAACAAGCTATTCACTATCTTTGTGTAACGACAGTTTTGCTGTCGGTGTTTTTTATCGCTTGCCGCTACGACCGTTCGGATGGTGGTTCTTCGGAGGAGGGGGTTCGGGAATCGCTGACCGTTGAGCAGGCTCGTGCGTTTTTTGAAGAGCAGGTGGTGTTTACCAAGGGCCGGATCGGGCATTCCCATTCGGGGGGTC
>JAVBMY010000008.1:0-54078 GCA_031551865.1 Rikenella sp. | reverse complement strand
CCGGCGACCATCAAAGTGGTTAACACTCCCAAATCCCCCCACTCCCCCTGTGCTCCGCCCCCGGCGGCTCCTCTACACGACGGGGAGATACCCGATCTATTTGCGGCTATCCTCAAAGGTTTCGATCTCGGGACGCAGGTTCACCAGGTAGTCCACATCATCGTAGCCGTTGAGCAGGCACTCTTTTTTGTAACCGTCGATGTCGAACTTTTCGGCTGCGCCGGTTTTGTCGATCGTGATGGTCTGGGCGACCAGGTCAACAGTCAGCGTGGTCGAAGCATCGGCTTCGATGGCCGCAAATATCCGTTGCAAAAATTCCGGTGAAACCTGAATGGGCAACAGTCCGGTATTCAACGCGTTGTTGCGGAAGATGTCGGCAAAAAAGCTCGACACCACGGCCCGGAACCCGTAATCGTACACGGCCCATGCGGCATGCTCGCGCGACGACCCGCTGCCGAAGTTGCGGCCCGCCACCAGTATTTTCGACCCGGTGAAGCGCGGGTCGTTCAGCACGAACCCGCCTACGGGGCGGTCTTGCTTGTCGTAGCGCCAGTCGCGGAACAGGTTGTCTCCGAAGCCCTTGCGTTCGGTGGCCTTCAGGAAGCGTGCGGGTATGATCTGGTCGGTATCGACATTCTCGATCGGAAGCGGTACGGCCGTCGAAGTCAGTGTCGTGAATTTTTCTCTTGACATAAATTTTCGTGATTTTTTATATCTTTGCACCCTCAACGAATGAGAGCGCTGTTAACTCAGTCGGTTCAGAGTGTCACCTTGACAGGGTGGAAGTCAGTGGTTCGAGTCCACTACAGCGCACCGAAAGGCCCGGATCAATCCGGGCTTTTTGTTTGTCATTATATCTCGATTACCGCCCTCCCATGTTATCCCGGGCTGCGGGGGGGATCTTTCCGGTAACAGTCGTTACGCCCAGTCGTTGCAAAACCCCTTCTGCCGCTCGGGCTGACATGAAGACAACCGACAGCTCGTAAATATTACAAATTACACGGAACTTTTCTATTTACAAAACATCCCGCACGGGTCGGTCACTACCCCGGTGATGGCGGCAGCGGCGGCAGTCAGCGGACTGGCCAGCATCGTGCGGGAGCCGGGCCCCTGCCGTCCCTCGAAATTGCGGTTCGAAGTCGATACGGCATACTTTCCGGCCGGTATCTTGTCGGCATTCATAGCCAGGCAGGCCGAGCAGCCGGGCTGGCGCAGTTCAAAACCGGCTTCTTCGAGTATCGAGAGTAATCCTTCGTCTTTAATTTGTTGTTCCACGATGTGCGAACCCGGCACCAGCCAGGCCACTACGCCTTCGGCTTTGCGGCGGCCGCGGACGGCTTCAGCAAACAGGCGGAAATCCTCGATGCGGCCGTTGGTGCAACTGCCGAGGAACACGTAGTCCACCGGCTTGCCAATCATCTTCTCGCCGCCGCGGAAGCCCATGTATTCGAGCGCCTTGGCATCGCTTTCCGAGGCTGGGGCAGGGATCGTGCCATCCAGCGAAGTGCCCATGCCGGGATTCGTCCCGTAGGTGATCATCGGTCGGATGTCGGCGGCATTGAACGTATATTCTTTATCGAACTTAGCGTCAGGGTCGCTGTACAACAATTTCCAGCGCTCCAGGGCTTCGTCCCAGGCTTTGCCCGAGGGGGCGTTCTCGCGTCCGTGCACATAATCGAACGTCGTCTGGTCGGGAGCGACGATACCTCCGCGGGCGCCGCATTCGATGCTCATGTTGCAGAGGGTCATGCGCCCCTCCATGGTCAGGCCGCGGATGGCCGATCCGGCGAATTCGATGAAATATCCGGTACCTCCGGCGGCTGTGATCTGCTCTATAATATATAGTGCGATGTCTTTGGCGGTCACGCACGGGCCGGGTTGGCCGTCGACCGTGATGCACATGGTCTTCGGGCGCGGCTGCATGATGCACTGCGAGGCCATCACCATTTCGACCTCCGATGTGCCGATCCCGAACGCCACGGCCCCGAAGGCTCCGTGGGTAGAGGTGTGGCTGTCGCCGCACACGATCGTCATGCCGGGTTGGGTGAAACCGTATTCCGGGCCGATGATGTGCACGATCCCGTTGCGCGGATGGCCGAGGCCATAGTAGTTTTCGATACCGAAATCGGCGCAGTTCACGGCAAGTTGGTCGAGTTGCGTCTTGGATTCGCCCAGTTCGAGCGGCAGGTGCTGGTCGATCGTGGGGGTATTGTGGTCGGCGGTGGCGGTGGTTTGCGCCGGACGAAACAGTTTCAGTCCACGGGCGCGCAACCCGCCGAAAGCTACCGGCGAGGTGACTTCGTGGATGTAGTGGCGGTCGATGTACAACACCGAACGTCCGCCGTCGAGTTCACGCACCGTGTGTGCGTTCCATATTTTTTCAAGCAGTGTCTGGGCCATTGCGGTAACTTGATTATTGCGCTCAAAAAAGGCGCTCCGCACAGGGGAGCGCCCGTGTTTTTCACGAGAGAAGTCGTGGGCGGTAAAATTATTAAAATTATTTCGGAAATCAAAACCCGGTCGGAACGGTATCCCGGCCGGGCCGCGCGGGATTCCCGCAGGGTACGCCGAAAACCGGTCTAAGCGATCGCCTTGTTCAGGCCGTCGATGTAGGCTTCGACGGACGCGGTCACAATGTCGGTATTGGTGGCAAAACCGTGGTATATCTTGGGCTGCAGGGTCAACATATTCCGATAAGCCAACTGCATGTGCACGCGTCCCACGTCGTCGCTGCCTTTGGTCATGGCTTGGATCAGGAACTCCTGCAGGGTGATCTTCTCTTTCACGATCGAACGGATGGCATTGATCGAGGCGTCGATCGGGCCGTTGCCCGTGCCGGTAGCAGTTACTATCTCGCCGTTGATTTCGAGTTTGACCGTGGCCGTGGGCACCAGTGTGCCGGAAAGCACTTGCAGGTGGGCAAGCCTGACCTTGCGGTCCTGGCGTTCCATGCCGCCCACGAGCGGCAACAGGTCTTCGTCGCGGATATTTTTGTTGTTGTCGGCAATCACAAGGAATTTTTCGTAAGCTTCGGCCAACGCGTCACCACTCAGCAGGTAACCCATCGCTTCGAGGCGGTGCTTGAGGGCGGCACGGCCGCTGCGGGCGGTCAGCACGATGGCCGAATCGGTCAGGCCCACGTCTTCAGGATTCATGATCTCGTAGCTTTCGCGGTTCTTGAGCACGCCGTCCTGGTGGATACCCGACGAGTGCGCAAAGGCATTGCGGCCCACCACAGCTTTGTTGGGCTGTATGGGCATATTCATCAGGGTCGAGACCATCTGGCTGGTCTGGATGATGCGCTGTGTATTGATGTCGGTGTCGAGGCCGAGTTCTTTGTGGCAACGCAGAGCCATGACCACCTCTTCGAGGGCTGTGTTCCCGGCGCGTTCACCGATACCGTTGATGGTACACTCCACCTGGCGGGCTCCGGCGATCACCCCGGCCAGCGAGTTGGCGGTAGCCATCCCGAGGTCGTTGTGGCAATGGGTTGCGAGAATAGCTTTATGCACATTCGAAACGTGCTCCATGAGATACGCGATCTTGGCGGCGTATTCGGCGGGCAGGCAATAACCGGTGGTGTCGGGAATGTTGACCACGGTAGCTCCGGCGGCGATCACCGCTTCGACCACCCGGGCCAGATATTCGTTGTCGGCGCGTCCGGCGTCTTCGGCATAGAATTCCACATCTTCGACGAATTTCTTGGCATATTTCACGGCTTCGACGGCACGCTTGAGCACCTTCTCGGGTGTGGAGCTGAATTTATGCTGGATGTGGTAGGTCGAAACGCCGATCCCGGTATGGATGCGGCCGCGCTTGGCGAGTTTCAGGGCATCGGCGGCCACTTCGATGTCCTTTTCGACGGCGCGCGTAAGGGCGCAGATCGTCGGAATGGTCACGACTTTGGATATTTCGCGCACGGAGTTGAAGTCGCCGGGGCTCGAAACCGGAAACCCGGCTTCAATAACGTCTACGCCCAGCAGTTCGAGTTGCTGGGCCACTTCGATTTTCTCTACAGTGTTGAGTTGGCACCCCGGAACTTGTTCGCCGTCGCGGAGTGTGGTGTCGAATATATAAATCTTGTCAGACATAGTTTTGTAACGGCTGGAAAGGCGGCATTTATTGCCCGGCACTTTTTCAGCAGTACAAAAGTATTTCGGGCGGTACGCGCTCCCCGGTGAGCAAAAACCCATTCTACGACATCAACCCGAATTTCAGGAAACAATAAATTCTTATAATCAGGTAATTACAAGGATTTTCTTCGCGATATCAAAAATTTTTGATTTCTATTTTTTCGCATGTCATCCCGAGCGAAGCCGAGGGAACTTTTCAGATACTATTCCTTTTCTATCGGCATTCGGAATCTGTTTTTGAAAAGTTCCCTCGGCTTCGCTCGGGATGGCATCTGGCGTGCATCGATTACGAGAAGCCGCAGGCGGCGAAGCCATCTTTCCCTTACAGCGATACATAAGGGGATCGCCGCCTGGGCTTCCCGCAATTGACAAAAGGAGACTCTCAAAGGTTGTAAAAAGGGCAACCGGGAATCTTACTTTTTATAATAAAGATCGAGCAACTCACGGGCGGCGACAAACGAACTGAGTTCGTTGCCCTGCACCTGCCGTTCGTAGTCTCCGATTACAGCGGTGATGCGCGGATCGTGGTAAAACCCCTCGCGCAGCTCCTCGTTGATGCTTTCGTACATCCAGTATTTGGACTGGTCGTTGCGGTTGCCGGTAAAATAACCGTTGGCTTTGGCGAAATTGAGGAAATCCTCGATCCCGGCCCAGAGTTCCATTACCCCCGTGCCTTCGAGCGACGATACGGTATAGACACGCGGTTTCCAGCCCGACGCAGGCATGGGAAAGAGCGAAAGGGCGTTTTCGAACTGTCGTTTGGCCAGTTGGGCGCGCTGCACGTTCTCGCCGTCGGACTTGGTGACGGCGATGATGTCGGCCATCTCCATGATACCGCGCTTGATACCCTGCAATTCGTCGCCCGCCCCGGAGATCTGGAGCATCAGGAAAAGGTCGACCATCGAGTGGACGGCGGTTTCGGACTGTCCCACCCCGACGGTTTCGATGAACACTACATCGAACCCGGCCGCTTCGCACAGGATCACCGTTTCGCGGGTTTTGCGCGCCACACCCCCGAGCGATCCGGCCGACGGACTGGGACGGATAAAGGCGTCGGGGTTGGCCACGAGTGTCTCCATGCGGGTCTTGTCGCCCAGCACCGAGCCCTGCGTGCGCGACGAACTGGGGTCGATGGCCAGCACGGCCAGCCTATGGCCGAGGCCCGTCACTTTGCCGCCGACGGCTTCGATGAAAGTGGATTTTCCCGCCCCGGGAACGCCCGTAATACCCACACGGACGGATCGCCCGCTGTGGGGCAGGCAACGTTCGATGATCTGCTGAGCGGTATCGTGATGCTCGGGCAGCAGGCTCTCGACCAGCGTGATGGCCTGGCTGAGTACGGTGCGGTTTCCGGCCAGGATGCCGCCCACATAGTCGTCGACAGTGAGTTGAGGCCGCCGCGCCTTGCGGAAATAAGGGCTGACCGCGGGCGGCTGGTCGATGCCCGAGGCCACTTCGAGCGCGCTGTCCTTGTGCGTCTGGCGGTGGTGTTCTTCGTAGTGTTCCATAACAGAAGCGAAGATAGCGTTTATTCAGCTAATAACCGCAGCTATTCGCCGCCAACCATGCCTCCTTTAAAAGAGAAAAAGCGCTATATTTGAAAATCAGCTAAACTTTGTAAGCGTATGAAAACATTCAGATTGTTCGCGTGGCTGCTGTTCGGCCTGTTGGTGGGCCCGGTAGCTTATGCCCAGGGTTCGGAACCGGACGGAATGGTTCGGTGGATCAGCGGCATGGTAACTGATGCCGACGGGCAACCCTTGTCCGGAGTACGCGTATTGCTCTGGAAACCAGACCCAGACCGAGAGGGCCGGATCTCTCACCTGGGCGAATCCGTCACCGACGAGGACGGGTCGTATGCCATTGAGATCGAAGGGACCCTCCCGGACAACGCCATGCTGCAATTTTACTACAGATTCAGTAACGGTACGGGATTTACGAGAACATCTCCCCGACCCTCAGCGGCCCTGAGTACGATGAACTTGTCAGGGCAGGCATTGTCACATCCGCCGAAAAGACGGCAGACCGGATCGTCATCAACGCAGCAGCCCGGCGGACCCAGATCTTTCTGTCGGGTCCCAGCCGGGCTGTCGTCTTAACCGGAATGTACTGCTAACGACCTCTTTAGTCGGCCATCGCAGGCACGGGTTTGCAATATTCGCCCGAGTCCAATTTTGAGCGACAGGCGTTGAAAGCGTTGAGCGTATACTCCACGTCTTCGAGCGTATGCACAGCCGTGGGGATGATGCGCAGGATGATCTCGCCTTTGGGGATCACGGGGTAGACCACCACCGAGCAGAACAGGTTGTGATTCTCGCGCAGGTCGACCACGATGTTGGTGGCTTCTTCGACGCCGCCTTTCATGTAAACCGGGGTCACGGGCGATTCGGTACATCCGATCTCGAAACCGTTGTCCTTAAATCCTGTTTGCAGGGCTTTGACGATCGTCCAGAGTTTTTCGCGGTACTCGGGGTGCGTGCGGATCAGGTCCAAACGCTTCAAAGCGCCGATCACCATGGGCATCGGGAGCGATTTGGCGTAGAGTTGCGAACGCATATTATAGCGCAGGTAGTTCACGATGTCGGGATCCGAAGCCACGAAAGCGCCGATGCCGGCCATTGATTTGGCGAAGGTGTTGAACAGCACGTCGACGCCGTCGATGCAACCGAAATGCTCGGGGGTACCCTTGCCGTTGGCTCCCATGGTACCAAAACCGTGGGCGTCGTCGACCAGCAGGCGGAAATCGAAGTCTTGTTTCATCTTCACGATCTCGGCCAGGTTGCCCAGGTCGCCCTTCATGCCGAACACGCCTTCGGTGATCACAAGAATACCGCCGCCCGTTTCGGCCACCCATTTGGTAGCGCGTTCGAGTTGCTTGCGCAGGTTCTCCATGTTGTTGTGGGGATACACAAAGCGTTTACCGCCTTTGGCCTTGTGGATCATCATACCGTCGATGATGCAGGCGTGGGCCTCTGAGTCGTAGACGATTACGTCGCGGCCAGTGGCCAGGCAGTCGATGATCGAGACCATGCCCTGATAGCCGAAGTTGAGCAGAAAAGCGTCGGGTTTACCGACGAAGGCGGCGAGTTCGCGTTCGAGCTGTTCGTGCCATTTGGTCTGGCCACTCATCATGCGGGCGCCCATGGGGGCCGCCATCCCGAATTCACGGGCGCCTTCGGCATCGGCAGCCATCACCTCGGGGTGGTTGGCCAGGCCGAGGTAGTTGTTCAGGCTCCAGTTGAGCATCATTTTGCCGCGGAACTTCATGCGGGGTCCGATGGGGCCTTCGAGCTTGGGGAACGAAAAGTAGCCGTGACTGAGCTTTTGATACTGGCCGATGGGGCCTCCGGCATCTTGCTTGATTCTCTCGAAAATATCCATTGTCTTGTTGTTTGGTATACAGGCGGATACCGCCTTCAAAATTTCAAGCTACAAAGGTATGTTTTTTCCATTCAATTTCTACACTCCGGCCCATTGAGTATAAACACTCATTTTTTCGCGCCGCGGCCTCAAAAGCGGATTAAACAAAGAGTTGCTAAATCAGACAATAAAAATTACCTTTGTGGGCTGACACAAACCACCGATGAAGCTAAGACAACACATACTCGGAGCGGCTCTCCTGCTCTCTTCCCTGTTTATGGCCGGGTGCGGAAGCGCCGAGATGGCGCTCAAAAGCGCCGACTATAACCGTATCTACAACGAGGCCCTGAAGCAATACCACTCCAAACATTACAAAAAGGCGATCACCCTGTTCGACGCCGGGATGAACATGTTCCGCAACGAGTTGCGCGGCGACACGGCGGCTTTTTACCTGGCCAAATCGCTGTTCTTCACAGAGGACTACGAGTCGGCCGCCGAAGCCTTCGATTTTTTCCGCATGAACCAGCCTGCGCGCTCCCCGTTCATGGAAGAAGCCGAGTACCTGTTGGGCGTAAGCTACTACAACGCCTCGCGCGACCCGGAACTCGACCAGTCCGAAACCCGCAATGCCATCATCACGCTCAACGAATACCTGAACCGCTATCCGAGCAGTATCAAAAAAGAGGACGTGAAAATCATGATCGAAGAGATGCAACAAAAGCTCTACGACAAAGAATTCATCAACGCGTCGCTCTACTTCAAACTCGAAAACTATCCCGCCTCAGTGGCGGCCCTGCGCAACGCCATCAAAGCCACCCCGCACACACCTTACCGCGAAGAGATGATGTTCCTGATCTGCCAGTCGTGGTACAACTACGCCCGCAACAGTATACCGGAGCGCAAGCTCGACCGCTACATGAAAATGGTCGACTCCTACTACAACTTCGTGGGCGAGTTCCCCGACAGCAAAAGCCACATCAAAAAACTGGAAAAGATGTTCGAAGAGGCGAAAAGCTATGTGGATAACAACAAAAATGCCGTAATGGGCGTCGAACGCACACGCATCGATATCGACCAGCACAACGAAACCATCAAGTCGCTCAAAGCGAAGATCGAAGACCCGGCCACACCCAAAGACGAAATCAAAGAGGCCAGGAAACTCCTGAAACAGGAACGCGCCGCCCTGCGTACCAGTAAAAAAGAGATCAAGGCCCAGAGCAAAGACATCGACAAAGTCGACAAAACCGACAACAAAGAGATCAAAAAAACGGAACAGACCGAAAGCCAGGCGCTCTAGCCCCGTTCCGCCCGAAAGCCGAAAATACAACGAGAATACATACAATGGAAACCAAGCAAACCGTCCCGACCAACACCATCACCCGCAACCTAAGCGAGCTGGACGCCGAAACGGGAAACATCTACGAGAGCGTAAACATCATCGCCCGCCGCGCCAACCAAATCAACAGCGAACTGAAAAACGAACTGTCCGAGAAACTTTCCGAATTCGCCTCGTCGGTCGACAACCTCGAAGAAACCTTCGAGAACCGCGAACAGATCGAAACCTCGCGCCGCTACGAACGCATGCCCAAACCCACACTGATCGCCACCGAAGAGTTCCTCGAAGGCGAAGTGGGCTACCGCGAACGCACGCCGGTTGCCGAAGAATAGTGTCCGCCGGTCTCGAACCAACCGGCGCAGGAGTCACGGCAACGCCCCTCGTCTCCTACGTCATCCCGGGCGAAGCCGAGGCAGCGAGAGCGATCAGGTTTACATGAATTGCCGAGCGCCGAGGAGGGAAAGGCCACAAAGTGGACTTAGGGAACTTTTCAAGGAAAAAATTCATCATTCGGAGCACGCCCGGCAACCACCCAATCCGTTTCACGCCTTTAAATTTACAGTGGAAGGAAAGCAGTGTCAAAAGCACTTTACCATTGAACCAGTTCACATTCTATGACTGTGGAAGGAAAACATATTCTATTGGGGATAACCGGAAGTATAGCAGCCTACAAGGCTGCTATGCTCGTTAGATTGCTGGTACGTGCCGGTGCCGAAGTGCGTGTGGTCATGAGCGCCTCCGCCCGCGACTTCATCACCCCGCTCACGCTGGCCACCCTAAGCAAACACCCCGTGTTGATCGACGGTTTCGACCCCACCAACGGCGCTTGGAACTCCCACATCAAACTCGGCGAATGGGCCGATCACTACCTGATCGCGCCGGCCACCGCCAACACCATCGCCAAGTGCGCCAACGGGCTGGCCGACAACCTGCTCACCTGCACTTACCTGTCGGCACGCTGCCCCGTAAGCATCGCCCCTGCCATGGACCTCGACATGTACCACCACCCCGCCACCCAGGCCAACATCGCACGACTGCGCGAACTGGGCGTCGGCATCATCGAACCCGCCACTGGCGAACTGGCCAGCGGCCTCGTGGGCGCCGGACGTATGGAAGAGCCCGAGCAGATCGTGGCCTACCTTGCGGCCGGATTCGTGAAAAAAAAAAGTGACGCCGGTTCCATAATCACCCTCCAAGCCGAAAATCAGGGCGGAGGCGCTACCGGGGGAAATGCCAACCGCAACCAACTGGCGGGCAAACGGGTTATGATCACCGCCGGAGCCACCGTCGAAGCCATCGACCCCGTACGCTACATCAGCAATTTCTCAACAGGGAAAATGGGATTTGCGCTCGCTACCGAAATGGCAAACCGCGGTGCCGAAGTCACCCTCATTCACGGACACGTCGATCCGGCGCTGCTCTCCCCGCTACCGTCCCGGATCACCCCCGTACAAGCCCTTTCAGCCGCCGATATGCTGACCGCCAGCCGCGAATACTTCGCGGGGACCGACTGCGCCGTCTTCTGTGCCGCCGTGGCCGACTACACTCCCGCCGACCCCGCCGCGCAAAAGATCAAGCACTCCGCCCGGGAACTCACCCTCCGCCTGGAACCCACCGCCGATATTGCAGCCACCCTGAGTGCCGGCAAGCGCCCCGGACAAGTCACCGTCGGCTTCGCCCTCGAAACCCACGACGGCGAACGGCATGCCCGCGAAAAGCTAGCCAGAAAGAACCTCGACGCCATCGTGCTCAACAGCCTGTCCGACCCCGGCGCGGGTTTTTCGACCGACACTAACAAAGTCACGATCATCAGCGCCCAAGGCGCGAAGGAATACCCCCTGAAAAGCAAGGCCGAAGTCGCCTCCGACATCGCCGACTATATCACCACAATCCTCCGATAATCCGACAAGAGATTACCCGCCGTGCTTCGCGAACTGCACATAGAGAACTACGCCATCATCGAAAAACTCGACATCGAGTTCTTCGAGGGGCTGAACATCATCACCGGCGAAACCGGAGCGGGCAAATCAATCCTGCTCGGGGCCATCGGCCTGTTGTCCGGCGGAAGGGCCGACAGCAGTACCATCCGCGACGGGGCGCAGACCCTGGTTGCCGAAGCCACGTTCGACATCGAAGGCTATGGCCTGCAGTCCTTCTTCGCCGCCAACGACCTCGACTACGCGCCGCAAATCACCATCCGCCGCACCGTCAACACCGCCGGGAAAAGCCGCGCCTTCGTCGACGAACTTCCGGTGACGCTCGGCGTACTCAAAGAGCTTACCGAGAGGCTCATAGACATCCACTCCCAGCACCAGACCCTGCTGCTCGGTGGCAGCAACCTGCAAACCGAGATCGTCGACTCCGTGGCCGGGCACCTACCTGTAGTTACCAACTACACCGCACTGTTCAGGGAACTTACCGCCTCGAAAGCGGCACTCGCCAAAGCAGAAAAAGCCTCGGCCGACGCCATCCGCGAACGCGATTACACGCAGCATCAACTGGAGCAAATCGAAGCACTGAATCTAAGACCCGGCGAACAGCAGGAGCTCGAAGAGGAGCAAAACACGCTGTCCCACGCCGAAGAGATCGTCGCCGCGCTCGACTACTGCGCGGCCGCCACCGAAGGTGCCGGAGAAGAAGGCGGCGTGAACGAAACCCTGCGCCAACTGGTCGGCACACTGGCCCGCCTGTCGGAGCGCTACCCTGCCGCCGAAGCCTTGCGCGAACGCACCGAAAGCGTCCGCCTCGAAATGCGCGACCTTGCCTCGGAATTCACGTCGAAACGCGACATCATCACCATCGACCCCGCCCGGCTGGCCGCCGTCAACGAACGCCTCGACGCCATCTACACCCTCTGCCAGAAACACGGCCTGCAGGAAGGTAACCAGTTGATCGAATTGCAACGCACGCTCGATGAGCGCCTTCAGGCCATGGACAATGCCGATGAGCGCATCACCGCACTACGCAAGAAAATCGAAGCCCTCGACGCTGAAGCCACCGCACTGGCCGCCGCAATCACCGCAGAACGCCTCAAAGCCGTCCCGGTCATCGAGAAGCACGTCGTAGATACGCTGGCCGATCTGGGTATCAGCGGGGCACAATTCGTTGTACGCATCACCCCGCTCGGCGGAGGCGAAAGCGATGGCGAACTCGGCCCCTCGGGCGCCGACTGCATCGCTATGCTTTTCAGCGGCAATGCCGGCATGGCACCCCAGCCCATCGAGAAAGTGGCCTCGGGCGGCGAGATGTCGCGCGTGATGCTCAGCCTCAAAGAGCTGGTGGCCCGCAGCGTGAAACTACCCACCATCATTTTCGACGAAATCGACGCCGGGGTATCGGGCCGCGTGGCCGACCGCATGGGCGAGATCATCGTGTCGATGAGCGAAACGATGCAAGTGCTCAACATCACCCACCTGCCGCAGGTCGCCGCCAAAGGCAGCCACCACTACCACGTCTACAAAACCGGGGGTACCGAAGAAGGGAGCGGCACCCACATCCGCCGCCTGAGCGCCGACGAACGTGTCGAGCACATCGCCACCATGCTCAGCGGGAGCAACGTCACCGAAGCCGCCCGCGCTCAGGCCGCCGTGCTGCTCGGCAAAAAATAAACACTTATCCACAACAATACCCCTTCGGTCCGCCGCCGGCGGGTATTTTGAAAACGAAACGCTGCCTCCGGCGCGGCACCCTATACGTCCGGCTAAACAAGACAACACCAAAACATAAACAACATCCTCCCATCCCAATGACCGCAAAACGCTACATCATCCGCACCCTGAAATATATGGTCTTCCTGACCGTCATCTTCGCCATTATGCTCTACTTTTTCCGGGCCATCGACTACATCAAAGTCCCGCTCGGCGAACTGTTCCATAGCGAACGCGCCCTCTACGCCGCCCTGCTGATCCTCGGTTTCGCGCTGATCCACCCCCTGCTGGGCTACAACCGCAAACGCCTGACCTTCGATGCCACTCAACACGTCGAGCAAGTCGAAAACGTCATGGCCCGCGGAGGCTATAAACGCGAACCCGGCGACAGCGCCGACCGCATGGTGTTCCGTGCCATGACCTCCTCGAAGCGCATGATACTGCTTTGGGAAGACGAGATCGTCATCACCACCGCCGACGGCGTTTCGGCCATCGAAGGCCCCCGCAAAGAGACCGTCAAAGCCTACTTCCGCATGGGCACCTTCATCGCCTAACCCGTCCGGAACCTCATCCGCGGTTCAACCAGCGGAAATCCCTACCCCTCCCCGAGAACGTATGAAATTCAACAAAACCATAACCGGACTGGCCCTGCTCGTGATCGCCTCGGCCACCCTGGCAGCCACGGCCAAGAAAAAACCGTCGCAGCCCGGCAGCGATCCCACAACGCCGCCCACCCCGGAACAACAAGCACAACAAGACCGCGACTACCGCACCGGCGAGGCGATCACCTCGCTGGTCAACATTTTCCGGGACATCAGCCTCGTGTACGTCGACACCATCAACCCCCAGAAAGCGCTGAACACCGCAGCCGGGGCCATGCTCGGCGAACTCGACCCCTATACCGAATACCTGCCCGCCAGCGAGATGGAAGACTTCGAGACCAGCACCACCGGGAAATACGCAGGTATCGGAGCCGCCATCAGCCGCAGCAGTGCCGACACTTCGTGGGTCGAAATTTCGGAACCCTACCAAGGCAACCCAGCCGACATTGCGGGCCTTAAAGCCGGCGACCGCATCCTCGCCATCGACGGCCAAAGCATGCGCGGCAAGAACGTCGAACAAGTCAGCGCCCTGCTCCGGGGTAATCCCGGCACCAAATTCGATCTGACCATCCTGCCCGTGAAAGCCCTCGCCGAGCGCGACACTTCGGCCTTGCGGCAGCAAACCCTAACTCTGACCCGCCAGCGGATCACCATTCCCGCCGTATCGTACAGCGGGTTCGTGAACGACTCGACCGGCTACATCCGGCTCGACAACTTCACCGAAAAATGCTCCGACGAAGTACGTGCAGCACTCGAAGACTTAAAACGCAGTGGCCGGATGCACGGCCTGATCCTCGACCTGCGGGGCAACGGCGGTGGCATCCTCGGCGAAGCGGTCAAAATCGTGAGCCTCTTTGTGCCGCGCGGTACCACCGTGGTCTCGGTGCGCGGCCGCAGTGCCACCACCAGCTCTTCGTACCGCACCGCTTCCGACCCGTTAGATACTGTCACACCCCTTGTCGTGCTGGTCAACAACAGTTCGGCCTCGGCCAGCGAGATTGTGGCCGGCGCCCTGCAAGACCTGGACCGCGCCGTGATCGCGGGGCAGCGCAGCTACGGCAAAGGGCTCGTACAATCCACTCTGCCCGTGGGCAACGGCGGATTCCTGAAAGTCACCACAGCCCGATACTACACCCCCAGCGGCCGCTGCATCCAGGCGCTCGACTACAGCCACCGCGCCAGCGACGGCAGCGCCGAACACATCCCCGACTCCCTCATCCGTGAATTTCACACCGCCGCAGGCCGCAAAGTCTACGACGGCGGGGGTATCACGCCCGACCTGACGCTCGAACCTCAATACCTGAGCCGCTTCGCAACCATCCTGCTCTCGTATGGCTACGTCGACGACTTCGCCAACCTTTACGTAGCCAAGCATCCCGCCCCCATAGCGATGAAAGATTTCAGCATCGACGACACCGCTTATGCCGCATTCTGCCGTTTCATCGAAAGCAAGAACATTCCCTACACCTCGGTCACCGAACTTCGGTTCGCCGAGTTGAAACGCGCCGCCGAACAAGAGAAAACCATCGACCAGATCGACGGAGAACTCGATGCGATCGCCGCCGCGATCAAGAACAGCCGCCAGACCGAATTAGCCCGGTTCGACGAAGAACTGCGCCGTAACATCGCCGTCAAGATCGCCGTGCGCTGGTGGTACTCGCACGGGGCCATCGAATACATGGTCGGCAACGATCCCGAGATCTCCACCACCGCCCAAGTCCTGTCCAACCGCCCTCAGTACCAGTCATACTTGACCGTCGAGGCATCCGCGCCCCCCATTAATCAAGTGCCTTAAACGCACCTTTCAGATACAAGCAGAAACCGCCTGTACCCACACTCATGGAATATAATTTCAAAGAAATCGAGAAACGCTGGCAGGCCGAATGGGCCCGCAACAACACTTACAAAGTGGACGCCGACCCCTCCCGGCCCAAATTCTACGTGCTCGACATGTTCCCCTACCCCTCGGGCGCCGGGCTCCACGTGGGACACCCGCTGGGCTACATTGCCTCGGACATCTACTCGCGCTACAAGCGCCAGCAGGGATTCAACGTCCTGCACCCGATGGGCTACGACGCTTTTGGATTGCCCGCCGAACAATACGCCATCCAGACCGGCCAGCATCCCGCTGTCACCACCGACCAGAATATCGCCCGCTACCGCGAACAGCTCGACAAGATCGGTTTCTCGTTCGACTGGAGCCGCGAAGTGCGCACCTGCGACCCCGGCTACTATAAGTGGACCCAGTGGGCCTTCGAACAGATGTTCGGCCACTATTACGACAACACGCAGGACAAGGCCCGCCCGGTCGAGGAGCTCATTGCCGCTTTCGAACGTAGCGGTACCGATGGCGTCGACGCTGCCTGCACCAAACCGCTCGCGTTCACTGCCGCCGAGTGGCAGGGCATGTCGCCCAAGGAGCAAAACGACGTGCTCCAGAATTACCGCCTCGCTTTTCAGGCCGACACACTCGTGAACTGGTGCGAAGGCCTGGGCACCGTGCTTGCCAACGACGAAATTAAGGACGGCCTGTCGGAGCGCGGCGGATTCCCCGTCGAACAAAAGCTCATGCGCCAGTGGCTGCTCCGCGTGACCGCCTACGCCCCACGCCTGCAGGAAGGGCTCGACAAGCTCGACTGGAGCGAATCACTCAAAGAGATCCAGCGCAACTGGATTGGCCGCTCGGAAGGCGCACAAATGTTTTTTCCGATCCAAGGCCACGCCGACAAACAACTCGAAATCTTCACCACCCGCGCCGACACCGTGTTCGGCGTAACCTTCATGGTACTGGCTCCCGAGCACGAATGGGCTACGGCCCTCGCTACGCCGGAACACCTTGAAGCCGTCGAACAATACATCGCCGACACCAAGAAGCGCTCGGAACGCGAACGCATGGCCGACACGCGGCGCGTGAGCGGCTGCTTTACCGGCGCGTACGCCGTAAACCCGTTAAACGGCACCGAAATCCCCATCTACCTGAGCGACTATGTGCTGGCCGGCTACGGCACCGGGGCCATCATGGCCGTCCCGGCGCACGACTCGCGCGACTGGGCTTTCGCCCGCCATTTCAGCCTGCCCGTCATCCCGGTGGTCGACAACGGCGGCGACCTCGACGCGCTGCTCACCGAAGGCAGCTTCGACGCCAAGGAAGGTAAAATGATCAACTCCGAATTCCTGAACGGCATGGAGGTGAAAGCCGCCATCCGCGAGATGTTCGAGGCCATCGAAGCCAAAGGCATCGGCCGCCGCCGGGTGAATTACCGCCTGCGCGACGCTATTTTCAGCCGCCAGCGCTACTGGGGCGAACCCTTCCCCGTGTACTACAAGGACGGCATCCCGCACATGCTCGGCAAACGCCATCTGCCGCTCGAACTGCCGCCTGTAGGCAACTTCACCCCCACCCCCGACGGCCAGCCCCCGCTGGCGCGCGTCGCCACTTGGCACACCGCCGAAGGCTACCCCTACGAGACCTGCACCATGCCCGGATTCGCCGGGTCGTCGGCCTACTACCTGCGCTACATGGACCCGCACAACGACCACGCGTTGGTCGGCGGCCCCGAGGTGAACTACTGGCGCAACGTCGACCTCTACGTGGGAGGTATCGAGCACGCCACGGGGCACCTGATCTACTCGCGCTACTGGAACAAATTCCTCTACGACATCGGCATCATCTGCGAAGACGAGCCCTTCAAAAAGCTCGTCAACCAGGGTATGGTCCAAGGCCGCTCGAATTTTGTAAACCGCGTGATAAGCCAGACAATAACCCATAAGATCACGCGGGAAACAACAACCGTAGATAAAAACACGTACATCTCGCACGATATGATAATCGACTGGGAGGGCTCATTTCAGGCCCTCCACGTCGACGTCAACATCGTGCGCAACGACATCCTCGACACCGAAGCCTTCCGTGCGTGGAGGCCCGAATTCAAAGACGCTCAGTTCATCTTCAATGACAAGGGCGAATTCGTGTGCGACTGGGCCGTCGAAAAGATGAGCAAATCGATGTTCAACGTCGTCAACCCTGACACCATCATCGAGAACTACGGCGCCGACACCCTGCGCATGTACGAGATGTTCCTCGGGCCGCTCGAACAATCGAAACCGTGGGACACCAACGGCATCGACGGCGTGCACAAGTTCCTACGCCGCTTCTGGCGCCTGGTCGAAGCGTCGTCGCCCGATGCGAAAGCTACTCCGGAAGAACGCAAAGCGCTCCATAAAGCCATCAAAAAAGTAGGCGAAGACATCGAGACTTTCTCGTTCAACACCGCCGTGAGCACCTTCATGATCTGCCTCAACGAACTGAGCGCAGGCGAAGGACAAATCAGCCGTGCGACCGCCGAGCAACTCGTTTCGCTCATCGGCCCCTTCGCGCCCCACATCGCCGAGGAGCTGTGGCACGCTGTGCTCGGCCACAGCACAAGCGTCTGCGATGCCCCCTACCCCGTGTTCAACCCCGAATACCTGGTCGAGAGCAGCTTCGAATATCCCGTGTCGTTCAACGGCAAGATGCGCTTCAAACGCGAATTCCCGATCGACATCCCGGCCGTCGATATCGAAGCCGCCATCCGCGCCGACGAGCAAACGGCTCACTACACCGCCGGCTCGGTCGTCAAGAAAGTGATCGTCGTGCCCGGCAAAATCATCAACGTAGTCATCTAACCACCCCCAGCCGATCCCAAACCCAACCACCACTCCGCTCTTTCCGCAAGTTATGACCACACCAACCGCACAGCCGCAAGACGCTAAAGTATCCTCCGGCCCGAAAAAACTCCGTACCGAAGTGCTGAACTACATGCTCATCACTTTCGGGCTGATGTGCTACTCCTTCGCGCTGGTCACCCTGATCCTTCCGGCCCACATCGTGGGCGGCGGAGCCACGGGGATCGCCACCCTTATCTTCTATGCCACCGGAGGCTGGTTGCCAATCGGTATCGGATACTTCGTGGTCAATGCCGTACTACTCGCCTTCGGGATCTGGATCCTCGGCCCCCGCTTCGGCGCCAAAACCTTCTACGCCATCGGGGCCAACACAGTCATTCTGCTTGTAATGCAGAAATACATTCCATCCGACCTGATGGGGCTGGCCGACGACACACTGCTCTCTGCCCTGCTCGGCGGAGGGATGGCCGGGGTCGGCGTGGCCCTCTGTTTTATGGCGGGCGGCAGCAGCGGAGGTACCGACATCGTCGCCATGATCATCAACAAATACCGCAATGTGAGCCTCGGCAAGCTGATCATGATCATGGATGCCATCATCGTAAGCTGCTCGTTCTTCATCTTCCACGACATACCGACCCTGGTATACAGTTTCGTGGTAATGGCCTCGCTGGGATACGTATTGGATATGGTGCTTTCAGGCAGTAAATCTTCGGCCCAGATCATGATCTTCTCGCACAAATACCAGGAGATCGCCGACCGCATCCTGACCGACATGAAACGCGGCGCCACCATCCTCGACGCCACCGGAGCCTATTCGCAACAACCGCGTAAAGTGCTGCTGGTGATCTGCCGCCGCACCGAAACCACTGACATCTACCGCGTCATCAAGCACACCGATCCCGAAGCCTTCATCACCGTGGGCAACGTCATGGGCGTATTCGGCCAGGGCTTCGACGCATTGAAAACCAAATAACAAATGATACCATTCCTCAACAAACAAGGACGCCGCAACACCCTGTTCCTGATTCTGGGTGTGCTGGTACTCGTTATCCTCGTGCTCGGCACCCTGCTCCTGGTGCGCCGGTGCAGCTACGGGCACGCCGTGCCCACCCTGCCCGACATCAACGTGACCGCCCGGCTCGACTCGATCGTTTTCAAATCGAACCAGCGGGTCTATGGACTCCCGGCCGAAAACTACGAATTGCAGCAAGGCGAAGTGCAAAGCGGCGAGACCTTCTCTAAACTGCTCAACCAGCGGTTCGGCGTCAATATTGCCGTGGTCAACCAACTCGTCGACAAAAGCAACGGCGTATTCGACCTGCGCACCATGCGCGCCGGCAAAGGCTACACTGCCTTCCTCACGCCCGACAGCACCCATGCGCTGTGCTACCTGATTTACGAAAAGTCGCTGAGCGAGTACATCACTTTCAGTTTGTGCGACAGCATTTCGGTGACAAAAACTACCAAACAAGTAATCACCGAAGAGCAGTACGCCGAAATCACCATCAACAACTCGCTTTCCTACGACGCCGACCAGCAGGGATTGAACAGTGGCATCGTCAACCGCATCGACGGGATATACAACGGCACGATCGACCTCTACGCCCTGCAACGGGGCGACCGGGTACGCATACTGTTCGAGTCGGAATACATCGACACCATATGCATCGGCGTAAGCCGGGTATACGGTTGCGAATTCATCCACAACGGCAAGAGTTACTGGGCCTTCCGTTTCAACCAGGACGACGAAAACGGCTATTGGGACGACAAAGGCGAAAGCATGAACAAAAGCTTCATGCGCGCCCCGCTGAGTATCTCGGCCCGCATCACTTCGAAATTCGGCATGCGCGTCCACCCCATCCGGCGCATACGTGCGGCCCACAACGGCGTCGACTATGCCTGTCCCGTGGGCACCCCCGTGGTGGCAGCGGCCAACGGCGTAGTATCGCGGCGTGGCTGGGACAGCGGAGGAGGAGGCAATACCCTGTGGATCAAACACTCCCAAGGCTATGAAACCGGATACCTGCACCTGAGCCGGTTTGCCGTAGCTGCCGGTACCCGCGTGAGCAAAGGCCAGGTCATTGCCTATTCGGGCAACACCGGCGGCTCGACCGGCCCCCACCTCGACTACCGCATCAAGAAGAACGGCAAGTACATCAACCCGCTCAGTATGGCCACCGTCTCCGAGACGCCGCCCATCAAAGCCGCCAACAAAGCCGCTTTCGAACAGGTGAAAACCGACATGACACGGGTAATGAACGAATACGGCGGAAAGCGATAACCTCCGCTTCCCGCGCCGGAGCCGGAAAACCGTCAGTGTGGAAAATCCGGAATTTAAAAGCCGGAAAATCCTGAAATCCGGGGGATGTCCGCAGGACCGGAAAGGCAGTGTGCGGAGCGACACGCTAAAACGGATATTCCGCAGACCGAAAAAACAAGAGCCAGAACAACCATGGATACCAAAGAACTCAGACGCAGATACTGGAACGAAATCCTGACCGGAGCCCTTGTGCTCGGCGGAGCGATCGTCCTGTTGCTATTTCTCGACCAGGCTCTCGGGCTACATGGGAAGCCCGGGCTGGGTTTCGTGATGACCCTGTTGCAACTCGCCGTCATCGTGTGGATCATTTACCACTACACCAAGCGCGGCGCTGACGTGTATACATCCGCCGGGCAACCCTACTCCTTTGCCAAGGGTTTCCTGGGTGCGCTGAACATGTCCGTTTTCAGCGGCGTGGTGGTCGGCCTCGGGCTCTATGTAGTGATGAACTACATCAGCCCGGGAAACTACGGAGCCATGGTCAGTGCCATGGCACAAGCCTACCTCGACAACCCGGCCCTGACCCCCGAAGCCCGCCTCGCCTATCAGGAGATCGTAACCGATCCTTCGATCCTGACCGGCAACCTCACGCTCCTGCTTTTCGGCGCCATCATGGCCATGGGATTGGTCGGCGGTTTCATCGGCCTGGTGACCGGTGCCCTGCTCAAGCGCGACACGCCACCCGCGGCAGAGTAACAGGAATAAATTTACATTCTATCAGCCCTGACCGACGTTTTGAGTTCTCTGGCTGATAGAGAAGACGCGCGAAATCCGGTAAGGAGGGAACATATAAAAGAATATGCGACTGACTGCCGAATAAGCGCAACGCACTACATCAGTCTAAAAAACAAAAAGATGGATATTTCTATCATTGTTCCGTTGTATAACGAGGAAGAGTCTCTCGCACCGCTCATGGCGTGGATCGACCGCGTAATGAGTGCCCCGGAGTTCTGCAAAAGCTACGAAGTGATTTTCGTGGACGACGGCTCGCGCGACCGCTCGTGGGAAGTTGTCGGCGAACTCAAAGAAGAATATCCCGCCATACGCGGCATCAGTTTCTCGCGCAACTACGGCAAATCGGCCGCCCTCTACTGCGGTTTCGAAGCTGCCCGGGGCGACGTGGTCATCACCATGGATGCTGACCTTCAGGACTCGCCCGACGAAATCCCGGCCCTCTATTCGATGATCACCGACGAAGGCTACGACCTGGTGAGCGGCTGGAAAAAACGCCGTCACGACCCGCTCGGCAAAACCCTGCCCAGCAAATTCTTCAACGCCACTGCCCGCTGCGTGAGCGGGATCAAACTCCACGACTTCAACTGCGGACTAAAAGCCTACCGCCGCAAGGTCGTCAAAAGTATCGAAGTCTACGGCGAAATGCACCGCTACATCCCCATCCTGGCCAAGAAAGCCGGATTCAAGAAAATCGGCGAAAAAGTAGTGGAACACCGCGCCCGCGAGTTCGGACATTCGAAATACGGTTGGGAGCGCATGTTCAAAGGTTACATGGACCTGCTGACCGTCACGTTCACCACCCGTTTCGGACGGCGCCCGATGTACATCTTCGGCGGCCTCGGCACCTTGATGTTCCTGCTTGGCGGGGGGTGCGCCATCTGGCTGATCTGCCGCAAACTCTACCTTCAGAGCGAAGGCCTCGTCTGGCGCGGCGTGACCGAACAACCCCTGTTCTACATCGCCCTTGTAGCCCTGTTGCTCGGCGCCCAGATGTTCCTGGCCGGGTTCATCGGCGAAATGATCAACCGCAACGCCCCCGAGCGTAACCGCTACCTGATTGACGAAACGCTCTAAAAAAGAAACGGAATCATCCCGTCCCGGCTCGTTGCCGGTTTCTGCCTTGTTCTCAGGCTTTTTCCGGATTCTGTGTCGTTTTTCGTAACCTTCGATCCGAAATACTCCGCTACACCATCCCGGCCAAATAGCGGAAAAGCGTCCGCCGCCGGGAAATCACATACCCTATCTTCCATGTTCAAACGCACCGCCATAGCCTTTTGCCTGCTCTTCGGTCTCCACGCCGCCACAGCGCAGCCCGTCCGGATTCTCCAGGAAGCGCCGCACTATCGGGTAGAAAACGCCTTGACAGACGTTCCGTACAGCGGCACTATAAAGCTGACCAGGGCCGGAGCAGAACACTTGGCTTCACTCGCCCTCAAATGTATCGGACAGGAGTTCCCGAACAAGCCCGGACATGTCCAGACCTCGGGCAGCGACCTGTTCCTCCCCTCGGAATACCACCCGGCCTTCTACGGCTGCTACGACTGGCACTCGAGCGTGCACGGCCACTGGATGCTCGTCAAGTTGCTCGGCGAGTTTCCCGACATGCATCTGACGCCACAAATACGCTCCGCCGTCAACCTGCACCTCACGGCCGAAAAAATCGCCGTCGAGGCGTTCTACTTCGGCAAAAAAGAGAACCGCTCCTTCGAGCGCACCTACGGCTGGGCCTGGCTACTCAAACTGCAGGAGGAGCTGTTGCGCAGCGACGACCCCGACTGCCGGCGCTGGGCCGCCAACGTGCAGCCGTTGGCCGACACCATCGTGTCGCTCTACATGAACTACCTGCCGCGACTGACCTACCCCATCCGTGTCGGAATGCACAACAACACCGCCTTCGGGCTTTCGCTGGCGCTCGACTATGCCCGCACCACCGGCAACCGCGCGTTCGAAACACTCATCGTCCAACGCGCCACCGACTATTTCGGAAATGACCGCAAAGCCCCCTGGTGGTGGGAGCCCAACGGCACTGATTTTCTTTCGCCCGCACTGACCGAGGTCGAGCTGATGAGTAAAGTACTCGGCAAACAGAAATTCTTGGCATGGGTTAACGGATTTTTGCACGACGAGCCGCAAACCCTGCTGGAACCCGCCACCGTGAGCGACCGGAGCGACCCGCAGCTCGTCCACCTCGACGGGCTGAACCTGAGCCGTGCCTGGTGCTGGAAAGCCCTCGCCCGCAAAGTCGAAACCGAAGGGTTCCGTAACCAACTGAACAACATCGCAAACAAACACCTCGACGCTGCGCTGCCCCACATCGCCAGCGGCGGCTACGAAGGCGAACACTGGCTGGCCAGTTTTGCGGTCTACGCGCTATTCTATTAATACACACATATGATACGTATAGGCAACGGTTTCGACGTACACGCCCTCCGGGAGGGCCTGCCCTTCACACTGGGCGGTGTCCGCATCGACCACCCCAAAGGATTCGTGGCCCACTCCGACGGCGACGTGCTGATCCACGCCCTGTGCGACGCCCTGCTCGGGGCCGCCGCACAGGGCGATATCGGCCTGCACTTCCCCGACACCGATCCGCAGTACAAAGGCGCCAACAGCCGGACATTGCTCCGCCATTGTGCCGAGTTGGTAGGTGCCGAAAGCTACGAGGTCATCAACGTCGATTGTACGATCGCGGCGCAAGCTCCGAAACTGCGGCCGCACATCGACGCCATGCGCGCCAACCTGGCCACCGACCTCGGCCTGCCGATCGACCGCGTCAGCGTCAAAGCCACCACCACCGAGCGGCTCGGCTTTGTCGGTCGCGAAGAAGGTGTGGCTGTTTGGGCTACCGTCCTGATCGAGAAATAAATCCCGGTCGAAATCAAAATCCGGGCTAATCTTTTCCACGTCATTGCAAAGAGCCTGCGACAGAGCAATCGCAAAAGATCGTCACTACGGCTATTACTCGATTGCGAAACCCATCCCGAGGATGGTCGCCGAAGGGGCTGCCTCGCAACGACGATAAATTATCTGACAACGATTCCGTGTCCCGATTCGCCGACATACTGCTCCCGGTGGCCCTGTCGCGCCCGTTTACCTACCGGATCCCGGAAGGAATGGAGCTCGCCGAAGGCATGCTCGCGGAAGTGCCTTTCGGCCGTTCGTCGAAAGCCGTACAAGGCATCGTCTGGAGGCTGCACAACGAAAAGCCCGCCCGCGGCACAGTTAAAGCGATCGTCCGAATCTTTGGCCCCATCGCGTTTACCGAAAAGCAGCGCGCACTGTTGCAGTGGGTGGCCGACTATTATATGTGCCCCTTGGGCGAAGTGTTCCGTGCCACTACCCCCGCCCGCATACGCAGCGGCGAATACCGCCCCTCGACCGAACTGTTCGTCAGGCTGGCCCCGGACTACCGTACTCCCGAAGCGATCAACCGCCTCTTCGGGGAGATCAAACGGGCCCGCGTCCAATGCCGCGCCATCGAGGCCTATCTTTCGCTGCTTCCGGAGATAGATCCCGAAACGGACTCCGAAAACATCCCCCGAAAACATCAGGAAACGCCCCCTGCAAATACTCCGGAAACGACCTCCGAAAGCGATGAACCCCTCCCGGAGCATACGCCCGTTTTCGGCGGCGACCAGGGCTGGGTGGAACGTTCGCTATTGACCGGCGAAACGCTCGGCGGGAGTGCCATTCCCCCGGCCATCCTGCTACAACTCATCAAACGCGGCGTGCTGGAACAAACCGAACGCTTCCCCGGTTTCGAAGCAAACACCATACGGAGCGCGGTTCCCTCGGACGGCGACGGTGAAACCCAGGCACTGGCACAAGAACTCACCGATGCCTTTGCCGCAAACGTGCAACCGGATACCCTGCTCCTCTGGGGAGACACTTCCGGAATTTTCACCAGACTCTACTCTGCACTGGCCACTTCGGAATCCGGGCAAACCCTCCTGCTGCTGCCCGACAACGCCCTTACCCCCCAAATCCTCGAAACGCTCGAAAGAATCGCCGGAAACACCATCGTATTTTACCACCCGAGGCTCACCGATCGGGCTCGCTGTGCCGCATGGCACCGCCTCGGCACATCGCCCGAAAGCGCCCGTCTCGTCGTAGGCAGCCGGGCGGCGCTGTTCCTCCCCTTCGGCAACCTGCGACAGATCATCATCCACAACGAGCACGACACCTCGTTCCACCAGCGCGACAATTCGCCCCGGTTCCATGCCCGCGACACCGCCCTGGTGCTGGCCCGGCTCCACGGAGCCCGTACCCTGCTCGCCAGCCCCGCCCCCTCGACCGAGAGCTACCTGAACGCCATCATCGGGAAATACGGGTTACTGAAACCATCGCTTCAAGAGAATATCCCGCAGGTCAAACTGCTCGAACGCGGCCAAGGACTGATCTCCAAATACCTGCACCGCCGCATCGACGAGACTTTAGCCGAAGGACGGCAGGTGGTCCTGTTCCAGAACCGCCGCGGCTTCTCGCCCTACGTGGAATGTCCCGAATGCGGGCACACACCCTCGTGCGACCAATGCAATGTGACGCTTACTTACCACAAGGAGAGTAACTCGTTGCTGTGCCACTATTGCGGCTGTTCGCACCCTTTCCCACCCTTATGCCCTGAATGCGGCAAAAGCGCGTTGCAACCGCGCGGCATCGGCACCGAACGCATCGAAGAGCAAATCGCCGCATTGTTCCCCGAGGCACGCGTGGCCCGGCTCGACACCGACAGCGCCAGCGGCATGCGGGCTCTGGGGCGTATCATGGGCGGTTTTGCCGTGCGGCAGACCGACATCCTGGTCGGCACGCAGATGGTGACCCGCACCGCACAGATAGGCGACGTGGAGCTGGTGGGCGTGATCAACGCCGACAACATGCTGGCCCATACCGATTTCCGTGCCTCGGAACGCGCTTTTCAGATGCTCGTGCAACTGGGCACCCTGGCCGGGAAAGGCGGCGAAATCGTGATCCAGTGCTCGCAACGCAAAAACCCGGCGCTCGCGGCCCTCGAAAGCGGCGACCACGACGCATTCTACCGCTCGGAACTGCAAACCCGCGAAGCGCTGAACTACCCGCCCTATACCCGGCTGATTCAGATCGAAATCCGGCATGGCGCGCCGCAGGTTGCCGAACGGGTGGCCGGCGAGGCCTTCCGGCGGCTCAGGGAACGATTCGGCCCGCGGATCAGTCCGCCGTTCGAGCCCCAGATCGACCGCATACAGGGCATGTATATCCTGCAACTCCTGTTGCGCATCGAACGTTCGCGCCCCGTAAGCCGGGCCAAAGCCATCGTGATGCAGGAACTCGACCGGTTGCGGCAGGAATTCCCCACCGCGAGCCTCACCGCCACCGCCGACCCCATATAAGAAACCCGTCATTGCGAGCATAGCGAAGCAACCCCCTTGTTTTTTCATGGCAACGGAGGATTGCGTCGTCATTCGTGTTGCTCACTCCTCGCAATGACGGGGTCAGAGACCCTTTTACAGCCATAACAAACGGAGCTCTAAACCGGTTCAAGAGCAAAATCCACTTCCGTGAGGACGCTGCCCAAAAATCATTACCTTTACGTCCGCTATGAAGACATTTCTCCGGATCCTCGGCTTCGGCCGCCCCTTCAAGAAATACGCCCTGCCCTATTTCTTCTGCATCCTGCTGCACACCATCTTCAACACCATCACTTTCGTGATGCTGATCCCCATCATGCAGGCCATGTTCGACCCCGGGTCGGTGATCAGCCAAGTGACCGCCAAGCCCGAATTCGCCCTCAATATGGACTACGCCAGGGATTTGATCAACTACCAACTCTTCAACTGGCTCGGTGCCGATTACCAGGTGAAAGACGTGCTGATCTACCTGGCTGTCTTCACCGTGATCGTCGTTTTCTTGAGCAACCTGTTCCGCTACCTTGCCCAGCGCATCATGGAAAACCTGCGCATCCACACCAGCCAGCAGATCCGCAACACCGTCTTCGACAACGTGATCAAACTCCACGTGGGCTTCTTCAGCAACGAGCGCAAAGGCGACATCATCTCGAAAATATCAGCCGACGTACAGGTCGTGCAATACTGCGTCACGAACACCTTGCAAATCCTGTTCAGGGAACCGCTGCTCATTACCGGCTATATGATCGCGTTGGTGATGATCTCGCCCCACCTGACACTATTCACCCTGATCGTACTGCCCGTGATCGCCCTGTTCATCGGCTACATCATCAAAAAGCTGCGCCGTACCGCCACCCAGGGGCAGGAAGCTTTCGGCGACATGGTGAGCCTGCTCGACGAATCGCTCGGCGCCATCAAGACCGTCAAAGGCTACAACGCCACCGAATACATCACCGACAAATTTCATAAACAGAACGGCCTCTATTCGCACCTGATGCGGGTAATGGCGCGCCGGCAGCAATTGGCCTCACCGATGAGCGAATTCCTCGGCATCACGGCGCTGGCGTTCCTGTTGGTGTACGGGGGCAACATGGTGTTGAACGGCGAGTTAGGCGGCGAATCGTTCATCGCCTTCCTGGCCATCTTCTCGCAAGTGACGCGGCCCGCCCGCGCCATTACCGACGCTTTCGGCAACATCAACCAGGGCATCGCCGCCGGAGAACGCATCTTCGCACTGACCGACACCCCTTCGGAAATCGTCGACAAACCGGACGCCGTCGACTTTCCTGAGTTTTCCGGAGCCATCGAGTTCCGTAACGTGCGCTTCGCCTACGAGAACCGCGACGTACTGAACGGTATCTCGTTCACCATCCGCAAAGGCGAGACCGTAGCCTTAGTGGGCCCGTCGGGCGGCGGGAAATCCACCATCTCCGACCTGATCCCTCGTTTTTACGACCCGTCGGAAGGTGCCGTACTGATCGACGGCCGCGACCTGCGCGACTACCGCATCGAAAGCGTGCGCGCCCAAATGGGGCTCGTGGCGCAGGAAACCGTCCTGTTCAATGACTCCATCGAAGGCAACATCCGCATGGGCGACGAAACGGCCACCCACGAACAGGTGGTAGAAGCCGCCCGCATCGCCAACGCGTTGGAATTCATCGAACAGACCGACCACGGCTTCGAGAGCAACATCGGCGACCGCGGCGTGAAGTTGAGCGGTGGCCAACGCCAGCGCCTCAGCATTGCCCGCGCCGTGCTGCGCAACCCCTCGATCCTGATCCTCGACGAAGCTACCTCGGCCCTCGACACCGAAAGCGAACGGCTCGTGCAGGAATCACTGAACAACCTGCTGAAAGGGCGCACGTCGCTTGTCATCGCCCACCGCCTGAGCACCATCCAGCACGCCGATAAGATCATCGTGGTCGAGGCCGGCCGCATCGTGGAACAAGGCACGCACAACGAACTGATGGCTGCCGACGGCCTCTACCGCCACCTGATCGACATGCAACAACTGGGATAATCTTAGATGTATTCCCGCAAGTATCGCAAGGCCCTTTGGCTTCGCCTTCCTTCTTCGCTCTTCAGTCATTCGGGCAAACCCGACAGCATTCGGTATTGCGTCGGTTCCCGCTTTTTTCATTCGCCTACCGCACCATAGGAATCTTCTATGCCTTGCCCGGTGGGCGAAGAAATCATCGAGAGACGACTCACTCACTTTTATACCCATAAAATGTAGGAAGACTTTTATGCTACGAACTATCCTCGCCACAATCCTGGCCAGCCTGCTTTGTACGGCAGCCGCGGCGCAAAAGGCCGCCTTGCGGGAACCTTATCCCATCAATCCGCCGTCGTACACTTGCTACCGCACGATGGGCCAGCCCGTGATCGACGGCGACATCGGCGGCCCGGAATGGGACGCCGCCCGGTGGACGAGCGACTTTGTGGACATCCAGGGCACGCGCCGCCCCGAAACGCCTCGTTTCCGTTGCCGCGCCAAACTGATGTGGAGCAACGAATACCTCTACATTGCCGCCGAACTCGAAGAGCCCCACCTCTGGGGCACGCTCACCGAGCGCGAATCGGTCATCTTCCACGACAACGACTTCGAAGTATTCCTCGACCCCACGGGCACCGGCGAACATTATACCGAACTTGAAATCAATGCCCTGGGTACCGTCTGGGACCTGATGCTGACCAAAGCCTACAAGAACGGCGGCCGGCCGCTCAACGCATGGAACCACAACGGCATGCTGGGCGCCGTCAAGCACTACGGCACCCTCAACGACCCCTCGGACACCGACACCCGCTGGACGGTCGAACTGGCGCTCCCGCTCCGAAACCTTACGGAAATAAGGGGCCTCGGGCGCCATCCGCTCCCCCGGAACGGTGAAACGTGGCGCATGAACTTCTCGCGAGTACAGTGGCAACTCGACATTGCCGGCGGAAAATATGCGAAACGTCTCCATACCCCCGAGGACAACTGGGTATGGGCGCCCACCGGCATCATCAGTATCCACGAGCCCGAATATTGGGGCTACCTGATCTTTTCGACCGATACCCTGCCGGGCGCCACCGATACCCGGTAAACATTCCCCTTCCTGTAGAGCCTCCACAGCGTACATTCCCGCATTGTTTTCATACAGCCGGGAAATCCTTAGCATTTGGCATGGAAATTTGCTATTTTTGTAGCATTAGAACAAATTCCAATGCCATCCCTACATGATGAGAAGGTAGAGCAACGCAAACCACATTGGCTTAAAATCAAGCTCCATAACGATCCCCGTTATGCCGATGTTGCCGCATTAGTGAGGCAACACGACCTTCACACCATATGCTCCAGCGGACGCTGCCCCAACATTTCGGAATGTTGGGGCCGCGGTGTTGCCACCTTCATGATCGGCGGCGACATCTGCACGCGTTCATGCCGTTTCTGCGCCACCCGGAGCGGACGCCCCTTCCCCCTCGATCACAACGAACCCGTCAAGATCGCCCGTTCCATTCGGATCATGGGGCTTCGGCATGCCGTGGTCACTTCGGTCGACCGCGACGACCTGCCCGACGGAGGAGCCGCCCACTGGGCCGCCACCGTGCGCGCCATCCGCGAGCTCAATCCCGCGACCACCATCGAACTGCTGATCCCCGATTTCGACGGCCTTACGCCACAACTCGATACCGTGCTCGAAGCCGGTGCCGAAATCACCGGGCACAACATCGAAACCGTCGAGCGGCTTACCCCCCAGATACGCAGCCGGGCTGAGTACAGCCGTTCGCTCAATGTATTAAAACACATTGCTGACAGCGGCCTTAGCGAAGCCAAGAGCGGCCTGATGGTCGGTTTGGGCGAAACCCAGGCCGAAGTGTTGCACACCCTCGACGACCTGGCTGCCGCCGGAGTGCAGCGCATCACCATCGGCCAATACCTCCAGCCGACAGCCAAACACTGGCCCGTCGAAAAATACGTCACCCCCGAACAATTCGAACGCTACCGCACGGCAGCCCTCGAACGTGGCATCACGCACACCGAGAGCGCCCCGATGGTGCGTTCGTCGTACATGGCCGACCAGGCCGCCCTGCCCGAACTCAACAAACGATGACCCCGCAACGGATCGACATAGAAGACTGCGGCCTGATCGAATACGGCGCCGCCCTTGACCGGCAATACTTCCGGTTCGACCGCCTACAGCAGCAGAAAGCCTCGGGCGCCGGAGACCGCAGCCACGCCATGTTGCTGTGCGAACACCCGCACGTCTACACCCTCGGAAGAAGCGGACAGACCAACAACCTGCTGGTGAACGAAGAATTTCTCAGCCGCATCGGCGCGACTTACTTCCGCACCGACCGCGGCGGCGACATCACCTATCACGGCCCCGGCCAGCTGGTCGGCTACCCGATCGTCGACCTCGAAGCCCTGCACATCGGCGGGCTCAAAGAGTATATCGACCTCCTCGAACAGGCCATTATCGAGACGCTCGGCGACTACGGCATCGCAGCCGGAAGGATGGAAGGCGCCACCGGCGTCTGGATCGACGATGCGAAAGGCGCGCGCAAGATATGCGCCATCGGCGTGCGCGGGTCGCGCTACGTCACGATGCACGGCTTCGCGCTGAACGTAACGACCGACCTGGCGTATTTCAACCACATCAACCCCTGTGGATTCACCGACAAAGGCGTCACTTCGATCGAACGCGAACTGTCCGGCACCACAACAACCCAAACACCCCCGATGGACGAAGTAAAGCGCCGTTTCACGGCCCACTTCCTCCGCCTGACAGGCCTGACCCCGAAATAACATTCGGCACAGGCCCGCACATAGAGTCCGGCGCAAAGCCCTGGAGCCCTGGGGTAAAGCCCCCCGGCGGCTTTAACTCCGTACCGGGCAGGCGCTTCCCGCACCACGATGAATAATTATAAAAAACATATACCATGCAAACCTCTAAAAAATGGGTCCTCAGGCCCGCCGGAGGGGAGAGTTCGCCCACGACCGAGACGCTCTGCTGCGCGCTGGGGCTTGAGCCCAAGTTAGCCGGGCTGCTCGTGCAGCGGGGGATCGAAAGCGTCGAGGACGCTCGGGAATTTTTCTCGCCACAGCTCGAAAAGCTACACGACCCGTTCCTGATGCGCGACATGCAAGCCGCTGTGGAACGCATCCAGCACGCCATCACCCACAACGAACGCGTGATGGTCTACGGCGACTACGACGTCGACGGCATCACCGCCGTGGCCCTCGTCTACAATTTCCTCAGCCGCTGGTTGTTCAACGCCATCTTCTACATCCCTGACCGCTATGCCGAAGGCTACGGCATTTCGGAAAAAGGGATCGACTACGCCGCCGACAACGGCGCCACGCTGATCATCGCCCTCGACTGTGGAATCAAAGACGCCGAAAGCGTCGAATATGCCCGTTCGCGGGGCGTCGATTTCATCATCTGCGACCACCACCTGCCGGGCGACGAATTGCCCGGGGCTGTGGCCGTGCTCGATCCCAAACGCGCCGACTGCCCCTACCCCTTCAAAGAACTGTCGGGATGCGGCGTGGGATTCAAACTGGTACAAGCCCTGGCCGAAGCCGAACACCTGCCCTTCGGCGACCTCGAACCCCTGCTCGACCTGGTGGCCGTGAGCATCGCCTCGGACATCGTGCCCATCGTGGGCGAGAATCGCATCCTGGCCCACTACGGCCTGCAACGCCTCAACCGGTCGCCCAACAAAGGCCTCGGCGCGATCGTTAAAGTCTGCGGGCTTGAACGGCATAACATCATCATCGACGACATTATCTTCAAGATCGGGCCGCGTATCAACGCCGCCGGACGCATGGAAATCGAAATCGACGAAGAAGACCCCCGCGCACAGTCCGGCGGCCGTACGGCCGTCAGGCTGCTCACCGCCCTCGAAGAGAAAGAAGTGCAGCACTACGTGACCCGCATCGACACCTTCAACCGCGACCGCAAGAACGCCGACCGCAACATCACGCAGGAAGCCTACGACATCATCGCCACCAGCCCGGTCATGGCCGGGGGCAACTGCACTGTGATCTACAACCCCGGCTGGATGAAAGGCGTGGTGGGCATCGTCGCCTCACGGCTGATCGAACGTTACTACCGTCCCACCGTGGTGCTGACCGAAAGCAACGGCTTCATCACCGGTTCGGCCCGTTCGGTGCCCGGGTTCGACCTCTACCAAGCCGTCGAAGCGTGCGCCGACCTGCTCGAAAACTTCGGTGGACATACCTACGCCGCCGGCATGACCATGTTGCCCGAGAACTTCGAAAAGTTCCGCAAGCGCTTCACCGAATACGTCGACGCCCACATCAAGCCCGAGATGCTGGTGCCTCAGATCAACATCGACTGCGAACTGCGGCTCGAAGAGATCACCCCCGCCTTCCGCCGCCAGTTGGCCGGGTTCCAGCCCTTCGGCCCGGGCAACCCCCTGCCCGTATTCCAGAGCCGCCAGGTGTACGACAACGGCACCGGGATCCAGGTCGGCGCCTACCGCGAACACCTGAAGATGACGCTCATGCAGGGCGAACACCCTTCGGCCCCCATCTCGGCCATCGCCTTCGGCTTCGGGCACAACGCCGAGCTCTTCGAACACATCCGGCACGGCGGCCAGTTCGACATCTGCTACAGCGTGGTCGATAACCACTATAACGGAGTAGTCACGCCGCAGCTACGGATCAAGGACATCCGGTTCTAAACGCGACACTTTTTCCCCGTCATTGCGAGGAACGAACAAAGTGAGTGACGAAGCAATCCTTCAATAGACCGTATTTATTTAAAGAGGATTGCCGTTCTGATTTTGTCGGCTCGCCATGACGTCAAAGTATTTAACATGAAATTGCACGTATCTCCTTGCCCGAACGACTGCTTCATCGTGCACGCGATGAAGCACGGGCTGGTGGATACCGATGGAATGACCTTCGAACTCGTATTCGACGACATCGACCGGCTGAACCGCGCCGCGATCGAACATCCCGACACCGAAGAGATTGTAAAAATAAGTTATGCCGCACTGCCCCTGCTGACCCCGAATTTCCGGATACTCGATGCCGGGAGCGCCCTCGGCCGTGGTAACGGCCCCCTGCTCGTAACCAGAGCCGGGAACACGTCGCCTGATCTCGCACATGCCACCGTAGCCATTCCGGGTGAGCACACCACCGCCAACGCTCTCCTGTCGCGCCTCTTCCCTGAGATCCACCGCAGCCGCAAGAAGGTCTATCTATTCTCCGACATCGCCCAGGCCATTGCGCGCAGCGAGGTCGACGCCGGCGTGCTGATCCACGAGGGACGGTTCACCTATCAGGCCCAGGGTTTGCAACTTATCGCCGATCTCGGTTCGGCGTGGGAGCGGGCGACCAGGCTGCCTATCCCGTTGGGTGGACTGGCCATCCACCGGAACATCGCTCCGGAAACAGCCCGTACCGTATCACGCATCGTACGCCAGAGCATCGAATACGGCTTTGACCACCCATCGGCATCCGGGGCATTCGTCGCCGTACATGCCCGTGAACTTGAACCCGACGTGCGGCGCAAACATATCGATTACTTTGTGAACGACCACAGCCTGGCGCTCAATGCCGAAGCCCGGGCCGCAATCTTCGGCCTAACAGGCATCCACCCCGAATTCATCTGACTTGCAACAGTATGAAAGCCTTCCCGAAATACCTTTTCCTGCTGTGCCTTCCGTTATTGTGCCTACCCTCCCCGATCCGGGCCGGAGAGCGTGTCCGCTTCGTCGTATACAGCGACCTGCACCAAGACCTGATCCCCGATGCTCCCGAGCGCCTGCAAACCATCATCGATGCGGCCCGGAAAGCGCATGCCGGATTTATGATCAATCTCGGCGACCTGGCCTTCCCCATCGCAGAAAACCGGATCATCACCGACCTGCTCGACAGCAGTGGCATACGGCAATACCACGCCCTGGGCAACCACGACATGGACCGCTCAGACAAACAAACCTACCTCGACTTCACAGGCCTCGAAAACCCGTATTACACCTTCGACAGCGGGATATTCCGCTTCGTCGTGCTGGACACCAACTTCTTCACCGACAGGCAAGGGAACGAGATACCCTACGCCAACGGAAATTATTTCTCAGGTGCCACGGAACGCGACATCGTCAACCGGGAACAACTCGAATGGCTGGACCGCCAGCTCACCGACCGCTCGAAAATTTATGTCCTATTCATGCACGCCCCGGATACGGGAATCGATCCGGTGCTCGAAGCGGCCCGCCAGCGCGGCATATGCGTCGCAGCCGTTTTTTCGGGGCATCTCCACTCCGACAACTACGAACTGCGCGGCGGCATCCACCGCATCCACATCAATAGCGCCAGCTACCTGTGGGGCGGCGAAGCATTCTACAGCAAAGACCGTTACCCCGACTCCGTATACCGCCGCTATTCCCAATTACCCTACATGGCCCCGTACCGGATACCGCTTTACGCCATCGTCGAAATATCAGCCTCCGGAAAGATACGGATCCAAGGCATCAGGGGCGAGTGGCTGTCCCCGGCTCCCCGGCCGGAACAACTGGATACCAAGCCCTACCCCACATCGCCTTCGGTCAGCGACCGGAAACTGAGGTTCAGGCGCAGTTTGTGATTTCTTTGCAAAAGCGTACCTTTAGCTGACCTGAAGCATGACAGGCAGCCCTATGGCAACCATCCGTTGCACACACAACCCGTCAGTCCCCTACCCAGGTGTCCGCCCTTCAAACATACACAATGCATATCCTGATCGTCAACAACGGAGTGATCCCCGCCATCCTATACGGCGGCACCGAGCGTGTGACTTGGTATCTCGGCAGAGAACTTGTCCGGCTGGGGCACCGGGTTTCCTATCTGGTGCGGCAAGGTTCCCATTGCGGCTTCGCCGCCGTACACATCATCGACCCGGCGCGGCCCCTCTGCGACCAGATACCCGAGGGGGTCGACGTCGTGCACTTCAACAGCGATCCCCCCGAACGGCCGATTCGGCAGCCTTATATTATCACCATCCACGGCAACGCCAACGACCTGCGGGAATTCGACCGCAACGCCGTGTTTGTGTCGCGCGACCACGCCGTACGGTTCGGCAGTACATCCTACGTACACAACGGGCTCGACTGGGACGATTACGGCCAGCCGGCACTCGGCAACCCGCGCCGGTATTTTCATTTTCTGGGCAACGCCGCCTGGCGGATTAAAAACGTCAAAGGCGCCATCCGCACCACGCTCGGCGTGCCCGGCGCCCGTCTGGCCGTGATGGGCGGTTCGCGGCTCAACATCAAGATGGGTTTCCGCCTGACCCTCAACCCCCGCATCCGCTTCTACGGCATGGTAGGTGGCGAGCGCAAGCTCTCGCTATTGCAAGGCTCCCGGGGCTTGGTTTTCCCGGTACGCTGGCACGAGCCCTTCGGGCTGGCACTGACCGAGAGCCTCTATTTCGGGTGCCCGGTATTCGGCACGCCCTATGGCTCGCTGCCCGAGATCGTCATTCCCGAGGTCGGTTTCCTTTCCACCCGGTCGCAAGAGCTGTCTGAAGCGATGAAGAACGTTGACAGTTACTCGCGGGCACGTTGCCACGAGTACGCCCGCGACCTGTTCGGTTCGCAAACCATGGCCCTCGCTTATCTCGAAAAATATACCGCAGTGCTCAATGGCGGTACCCTGAATCCGGTTCCGCCACAATTGAAAGCGCTCCCGCAGGAACGTTTTCTGGAATGGCACGACTAAATCCCGTCTTTCCCTTCCGGCAAAGCGACTCTCCTTTAGCCCGGCGCTAAACCACCTAATAGTCAATGACCGAAATCATTATCATCGCCGCCCTCATCCTGCTGAACGGCATATTCTCGATGTCGGAGATCGCACTGGTCTCGGCCCGGAAATCGAAACTCGAATCCGAGTCGAAACGCGGCAACAAAGCCGCCCGGCGGGCCCTGAAGCTTTCCGAGGAGCCCAACCGGTTCCTGTCGACCATCCAGATCGGCATCACCCTGATCGGCATCCTCACCGGCCTCTATTCCGGCGAGGCCTTTGCCGGCGACCTGGCCAAGGTGTTCGCCAAGGTGGATTTCCTGGCCCCCTATGCCCACGGCGTAGCCACCTTCACGATCGTAATCGTGGTGACCTACCTGACCATCGTGTTCGGCGAGTTGGTACCGAAACGCTTGGGCCTAAGCATGTCGGAACGGATGGCAAAAGCCGTATCCCGCCCCATGACCATCCTTTCCCGGGTGATGACCCCTTTCGTGTGGCTGCTTTCGAAAAGCACCGCCATCGTACTTCAACTCCTCGGCACCAAAGACGACGAAAACAAAGTCACCGAAGAGGAGATCAAATCGCTGGTCAAGGAGGGGCTCCACGCCGGCGAAGTACAGGAAGTCGAACACGACATCGTTGGGCGCGTCTTCAACCTCGGCGACCGCGACATCGACTCGGTGATGACCCACCGGTGTGACTTTGTGTGGCTTGACACCAGCGACACCAAAGACCATATCCGCCAAAAAGTGATGGCCGGGATGCACGACATCTACCCCGTGGCCGACGGCAACTACGAGGAGATTGCAGGCGTTGTCTTTCTGCAAGACCTTTTCAGCCGTATCGACGACCCCGATTTTTCTCTTGCCCGGCTGATGCGTCCGCCGCAATACCTCCCCGACAACAAAAGCGTTTACAGTGCGCTGGAGCTGTTCCGCGAGGCCCGGGTCAAATACGGGTTCGTAACCGACGAGTTCGGCAGCGTGCAGGGTATCGTCACCCTGTCCGATATTCTGGAGGCCTTGGTGGGTGAGGTGGCCGAAGAGGGCGAAGAACGCGACATCATTGCCCGCGACGACAACAGTTACCTGGTCGGGGGCCAGTGCCCGTTCTACAACTTCCTTGAATTCTTCGACCTCGAAGAACTCTACCCCGGCCACGAATACAACACCCTGAGCGGCCTGATCCTCGAAATACTGGAACACGTACCACATGAAGGCGAAAAACTTTCGTGGCACGACTTCGGGTTCGAGATCATGGACATGGACGGAGCCCGGATCGACAAAGTGCTGGTCAGGCTCAACCGGTAACACCGCCCCCCTTACTCTCGGCTCGGTAACCGGGCACGCTTTTCAAAGCACAAGCCGAATACATCCGCCGCCCGGGGGGCTATTCCCAGGGAACGGCAATAGCCTCGCTTCCAAACCGTTCCCTCGGGTTATCCCATGCAGCTGCAACGCTGCCCCGGAGATTCCATAACTGCCACAGCCCGTGCAGGATAAATCCTGCACGGGCTGTGGCAGTTATGGAATTTTATTCCGGAAGCTGTACGGAATTCCGCACAGCTTCCGGAATAAAACCGCGTTATTTAAGGGTCATCTGCCGGGCGACTTCATCGGCCTTGGCGGGGCTCTCGACCTCGCCGAGCACGGCCAGGGCAAAATCGAACACCCGCCCTGGGCCGCGTCCGGTGATAAAATTACCGTCCACAACGGCCGGGTCAGAAACCACCGTAGCGCCCTCAAGGTATTTTTCGTAGCCCGGATAACAGGTCGCCCTGCGGCCCTTCAGCAGGCCGAGTCCGCCGAGCACCATCGGCGCGGCGCAAATGGCGGCCACTTTGCCTCCGGCAGCGGCCTGCTCAACGATGGCCGCTTTCATCGGCTCGTGCTGGTTGAACGCCTCCGTACCCCCAGGAATCACCAGTAGGTCGGCACCTTTAAGCGGAGCATCGGCAAACAATAGGTCGGCCATCATCGGGATGCCGTGCTTGGCTATCACGGTCAGCGAACCGGTGAGCGACACCGTTTTGAGGTCCACGCCTCCGCGGCGCAGAACGTCGATCGTTCCCACAGCCTCGGCGTCTTCGAAGCCCGTGGTCAGAAAAATAAATGCTTTCTTCATAGCTATCTCGGTTTCTTAAATTATTTCGGAATTATTCCTTTTAGGTTTGTTATCGGTTTCGATTCCAAACTCTTCCCGGGCTGCAGCGCAACCCATGCACCCAACGAGCGCAGCGGTTCGGGGGTGGGCGCCGGGTCGAATGTGATGCGGCAAGCCTGCAAGGGATAATCCTGAATTATTCTTGGTCAACAATATCCGGCACTACGGGTCCTTTCAGCGGTTCGACGTGGATAATCACGTGGGTATGCAGGCCGAAGCGACGGCGCAGTTCGCTCTCGATCAATGTAGCTTTGGCGTGCGCCCTGCCCAACGGGGTGTCGCCATCCATCCGAATGTGGAACTCGATGGCGTAACCCGCGCCGATCTTACGGGTACGCAGGTTGTGCATATCGCTCACACCATCGAACCCGCAGGCTGTTTCGGCGATCTCGCGCTCGACCTCCTCGGGCAACGAACGTTCCATCAACTCGTCGACGGCAGGCTTCATCAACTCCAATGCCACCTTCACGATAAAAAAGCTGACCACAATGGCGGCTATCGGGTCGAGTACCGTCCAGCGTGAGCCGAGGAATATGGCCCCGCCGATACCGATCGCCGTGCCGAGCGACGAAAAAACGTCGCTCCGGTGATGCCAGGCGTTGGCCACTACCGCCCCGGAATTAAACTTCCGCCCGCAAGCCACCGTGTAACGGTACAACAGTTCTTTGGCCACAATGGACACCAGCGCGGCAATCAGGGCGATCATACCCGGGCTGGGCAACACTTCGCCGCCCGCGACCGCCACTACTTTCGAAATGCCGTCGTAAGCCACCAGCAGGCCTACCGACAATAAAACGAAGCCAATGATCAGCGTGGCGAAGGTCTCGAACTTCCCGTGCCCGTATTGGTGATTGTGGTCTTGCGGTTTGTTGGCGATCTTCACGAAAACGACAACCACCACATCGGTAATCAGGTCGGACAGCGAGTGTACTGCATCGGCGATCATGGCCGCACTGTGCCCCAGTACGCCCGCCGCAAACTTGCACAGCGACAGCCCCAGATTAACCATACTGCCCAGCACCGTCACCCGGTATATTTTCTTTACCCGTCCGTTGCTCTCTTCCATGATGTTGTAAAAACAGGGATTTACGGCAAGATATGCGCCAAGTTATCCGCCCTTTCCGGGCGAAACGCCTTACTCTCCGTCGTTTGCGGGGCGCTACAGGCGGCCAAGCGCTCGCAGAAGGTATAATTGTAACGGGATTATCCCTTTCTGGCTTGCTGGCGGTTTGCATCAGCTTCTTCGGGTTGCTTCGCGACCCGGGTGCCCAGCGCGCTACGCGCACTCGGGGGGCCCGGGTCGAAAGCAGTGGTATTAATGAGCTTATAACCACCCCCGCAGAACCATGTTTGCGGGTTACTTGTCACAATTGCTTCGCTTCATCCGCAATGACGGGATAGGAAATTAGCCTATAGCTCGATCTGAGGATCCCAGAACACCCGTTTCCACTGCCTGATCCGACCTGAGCGCACCTCGATGCCCTCGGCTTCGAGCAAGCGTTCCATTTCGCCTTTATTCCCGAAGACCGCACGGGCCGTAAGCACGCCCTGGCTGTTCACCACCCTATGGGCGGGAAGGCCGGCCGACCGGGAATCGCACCAAGCCATCATCCGCCCCACCATGCGCGAATATTGCGGGAACCCGGCGGCCCGGGCAATCGCCCCATAGCTGGTGGCACGTCCAAGCGGTATCAGGGCCACAATGGCATAGACCGCCGTGCGCAATTGTTCTTTTTCTTCGGATTCAATCCTGCCGGCCATAAGTGCAAATATAACAAGATACTTCGAGACGGCCACTTCTTCTCGTCATGGTGAGCGGAGCGAAACAATCGGGACAAGTATCCCGCAAAGATTGCTTGGTCGCCTGTAGCTCCCCGCAATGACTGACGGGCAGAGGTGCCGGGCAGGCCACAAAACAAAACCACCCGCGAAAGGGCCTGGTTTTCCGCGGGTGATGCTTGATAAGGGGTGAGTGAAATCAGGAATGGGGGCGGGTTCGTTGAGTTTGGACTGCAGGCGGCTATGGCGCGGGGACGTGGTGGCCCGGCGGGGATTTACAGTTTACATGGGCGGCAATTGTATGCAGCGTACAGGCGCAATGTCGCCGTCATAACCCATGATGCTGTTCCAATATAAGGTACCGGCATTAAAAAAGAAGCCTGCACAGCATATATCGCTATCATGTTCTACTGTCCAGAATGCACCAGAAGAACCATAGGTTCCCATCCCCAGATTAGGGAAATATCCGATGGCAGGTTGCCCCGCCATGGAGCCGTCCCAAGTATACCCTTTATTGAACGTACCGCGATTAGCGTTAGTAAGGCCACTAAAAGCTCCTGCAGATGGAACTGCCCAACCTTTGGGACAAGGGTCGAATCCCGTTTTAGCATTTTGATTGCCCGACCACCAACCGCTATCCGACTCATAATTGGTTCCGTAATAGTGCGGTATCTTGGTGGTGCTAAACACTTCTCCGGTAGCATTATACATTTTGAGAGCGGCAGGCACGTGATAACTATGCCAATAGAGTAACCCGCAATTGGTGTAATCCGCGTTTACTGCGGTTGGGGTATTTACCAGGCTGCCCAGATGACGGTCCATAAATCGAACTCCATTGTTTTGGTTGACCTTATACTCCCCCGTTATGTTGGGGTTATAATCGGTCGTCCAAATGTGCCAGGCCCAGCGGCTACCGCCCTTCACTTTAATTTCACCCACAGCGTTACCAGCGACACAGCCGGGGATGACGAGCAGGTAACCGTTGTCGCCGATACCGTTGCCGTAATAATCGGAACCTGCCGCCTTGACGAATTCCACGGGGCCGTCGGGAGAAAGGCCGCCGGAATAGTCCGTCCACAGGAGGTTCCCGGTAAATTTCTCACCGGCCCCGACCTGCAATGCACCGTGATTGATCTCGTTTACCATATTGGCGTTATTGGCCTGCGCCACGGGGATCAGCATCATGTCCGAGCCCGGTTTCACGATATACGAGTTCGACAGGTGATTCACCACATACCCACTGACGTTGCCGGGCGCCGGCTCCTGGGTCACTTTGATCGTGTGGGTCAGGCGGCCCGCCTTCAGGTGGATATAAGCCGTGCGAGCCGGATGCACCGTCTCGGGGTCGAGGTTTACCTCGGGCTCGATGGTCAGGTTACCCTTAAGCAGGTTGCCCGCTACGGGTTTGGTCACCGACAGCCATTTTACGGCCACTCCGGCCCCGGGCGCCGGAGCATCGGTAATCTCCACGATCCGCCAGCCGTTGTTGGTGAAATCGGCTTGAGAGGGGTTGACCGCAAAGTCGGTCACCACCAGGTTGGTCTGCGGACGCCCGATCCAGTCGAACGTCATCCCGGCATTTTCGACCCCCAGCATATACTGGCCGTTGAAATTGATATCCCTCAGCACACTCTGGTCATAGGAAATGGTGCGTACACGCATATTCGATTTGACGCCATACGAGACGATAGCTTCGTACTGGGTCTCGTAGCCTTGTGCGCTTACCTCGTCGATGGTCAGAATGTACCGGTGATTCCTCAGCAGGGGCATAAACGCGCCCTGTGTTCCGCCGTTCGTACCGTCGTAAGTGAAATCGACGCGGTAGTAGTTGGTTTTGCCTTTATACGTGCCTCTGACAATCATGTAAGTCGAGGCCATATTTTCCTCGAACGAGGTCCCGGAAATCTTCGGCGACTCGAACAGGTAAATATTGCCGATATTCCCGGCGGCCGTTGTACCCGCGGCGTAACCGAGCACTGCCTGGGGATGCCAGTCGTCCCGTACATTGGGCTGGGTCACGGGCAGGGCCAACGGGCTGCCGCTGCCGTCCAGCTCGTTCCATTTGGGAGCGATATAGCCCGAACCGAAGGGGTTGGCCGGACATACGCCGGTAAGCGTAAAATCCCCGGCCTGTTGCACGCCGTCCGAGACCACCACGTCGACACGGGCCAGCATACGGTAGAGTTCCATGTGGAAAGTCGTCCCCGAGGTGATCGTGGTTTTGGCAATCTCGCCGTACATGGGAATGGGTGTATAGCCGGGATTGGCTGACGGCCAGGCTCCGGCCAGATTGTTCACCACCAATTGTTTCAGGATATTCACCTTGGGCTCGCCGGGCCCGAAGAGTGGAGTGCTGCCTGTAAACAGCGGGGCGAGCACGTGGCGGGCGTTGGCGATCACCACAATGTTACGCTTGACATCGGCCTTGAGTTCGACAGCGAACTTCACTTTGTAGGCGGAGCCGTCCTGATAGACCGCAGGGTCCTTGCCGGGACGATAGTAGTCGAACGCCACCGTGTTGTCGTCGTTGACCACAAAGACAAGCACATCGATCGTTTTCACGTCATTTTCCGGGTCGCCCTCCATGCTCTTTTTGTTGGGCACGGCCGCGCCGGGCAGTGTCATCACGATATTCACGTTTTTGGAAACCGCCGGCTCCCCGGGAGACGCTATCTCGTTCTTGGAGCATCCTGCCGCAAGAAGCGCCACCACAGACACTGCCATTGTCCTGAGAATTCCCATTTTTATATTCGCTCCTATTTTCATCGGATTCGCATTTATCTTTTTATAGCCGCGGGTATCGTATACACACAAACCCGGCTCCGAGCCCCGGTATTTTAGCTGTTAAAGCAAAGGAGTAACTGAACTTTTATCCGGGCATTCCCCTCCCGGCATATTACGATCAGGCAGATAGCCTGGATCATTTTGCCTGATCGAAACCGTAATCTCCCTGGCAGGATTGACACCGGTCGGGTCTTCGAATACCAGCACGACATTGTAGGTCGTGAAATCAGGCAGGTATGGAGTGTCGGCAACCCTGAAATAGACCGTCCGGGTATTCTTGTTTCCCGAGACAGTGAGCAACCCGGCAAGTTTTCCGGCATCATTGGTTCCGGGTTTCACCCGGCAGATCCAGTTGCAAATGGATGTAACATCGAGCTTCTGAATGGCCCCGTCCATCGGGTAGAGGTTAGCGGATGTCACGGTGATCCACGGATCCGCACTCTGTTCGATGTAGAACCTGTAACGCATATTCCCTGCAAAGAACTGCTCGGCGAGTTTACGGGGCTGACCGGTGGCGTTGGGCTGGATAGAAGCGTAGGAACGCAACAGGTGCGTATTATTATCAATGACGGTATAATATCCGGAGACCCAGCTGGGACTGGGCGAGTCGTTCGTCGCACAGTCGATGAGCATGCCAAACCACGGGCCGTTGGGGTGGTTGGTTCTCACGTGTACCTCGACAACGCATGCCGAGCCGTCTTTACCCACAATGATCTTATCGCGGTCGAGGCGCATAAAGTACTGCCCGTCGAACACGACCCTGGCTTTGGCCTCTTTCCAGTCGACGAGCGTGGCCTCGATCTGGGAGTCGTCGGCATAGTAAGCCTCGTCGGGCGTGGGATAGCCGGGACCTTTTACCTGGGTAATCACCATCACATAGAAGTGATTACGAAGCAGGTTATGCAGCCGGGCCGGATCAGCAGCCCCCATATCGCGAAAATCCAAACGGTAATAAGACAGGGTGCTACTCTCATCATAATACCCCCCCACTACGATGGCTGCACGGTCAAAGTGCTTGTCGTCGCGGTATTTGCCCGTACCGTTCTCAAGGTCCACATCCGTCTCGGGTATAAAAACCTCACCGGACTCAGTGGTATTTCCTGCGCCGGAGGTAACCCACCTGAAATATGAACCGGAAGTAGCCGGGGCAAGAGGGATCGTAGTACCTGTCACCGAATTATCCGCAAAATCGTATTTCGGCCTGGCGGGAGCGATGGCATATCTGGTATTGGGCTTATACAGACACAACTCATTAAACTTGAAATTGGACAACTCTTCAAAGCGGGGTCCTTTTAGCGGATCGTTGTCTACGTATTGTATGCCGTCGGGGTTGGTACCCACACGCATCTTTACCAAAGCACGGATCATGCAGATGGCGGGGTAAGCGGCCTGGCCGGAGACCATAACGAAATCCTCGAATTCGCCCCACATAGGTTGTTTCATGGCCAGGGTCGTCGGATCCCAAAGCATATCGTTGCCTTCATTGATCAAAGTGCATATCTGATCGTATGTTTCGTTCCTGTGTCCTCCTAAATTCGCCGTGCCGAAAAGGCCGTTGATCCTGGCCCTGGAGTTGGCGAGCACCATAATGCGGTAGGTGTCGCCGGAACTGCGACTGGCCCGGAGCGTGACGTTGAACGTGGCGAGGTTATCAGTCTGAACGATATTGGCACCCTGCTTGTGGTCGACAAAAGCATTGTTGCGGTCGAACACCAGCACATCTACCGCTGCCAGGTAATCTTGAGCGATTTCCGTAAAGATCCGGCCGCCGCCCGAAACATCGGTTCCCGCTTTGGTCGAAGCATTCCCGGTGGCCGGAGTGTTGTCGATTTCCGGCACTGCGGGAACAGCTATGCTGAATGTTACGGTTATCTCTTCGCCGGGGCCGCCATCGGGTTTGCCTTCGATGTCGTTTTTTTTGCATCCGGCCAACAGCAGCAGACTCAGGAGTGCTCCGGTCAGGGATTTCATATGGAAATATCTCATCGTCATTCTCTGGTTTCGACGTATACTTACTGTATTTCGTTTCCGCTGGTTTCCACTGCCCAACCGTTCACGGTGACTTTCACGCTGGCGTAGGGGCTCATGTCGATCGTGATCTCGTAAAGGTCTTCGTCGTCGAGGCCCTGTTGGGTCATGTAGGCGGGAACTTTGGAGATGTAGTTGGTCAGCAGGTCTTTCGAGAAGAGCATGGTGCCGGTCTCGGTATTGTATATATTGAGTTTGTGGTCGCAGCCGCCATACACCATGCGCTGGGTCACAAAATCGAGGTGCAGGTCGCCGTTCTGGCTGACGCTGACGTTTTGGGGCAGATAGGTAAGTTTCCTGGCTGCCGCGGGGATTATATTGGCGAAGTCGCACCTGCCGTTGATGGCTTCGAAGTAAAGATTGAGTTGGTCGTAGCCGTTGGATTGGCTCCGGGGGAGGTTTTTCAGGGTAAGCCTCAGGGTATTGGTATTTTTCATCAGGTCGACGCCGACCCGGGTAATTCTGTTGGTAACTTCAACGCCGGCCTTGTTGCCGTAATACTGGTTGTCCTGGGTGTAGTCAACCACAGTGCATTGTTGTTGGTAAAGGGTGGTTTCCTGCTGTTTAAGCAACAGGCAGAGTTCGGATATGCTGGTTTCTCCGGCGACCAGGGGGCCGGAAACACCATTTTTCAGGATATGGTAATGGTCGCCGTGCATGCCGCCCCAGACAATGCAGCTATACGTACCTTTGCCGAGCGGAATGTGCATCACGTAGTCGTTGGTGAGCAACGCGGGATCGAATTCGTCCCAACGGCCCACGTACAATCCCTGTTCGTCGAATACGAACACGGAAACCGAGGTCACCTCCGGTCCGAACAGGTTGACGGCCCCGCCTTTCATCAGCCGGAAGTTGACATCGAGTCCGGTCGAACATGCAGACAAGTCCTCTTTGTAACAACCCGTAAGCATGAATGCCGCCAAAGTTAGGCCGAACCACTTAACGATTCTGTGTTGAGGTAATTTCATTGAATTGCGGAGGTTTTTTTCGTAATTTCTCGGGATAAAAAGGGAGGGGGATACAGCCTCCGGGGTCGTCCCCCTCCCTGTCGGTGTTTAAGGCTAAACGCCGGTTATTGAAGAATATGGGTCGAGCTTTGGAGGTCCCACGGACGGATGGTCACCGAGATCGAGAGGTACGAGTTCTCTTCGATAGGATCGGTAGGATCTTCGGGATCCTGGGGATCTTCGTCTGCGGGATCGTAGGGAGAACCGGGACCGGAGATCTTGTTGATGGTCAATTCGTAGAAGTTGTTGCGGAGGGTCTGGATAGTACCGGCAGCATTCTGGACATAAATCTTGTAAAAGCACCAGCCGTTTTCGTAAACAGCCGAGAATTTGTCGGCGGCGAAGGCGGCCTGTCCGCTGGCGATAGCAGCATCGTAAGCGGTCTGGTTCCAGTACGAGTTATCCAGTTTGTAGATGTAGAAGTTAGCGTTGGCTACACCGGCAGCGGTGGTTCTGACACCGGTAGCGGCCACGAAGCTGTTGACTACGGTAGCGGGCGTGTACTGGAGTTTGATGCGGGCCTGGGTGGTATTACCTGCCCGTTTGTTGTTCACACCGCCGGTGCTTCCGATGATGTTATTTTCGAGACAGTAGAAGCTGGCAGCGGTCTTCAGGTCGGCAACCGCGCCGGTGCTGGTGCTTACAGGCTGATAGGTGCCCACGCCACTGAAGTTGTCGAAGTAGACGTTACTGTCGTCACCGAGGGCAGGTACGGGGAACAGGGCAATCTGGCCGAAAAGGGTCAGGTTGCCGGCCTGTGCGGCGAGGAAAGCGTTCTGGGCTTTGGCTTCCGGAGCAAACTGGGCATTGGCGACCACACCACCGAGGACGTCGGCAACGTTCGAGAAGCCTTGTTTGAAGTTAACAACCACCTGGGCCACGTTGCGCTCGATCACCACAGGCACGAGGTTGGCGTCCGCTACGGCCTGGGTAGCGTCACGAACTTCGGTAAGGCTGTAGGCCGAAGAACCGGTCATCACGATGTACTTCGAAGCTTCGGCTCCGGTCGACACCACATACTCGCCTTCGGCAAAGCCGAGGCCGTTGGTGCCGAAAGCGGCTGCACGCAACGTGGCGATCTTGGCTTTGATGGCGGCCGTGGGGTTGGCTACCACATAGATGGTTTTGCTGCCGGTAGTGGTTTTGATGGCGGCAGTGCCTTTGTAACCACCGCTTCCGTCAGAAACGAAAGCAAGGTTGTCGTCGTAATGGAGGGTACCGTTGGCGTCGAGGATGTAGACGGCCAGCGAGTTGATCTTTTTTTCCCAGTCTTTGGTCACAGCGTCGGTCTGCGCTTTGGGGGCGGGAATCGAGATGGAAATACCCATGTAGGTATCCTTGCCGGTGGCGCCGCCACCTTCTTCTTGTTTGCTGCACGAAGAGAACAGCACGGTTGCCGTCAGGGCGGCGATCAGAAATTTGTTCATTTTCATTGTTGGTTGAGTTTTGATTGATTGGTTATTGGTTAATTAGTCAGGTGTTTTTTGAAGTTCAGGATCTTCCCGCGTTGGTGTTATTTGTTTTCGTAATAGACCCGGATGTATGCGGCATTACGCAATTGCGGGAAGAAATTGTGGTACATGTAGCGGTAGACCTCGCCGCCCCGCAGGCTCATCAGGGTACCTTGACGCCCCACCTGCCGTTGCGCATCCCATATGGGGGTGTTATCGATAATCGACAAAACGATTTCGCGGTCGGGCATGTTCGACCGTTCGACCAGTTTACGCAGGCCGGGCCAGTCGACTTCGCCGTTATAAATGTCGATATTGGCGTAGGTTACCGAGGTATTCTGCATCAGAAAGTTGCGAAGTGCGGCGGCACGCTGTCCCGACAAGCGCTGATTCATGGCGAGCGTTCCCTCGGGCGAGGCGAACCCTGCAATGACGACATGCGCTATGCGGCTGTCGGATGACGCCTGGATGGTACGGATGGTCGAAATCAATTCGGCAAGGCGGTCGTTATTACCCATGTAGCTTCGGTCGATGTCGATCTTTCCCTGGCGAAAATAGACGGTTACCGAACCATCGCGATTACCTTCGATGAAATCGCTGTCGAGCGGGCGCATATGTCCCGTCCGGGGGTCGCGCAGGTCGTCGATCGTTGCGATGAAAGGATAGCGGGCGGCCAGACGTTCACCTGCGGTGGCCTGTTTTAGCGGTTCGGTCACCGGAGGAACCGCTACCGGCATCACCGGGGCAGGCGGCTCTTCGCGGCAGAGTACGTTTTCGGCGATCAGGCCAAGCGGAGTTTCCCTGGCGGTGCAACATCCGGCCAGCACACCGTCGAACACGAGGTCGGAACCGCGCATCCAGTCGCTGTACGGAAACGCAACACTATACCTGTAGGCAGTGCCGTTTGTCGTATAACCGATGATCTGCGGGGGTACGTTATTGCCTTCGCCCTGCTCGTAGCGGACGGGACCCATCATTTTGGCTTTACGCCCTTGTACGGCCACCGACGGAAGGGGCATGGAGAGCGATTCGCCCTGTAATGAGGGGATGACGATCAGGTTGTAATCGCTCTTGACGGCATGCGGGCCGGGAGTCATCGTAAAATTGAGGATCACCTGCTGGCCCGAACGGATCATCTCGATACCTTTCACGTCGATGGTGCCACCCGTATTTTTAGCCGTGGCCGCACCGCAGATCAAGAGGATCAAGGATAGGGTTATCTTTTTCATCGTTTTTACTTCTCGAAGGTTCGGAGGAGGTTATTTTATCGTGTAGACCAGCTTGATGCCCGCATTCGTGGGGCCGTAGTACCATTTCGTACGGTTGTCTACGATGCGGCCGCACTTTTCGCAGTCGTACTGGTCGTACTTCATATAGGCCACACCCACGCCGACGTTGAATTCGAGGCCCCAATGGCGGTTGAGTACCCAATGGTAGCCGTACGAGACACCACCGCCCCAGGCCGTGCCTTCGTAGCGGTAAGGTTTCTCGAACCCGAGCAGCGGCAAGTCATGGCCCGACACGTTGTAGTTGGCGTACAGGGCGTGCAGTCCGAAGAAGTGGCCGCCAAGCCGTTCGCAGAGCCAGTAGCGGAACTCGGGTTTGACGACCGTATGCACGAGTTTTTCATTGTCAGCGTCCGAACCTTTAAGGTTCCAGGGATTGTATCCGGCCATCAGTTCGAGCGAGGTCTTTCGGCCGAGACCCACCTCGAAGCCAAGGTTCGGCGTAAAGGTGGCTCCGCCCCAGAGCAGGTTGGTCTTCAGGGCGAACGAGCGCGGGTAGGTGTGGCTATAAGGCGACGAAGGGTATTTAGCTCCCGGAGCCACCTGGCGGATTTGCGAAGGATAGGTAAAGCGGCCTTCCTGAGCCACAGGCTCCCGGACCGGAACGGCAATGGGCCCGGGAGTGGCGGGCTGAGGTTGCTGTACCTGCGATTCGGCCTGCAAGCGATTGTATTCGCTCACGGCGCGTTCAAATTCCGAGTTATCGTTGCGGGGCGCCACCTGACGGGCCGGCACCACGGCATACATCTCGCCTCCCTTGGGGGGGATGATCAGGATACGGCCCTCTTGCAAGATATAGGTCATCCCGGTTCCGGCCAGCAGTTGGTCGAGAATATTTCGGGCTGATCCTTGGGTGCGCGTAAGCTGTACTTTATCGGAGACATTCAGTTTCCCGAGATTCACAGCAATGCTCATCCCGGTCTGGGCCTCTATCTCCCTCAGTGCGTCGCCGATAGTGATGTTCGGCCGGGAGATATGCACCGTACGCTCCTGTGCGGTCAGGGCGGAAACCGAAAAGGCCGCGCACGCTAAGAGTAACGTTGCTGTCCGGAGTGCCGGCCGTCGTTTGTGAGAAAGTTTCATTGTGGTATCTGTTCCGCGGATTAATTGGTTTGCACGTTGACTTGGGTCCCGGACGGGTTTATGGTATAGGTAAAATCCCCGCTGATGAGTTGCAGATAGGACATGGCTGTCGCCAGCGGCTCGGTGCCGTAAAGTTTAAAGATGACGGGGATATTCAGATTCACACCCGGCGCCGTTTCGATCTTCGCGCCGTAGTACCATTCGAGCGATTTGAACACCTCGCCCAGCGACACCTGGTGGAAATCGAGGTCTTTGCTGACCCAGGACGGCAGTGTGCCATCCGTTTCCGAGAACACATATTCTCCGGTGCGGGTATCGTATCGCAGGCAATCACCGGGAGTAAGGGTCAGGACGGTTTCTCCGAGCAAGATATCGACCCGGCCCGAATAGAGCTCGACGGTTGCATAGCGTTCGTCGTGGGCGGACCGGACATTGAATTTGGTGCCCAGTACCCTGACCGTAAAGTGTTCGGTAGAAAGTACGAAAGGCGTTTCGGCATCTTTGGCCACCGAGAAATAGGCCTCCCCTTCGAGGCGGGCTTTCCGGAAACCGGTTTCGGCCACTGCGCTATTGGCATTGACCAATACCTGCGAGCCGTCGCTCATGGTGTTGCGGGTATGGGCCGAACTTTCCGGAGGAGTAGTCAGCCCGGGTTCGGAGGTAGATTTCGCATGATCGTTGACATCGGCAACGAATGTGGTATGCGTAAGATCCCGGCTTTGCTGCGTGGTAACCATCCGGCTAAGATATATCCACGCAGCGCCGGTTATCAGAAGGATCGGAATCACAACAGCGGCTACCCTGATAACAGCCTGGCTGAAGCGAGTGTGTTCGATCCTTCTAAGCGGAGTCGTTTGCGGTTTTGTATTGAAATGGCGACGGGAAAGCGTTACGCTTTCCTCGGGAAATCCCATGCGCGAACGCATCTCGGCCAATGATTCGTAGACAGACGGCCGCGGGTTATGGTCGTAGTTCACCGATTCCTGCCAGGCATTCCACAACGCCGCGTCTTTCTCGGCGCGATGTTCCGGCCCGGCATACCAGTCGCGGATCTTCTTTTCCAGCGGCACCGGGAGGTGCCCCTTGAAATAGGCTTCAATAATTCGGTCGGCTTTGTTTCGAGACTTCTGTTCCATATTCGTAGGTAAACAGGTCCGGGGCGCTTTTAATTGTGTCCGGTGGGTTCGGATTCGGGGTTTTCTTTTTCCCATAAGTAATATCAAGTGAGAAGTGTTTTGTCAAAATCTTTTTGAATTATTTTTTCTAAAATCTGAAGATCAGTCGATTACGGAGTCTTACTTTACACCTATCCGCGATAATACCACCTGCGTTTATCCTTTGTTTTCGAAGGATGCTTTTGCATGTACCCGGGTCACATAAGCGATACCGGCAATAGGCCGCCGGCGGGCTGAAGGGGTATGATTGCGGATAAGTATTCTTATTCTTCATACCCAAAGCCACAGGTGTTGCGAATCGACCTGTGAACACCGTTCACAGATGGGGGGGAAAGGCGGAAAATTCCGTCTGGCCTGGACACACACGGCGACAACCGCCTCAGGGGCGGTAGAGCTATGTGTTATGTAAAGGGAGGGGGTTTGGGAGAATTCCCGTTAAGCGCAGGCGACTGTAGTTACTGGATAGGCTGCTGCTTGTAATGCTCGATAAATTGGAATACGTACTTTTTGTGTATGGAAAAGCGGCTATTCGCCGGAGGGCCTGTCGTCAGGAAACCGGTTGGCCGGGAGCACCCTGGCGGCACACCGGGCAACCGGACGGAGATAAGATAGAAAGGGTTAATGGGAGGCAATAAACAGAAGGATAAACAACGCCAGTACTTCTTTGATGTCTTTTCGGGCGTTGCTCAGGTGGCTGGTGACATTGCTTTTGCTGATTTCGAGCTGCTCGGCGATGATTTCGTTGCTCAGCCCCTCGTAGTGGCTCATTTCGAACACCCGGCGGCGCTGCGCAGGCATGCGGGAGAGGGCGATCTCGATCAGGATTTCGGTTTCTTTGGCAATGACAAGTTCTTCGGACGAGACCGATTCGCTGTTTCCGGCCGCAGCGCTGAAATCCGTAAAGCGCCCGTGCACTTTCTGCCTGTTGAAATATTGCAGGGCAGCGTTGCGGGCAATAGTATAAAGATAGCTTTTAATATTCTTGGCGGGATTGATTTTATCACGTTTTTCCCACACGTTGACGAACACCTCCTGGGCGATCTCTTCGGCCGCCACGTCGGAACGGGTCAGTATTTTCAGGAAGTTGTAGATAGGGTCACGGTAGCGGATATACACCTCGTCGTAAGCGTCGTGGTTTCCCTCCTTAAGGGCCTGCAACACCCCGCGGGGGATGTCGTGGGCGGTGCCACCGGCCTCGCGGCGGTCTCCGGACCGTCGCTTGCGGGAGCTACGGTCGCTTGTTGGAACAATTGTTTTCACGGTTTCAGGGATTTTTCGGCAAACGCATGAGAGGACGGTTTTATTTCTTATTACGCCCCTGAGTTTGCCATTTATGCCGCAAAGGTATATTCTTTTAATTCTTAAGACAAAACTTTCACCTCCAAAATCCTGTCCTTCTCATACATCAATCATCCCAAGCTGTTAGGCTGCAGGTATTTATAAAACAAAAACCCGGCGAGGGGGTTTGGCTCCCCGCCGGGTGTAAGAAAGAGTTGTGGGTTCGGGATTATTCCTGGATGCAGCGGACAGGGACCCCCTCCGCAGCAAATACCGGACGCATTTCAATGTACTTATAATCGGCATAGAACATGCTGGCGGTCGTATACATACCCTGCCAATACCCGCTACGCACCGTGGAATTATGGCAGAGATGATAGCCTCCGCAACCTGTCACAAAGGCATTATACCCATTATGAATAGAACCTTGCGCGGGATACCAGGCTTTGACCGTTCCGGCTTCGTAAAGCCTGCCGTTGCGAGCAGTGAGGGCCGACGACGGATAGGGATTGGTGGGAGGGTACAGCACCCCGTTCAGGTAGAACGGGCAGGTTGTGTTATCGAAAATCGGCACCCTGACATCCGGGAGCTGCCTGACCGTTCCGCCCCATACTTCAAACGGGGGGACGCGCCAGCCTTTAGGACAGGGGTCGTATACCGATTTTTCCGGGCCATAGTTTAAAAAGTCTGACGCACTGCCATTGCTGGTCCACAGCATCCAGGCATCGGAAAGGGATGTTTTGGCATACCAGTGCGGAGCCCCCGTATTGCTATTCTGAATGAATAAGAGGGGGTCGTTAATGGCCAAAGTAAGGTTATTGCTACTCACTGTATTACCCGGGGTATTTTCGATCTGGATAATCCGGAAGCCTGTGTAGGTATTATCACCAAGCGAAGTGATTACCCCTCGCGTAAGTGGCTCCGAACCCGTAGGGCCATAAATGGGCATTACCGGACCCTGGGAGACTCCGCCGGTACCGTCCCAATGCGGGAACGGGTCTTTGCGGCCCCACTGGTAGAACAAGCCGAACGATTTGGCCGCTTCTTCAACCGCTTCTCCGGCAGGAACGACGTTATGGTAGGCTTTGAGCGCCCCGAGGTTACGGTCCATAAGCAATTTGCCGGATGGGTAGCCCAAGGCATAATCGTAAGTATGTAACTGGGCCTCGGCGGTATTGTTCGGGTAGGCGGTATTGGTCTGCGGCGAGGTCACGGCAGCCGCCAAAGCATCGGGGTCGTAACCCGTCACCCAAATATGCCAGCTCCACACGATGGTCGAGCCGTTGTAAGCGGCGACCACGGCGTTGCCGCCTTCGGTGCCGTTAGCGGTGGCCGAAGCGGTCACGGAAGCTTCACCGGTCGTGCTGTTGTAATTTACGGTCACCAGGTCGGGCACATCCTGCCACAGCACATCCATCGAGGTGACGGTCAATGTGCGCGATAATTCATTACCGCGCTGGCGGGCATCGAACTGGTAACTGCTACCGGCAGGTACGATGAAACAGTTGGCCTGTGCTTCGATTTGGCTCCGTTGAGTAAGGTTGACAGTGATGGTCTCCCCGTGGAAATTGGTAAGGGTGATCGCTGTAACGCGTTCGTTGCCGGAATTCTCGCCCAGCACGATAGCCAGCAGGCCTTCGAAACCGTTGATGCCGTCCGACGAAAGGTTCTGGCTTACGGTGGCCCACGAAGCGGTACCGGCCGTTTGCGTCACCGACACGATGCGGCAATCGGACTCCACTTCGAGAGTGAGCGTTTGCGCGCCATAAGGCACTTTAACCCGCTGGGTAGCATGACTATAGGTGCCCGATGTTCCGAACACGGCATTATCCACATCGAGGTAACAGTCGGCGACATCTGCCGAACCGTCGGCGTTGATCGAAACCACGTAGCGGTGGTTGCGTTCGATAGCGATAATGTCACCGTTCGATTGCTTGAAATCCACCACCTGGCTCTTGGGAACGCCGTTCCAAGTGTAGAATACCTCGACGGCCGTCTTGGTCGGGCCGCTGTTGGCGTTCTCGTAGGCGTAAAGGTGGCCCCACATCTTGTCCATAGAGGCTTCGCCGTCGCCCACGATGCCGTGGGTAGTGCAGTAGCCTTGGTTATCGACTGTCGTGCCTTCG
>JAVBMY010000003.1:0-185710 GCA_031551865.1 Rikenella sp. | reverse complement strand
AGAAAGCCAGGCTATTGAACATGCTACATTATCCGTAGAACTTGGATATAATACTGAGACTCGCGAACAGGAAATATTATCAGTCGATAGTAATGGGGAACTAAAAAAAATATATGTTTCTGAACGGCCTTGTGGATTAGTGGGGGTCACTATTTATTATTACGACCAGAAAGCCAAAGCGAAATTCAGAAAGTTCACAGACGAAAGACTCGATGGGATAAAAATCTATCGAGATGGCCTAATAGCTACTCCTTTCGCTGAATATGTTGCGCATAGAGATGAGCAAAAAGATTTGCTGGGGATTGACAAGAGAAGGTGGTCTGGTTTTTTTGAACGATTAAGCACAAGAGATTTACTCGGATGGGTTGATATCTCTGGGGAATAGCTAGTATCCCGGCGCGTGATCCGGATAAGATAATCACTACGGCAAAAATAACGGCAGCAATGATCCCGGGGCGCCTGAAAAGGGACACGCAGAATGAGAAACCTATGGCCAGGCATACGGCCAGACCTGCAGGATTATCGAAACTGCCCGTGATCCTGAATCCTGAATGAGCGTGCAAGATACCTGCGTATTGCAGAATACCATACAGCGCTTGTATCAAACAGGCTGCCATAATGATCAGGTCTACATGTTTCAGATTATCCGGCTGTAAGGCCCGGAATACGAGATACAGCAAAGCAAACGATAAGACCGCTAAAACAGGTAAGGCCGGACTACCGGCCAAACCCATCCTCAACAACACATAGCCCAAGAATACGCCTATCGCCGCAAAGGGCCAGTCTACACCGGCCCTTAACTTCTTACCCGATAGCAGGATGAGAACACTCAATAGAATGGTTCCTGCAATAAAGGCATAACCTTGCGAAAGGATTTCCTTTTCGACAAAAGGCCCGCCCGGAACAAACAGTGCCGATAATAGGAGCAGGCCTGTGACTATAGTGGCCGTCACCCCTCTCATTCTCCGGCTAGTTTACTTATGTAATCCTGGGCCCCGCTAATATCGCTACGAAAAACAATCGTTCCGTCGGGAGCCACGATGATAACGGTAGGAAAAGCCTCGACGCCGATTTCGGACAATGCGGAATCCTTGATGTTGATCGACATACAAGGAAACGTGTATCCCAGATTGTGCAGGACATCTGCCCCAGTGTCGTATGTCTCGCCTCGCTCTTCCATACGGCAATGGATACCATATAAGGTTACTTGGCCATTGTCCCGATAGCGGTCATAAAACTCCTGCACTTGGGGAAATTTCTTGAAACATACCCCACAACTACTGCTCCAGAAATCCAACACCAGATAATGCCCTTTAAAGTAAGTCAAGTTCACGGAATCACCGTCGCTAGTCTGGAACACAAGGCGGTCTTCAACGGTTACCGGCTCTATTTTTCCACTCCAGGTACCGTAGTTCAGTTTGTTGAGAAACGCATCAAAGAAATAAACATAACCTACGGATATAAGTATCGACAAAGGAATTATAAGGAATACCCTGACTTTTTTATTTACCCGCCAGAAGGCATAACCCAGAATTATTCCCAGCAGGTGAATAACCGCATCGGGAAAACTAACCAACGAACCTTGCCAATCCATGATCCGTACCGGCAGATGAATGGCCAGCAGCCCCGCGATGATGGCGATCGCGACTATATTAGGCCTGATCTGCTTGATCTGGGATAGACACAAATAGGTGCCTAATCCATAAAGAAACAGCCCTATTATCCCTGAGACTAAAAAGTCATACCTCAAAGGGGTCATACATATTTCGAGCAGCGTCGAACCGGCGGCAATGCCGAGTATGGTTAGCCATTGTTTTGTCTTCATATATCTGAGTTAAATGTGGCCTCATCCTGAATCTTGCTAAAAACCTATACCGCAAGACAGGCAGTCTCACGGCATAGGTTAGTAGAGGTTACCTTAATTCAGGATTATGGTCATGGGCATATGGACTCCGTTGCATTCAAAAAATCCGAATCCACCACAGCCATCTCGTAGAACTTTGCATGGGTATGTTTCACAGTCAGCATACCACATGGAACTCTGGTTGCAATTACAATTTATCTTGGCCGGGTCAAGTTTAGCAGCCATTAGGGAGGGAGCAGCGGTGTTCACTGTAAATATCTCGGTGACATTATTGTTTTCTTTGTACAAAGTAGGATTATAGTCTTCTACGATGGCTCCGCATGTTTCGGGGCTCCAACCTAATATATTGACTGCGTAATCAGTCCATTTATATAAAAACAAAAAGTTACGCACATTTCTGAGCGTAAAACCAGAGATATTATTCGTCTTTTTAGTCTGGATACGGACATCGTCCACAGTCCGCCGTCGCCCCAATCGGCGGGACGCCACTCGCCTGAGGCTTGTGTACGTCCCCGGCCGGCTGTACCGAAGGGGTATTGTTGCCGATAAGTATATAATAAATCGGATGGATCACGTCATAAAGATACGGAATTTAGTCTCCCGTACGGTCTTTTTTCCTGGAATTCGAATCCGTGAAAGTGTACTTCAGGAATCTTAGCGGGATGAATGCCCGTCCCGGAACAACGTCCCGGCAGCCTTATGTTCGGGGGGGGTATCAAAGAGCCGCTCTCCCCGCGCGCCCGGGCAGAGTAAAACCCACGGGGGGCTCTGCGTTAGTGCCTGCTCATCGCATAGACCTCCGATCCGGCCAGCAGGAAAGCCCCCGTGCCATAGAGTTCGGTCATTCCTTTGGTCACCGTGCGCGGATCCTGGCCTATGGGCTGTACCCAGCCCGGTTTTCCTTCGGTATCCACCGCCGAAACCAGAGCCGCCCAGCCTTTCTCGATCACGGGCAGATATGTATCCCTGTCCAGAATACCGGCATTTACCCCGTAGGCCAGCCCGTATACGATGAACCCCGACGAGCTGGTCTCGGGGTTGGGGAAGCTCGCGGGATCCAGCAAGCTGGAGTGCCAGAACCCGTCTTCGCCCTGCAATCCGGCTATGCGTGCGCACATATCCCGGAATAAACCCTCGTAAAAGCCGCGCGAAGCGGCATGAGGCGGCAATTCCTTCAGGATGTTGACCAGTCCGCCCAGCACCCATCCGTTGCCCCTGCCCCAGAATACCTTCTGGCCGTTGGCCTCCCTCTTGTCGAAATAGCTGTCGTCCCTGAAGAACAGGCGCTCTTCGGGGTCGTACAGGAAGTCATAGGTATACCTGAATTCCCGGTTCATATAGTTCAGGTACTTTTTCTGGCCGGTGATCGCATAAAGCTGGGCGTATACGGCAGGTGCCATGAACAAAGCGTCGCACCACGTCCAGCGTTCCTTATGGTAGTTGGGTGAGGGAGCCTCCGATGGGTGCCCCATGACCCATTCGGCCCTCGCCACGGTCGGGGTCAACATATTCTTGTCGTGGTACCGGCGGTACATCTTAAGGTACGTCTGGGCAATGCAAATGTCGTCGGCATGGTACATCCGGGGGCCGACTTGCCAATAATTGCGCTGTCCGATGCGGTACACCCAATCCAGGTAGGCCGACGGGGAGTCCGAGATTCCGGCCCACTCCAGCAGGCCTAAGTACAACGCGCCGTTGACCCACGAGTTCTCGGCATGGGAGCTGGTTTTCTTGCGCCAGGCTTCTTCCAACGCTTGTATCTGCCAGTCGGCCACGGCTTTCATGACCGTTTTGACGGACAGGGTGTCGGTCTCCCCCGGGAAGCCATTCGACAGGTCGCCGATCCGGATGGCCGTGCAGAAATCGGTAAAGACCGGGTAGTGGTAGTTGTACATCCACATGACCCGGGAGTGCGGGTCGTTCACGGGCACGAACGGACGCACATTGTCGCGGGAAGAGCGGGCCGTGACGGCCGTGGTCTGCCACGTCTGCCCCATATCCGCCGTGACCCATTTCTCTATCTCGAACACATCGTTGACCGGCCTCGACAGGTAGACTACGTTGGGGTCGGAATGGTCGAGGCATACTCCTCCGGAATAGTGGGGCTCGCCTTCGGCTTTTTCGCGGGGCACCTCTTTGAACGGGAACCAGCGCCCGGCGTCGGATATTTTTTTGTTGATCCATTGCGTGCCGTCCCAGCGGGCGTACCAGTATTCGTGGCGCAATTCGCTGAAAAAACGGGCGTAGACCAGCACCGGCCGGTCGTTATCGTCGTAGGCCACATCCCAGATCCAGGCTCTTTCGTTGGTGCGGCCCGCGTCGTACACCATGTCTGCCCGGTCCGGGGTGAAGGGCAGCTCCTCCAGGGTGGCCACCTCGCGGCCCGAGGCCGTCTCGAAGCGGCCGTTGCGGTAACATACGTAGTGTATGGAATTCTGCGTCTCGTTTCGCGGATGCCCGTCCGTAAACGCGATGTGTATCCTGTCTTTCCCGTTGTTGGCCACTTTGACGTAGGGCCTGACGCCGTAATCCGACCGCACGCTCTTCACGATGACTTTTTCGTCCGACCAGACCTCCAGGTCGTCGGACCAGACCATCTTGAACCGGAAATCGGCCCCGCGGTAGAACAAGTAGGTGCGGTTATTCTCGGCCCGTAAGACGGCCGGGTTGGAGTAGCAGGTGTTGAACAACTTCTCGGTTTCCGTTCCCGCCTGCCGGAGCTCTCCCCACGCCGAGATGTCCCGCGGACGGGTGCTGATCCTGTAATAAAGGGGTGTCCGACCCATGCCGCCGTGTCCCGAGAAGAAAGTGACCAGCCGCCCGTCCGGAAGCATCGCCATCGACGGGTTGGCATGGTCGTCCTTGTCGAGCCTTTCGTATTGCAGGAAGCGCCTGATACCCTGGTCGGCCGGGTCGTAAGCGAAACTCCATATGCTGCCGGTACTGTCTACGTAACCTCCGAAATAGACCCCGTCCGAGTAAATGGCCCGGGGATCGGAAAACCAACACCACGAGCCGTTGCCGGCGATCTTGGCATACTCTTCGGCGGAAGGCTGGTTTTGTCCTGACAATGGCAGGGAACAAAAAGAAAACAACAGGAAGGAAAACAGAAACCTATGACGCATGATTTATCGGAATTTACCGGCGGGGATATTCCCTCCGGGCTTCGCAAATATAATATATCTTCCGCCGGTTTGCAATGGATTCTCCGGAGAGGGCATCCGCCCCCGGGTGCAGGCGGCGGGGCGGCTTCTTGTTTTTCGCGAGAATATCATTACCTTTGCGCGAGTTGAAACGGCAGGCGGCGTACTGACGCCGCAATCCCGGCCTGCGGGCCGCCTTTCCCTGCCGGGGCAGCCAAACCCCATTGCCCGGAGAGATGCCAGAGCGGTTGAATGGGGCGGTCTCGAAAACCGTTGTACTCTTACGGGTACCGGGGGTTCGAATCCCCCTCTCTCCGCACGGACCGAAAGGGAAAAAGGACGCCCCGCGGGGTGTCCTTTTTAACTTCGCATCCGTCCTTCGGCCGCCCGTCGCTCCGGTTATTCCGGCCCGGGCCGATGCAAGGACCCAATGCTTCGCCGGACATTTTGATCAGCGAAGGCCCGGACGATGCCCGTCACGAAAACGCCGGATGAGGCCCGGACGATCGACAAGACGCCTGCCGGACATAATGATCCGGTATTTTTTCCGGACATTTTCCCCTCCGAAGGGTATAACGGCCGGAAAAATAATTACTTTTGCCCTGGAATGCGGAACCCGTGGTATGAATGCGGTTAGAACAGCGCCAGTAAAATAAAACTTCAAAATTCATTCATAGCAACACCTCCCCCACAACACACCAATGAACATTTACATTTCCAATCTGAACTTCGCCACGAAAACCGAAAGCCTGCAAGAACTGTTCGCGCAGTACGGAGAAGTTTCGTCTGCCAACATCATTACAGACCGCGAAACAGGCCGTTCGCGCGGCTTCGGCTTTGTCGAAATGCCCAACGACGAAGACGCCCAGAAAGCGATCGATACCCTGAACGGCACCGATTTCGAAGGCAAGACCCTCACGGTGAGCGTAGCCCGCCCGAAAACCGAGCGGAACGACCGTGGCGGCTACAACCGCGGCGGTGGCGGCTACAACCGGAACCGGTACTAAGCCGCCCGCCGGATATTAGCGTAGTCCGCGTTTCGCCCCGGGGCCGGCCACCGGCCTGCCCCGGGGCGACCAGTATCAAGACGGCGCCTGTGGCGCCCGGACAAAACATACGAGGAGGCATCCGCACGCGTGCGGATGCCTCCTCGTAGTCTTTCAATCACCTGAAAAGGTTAGGTGACTATAGACTCATTGACACAGCGATGTAATATTTCATTGCTTTCGACCCGGCGCCCATCTCCCCCGAGCACGCGTAGCGCGCTGGGCCCGCGGGTCGTTTGGTAACCCGAAGGAGCTGATGAAAACAGCAGTAAGCCTAAAAGAGATAATTCCGTTAATTTTTAAATGCTTATCCTCAATAATTACTCTTCGGTCCGCCGTCGGCGGAGGGCGTAAACGGGTCCCGGGCGGGTATTACAGCCCGCCGGGCAGGAAGGCGCCCCACTCCGGGCTCACTTACGCGACCCGGTCAAATGCACAAATACCTTTCGAGAACAAAAGATAAAACACAGGGGGTATTGTTGCGGATAAGCATAATCTTTGCCGGGATTTTGTTCGGACATACGCTTCAGGTTCGGATTCTTCCGGAATTCCGAAAAATCCCTAACTTTGTTTAATTGCCGTAACCCGTTAGCCACCGTATTCCCATGAAAACAACCTTCGAGATCCGCAACGCCTCGCATCCGCGCGACGCCAAAGCCTACGATACCGCCCGCCTGCGCGAGGAACACCTGATCGGCGACCTGATGGTCTGCGACCGGGTGAAACTGGTCTATTCGATGTACGACCGGCTGATCGTCGGTGGCGCCGTGCCCTGCCACTCAACGCTCACGCTCGAAGCTATCGACCCGCTCAAAGCCCCCTTCTTCCTGCACCGCCGCGAACTCGGCGTGATCAACGTCGGCGGCCCCGGTACCGTCGAAGTCGACGGCGTGGTCTTCGAACTTGCCTACAAAGAGGCCCTCTACGTGGGCATGGGCGACCGCACGGTCGTTTTTTCGAGCAAAGACCCCGCGGCTCCCGCGCATTTCTACCTCAACTCGGCCCCGGCGCACACCGCTTACCCCGACCGAAAGGTCACCAAGGCCGATGCCGTGGTGGCCGAGATGGGCAGCCTCGAAGGCAGCAACCACCGCACGATCAACAAACTCATCGTGCGCGAAGTGCTTCCCACCTGCCAGCTCCAGATGGGCATGACCGAACTGCGCCCCGGCAGCGTCTGGAACACCATGCCCCCCCACACCCACAGCCGCCGGATGGAAGCCTACTTCTACTTCGAAGTGCCCGACAACCAGGCCGTCTGCCATTTCATGGGCGAGATCACCGAGACCCGCCACATCTGGATGAAGAACGAAGAGGCCGTCATTTCGCCTTCGTGGTCGATCCACTCGGCCTGCGCCACCAGTAACTACACCTTCATCTGGGGCATGGCCGGCGAGAACCTCGACTACGGCGACATGGACACCTGCCAGCCCACCGACCTGCGGTAAACCGGCAAAACCCATCTTTTTGTGATTTAGCTACCCATGGATAAAATAGTCACCTTCGGCGAGATCATGCTCCGCCTCGCGACCCCCGGCTACGAACGTTTCTCGCAGGCTTCGGAATACATCGCCACTTTCGGCGGCGGCGAGGCCAACGTGGCCGTGTCGCTTGCCAATTACGGGCTCAGTGCCGAATTCGTCACCCGCCTGCCCGACAACGACATCGCCCGCGCCTGTGTGATGAACCTGCATAAATACGGTGTCGGCACTCCGAATATCCTCTGGGGAGGCGGGCGCCTGGGTATCTACTTTCTCGAAACCGGGGCCGTGTCGCGCGGCAGCAAAGTGATCTACGACCGCGCCCACTCTTCGATCGCCGGCATACAACCCGGCATGATCGACTGGGAAACCGTGTTGCACGGGGCCCGCTGGTTCCACTGGACGGGCATCACCCCGGCCCTGTCGCAGGGCGCTGCCGATGTTTGCGGTGAGGCCATCCGCGCGGCCAACCGTATGGGTGTCACCGTGTCGTGCGACCTCAATTACCGTAAGAATCTTTGGAAATACGGAAAGAAGGCTTCCGAAGTGATGCCTGCGTTGGTCGAAGGGTGCGACATCATCCTCGGAAACGAAGAAGACGCCGAGAAAGTGTTCGGCATCCGGCCCGAAGGCTTCGACGTGGCCCGCACCGGCGGCGACGTCGACGCGGTCCAGTTCGAATCGGTCTGCACCCGGATGATGCAGCGCTTCCCGCGCGCACAGAAAGTGATCATCACCCTGCGTGGCTCGGTCAACGCCAACCACAACACCTGGGGCGGCTGCCTGTGGGCCGGCGGCAAGCTCTACCAATCGAAACGCTACGACATCACCCATATCGTCGACCGTGTGGGCGGCGGCGACTCGTTCATGGGGGGGCTGATTTACGGGTTGCTCACCTGGCCGGGCGATGACCAGCGGGCGCTGGAGTTCGCCGCGGCCGCCTCGTGCCTCAAACACACCATTTACGGCGACTTCAACCTGGCGACCGTGGCCGAGGTCGAGGCCCTGATGGGCGGCGACATTTCGGGCCGAGTGGCGCGGTAAGTATCGTGCGCACTATTGAAATAGCATACAGGCCTGCGGGTCGCCGCTTTGCGGCGACCCCCGCAGCCGCGGGCCTGTCATCATAAACTAATACAACGGGGAAGCGGGTCTTCCGTATGTCATCCCGAGCGAAGCCGAGGGAGCTTGGCAATGAATAATCATCGCCTGGTTTCTGAAAAGCTCCCTCGGCTTCGCTCGGGATGACATAATGCATACAAGAGGAACAAATTAACCACATATACTCATGAAAAACGCATTCTCCTTAGCCGGAAAGACCGCTCTGGTGACCGGCGCCTCGTACGGTATCGGGATGGCTATCGCCAAAGCCCTGCACGGCGCCGGCGCCACCATCGTCTTCAACGACATCAACGCCGACCTGGTGCAGAAAGGCATCGCCGCCTATCGCGAAGACGGTATCGCCGCCCATGGCTACGTGTGTGACGTAACCGACGAAGAACAGGTCTGTAAACTTGTGGAACAAGTGAAAAAAGAAGTGGGCGTGATCGACATCCTGGTCAACAACGCCGGGATTATCAAGCGCATCCCCGCCCTCGAAATGAGCGCTGCCGAGTTCCGGCAGGTGATCGACATCGACCTCAACGGCCCCTTTATCATGTCGAAAGCCGTGGCCCCCGGTATGATCGCCAATGGCGGAGGCAAGATCATCAACATTTGCTCGATGATGAGCGAGCTGGGGCGCGAAACGGTGTCGGCCTATGCCGCCGCCAAGGGCGGGCTCAAGATGCTCACCAAGAACCTTGCCTGCGAGTGGGCCGAACACAACATCCAGGTGAACGGCATCGGGCCCGGCTACATCGCCACCCCGCAGACGGCGCCCCTGCGCGAGCCCGGCCATCCGTTCAACGACTTTATCATCGCCAAGACGCCCGCCGCCCGCTGGGGCACCACCGACGACCTGCAGGGCCCCGCCGTGTTCCTCGCCTCGGCCGCTTCGGACTTCGTGAACGGCCATATCCTCTACGTTGATGGCGGCATCCTGGCCTACATCGGCAAACAACCCAAATAACGATACAATTTCCCGGGTCATTACGCGAGCCCTGCTGGGTCGGCCCCGAGCTTAGAATGCATGAGAGATACCCCCCCCGCAGTTTCGGCAGAATAGATTCCGGCAGTGTAGTAGCTTTTGAAAGGGAAGATTGCCGCAGGCCGTTACGCGGCCCTCGCAATGACGAAATAGATAACAACCGCAATTTATGGCACGATTCACCCGCATCGAAGTCGCGCAGGCCATGCAACGGCAAGGCGTGATTCCCGTATTCTACCATCCTTCGGCCGGCGTGTGCCGCGAAATTCTCAGGGCCAGCCACGCCGCCGGGCTCCGTGTGTTCGAGTTCACCAACCGCGGCGACTTCGCCCACGAGATATTCGCCGAACTGAACCGATGGGCCGCCGCCGAACTGCCCGGGATGATCCTCGGCGCCGGATCGGTGGTCGATGCCCCGACGGCCGCGCTGTATATGCAACTCGGCGCCAACTTCATCGTGTCACCCCTGCTCGACGATGCAACCGCCCGCGCCTGCAACCGCCGCAAGGTGCTATGGAGCCCCGGCTGCGGCACCCTGAGCGAGATCGGCCGCGCTGAAGAATTGGGGGCCGAAATCGTCAAGATATTTCCCGGATCGAGCGTCGGGGGCCCCGAATTCGTCAAAGCCATCAAAGGCCCCTGCCCCTGGTCGTCGATCATGCCCACCGGAGGCGTCGAGCCCACCGCCGAGAGCCTCGGTGCCTGGTTCTCGGCCGGCGTCGCGTGCGTCGGAATGGGCTCGAACCTCTTCCCCGCCGCATTGATCAAAGAGCAAAAGTGGGGCGAGATCACCGCGCTGATCAAAGAGGTACTCGCCATAGCCGCTTCGGTACGGAAATAGAGTATTGCGAGGAGCCGCAGGTGCCCCCCGGATAATCTTCCCCATCGCTGCGAAGAGCCGCAGGCACATCCCGGATAATCTTCCCCGTCGTAGCGAGGAATATCCCTCGGCTTCGCCCGGGGCAGACTCCGCAATCGTAGCATATACCTTGCAGGGTTCACTATACGATTGCCGGACCGTTCCCGTTTCTCTCGGTCACTCCTCGCTACGACGGGAAAATTACCCGGGGTACGCGGACAGATCGTTCGCCGCTTCGTTCCTCACGGCCTCGCAATGACGATAAATAGTTAACCCAAACAACCTCAGTCGATGACCAAATTTCAACAAGTCAACCAGAAGATCGGGCGTTACCGCTGGACCATCTGTGCGCTCCTGTTCTTCGCCACCACCATCAACTACCTCGACCGGCAGGTGCTCTCGCTGCTCAAGGAAGATCTCTCGGCCACCTTCGGCTGGAGCGATGCCGACTACGGCGACATCACCTCGGCCTTCACGCTCGTCTACGCCCTCTCGATGCTCTTTGCCGGACGTATTATCGACTGGCTCGGCACCCGGAAGGGTTATGCCTGGTCGATCGTCGTGTGGTCGGCCGGCGCCATGAGCCACGCGCTGGCTTTCGGTGTGCGCGGCTTCATGGGCGCCCGGGCCGCCCTCGGGTTCGGCGAATCGGGCAATTTTCCCGCCGCCATCAAAACCACCGCCGAGTGGTTCCCCAAACGCGAACGTTCCCTGGCCACCGGGATCTTCAACTCCGGGGCCAACATCGGCGCTATCCTTGCCCCGCTCACCGTGCCCTTCATCGCCGCGGCGTGGGGGTGGCAATGGGCCTTCATTCTCATCGGCGCCCTCGGCTTCGTGTGGCTCGTTTGCTGGCTGCTCTTCTACGGCACGCCGTCGCAGAAACTCGCCACAGGTAAACTTTCACAAAAAGAATACGACTACATCCATCAGGATGCCGCTACGGCCGAAGAGGCCAGGGGCGACGGCGATACCGGCAAGATCAGCTGGTTCCGCCTGCTGGGTTACCGGCAGACCTGGGCCTTTGCGTTCGGCAAATTCATGACCGACGGCGTGTGGTGGTTCCTGCTTTTCTGGCTGCCTTCGTTCATGCTGGCGCAATACGGCATGGACGCCACAGCCATCGCCGTGCCGCTGGCCGTGCTCTATTCGATGACTTGCGTGGGGTCGGTCTGCGGCGGCTGGTTCCCCGAATTCTTTATCAAACGCGGCATGAACCCCTACGCCGCCCGCATGCGCGCCATGTTTATTATAGCGTTATGTCCGCTGGTGGTGCTCGGTGCCCAGTGGATCGGCGGCTACGGCTACTGGTTCGCCGTAGTGGTGATCGGGATCGCCGCGTCGGCCCACCAGGCATGGTCGGCGAACATCTTCACCACCGTGTCGGATATGTTCCCCAAGAAAGCCGTGGGCTCGGTCACCGGGATCGGCGGCATGGCCGGGGGCCTCGGCGGCGTGCTGATCAATTCCGGCGCCGGACGCATTTTCGATCACTTCAAGGCGGCGGGCGACGTCACGCAGGGCTATACCATTCTCTTCGTTTTCTGCGCGCTGGCCTACCTGATCGCCTGGGCGGTGATGAAAATCCTCGTGCCGCGCTTCAAACCGATCACCGACCTGTAATCCGTCACACCGGATGCCTCAAAGAACACAGGAAGCATTCCCGGCTTGGGCGCTTCCTGTTTTTCTTGGAACGGGGCTGCATCGAACGGGCAACAAAGCCGCGGAAAACAAAAATATACCGTTATCTTTGCACGAAACACGGTGATTATTACGTTAATACCCTGTGAGAATGATCCCAGCACATCCGGCCACCCCCAGTAATATCCGTTGCCAGCAACCGCCTGCTCCGCGCGTAAAAACAGACTCCCTGCCGACCCCTCCGGACCGGGAGGCCCCGTTCGCCCGGGGCATGCACACGATTTTCGGGCGAGGTCTCAGGTTCCTGTGGGCCGTTGCGCTCGGAGCCGTCGCCCTGACCGCCTGCCGTCCGGCCGAATACGTCAAACCCGTCCCCGCACGCACCCTGCTCGTGTATATGGGGGGAGACAATAACCTCGCCTCGGAAGCCGCTGCCAAAGTTGAGGCGCTCAGGCAAGGCTGGCGTCCCGCCGAAGGGCAACACCTGCTCGTTTACCTCGACAAAACGGGCTCCACGCCCGAGTTGTTCGAGATCGTCCGCTCGGGCGGCGTGAACATCACCCGCACCATCCGCACCTATTCTTCCGAAAACTCGGCCTCGCCCGTCGTGCTCTCCCGCGTTATCGACGAGGTTCGTACCCTTTACCCGGCTTCTTCCTACGGGTTGGTGGTCTTTTCGCATGCCTCGGGCTGGTTGCCTCAGGGCGCCCTGATCAACCCCTACGGCGTTACTGTCGTGGCGCCGTCGGCCGATACCAAATCCGTGCTGGTCGACGGGATCCGCGAGATGGAGCTCGCCGATTTTGCCGCCGCCATCCCCGACCGCGTGTTCGACTACATCGTCTTCGAGGCCTGCTTTATGGCCGGGATCGAGGTGGCCTATGAACTCCGCAACAAGTGTAACTATATCCTTGCCTCGTCGGCCGAGATCGTGGCGCCCGGTTTTACCGATGTGTACGCCGGCTCGGCCGCCCAGCTGGCCTATAGCGACGTCACCCTATTCGCCAACCGCGTCTTCGCGCACGTGGCGGGCTATGCCGAAAACGACTACCGCCGCTCGGGAACCTTCTCGGTGATCCGTACGGCCGCTCTCGAACCGCTGGCCGCTTTCCTGCACGAGCGGCGCTCGCTGATCTCGTCGGCGTATGTCGATCCGCTCACCGTCCAGCGCTTCGACCGCAACGTCTATCGCCTGTTCTTCGATTTCGGGGACTACTACTCGCGCACCCTCACCACCGAAGCCGACCGCGCCGAACTGTCGCGGCTTATCGGCGAAGCGGTTCCGTGGTGTGCCGCCACTCCATCGTTCATGCCCGACTACAGCGGTTTCCGCATCGACCGCCATTCGGGGCTCACGCTCTACATCCCGCAACCGCAGTTTCCCGGCCTGAACAGCCGCTATGAACGGTTGGCCTGGCGCCAGCGCCTGAAACGGTAGATTCCGCTCCCCGGGCGCGGGGGTGTTTTTTCTGAAAACTTCCCGGACAGAGCGCCCCGCCGTACCAGACGGCTCGCCTGTGGGGTAGTCTTCGGGCCAGACATCTCCCGAACTGTTAAATTTTCCGCAGGACAGCTTCCTGCAGAGCGTTCTCCCAATCCGGATAGCCTCCGGACCGGTCTTTCCCGGGCCGGGCAGGTTCCGAAAATCCCCTCTTTTAGGTAGTTCCGCCCTCGCGGCGAATCGCTACCTTTGTTCCCTGCTGTAATCCCATGGAATCCCAAAACCAGACCATACACGGCCGGCTGTCCGACCTGCGCACCGCCCAAAGCGGCGTGATCACCAAAGTGCTTGGTCACGGTTCGTTCCGCAAACGCATCACCGAGATGGGTTTCGTGCGCGGTAAGACCGTGCGCGTGGTCAAGAACGCCCCCATGCTCGACCCCGTCGAGTATGAAATCATGGGCTACCGCGTGGCCCTGCGCCGTTCCGAAGCCGCCCTGATCGAAGTGAGCACCGGGGCCGGGGCCATCTACAAAGGGCGCAAAGCCGAAACCGTCGTCGAGCCCGAAGCCGTTAACCGCTTCCACCGCCCCGGCGGCGGACAGCGGGTCAATGTGGCGCTGGTCGGCAATCCCAACAGCGGCAAAACCTCGCTCTTCAACTTCGCCAGCGGCCTGCACGAACGCGTGGGGAACTACGGCGGCGTCACCGTCGACGTCAAGACCGCCACCGTCCACCACGGCGATTACACCCTCTTGCTGGCCGACCTGCCCGGCACCTACTCCGTTACCGAATACACTCCCGAGGAACTCTACGTGCGCCGCCACATCTTCGAGCAGAAGCCCGACGTGGTGGTCAACGTCATAGACGCCTCGAACCTCGAACGCAACCTCTACCTCACCACCCAGCTCATCGACATGGACATCAAAGTGGTGATCGCCCTGAACATGTACGACGAGTTGCTCGCCACCGGCGCCCGCTTCGACTACGAGGCACTGGGCCGTATGCTCGGAATTCCCATCGTACCCACCGTGGCCTCGAAAGGCGAAGGCATCGACCGCCTGTTCGACACCGTGGCCGACGTGTTCGAGGACAACGAACCGATGGTGCGCCACATCCACATCAACTACGGCGACGACCTCGAACAGAGCATCCGCGCCCTGCAATGCCTGCTGTGGGAAAACCGCGACGTGGTGGCCAACTATTCGTCGCGCTACCTGGCCGTCAAACTCCTCGAAGGCGACAACAACATCCTCGAAGCCCTCAAAGGCATTCCGAACTACGACTGCCTGGCGGCAGCCCTCGCGCACGAAACCGCCCGCCTCGGAAAAAACTACCACGAACGGCCCGAGACCCTGATCGCCGATGCCCGTTACGGCTTCATTGCCGGGGCGCTCGAAGAGACTTTCACGCCCGGGGCCGCCGATGCCCATCGCCGCACCGACCGTATCGACCGCCTGCTGACCCATCGCGTGTGGGGTTTCCCGATCTTCATCCTGTTTCTGGGGGTGATGTTCGCCGCCACCTTCCTGCTCGGGCAGTTCCCGGCCGATTGGATCGAGCAGGGCACCGCCGCGCTGGGCGACTGGGTCGGCTCCCTGATGCCCGAAGGCTCGCTGCGCGACCTGCTGGTCGACGGCGTGATCGCCGGGGTAGGGGGCGTCATCGTTTTCCTGCCCAACATCCTGATCCTTTTTTTCTTCATCTCGCTGATGGAGGACACCGGCTACATGGCCCGCGCCGCCTTCATCATGGACCGCGCGATGCACAAGATCGGGCTCCACGGCAAATCGTTTATCCCGCTGCTAATGGGCTTCGGCTGCAACGTGCCAGCGATTATGGCCACCCGTACGCTCGAAAGCCGCAAAGACCGCATTCTGACAATGCTTGTGCTGCCGTTCGTGTCGTGTTCGGCGCGCCTGCCGGTCTACCTGCTGCTGGTGGCGGCCTTTTTCCCGGGGTGGTGGCAGGGGGCGCTGGTGTTGCTTTCGCTCTACCTGCTGGGCATGCTGGTGGCCGTGCTGTCGTCGCTCGGTCTGAAACGTATTTTCTTCCGTGGCGAGGAAGCCCCCTTCGTGATGGAGCTCCCCCCGTACCGCATCCCTACCTCGCGCAACGTGCTGCGCCACATGTGGAGCAAGGCGGTGCAATACCTGCGCAAGATGGGTACTGTGATCCTCGTGGCGTCGATTCTGATCTGGGCGCTCGGCCACTATCCGCAGGCCCCCGAGGGATCGACTCCGCAGCAACAACAGGAACAATCCTACATCGGCCGCATGGGCCATGCCATCGAGCCGGTGATCCGGCCGCTGGGCTTTGACTGGAAGATCGGGGTGAGCCTGATGACGGGTTTCGCCGCCAAGGAAGTGGTAGTCAGCACGATGGCCGTGCTGAACACTTCGGATGACGCAGCTGATGTGGTCGGCGATGGCTCCGGCGGCTCAGGCGATGAGAAGGCTTTGGTACGGAGCTTGCAGAATCAACGCTATGCCTCGGGCCCCCGCATCGGCGAACCGGTGTATACGCCGCTGGTGGCTTATACGATGATGGTCTTTATCCTGCTGTATTTCCCGTGCGTGGCGGTGATTGCGGCCATCCGGCGCGAAGCGGGCATGAAGTGGGCGTGGTTCACCGTGTTTTACACCACGGGGCTGGCCTGGCTGCTCAGTTTTTCGATCTATCAGATCGGGTCGCTGTTTTGATTTGCGCTGGAGGAAATTTCTCCGGATAGCTTAATCAGATGTCATCCCGGGGTGCGCAGTACGGCCCAGCTTCGTTCCCCGCAGCTTCGGCTCAGGATGACACCAGCAAAGATGTTATGATTATGAATACACAAGATGTCATCACCTTGTTGATCGTGGCGCTTTGCGCGCTGACGGTCGTGTGGGGATTGCTGAGGTTTGCCCTCGGGCGCCACCGGCGCAGGCGGGGCTGTTCCGGGTGCGGTTCCTCGCCGGCCTGCCGCGACTGCCACCCGTCGGACGGACGGGGGAGCCGGTGCGGGTAGTGCTTTGAAAAAGGAGGCCGGGCGTTCAAACGAACGCCCGGCCTCCTTTGCTGTGCCTGATACCGCATTGTTCTGTTTCGGCGATTGGCGCTGGCCGTGCGGCACCGTATCGTTAGACGGGGCGGTAGACATTTCAGGAATCATTTCATCAATATCCGCCACCCGGCCGGGTAGAGGTTGTTCACCCGCGGTCCGATCCGCTTGGCGAACCCAAGCGGCAACCCTTCGTAATAAACCAGGTGCAGGCCGTCGTTCGGAAACAACGCCGCAGCGAGCGACGGCGAGCGGCGCAGGTACTCCAGCGCGTCTCCGAGGCCGAGTTCTGCCGCAGGGAGGGTTTCGCGCGAGATTGCCGGATGCAAGGCCAGCGCGTGCGCAGGTTTCAGCGTCCCGCGGATCATCTCGCCCATGGCCACCCCTGAATACAGCACCCCGAGGCGTCCCAGCAGTTGTGACACCGCGGCATACACCGGTTCTGAAAACGCATAGACCGTTCCGCCCCCGACGACGAATCGCTCCATGCCGGGCAACCAGCGTCGCGCTTCGGCCTCATCGGTGCGCGACAAGGCTTGCAACGGCGAGCCGGAACCACCCGCCGGACGCGTTTTCCGGCTTTGCAAGAGTGCCGTTCCGTTACCGGAGCGCGCGCCCCCGCTCCCTTCGGGAGCAGCTCCTGTATCGTACGGCGAATAGCCATCGTGTTTTATGATCGCTGCCATAAAAAAGCCTTCGCCTTCGGTGCGGTGCGGGTAGAAGCGGCAGCCGCCCTCGGTGACCGTGATCTCCGGACAGCAGGTCGCCGCTTCAGAAAGGTCAACGACTGTACCCCCCAGTTCGCGGGCGATCCACGCCACATTCTCCTCGTTTTCAGCCGTATTGAAAGTACAAGTGCTGAAGATCAGCGCGCCGCCGGGACGCAGGGCGGGCCACACGTCGCTCACGATGCGGCGCGCCCGCGCGGCGCACAGCCTTACGTTTTCGGGCGACCATTCGGTGCGTGCCGGCGAAAGGCCGGGAGGCGAAGAGGTCCCTTTGCGGAACATGCCCTCGCCCGAACAGGGCGCATCCACGAGCACGGCGTCGAACAGCAGCCCCGCCGAAGCGAAGGCTGCCGGGTCGGCCGAGGTCACGATTGTGTTTCCGTCGCCCCATTTCTGCACATTCTCCGACAGGATATGGGCGCGCTGCCGGATCACCTCGTTGGCGACCAATACCCCGCCTTCGCCGATCAACGACGACAACAACGTCGATTTGCCGCCCGGCGCGGCACACAGGTCGAGCACCATCGGCCCTTCGGGAGGTAATACTCCGCTTTCGGTCAGCCAGCGGAATACCTGCCCGGTGAACATCGACGAAGCCTCCTGCACATACACTGCCCCGCCATGGAGCTCGGGCCAGAGCGTAAACCGCGGCCTTCCGGACAGGTAACGTCCCGCCTCTGGAAACCATCCGACCGCTCGCGCTTCGACCAGCGCCGCCGCGGCTGTCATCGCGTCAGCCGCCATCCCGTCCGAAAGCGACACATTGTCGCGGCCGGCAGCCGGACGGAGCGCGGCACAACATTTGCGGAGGTTGAGCCGTACGCTCACCGCCGGAGGCGCGTCGAGCGCGCGGAACAACTCCCCGGCTTCGCTCCCGCCCAGCAGGCTGCGCATTTGCGCCGTGAATTCCGCAGGCAGCGGCACCGCAAAAAGATCGGTCGGAGTTTCGATTCCGGGCATTAGTTCATCGTGAATTATAGAAAGGAGAGACAAAAATAGTAACTTTGCCTAAATTGGACGGTTGTTTCGTTTCCGGCAGGCCGACAATCTTGCGCTGACAGTTCCGGTCCTCCGGCCTTCCGGGCCTGCATAGTGACGATTGCGCAGCCCCGGAATCCGTAATGGAGGCTTGCAGTACACAACGGGATCCTGCCGCACACGCCGAGAACCGCTTAGCGCTGAAATAAATACCGCAGCGCTGCCATAAAGAAGAATTATGCGCGTACATATCCTCATAGCCGCCTGGGCATTGCTCTGTTTCAGCAGCCCCGCCCGGGCCCAGCGCCTCACGGTCGGTTTCGACCGGGGGTGGACCTTTACGTCCGAATGGGAAACCCGGATCGGCGCAGGCACCGAGGTGACCCTTCCGCATACCTGGAACGCCGATCCCGCCCACCTGGTCGGCGGTACCGGCACCTACCTGAAAACCATCAGCGTACCCGCCGAATGGCGCGGCAACCGTGTCTACATTCGTTTCGGCGGCGCTACCGGCGTCTGCCACCTCACCCTCAACGGCCGCGCCGTGGGCGAACACCGCGGCGGCTATACCCCGTTCACGTGGGACATCACGAATATGCTGAACTACGGTGAGCGCAACACCTTCTGGGTGCGCGTGAGCGACAGCCCCACCGCCGACGTGCTCCCGCTGGGCAGCGAGGCCACCTCCTACGGCGGGCTCACGCGGAGCGTCGAACTGGTCGTTGCCCCGGCAGCCTGTGTCCAGCCCGGCATGTCGGGCGGCAGCGGGATCGCAATCACCCCGTTCAACATCAGCGAGAAATCGACGCAGGTGAACATCGCCGCCACCCTTGCGGGCCCGAAAGACCAGATCGCCGAGGCCACGGTGCTGCTGTGCGATGCCGCCGGATCAACCCTCGATTCGGTGACCCGCCGCGTGAAATTCGACGACAAAGGCGCCTCGCGCGTGGCCGCCGCTTTCGGCATCGACGATCCGCACCTGTGGAATTCGGTGGCCGACCCCTACCTCTACAATGTCGAAGTCCGGGTGGCCTTCGGCGGAAAGACCGACCGCATGGCCGATTATTTCGGCATCCGCACCTTTGGCATCGACGGGAACAACCAATTTGTGCTGAATGGCAAGCCCTTCCGTATCCGGGGCGTGGGCCGCATCGAAGACCGCGCTGTCACGGGCAGCGCCATGAGCCGTGCCGACATGGACCGCGACATCGGCCTGATGCGCGAGATGGGCGTGAACGCCGTGCGAGTGGCCTACCGCCCTTGCGATCCCTATTTTATCGAACAGTGCGACCGCGCCGGGATCATCGTCTGGTGCGACCTGCCGCTGACCGGCCTCCCCGCCGGGGTGCGCGGCACGGGCTACACCGACACCGAAGCCCTGCGCATGAACGCCCGGCAGCAGTTGCGCGAAATGATCGCCACGTTCGACAACCGCCCGTCGGTCATTTTTTGGGGCCTCTACCACGAGCTGTCGCAGCGCGGAGGTTCCGACCCCGTGTCATTCGTCCGAGAACTGCACGCGCTGGCCAAAGCCGAAGACCCCGACCGCCTTACCGCCTGTGCCAGCAACCAGGACGGCGCCTTGAATTTCATCACCGACGTGACCGGTTTCAACCAATTCCTCGGCTGGAGTTCCGGAACGCTGACCGACGCCGACCGCTGGGCCGCCGAGCTTCGCAAATCGTGGAGCAAACTGCCCGCCGGACTCTCGCAATACGGTGCCGGAGGCAGCATCAACGCCCATACCGACCGTCCGCAGCCCCAAGCTGTGTCTGCGGCTGATGTCTGGCACCCCGAAGAGTGGCAGTGCGCTTTTCATGAGCATTACCTCGCGCTGCTGGGTGCGCCCGAATCGCGCCTGTGGGGTGCTTTCGCGTGGTCGATGTTCGACTACGGGGCCGCCGTGCGTCCGAGCGGCGCGCAGCCCGGCATCGCCGACTACGGCCTGGTGACCTACGACCGTACCGAGCGCAAAGACGCTTTCTACCTTTACAAAGCCAACTGGAATTCCGGCGAACGCTTCGTGCATATCACCTCGAAACGCTGGAAAGTGCGCCCTTCGGCCACGCAAAACATAAAAGTATATTCCAACGCTCCGAAGGTGGTGCTGATCGTCAACGGCTCGGAGGCCGGCACCCTGGACAACGACGGCCTCGGCCGCTTCGTCTGGAACAACGTGCCCCTGAAGCCCGGCCCCAACACGATCGCCGCCCGCGACCCCGATACGGGTTTTGAGGACATCTTCACCCTGACTGTCGACCCGCAAAGGGCCGAATTTTAATACCTTAACCATTCCGTACAATCCCCCCATATGCCCAAAACACTGAACGAAATCATCGTCGCAGCCATGCAGGACAAAAAGGCCCAACATATCGTGAGCCTCGACCTGAGCCGGCTCGACGGCTCGATCTGCGATACCTTTATTATCTGTCACGCTGATTCCACCACACAGGTGGGCGCCATCGCCGACGGCATCGAAGAGGCGACCATCCGCGAACTCGGCGAAAAACCGCGCCGCATACAAGGCATGGAGAACTGCCTGTGGGTGGCCGTCGATTACGTCGACACCATGGTGCACATTTTCCAGACCGAGATGCGCGACTACTACCGCCTCGAAGAACTCTGGGGCGACGCTCCCCGCACCGAATACGACAGCGAGTAGAGAGAAAGCAAATAATCGTTTTGATAAACGATTATTTACTTTCTTGTGAGAGGATGGCATTTTCCGGGTATATGAATATTTTGGGGCCACACGCGAACGAAGCGAGCGTATATATACCCAGAATATTCATATACCCGGAAAATACCGGACAAGAAAGAGGGAAGGAGAGAGGGAAAGAGGAAAAAAGCGCCCACCCCGCACCCCCCCTCGGGGGTGGGCGCTCTCCTTCACCGGAATCGCTTGCGCGATTTCCTGTTCAGTCGGTTCGGCGCCTGACGGCGCCGCCGAGCCGTATTCAAGGTAACGTTAGTTGCCCTAAATACGGCCGCTACGCCGCCCTGCGGGCGGCGACAACAGTCTTTCTTTCATTGAAGAACATATATCCCAAACCTGACATTACACAGACAACAACACCATAATGGCAATACCCAATCAGAAACCCAAATTCCCGATCTACTGGTTCTGGATCATACTCATCGGCGGCGTCATCTTTTACACCCAGTTCGGCAACAAAGGACAGCAGAGCCGCATCACCTGGGACAACATGCGCGACACCATAGCCCCCAGCGGCAATGTGGCGCAGGTCGAAGTGCTCAACGGCGAAATCGCCAATGTCTACCTGCGTCCCGAGAGCGTCAAATTCTACCAGTCGCAGGAACGCTATAAACACATTCCCACCAAAGGGCCGCAACTCTTCTTCAACATCGGCTCGCAAGAGAAATTCGAAACCGACTACGAAATCCTGCAAGACTCGCTGAAATCGCAACGCGGCATGGAGCTTCCCTCGCTCACCTTCGAAAAACAAAGCGACTGGTTGGGAGGCATGCTCTGGAATATCATATTCATCGGCCTGATGATCGGGCTGTGGGTCGTGATGTTGCGGCGCATGGGCGGCGGCGGCAGCGGTGGGGGCGGCGGTGCCGGCGGCGGCATCTTCAGCGTCGGTAAATCCAAAGCCCGCCTGTTCGACAAGGACAGCGACACCCGCGTCACCTTCAAAGACGTGGCCGGCCTCGAAGAAGCCAAAGTCGAAGTGATGGAAGTCGTCGATTTCCTCAAGAACCCTTCGAAATACAGCGACCTCGGCGGCAAGATCCCCAAAGGCGCGCTGCTCGTGGGCCCTCCCGGCACCGGCAAGACCCTGCTGGCCAAAGCCGTCGCCGGCGAAGCCAACGTGCCCTTCTTCTCGATCAGCGGATCGGACTTCGTCGAAATGTTCGTCGGCGTCGGCGCCTCGCGCGTGCGCGACCTGTTCAAACAGGCCAAAGAGAAAGCCCCCTGTATCGTCTTCATCGATGAGATCGACGCCATCGGCCGCGCCCGCAGCAAGAACAACGGCTGGTCGTCGAACGACGAACGCGAGAACACCCTCAACCAGCTCCTGACCGAGATGGACGGCTTCGGCACTAACGCCGGGGTGATCATCCTGGCCGCCACCAACCGCGCAGACATCCTCGACAAGGCCCTGCTGCGCGCCGGGCGCTTCGACCGCCAGATCCACGTCGAGTTGCCCGACATTAAGGAGCGCGCCGAGATCTTTGACGTCTACCTCAAGAAACTGAAACTCGACCCGTCGCTCGACACCGGATTCCTGTCGAAACAGACGCCCGGCTTCAGCGGCGCCGACATCGCCAACGTCTGCAACGAGGCGGCCCTGATCGCTGCCCGCGCCAACAAGAAGCAGGTCGAGAGACAAGATTTCCTCGACGCCATCGACCGCATTATCGGCGGCCTCGAACGCAAGAACAAGATCATCACCAAACGAGAGAAACGCGCCATCGCCTTCCACGAAGCCGGCCACGCCACCGTGAGCTGGTTCCTCGAATGGGCCAACCCACTGCTTAAAGTGACGATTATCCCGCGCGGCAAGGCGCTCGGCGCCGCCTGGTACCTGCCCGACGAGCGCCAGATCACCACCCGCGAACAGATGATCCACGAAATGGCCTCGATGCTCGGCGGCCGGGCCTCTGAGGAGCTCACCTTCGGCCAGGTGTCGAGCGGCGCGCTGAACGACCTCGAACGCACCACCAAGCAAGCCTACGCCATGGTCGCCTTCTACGGCATGAGCGACAAGGTGGGCACCCGAAGCTACTACGACAGCACGGGACAAAGCGAAATGATGTTCGGCAAACCGTACAGCGAAGAGACCGCCCAGCTGATCGATGCCGAGGTGAAAGAACTTGTCGACGACTGCTATACTCTGGCCAAAAAAGTGCTCTCCGATCACCGGGACGGCCTTACAACCCTGGCCGAACTACTCCTTGAGCGCGAAGTGATCTTTACCGAAGACCTCGAACACATCTTCGGCCCCCGCCCCAAAAGCGACCGCGAAGCCGCCGCCGAGGCGTAAGTTGAAAGTTGCAAAATCGTGTGAATACGATTTTTGCAACTCTCTCGGGGAGGCATCGGTTTTCGGGGATATGACTTTCAAAAAGCATTTACGTTCTCCCGTGGGCATGCCTCCGCGCCGCCCCCAGGGCGGGCGCGCTCCTTTGCCGCAATTGTTTACACGATTCCGGCTCGGCCCCTGACGGGGCCGCCGCAAAGCCCCGAGGAATATGCGTCCGCAATGTTCTTTCAATGCCATCCCGGGCGTAGCCGGGCCGACGCTGGCAGTGAGTGCGATGCAAGCTTGCTTTCAGATTGCCGAACGCCGAGGAGGAAAAGGCCACGAAGTGGACTTAGGGAACTTTGCAATAACATTCGCCGAACAATATTTGAAAAAGAGCCCTCGACGGAGCTTATCCTGAGCAAAGTCGAACGGAGTCGGGATGACATTAATGATATGATGAAAAACAACATGCTCCTGCGCACCATCAGCGGAATCATCTTCGTGGTGCTGATGGTCGAGATGACCGTCCTTTCCGAGATCACCTTTTACATCCTGTGGGGCCTGCTGGCCCTGCTATGTGTCGGCGAACTGGCGGGCCTCACCCGGAAACACACCCCGGCAGGCACCTCGCGCGCATTGCTCAACACCTGCGGCATCGTCTACATCCTGGCCGCCATGGCCGCTACGGTGGCGCTGGCCTACGCCTCGCCCGGCGGAGCCGAGGGCGACTGGCTTCCCTCGCTCGTGATCATGCTACTGACCGTGGTGTGGGGCAACGATGTTGGCGCCTACCTTGTCGGCATTGCCATCGGCAAACACAAGATGGCCCCTAAAATATCCCCCAAAAAGAGTTGGGAAGGCTTCTTCGGCGGCCTGCTGTTCGCCGTCGGGATCACCTTTGCCTGGTATGCCCTGTTCTGGGAACCCACCCTCTACGGCACGTTCGACGCCGGTACCGCCGGCGCCAGCCCGCTCGTCATGAAACTGATGTGGCTCGGCTTCGGCCTCGTGATCGCGCTGGCCGCCGTGGCGGGCGACCTGCTCGAATCTAAACTCAAACGCCTGCTGAACGTCAAAGACAGCGGCCGGCTGATCCCCGGCCACGGCGGCATCCTCGACCGCCTCGACGCCACCCTGCTGGCCGCCATCGCCGCCTGGCTCTACCTGCAGCTTATCCCCCTCGTATAAGACCCCGGCAATATTCGTTTCCTCCCCTGCATAAACCCGAGCCCCCCGTAATCCCTCCCTCTGCATAACCCCGCCACCTAACCACATACCATTATTTCCTGAAAAACCACACGCCCAACCCGATGTACAACAGCTATTCCCCCCGTTCCGCCAGCCAGAGCGTGATCATGAACCTGATCATGCTCAACGCCGTCGTGTTTCTGGCCCAGATCCTGCTCGACCCCGCCAAAGGGGAGTGGATCGTCGACACCTTCGGCCTGCACTACTGGGACTCCGATAAATTCGCCTGGTGGCAACCCGTCACTTACATGTTCCTGCATGGCAACTGGAGCCATATCTTCTTCAACATGTTCGCCCTGTGGATGTTCGGTCGCGTGATGGAGTACGACCTCGGCCCCAGGCGAACGTTCATCTATTACATGGTATGCGGTGTCGGCGCGGGACTGCTGACCATCTGCGTGAACGGCATCGAATTCGCCTCGCTGGCCGGGCAATACGGCAACGCGCCCCAGTTAACGGAATTGATCAACGATACGGTGACCATCGGCGCCTCGGGGGCCGTGTTCGGAATCCTGCTCGCCTTCGGGCTGATGCACCCCAACGACCGGATCATGCTGCTGATTCCCCCGATCCCGATGAAAGCCAAATACTTCGTCATCATTTACGGGATCATCGAGCTCTTGCTTGGGCTGTCGGGCAAACAGGCCGGCGTGGCCCACTTTGCCCATGTGGGCGGTATGCTCTTCGGATGGTTGTTGCTCGTGATCTGGAAAAAGCAGGGCAAGATATACTATTAGGCCGCCCGGTTAAGTTGCCGCCCGGGAAACCCGGAGTCGCATACGCACCGCACTTATCCCGCATACCCCTCGGGGTGGGCTCGCTCTTTAGGTCTGTTGTGCAGCCTTTTCCTTCCCGGGCACCGGGAAGGATTTCCCCCGCTGCCAGCGTCGGCCCGCCAGAAATCGCTGATGCGATTCCGGTTCAGTCGGTGCGGCCCCGTCAGAGGCCGCCGCACTAACTCCGGGAAATATCCGCCCGCAAGGGCGGCGACTCCGCGCAACACCGATTCCCTTCCGAAAAACACCGGGGAAACCCTCATCGCCATGAGCAAAAACAAGCACCGCAACGAATACTCCTACCTCGGCCAAAGCAAACCCCGCCGCCGGAGCGTATGGCTCATCCTGCTCGACACCGTACTGGTCGTCTTGACCCTGCTGTGCGCCCTGGGTCTCGTATTCGCCTACATCGCCCCTGCGGTCAATCCCAACCGTTGCTGGATATTCTCTTTCTTCGGGCTCGTGGCCCCCGTGCTTTATGCCGCCAACCTTATCCTGATGCTCGTGTGGGCCATCCGGTGGCGCTTCTGGTTCTTCGTGCCGCTCATCGTGCTGCTCTGCGGGCTCGGTAACCTCGGGCGCATGCTCCAACTCCGCGGCGAACACCACTACGCCGATACCGTCGCCGACGACATGCCCCCCCGCGAGTGGCAACTGCGCGTGATGACTTACAACATTCACGGTTTCCTCGCCGCCGCAGACAAAAGCCACGCCAGCTACCTGGCCGCCATGGACAGTATCGCCGCCTACATCCGGGCCGCCGATCCCGACGTCATTTGCTTCCAGGAATACGAAACCATGAGCCGCGCCGACGTCGAGCGGCTCGACCGCCTGATGAGCGACTGGCCCCACTGCGCCTTCAATATCGTGATGGGCGACCGCGAAGAGGCCGCCTACGGCACCGCCATCTTCAGCCGCCTGCCCATCATTCGCGCCGACCAGATGCGCTTCCCGGAGTCGGCCAACTCGATGGTTTGGGCCGACATCAAATTCGCCGGCGATACCGTCCGCGTCTTTAACAACCACCTCCAGACCACCCAGGTCGACTCCGAAAGCCAGCGCCGCATCGAGCGCTTCGAAATCGAACAAGACCCGCGCAAACTCGCCCGCACTCTCGCCGGACGACTCCGGGCCAACTACCGCCGCCGCGCCGACCAGGCCGACACCTTGTCGAAAGTCATAGCCCAGACCGCTTACCCGGTCGTTATTGCGGGCGATTTCAACGATACCCCCCTCTCGTACACCTACCTCACCATGCGCGGCTCTCTCGAAGACGCCTTCGTGCGCAAAGGCAGCGGCTATGCCTATACCTACAACCCGCTGTTCTCGGTCCTGCGCATCGACTACATCTTCTATTCGCCCTCGTTCGAGGCCCTTTCGTATACCAGCGAGAAGCTGCCTTTTTCCGACCACAATCCCGTGGTGGTGACCCTCACCCCCCGTCCCTTCGAAGAAGAGTCTCGCACCGATCGTTCCCTTTCCGATAATCCCCCGATGGCCATCGTCCGCAAAACACTCCGCCAGCGCAGCTCCGAAACCCCGGCGCACGCCCCGAACGCCCTTGAGGGGCGCGTGATCATGGGTGTCGATCCCGGCACCAACATCCTCGGATACGGCGTCCTGCGGATCGAGCGCGGCGCACCCCGCTGCCTCGTGCTGGGCGTGGTGCGCCTCGGAAAATACGGCGACCGCTACCAGAAACTGCGTCATATCTTCGAGCGCATTACCTCGCTCATCGAACAATACGCCCCCGACGAAGTGGCCCTCGAAGCCCCCTTCTTCGGCGAGAACGTGCAGAGCATGCTCAAGCTGGGGCGGGCGCAGGGCGTGGCGATGGCCGCCGCCCTGGTACGCGGACTCCCGGTTTTCGAATACACCCCCAGCCGCGTGAAACAGTCCGTCACCGGGCACGGCGGCGCCTCGAAAGAACAAGTGGCCGCCCTGCTCGAAAAGGTCGTCGGCGTCGATACCGGCGGTTACGAGCTCGACGCCACCGACGGGCTGGCCGTCGCCCTGTGCCACTATTACATCGCCTCAAGCCCCGTGCAAAGCGAGGGCGCCGGCGGAAGTTGGGCCAGCTTCGTCAACCGGAACCCCGGCAAGGTCGAGAAATAGCAGGGCGATTACTCTCCTTCCTCCTTCTCTTTATCTTCAGGAATTCTCGGGGTAGCCGTCTCAAAAAAAAGACCTGGTGTGGTGCGGGGTATGCAGCGAGGGTAGCGCCACTGTTTTTTGAGGCGGCTACTCCGAAGCTCGCCCCCTTCAAACCAGCCTAAAGCGCTGAACCGTTTTATGAAACAGTTCGACGCTTTCCCGATTTATTTCGTAACTTCGCGGCATAATTTTTGTGGAAAATTAAAAATTTCAACGACCTGCCGGATACTTTCTCTGCCAAAGACCCTTCCCCCTCCTGCAAAATCACAAACACAATAAAACCAACAAACATTCAATGAAAAAACTGATTCTCGTATGTGCGGCGGCTTTTCTGGCCGTAGCCTGCGGCAAAAGCTTCTCCGTGAAAGCCGACATCGAAGGCTTTGCCGACCAGGTCGGCGACAGCCTCAAGCTCAACCTGATGGCTTTCGACGGCGACACCCTCGTGACCCTCGATTCGACCGTTACCAACAAAAACACCTTCTCATTCAAAGGCAGCCTGGAAATGCCCACCGTGGCAGTGATCCAGACCGCCGACGGCATGCCCGTCAGAGTGATCTTCCTCGAAAACGACAAATATGTCATTTCGGGACGTATCGACAGCATGGCCATCACAGGCGGTAGCGGCTTGAACGAAAAACACGACGAGTTCCAGAAAAACGCCCGCGCCATCCAGAGCGAAGAAGAGTACAAAACCTACCTGAGCACCGTGGTCGAAGAGAACATTGGCAATGCCCTCGGCGCCTATGTGATGCTGATGGGCCTCGCTCCCCAGATGGACTATGCCGGGCTGACCGAAGCCTCGCAGAAACTGGAAGCTGCCGGCAATACCTCGGTATATGCCGCCAAAGTCAAAGAGATGGCCGCCAAAAAAGAGCTGACCAGCGTAGGCAAGAAATTCATCGACTTCTCGGCTCCCGACACCACCGGCACCGTGATCGCCCTGTCGGATATTGCCGGCAAAGGCAAATACGTGCTGCTCGATTTCTGGGCCTCGTGGTGTACTCCCTGCCGCAGCGAAAGCCCCAACCTGGTAGCCGCCTACAACCAGTTCAAAGATAACTTCGATATCTTCAGCGTGTCGATCGACGAACAGATGATGGCCGACTACTGGAAAGAAGCCATAGTCAGCGACGGCTATACCTGGACCAATGTTTGCGACCTCCAGGGCTGGAAATCGCCTGCCGTCGACCTGTATTACATCCGTTCGATCCCGGCCAACTACCTGATCGGCCCCGACGGCACGATCGTGGCCCTGAACCTGCGCGGCGAAGCCCTTACGGCCGCCCTTGCCGAACTGATCGGAGGCCCGTCGGCCGCCCAGTAACTACCGGTTGCGCTAAGACAACGAAGCCGTGCTCTTCCCGGAGGAGCACGGCTTTCTTGTTTTGGGCCGAACGAAGATAAGTTATCCTGAACGCAGTGAAGGATCTCGGCCGGGTCAAAAAAGCCCGAAACGAGATCCTTCACTGCGTTCAGGATGACATAATAAATGGAATAGGCTCACGATCCCGGGGCAGGCTCAAAGCCCCTGTTACTGTCTGACAGAGCCACGTTTCTTTCTTACAGAGTCGCGCCGGTTCAGGGGCAGAATCATCGGGATGCGCGGACGCACTTATTTAAGCAGTTGGTCGATGCGGTCGACGTATTCGATCGAGTCATCGCCCGAGAAGACCAGTTCGGGGACGATGCGCAACTGGTTCTTGACCCGGCGTCCCAGTTCGCCGCGAATGAGCGATACGTGTTCGCGCAGCCGGGCGATCACCTCGGCCGATTTGTCGAACGGGAAGACGCTCAGGTAGACGCGGGCCACCGACAGGTCGGGGCTTACGCGCACCTGCGTGACCGAAGTCATGGTGCCCTGCACCAGGTGCCGGGCCTGTTGCATCAGGATTTCGCTGATGTCTTTCTGTATCTGGCGGGCAACTTTCTGTTGCCGGGTGCTTTGGTTCGGTTCCATATCTGTGCTTCCGTCGTTCCGGCTTATTTTTGTTGGCCGGCCTCAGGTTCCTTTTTTTCCGGTGCTGCGGTTTTCCCGGGAGCGGTCTCTTGCGGGGCCGGGACGGCGGTATCCGGCGTTTCGGGTGCTGGGACTGTGCTGCCCGCCGGGCCTTCGTCCGGGGCCAGTGTCGTATCCCGGATTTCTTCGGATACTACCGTCGTGTCCGTGGTTTCTGCCGGCGTTGCCGTCATACCCGGTTTCCCGGGCGTAGGCACTGTTCCGGCTTCCGGCCCCGGAACGGCGACCTCCGGTTCCGGGGCCTTCTGGCGGCGTTCCCTGGCGGGGACGGATTGTTCGGACACGGCGCGGTCGAACTTCTTGTTCGGAATGCGGTAGAGAATCCCGGCCGTGACATTGATCTGGTCGACGGGTGAGCGGAACGGGTTGTCGGAATATTTGGTGACGCTCTTGTAGGTGTCCGACAGGGTGATGTTGTAGCGCCCTTCGAGGGTGATCCGCAGGCCGCCGCCGAGGTTCACGATGAATCCGCCGCCGAAGATCAGCCCGTATTCCCAGCGGTTGTCGCGTACAGAGCTGTACTCGTAGGGCCCTTCTTCGATGGTCTCGTCGGTGGTGTAGTTGTAGATGCGGTAGGTCGATTTCAGGGCGTAACTGACCACCGGTCCGGCGGTCAGGTAGAAACGGCTGCCTCCGCGCCCCAGCGGCAGGTAGGGCTGCCAGAGGATCGGTAACTGGAGGGTGCTGTATTTGCGGCTGTCGACGATCTCGGAGTCAGTGCCCTGGTGGACGACGTAGCCTTTTTCGGAGTAGTTGATACCGAATTCCATGGTGCCGACGTATTTCTGCTTCGGTACGTCGAGTTTGTAGAGTACGCCGAACTCGTAGAGTCCTTGGTGCCATTCGGTCTGGCGTTGGGGCTCGAAGCGGGCGTTGCCCATGCCATAGCCGCCCCGGATGCCGACGTAGTGGTCGACTTGCAGGGGGCCCCATTCGGCCGATACGGTGGCTGTGGGGATGCCCTTGCCTTTTTTTGCCGTTGACGTGGCCTGCGCCCCCGCGGCTGAGGGCAGGGAGAGCAACAGGGCAGCCAGGGCCAGCCGGAGTATGTTACTGCGCATGGTCATTGTCGTTTGGGGTTTCAGCGGGTTCGTTGGCCGGATGTTCGTGCCCCTTCTCGTGGCTGTGGGCGCAGCACGGGGCCTCCGGCGTTGTGGTTCCGGCGGCGGGGAAGAGCGCGGCGCCATCGACGGGGATCTCGACCTGCCAGTTTTCGCGGGCCACGATTACCGGGCCGTTTATGGGGTGTTCCCACAGCCTGACCCGTTCGGGCATGCGGCGCTCGGTGAGCGATCCGCCGTCCCACCGGCCGTTGCCGTTCAGGTCTTCGATGATTCGCAGGGTGTAGTTCCCGGGGGCTAGATAACTCACGGTCCATTGGTCGCCGGGGTGAAATCCGGTGCGGATGCGTTCCGGTTTTTTCGAGGTGTTGAGCAGTTCGGCGATGTAGGTACGCGACGAGTCTGCCGTGCCCGGGAATGTAATGTTCAGGGTGCCGTATTTGTCGGCCATCGCCACGGTGAATTCCGATTTCAGCGTGTCGTTGCAGTAGTAGGCGATGTCGGTGATGGTGCTGTCGGGGATCAGCAACCGGTATTTTGCCCCAGGCTCCCATTCGGCGACGATGCGTATGTTGCGTTTGATGACGGTCGTGTCGGTCTCGACCCGGAAGGGGGTGCGTTGCTCGATCAGGGGGGCTTTGGTGCCATCGGCCAGGTATTCGACTTTGGGCGGAACGAGTTTGCGCAGCACGATGCGTTCACTGTGTAGCGTGAGGATCGGTGCTTCGGGCAGCGTGATGGTGATTCCGGCCTCGGGATTGAGCGGGTTGTCGGCTTTGACGCTGTACTTGAACGGATTTTTGTTGGCTTCGAGCGGATCGGTAGCGGCATCGCGGCGTATCTCGCCCCCGCTTTGGGCGATGCGGGCCAGTGCGAGGGTGGCGCTGTCGAGCTCTGCGCCCGAGGTGAGCAACGAGTCGAACTTCGGCATCCCGAACAAGGTCAGCGAATCGTATTGCAGTTTTTCGAGCCGGTAGGTTTCGTTGAAGGTGAGCCAGCCGTATTTGGCTTCGGTGGCGCGGAGTTTGGCGAGTTTCCGTTGCACTTTCTTCTTGCGGGCGGCGATCTTTTTGGGGCCGGGGCCTTTTTTCTCTTTGAGGGCCTCTTTTTCGGCTTTGCGGGCATCGCGCGCGTTGCGGTCGGGCTCACGCCAGACGGTCAGGATCTTTTCCTGCATCGGTACGGGCTGTGACAGGCTGTCGAGCCCGGTGAAGGTCATCACGCCTCGCAGGGTGTCGGGCAGGGCGCGGGTCAGGGTCTCGGAGGGCGGCACGATCCAGTAGGATATGGTGTCGCCTTTTGTCCCGTCATCGCGGCGCAACCACGAGGGGTCGATGCCGTCGAGCCGGAACTCTGTGATTTCGGGATGCGGCGCAGCGAACAGGAGCTGCACCTGTTGCCGGTAGGGTCGTTTGCGGTCGAGCAGCGTCTGGCGTCTCACCGGCTCTTCCATGAAGGTCTCGAAAATGATTTGCGGCGGGTTCATCCGTAGCCGTAATCCACCCCGGGGCCCTTCGACGGCTTCGATGTCGAATGCGGGCATCGCGGTGGGGTTGTAGGCTCCGGGCAGCAGGCCCACCAGGTCGGTGCCGGGTTCGTATTTCTGGTTCCCGTTCTTGTCGATGATGGCGTAGATGCGGTATTCTTTGTCTTTGAGGGTATTGGCGATGAACAGGCCGGAACTGTCGGCGCGGAAGATGGCGTCTGCACGGGCGTTGAACAGCAGCGAATCCAGCGGCAGGGAGTCGGCACGGGCGTCGAAAAAGAAGACGAAACCGCCCACCAGGGTGTCGCGGGTATAGGCGTCGAGCAACTGGCCGCCCATCACGAGGCTGTCGATTGCGCTGCCGGTCGAGAAGGTGTAGGCGTAGCCCTGGAGTTTGTTGCTTTCGTTGTTGTCGACGATCGAGTTGCCGAAGTCGAGGCGGTAAGTGGTATTGGGTTCGAGGGGGTCTTCGAGTTTGATGACTATGCTGCGCCCGTCGCTTGTGATGAGCGGTTTCCTCTCGGGTTGTGGCGACATGATGAATTCTTTCTGCTGGTCGCGCAGGTTGACGTATTCGTTGAACTCGATGACGATCTTCTTGGCATCGAAGCCGGTGGAGTATTCGGGGGGGATGGCGCCGATCACCACGGGGGGCAGCGAGTCGACGGGCCCGCCGAGCGGCCGCGAGACCGAGGCGCAACGCACAAAAGCCGATAACGCGCCAAAGGCGGCAATGCCGAGCAGGAAGGAGGTTTTGACCAGCGGGGGCATAGCCGTTTTGCGGACGATGCCGAGCGTGAAGAAACGACGGGTGAAATTCAGCGTTCTGATCAGCCGGGACACAGCCGCCGGGGCGGACGGTACCGGGGAAAAACGCAGGATGGAATCCAGGGTTCTTTTTATGCCTGTGTGTGGGGTCATTCTGTGGTAAAAGTACGCATTTTCCGCCGAATCTACCGCCTGGCGGGGACAATAACCCGCAAGGCGCCGGGCAGGCATTCGATGTCAGCGGGGAATCCGCCGCCGCGCTCGCCGTCGATGTCCGAGGTGACGTGCTGGTGGCATTCGATGTGCAGCTTTGCGGTCTGGAAGTAGAGCACGTCGTCGGGGTAGCCGCCGCTACGGCCCGAAAGGATGTGGTAGACAGTTTTGATGTTGCTGAGTACGCTCTCGCCTTTGATGACCAGCACGTCGAGCAGGCCATCGGTGGCGCTGGCTTGGCGGGCGAGCCGTACCGTACCGGCGGTGCGCCCGTTGAAGACGAGCAGCAGCAGGCATTTGCCTTCGTAGGTGACTTCGGGGCTTTCGATCTTCACGCTGAGTTTGCGGAACGAGGGGAGCTCGCCGATCGAGCTGATGTAGTAGGCCAGCCGCCCGAGGGTGTTCTTGAGGGCGGTGGGGGTGCGGTGCGATACGTCGGTGAACAGGCCGCTGCTGAAGACGTTCACGAAATACCGGTCGCCGACCCGGCCGAGGTCGATGTGTTCGATCGTTCCGCCGAGGATGGCGCGGACAGCTTTGATGGCGTCGGAGGGCATCCCGATCAGTCGCCCGAAATCGTTGGCGGTGCCGGTGGGTAGGATTGCCAGCGGGGTGCCGATGCTGTGTTCGCGCATGTAGTTCACCAACCGGTTGACAGTGCCGTCGCCGCCGGCTACGATCAGGTAGGCGGGCTTCAAGGCCTGGTCGAGTTCGGCCAGGTTGTGGAAGCCGTGTTCGCGGGTGATGCGCAGCAGGGTCAGGTTGTAGCCCTCTTTCTGGTGGAGGGCGGCAACGTGGTCGAGACGGGTGCTGATTCCGGCATCGCCCGATATGGGATTGTATATGAGGATGACGTGCTTCATCGCGCGTGGGGTTTGTGCTGTGTTATGCAGGGGGTGGGCTGTGCTTGTAGCGGCCCGCAGGGGGCCGCTTGTGGAGCTCCGGAGCAACGGAGCGGAACCGTCGCCGTCAGGCGCCGTCCCGACTGCGCCGGAATGGCGTAAGCGATTCCGGCAACGGAGAGCGTCCGCCCTAAAGAGGCGGAGGGCGGACGCTTCGTTCTCCTCTTCCCCTCCACTACTTTCTTGTTCCGTATTTCCGGGTATATGAATATTTTGGGGCCATACACGAGTGAAACGAGTGTATAATACCCAAGATATTCATATACCCGGAAATACCATCCCCTTACAAGAAAGTAAATAATCGTTTATCAAACGATTATTTACTTTCTCATCGCCCGGTCCATGTCGCGCCTGGCGTCTTTTTCTTTGAGATATTCGCGTTTGTCGTATTGTTTGCGCCCTTTGGCGAGGCCGATCTGGAGTTTGGCCAGGCCGCGGTCGTTGATGAACAGGCGCAGCCCCACGACGGTCAATCCTTTGTCTTGCAGCGCGCGTTCGATCTTGCGGAGCTCACGGGTGTTGAGCAGCAGCTTGCGGTCGCGCCCGGGGATGTGGTTGTTGTAGGTGCCCCAGTGGTATTCCGAGATGTTCATGCCGCGCACGAAGAGTTCGCCGTGGTGCAGGTAACAGTAGCAGTCGACGAGCGAGGCTTTTCCGGCGCGCAGGGATTTGATCTCGGTGCCGGTCAACACGATGCCTGCGGTCCACTCTTCGAGGATTTCATAATCGAAGGTGGCGCGTTTGTTCTTAATAAGTATTTTTTTCTGTTCCGGAGCGGCCATAGCATTACAAAGGTAGTAATTGTTGGGCAAAAAGGGGGCTGTAATCTTCTCTGGCTGGTTTTGCGAGGTTATATAGGCTAAAAGAGAAGGCGCGCAAAGTATGCCGGAAGGGAGCATATCGTAATGTGACCGGCAGGCCAGCGAGCGCAATGCACTATTACCGTGTAAGAATCCGCAAAAAAAGGGGATCCTGCAAGGATCCCCTTTTTGTTCTCGGAACCGTTTTTCACGGTCTCCCGGTCGGTGGTTACCAAACCACTTTTACTTTGCTGCCTTTGGCGGTTACCTTCACATATTCGAGGAAGGTATTGTTGGCGAAGTATTCGTAGAAGTTCACTTCGGTAGCAGCGAGCCATTCGGCGTCGGGGTTCTGCTGGATGGCTTTGCGGAGGTTGCTGTGGAGAGCTTCGCCGTTGCCTTCTTTGGCAGCGATCACAGCTTTCACGTAGTTGGCACGCCAGGTATCCATCTGGGCAAGTTGTTGTTTGGCCGATACCACGTCGCCGTTGAGGTAGGTGGCGAGGGCTCCGTTGAAACCGCTCAGGCTGCGTGAAGCCTCGGCGTAGTTGCCTTGTGCGAGGGCTACGAGGCCTTTGTTGGCTTTGGCTTCGGGAGCTGAAGAGGCGTTGAAGAATTTGAGGGCGTCAGCTTTTTTGCCTTCTGCGAGGGCTACGACACCCATGTTGTTGATGACAGCGGGGTCGGTGTTGTTGAGGCTGGCGGCTTTGCTGAACATTTGTTTAGCTTCGTCGTACTTGCCCATGTTGGCGAGCACTACACCGGCGTTGTTGTAAGCGCGGTAGCAGTTGTACTGCTGGGCGGCTTGTTTGTAGATTTTCAGCTTGGTAGCGTTGTCGGTGTAGAGGGTAGCGGCGAAGAGTTGTTCTTCGAGTTTGAGCGAACTGATGTTGTTGGCAACGGCAGCGCGGAGTTCGTCGTCGGTGAGGCCCTGGATCTGTACGGGAACGGTCATCTTAGAGCGACGCAGTTCGGGGAGGATCTTGTCGGCAAGTACGGTGTAAGCTTGCGACATGTTTTTGATCTCGCGTTCGCGAACCTGAGGATCCTGGTACATGTTGAGCACCTGGAGGATGAGTTCTTTATCCTGGATGTTCGATTGTTGTACGAGTTCTTTGAAGCCTTCCCAGTCTTCGCCCATGGCGTTGACGTCGAATTTAGCGCCTTTCACTTTGTCGCCGCTGAATTTGTTGCCTACGGCTTTTTGGGTCTGGGCGCCGCGGTCTTTAGCAAGACGGTCGTTGAGGGGGGTGGGGCCGTCGGGAGAAGCGTAAGCCTGGGTATATACGGAACCTACGGTTTTCTTGGCGTCACCGGTGTTGTCGATGATGAATTTCTCAAGGGCTTTCACATCTTCTTTGGTGAGCTGTGCGGGGCGCACGTTGGCCTGGTTGATCACGAACATGATCTGGGCCGATTCGCTCACGGTGGTTACGCGTTGGAAGGCATCGGGAGCGATGGCTACCTGGGCGTAGTTGTCGGCCATGAGTTGCAGGCCGTCAACGCCGAGGGCGATGTTGAAGCATTCGTCGTAGGGGGTGAATTCGCGGATGCGGCCGCCTTTCAGGCATTTCACTTCAGCGCGGATCTGGAGGGTCGACAGGCGGAGTGCGGGGTTGTAGGGGATGCTCACGTCGAAGGTGAGTTGACCGCCTTCGCTGTACGATATCACCGGGTAGTTGTCCTGTACTTTTTCGCCTTGTGCGAATACGGGTTCGCCGAAGGCTTCAGAGCCGTCGATGGCCGATACGAGTACGGGGGTAAGTTTGATCATTCCCTGTTTGTGGAATGCTTTGGCAGGAACGTTCACGGTCACTTTGCAGATGGCGTTGTCACCTTTGAGGGTAACGAGCTCGGGAGCGGTAGAGACGGTGATGCCTTCGGCTGCCTTTTTCATCATTTTGTTGTAGCATCCGCAGCTCGTAAGGACGGCTGCCGCTGCAACGGCTGTGAGGCTGAGTTGGAGGAACTTTCTCATGGTTTTCAATTGGTTTTGGTTATTGTTATTTGTCGTTCAGAGTTTCGGAGTTTTGGTCCGGGTGTCAGCATATTAAGTTGATAACCCCTCAAGTTTTGTGCCAAATTCGGAATGGTACCGGATACAATACGGCACGTAACTCATACTGCAAAAATAGTGTTTTTTCTAAAAACGGGCACTATCTGTTGCTGTTTTTTACAAGGTGGCCTTGCCGGAGGCGGGACTTTTCCAGGTTCCGTCCGGCTGCGGGCCTCTCTTGCGGCAGTCTGTCCGCGGCGCTTTAGGCCCCTGGCGTCGGGCCCGGCAGGCGCCGGACCGGCGCTGTTCGGGCGGTACTGAAGGCTCCGGAGCGCCCTCTCCTATTGGGCGGGGTCGAGGAGCACTTTACGGCTGAGTTTGTATTTACCGTTCTTGGGGTCGACGCCGATGAGTTTCACCTCGATCATGTCGCCTTCCTTCAGGCCGGTCTCTTCCATGGTTTCGTAACGGCGGTGGCCGATTTCCGAAATGTGGAGCAGGCCGTCCTTGCCGGGGAGCATTTCGACGAAGGCGCCGAACTGGGTGATGGTTTTGATCTTGCCGTTGTAGATCTCGCCCACTTCGGGCACGGTGGTGATGCCTTTGATTTTGTTGAAGGCGCGGTCGACACCGTCTTTGTTGGCACCGAAAATCTCGACGATACCTACGCCGTCAGCTTCGCTGATGGTGATGACGGTTTCGGTGTCTTTCTGCATTTCCTGGATCACTTTGCCGCCCGGGCCGATCACAGCGCCGATGAAGTCTTTGGGGATGGTGAATTTCACCATGCGGGGCACGTGGGGTTTGTAGTCTTCGCGGGGGGCCGGGAGGGTGTCGGTGATTTTGCCGAGGATGTGCATACGGCCCTGGCGGGCTTGTTCGAGGGCGGCGGCGAGCACTTCGTAGCTCAGGCCGTCGACTTTGATGTCCATCTGGGTGGCGGTGATGCCGTCGGCGGTACCGGTCACTTTGAAGTCCATGTCGCCGAGGTGGTCCTCGTCGCCGAGGATGTCGCTCAGGATGGCGGTTTTACTGCCTTCGGCGATCAGGCCCATGGCGATGCCCGACACAGGTTTGGTGATCTTGATCCCGGCGTCCATCAGAGCGAGGGTTCCGGCGCAGACGGTGGCCATCGACGACGATCCGTTCGATTCGAGGATGTCGGAAACGATGCGGACGGCGTAGGGGCAGTCGGCGGGAATCACGGGCTTGAGGGCGCGCAGGGCGAGGTTGCCGTGGCCGATCTCGCGGCGCGAGGTCGAGCGTACGGGGCGGGCTTCACCGGTCGAGAAGGGCGGGAAGTTGTAGTGTAGCACGATGCGTTCCGAGCCCTGGCGCAGCACTTCGTCGATCATTTTCTCGTCGAGTTTGGTGCCAAGGGTCACGGTGGTCAGCGACTGGGTTTCGCCGCGGGTGAACAGGGCCGAGCCGTGGGGGGCGGGCAGGTAGCCCGTTTCGCACCAGATGGGGCGGATCTCGTTGGTGCGGCGGCCGTCGAGGCGGAGGCCTTCGTCGAGGATCATGTTGCGCATGGCGGGCTTCAGCACGTTGTCGTGGAAGTAACGCTTGATGAGGGGTTTGCGGATGGCGAGTTCTTCTTCGGTGAAGGTGGCCATGTATTCGGCCTCGATGGCGTCGAAGGCGGCGCTGCGTTCGTGTTTTGGGAGGTTGCTCTTGGCCACTTCGTAGGCTTTGGCGTAGGTGGCGGCGGCGACTGCCTGGCGGAGTTCCTCGTCGTTCACTTCGTGGCAGTACTGGCGTTTCTCGGTTTTGCCGACAGCCTGCATCAGTTCGACCTGGGCCTGGCATTGTTTTTTGATCTCCTCGTGGGCGAATTTGATGGCATCGAGCAACACGCTTTCGGGCACTTCTTTCATTTCGCCCTCGACCATCATGATGTTGTCGAGCGTGGCGGCCACGATGATGTCGAGGTCGGCTTTCGCGTTTTCTTCAAAGGTGGGGTTGATCACGAGTTGGCCGTCGATGCGGGCCACGCGCACTTCGGAGATGGGGCCGCCGAAGGGGATGTCGCTCACGGCCAGGGCAGCCGAGGCGGCCAGGCCGGCCAGGGCGTCGGGCTGGATTTGCGGGTCGGCCGAGATCAGGTTCACGGTTACGAACACTTCGGCGTGGAAGTCGCTCGGGAACAGGGGGCGCAGGGCGCGGTCGATCAGGCGGGCTACCAGAATTTCGCTGTCGCTGGGGCGGGCTTCGCGTTTGAGGAAGCCGCCGGGATAGCGGCCGTTGGCGGCGTATTTTTCCTTGTATTCTACCGACAGGGGCATGAAGTCGACGTCTTCTTTGGCCTCTTTGGCACAGACGACGGTGGCCAGGAGCATGGTGTCGCCTTGTTTGACGACGACGGAGCCGTCGGCTTGTTTAGCGAGTTTGCCGGTCGACAGCTCGATGGTGCGGCCCCCGCTAAGGGTGATGTGTTTGGTAGTTTCGTTGTACATTACGGGTGGTTTAATTTTTACTTCTGATAATTGGCGGCTAAGGTACGAATAATTTATTGGATTTGCATGTTTGCCCGCAGCGATTCTTTCTCCTTAGGTTGTCGGCGGAGAGCCTTTGGGGTACGCGGCGGTATCCGATGGCGTACCGCGCGTTGTTGGTTGCGGCTTTGCCTTTGCGGTCAGTCGGATCGGGTTATTAAATATTTTTATTATCTTATTAGGTGGGGGAATTCTCGTATCTTTCATGTAAAATTTCTATCTTGCCGCCGTAAGGCGGGAGTATTTCTGCCTTGGACACTGTTTTACTCATAAACTTCCAAACCCATGAAGAAAATCCCCCCCCCTATTGTGGATATTGGCCCTTGCCGGGCTGAGTTCCTGCCAGAAAGAACCCCTCTCCGTTGGCGGGCCTGAGCCCACCGCCCCCACCCCCTATGCCGTGACGTTGAGCGCCGACGAACAGGAGCGCCTGCCGCTGCTCTCGAAGGATTATACCCTCACGCACGAAGAATTGCTGGCCCGTGGCGAAGCCCTGATCCAAGGGCTCGCGGACAAAGGCGCGGTCGCCACCAAAAGCTCCGGCCCACGCACGATCATCATCGCCGACTCGCTGGTGGGCACGGTACGCATCCCCTCGTTCGGCGCTCCCGGCACCGTGACCACTCCCGGCACCAAAAACGGTTCTTCCGAAGCCTCTGAAGCCGCCGAGGAACAACCCACCAAGATCTACCTGCTGAATTTTGGCGAGGGCGAAGGCTTCGCGTATATCGCGGGCGACCGGAGGGTGCAGGACTGGCTGCTGGCCTGGGCCGACGAGGGCGCCACCCAGACGGATACCGACAACCCCGGCATGCGGCTGATGCAGGGAGAAATGCAGACCTACGTCGAGAGCGAGATCGCCCGGCTGGAGTCGATGCGGGGCGACTCGATTTACGAAGCGCTTTGCGCCAAGGTGGCTCCGCAAATGTCGGTGCAGACCAAGAGTTACGGAGACTTCGATCCGACCCAGCTTGATCCCAACGACCCCTACTACATCGACCCGAGTGCCCCCGAGGGTAGTTGGGAGAATCCCCGTCAGGAGTTTATCTATGGTTTGACGGTTAAATGTCCGGATTTTCTTCCTGGAGAAGATTATCATCCCCGGGATAATCCGATGATTACGTGGCGCTGGACTAAAGTAGACCAGACCGAGTTCGTATGGCTGGGCGCCGAGACGCGCGAGACGTACAGGAAGCATCCGTTACTTACAACCCAATGGGGATAGGGAACTCCCTACAACGTGATCGTTAAGCAGCATTATCCGGGATGTCCCACAGGTTGTGTGGCTACCGCGGTTGCCCAGATCATGAACTATTGGAAATATCCGACTGTTTCACGAAATATAAATGGCCTGTTTTTAAGTTCAGTGTATGCATGGGATTTGCACCTGCCTGTTTGGTGGGAATATTGGTCTGCCGATGCCCAGAACAGTGTAGGGCAGTTGATGTATGAATTAGGCCGTAATGGTAATTTGGATATGAGTTATTCTTCTTCGGGGTCGGGCGCTTATTCATCATCGTGCCCTCGAACTTTTTCCAATTTCGGATATAATCAAGAAGGTTTAGTAGATTTTTCCGAGGCGTCCATTAAGAGTTCTCTTAATGCCAATAGGCCTGTTTATATGAGAGGTGAGCGCTCTACCGGAGGGCATGCTTGGGTTGTGGATGGATATAGTGTGAATTACTATTTTCATAAGTATAAGGTTGTGTATTACTATCAGTCTGCGGAGGCGGGGTATACTTATATCGAAGAGCAGAATGCAGGCGGTAATTTCAGCCTTTTCCACTGCAATTGGGGGTGGGACGGTTCTGGCGATTGCTGGGTCAATCCGAGTAACTTTGGTTCCGGAGGAGTAGAATATGGCTACAATTCTAGAAAGCAGATAATTTGTCAAATACATCCTAAACAGTAACGCCATGAAAACAATAAGTATAAAAACAACGGTTCTCGGTTTGGTTATGGCAATGTGTGGCCTTGCCCTAAGTTCAGCGCGAAAGCCTTTATATCCTTCCGAGCATTTGGGTGTCGGGATCACCGGCAGTTTCGCAGTTCCGTTCTCACAAGATAAAAGCAGTTTGTGGACCGCAGGTACGGGCTTGTCTGTCGAAGCCCGGATCATCGGGGTGTTGGGGCTGGAAACAGGGGTACGTAAACTCTGGGTAAAATCGGCGTTCTATCTTAAGGACGGCGCTCCCGGACCACTCCCTGTGTGCAATTTTGTCGAGCTCCCTGTATCTGTAAAAATATATACACGTATTATCAATTTCTCGGCGGGCGCGGTATTCGGTTTTTGTACCGACAATGACGCACCTGATGATTCCGACTATACTGGGCTGACTTTCAGAATAAGTAAAGACATCCAAATTTATAAAGGTTTGGTTTTCGAACCGGGATTGCTTGTCAATCCCATACTATGGGGTGACGAATATTTTCCTCCTCATGGCGACGTTTCTGTTGGATTGGAGGTCAAGTTCAAATACCGTTTCTGAAATAGCCGTTCGTTCTCCCGGGGCTGCCTGTTTCTTCCGGGCGGTCCCGGCCCTCGCCTTTAGGTACGCCATCAAATAAAATCGCTGCCGCCTGACATTCAGGCGGCAGCGATTGGCTTAGATATACCTCTTAAGGGGGCGAAGGATTCTTCCGGGGCCGCACACGGCGGCAGAACGGGCAACAGCGCTTATTTGCGCAGGCCGAGTGCCTTGACGATGGCGCGGTAGCGCTCGATGTCGTTCTCCTTCAGGTAGTCGAGCATGTCGCGGCGTTTGCCGACCAACTTGAGCAGGGCCCGTTGGGTATTGAAGTCTTTTTTGTGGCTTTTCAGGTGATCGGTCAGGTGAGCGATGCGGAATGAGAAAAGCGCGATCTGGCTTTCGGGCGAACCGGTGTCGGTTTGCGACTGGCCGTGCGCGGCGAACAGTTCTTGTTTCTTTTGTGAATCGATGTAGCTCATGTAATTATACTGTATATTAATTAGAAGCGGGAGGCAAAGGTAAGAACTTTCCGGGAATAAACCTCATTTCATGGCGCGCCGTTAAACTTTTTTTCGCGCCGCCTGTCTATTTAACCGGGATTCTACATTCCGTCCCTATTTAATTTTGTAGCTTTGTATCGCTCCGGACAACCCGTCCGCAAAAACGAAAACATTACCCATGGGAAAGAAGATCAGGATTATCCTCATTGTCGTCATCGCATTGCTTATCGCCGGAATGGCCCTTTGGCCCTACCTGTCCAAGAAAGAGGCCCCCGGGGCCGGAGCCGGGGCACCGCCCGCGCAGTCGCAGGGCGGAGGACGCAACCGCGCGCTCAACGTCAACGCCCGCGTGGCCGAATACGAAACCCTGCGCGACGCCATCGTGTCGACCGGTAAGCTCATCCCCGACGAAGAGGTGAACCTCGCGTTCCTGACCTCGGGCCTGATGAAAGGAATTTATTTTACCGAAGGGGCGTTCGTGCGCAAAGGACAACTGCTGGCCAAGATCAGCGACGGGTCGCTCCAGGCCGAAAAACATAAGATCGAAGCCCAACTGCCGTTGGCCCGCGAGCGGGTCAGCCGCCAGAAGATGCTGCTCGAAAACGACGCCGTGAGCCTCGAAGCCTACCAACAGGTGACCACCGAACTCGAAAAACTCGAAGCCGATCTCGAATTGGTCAATGTCCGCATCACCCACACTGAGATCCGTGCGCCGTTCGACGGTATGGTCGGCCTGCGGCAGGTGAGCCTCGGCGCTTACGTGACCCCCGCAAGCACCATCGCTACGCTCACCAAGATCAGCCCCATCAAACTCGAATTCTCGATCAACGAGCGCTACGTCAACCAGGTGCACGACGGCACAGTGGTGAACTTCTCGCCCACGGGCGACTCCGAGAGCTACCGCGCCACGGTTTATGCCGTGGAGTCGGTGCTCGACCCCAAAACCCTCTCGCAGAAAGTGCGCGCCATCTCTCCCAACCCCGGCGGCAAACTGATTCCCGGCCGCTCGGTGACCCTCTCGGTGACCCTCAAAGAGGTGCCGAACGCCATCAAGATCCCCACCGAGGCCGTAGTGGCCGAAATGGGGCGCGACATCGCTTACCTCTACAAAGACGGCAAGGCCAAGGCCGTGCAGGTCACGAAAGGTATCCGTACGGCCGCCGACATTCAGATCCTGAGCGGTATCGGACGCGGCGACACGGTGATCGTCTCGGGCGTGATGCAACTGCGCGACGGCATGGCCGTGACGCTGGATAACGTAGAAAGTAAATAATCGTTTAAAAAACGATTATTTACTTTCTCTTATGAAGGGATGGCTTTTTCTGGTGTATGAATATTTTGGGGCCACACGGGAGCGAAGCGAGTGTATACATACCCAAAATATTCATACACCAGAAACGCCTGACAAGAAAGTAGTGGTGGTGGGGGAGGTGGACCGCGCCTCTTAACGAGAGCCGCGCGGTCGAAAAGAATCGCCCGCCCCTGCCCCGATCGGCCAAAGGCCGAGGGGCGGGCGATATGCTCACTACGCTACGCCGGTACAGAGAATTGCGGCCTCACTGCGTTCGGCCGGGAACACGCGCCGTGCCGGGTCCTTTTTTGAAGCCATTACCCCGCAGGACCTGGACAATAAAGTCAAGGAGGGGGAGGGGTAATGAGTGGAGGGGTCGTAGCCCCTTCCCCCTGCAACCCTTCAGCGTTTAGATCAGTTAATGTGGATTTGAGTCCGCTTCGCGGTCTCCACCTCCTATTCGCTCGGCAATTCAAGCAAGCTTGATTGCCCTCGCTTTGGGCGCTTACGTAAAAGTAGAGTAGGAGCTACAAGCATAAAGCGGGGATGACAAAGGGGTAGCCGGCCCCTTTGGGCTCTTTTTGGGTTACTTTTTGGGAGCTGCCAAAAAGGAACTGCAGTCCGCGGCATACGCGGTTCGGAAAAAGGAGAAAAATCCGTCCTCGGGGCTAAAGAAGCCCTCTGCGAAGAAAGAGAGAAGAGTGCAAAATTATCGAAGGGGGCTCTTTGTCCCTTCAACGACAAAAATATCAATATAGATAAATGAACATATCCGAATTAAGCATCAAGCGGCCGGTACTGGCTACCGTTTTCGTCCTCGTGATTTTCATCTTCGGGATGATCGGGTACAGCTACCTCGGTGTGCGCGAATACCCCAGCGTAGACAACCCCATCATCTCGGTGAACGTCAGTTACCCCGGTGCCAACGCCGATGTGATCGAAAGCCAGATCACCGAGCCCCTCGAACAGAACATCAACGGCATTCCCGGCATCCGTTCGCTTTCGAGTACCAGCAGCCAGGGGTCTTCGCGTATCACCGTCGAATTCGAGCTCTCGGTCGATCTTGAGACTGCCGCCAACGACGTGCGCGACAAAGTATCCCGCGCCCAGCGCCTTCTGCCCCGCGACTGCGACCCCCCCACCGTGTCGAAATCCGACGCTGACGACACCCCCATTCTCCAGATCAGCGTCCAGAGCGACAAACGTTCACTACTGGAGCTGAGCGAGATCGCCGACCTCACCCTCAAGGAGCGCCTCCAGACCATCGCCAACGTCAGCTCGGTAAGCATCTGGGGCGAGAAACGCTATGCGATGCGCCTGTGGCTCGACCCTGTGCGGATGGCCGCCTACGGCGTCACCCCGATGGACGTCAAATCCGCCATCGACCGCGAGAATGTCGAACTGCCCAGCGGCTCGATCGAAGGCGACAAGATCGAGCTCAGCATCCGTACCCTCGGGCTGATGCAAACCCCCGAAGAGTTCAACAACATCATCATCAAAGAAGACGACTACAACATCGTCCGCTTCCGCGACATCGGCACCGCCGAACTCGGCCCCGCCGACCAGCGCAGCATCATGAAACTCAACGGCGTGCCGATGGTGGGCGTGGTGATCACCCCCCAGCCCGGCGCCAACCAGATCGACATCTCGGACGAAGCCCAGAAACGCATCCAGGAGATCCGCAAGGACATCCCCGACGACGTGCAGATCGGCATCGCCTACGACAACACGAAATTCATCCGCGCCTCGATCGCCGAAGTCGAAGAGACCGTCTACATCGCCTTTATCCTGGTGATCATCATCATTTTCCTGTTCCTGCGCGAGTGGCGCGTGACCCTCGTGCCGTGCGTGGTGATCCCTGTGTCGTTGGTGGGAGCCTTCTTCGTGATGTACCTGGCGGGCTTCTCGATCAACGTGCTGTCGATGCTCGCCGTGGTGCTCTCGGTGGGGCTTGTGGTCGACGACGCCATCGTGATGGTCGAGAACATCTATGTGCGCATCGAGCGCGGCATGCCCCCGCGCGAGGCCGGCATCGAAGGGTCGAAAGAGATTTTCTTCGCCGTCGTCTCGACCACCATCACCCTCGTGTCCGTCTTCTTCCCGATCGTCTTCATGGAGGGGATGACCGGGCGCCTGTTCCGCGAATTCAGTATCGTGGTGGCCGGGTCGGTGCTGATCTCGGCCTTCGTGGCCCTGACCTTCACCCCCATGCTCTCGACCAAACTGCTCAAGCGGCAGACCAAACAGAACTGGTTCTACCGCACGACCGAGCCCTTCTTCGCCGGACTCAACAACGGCTACCACCGCACGCTCGACGGCTTTCTGCACAGCCGGTGGGTGGCGCTACTCGTGATCGTGGTGATGGGCGCCTCGATCGTGTGGCTCTGGGTGAAAATACCCTCGGAGACCGCCCCCCTCGAAGACCGTTCGCAGATCACCGTCAACACCCGTGCCCCCGAAGGCGCCACTTACGAATTCCTGCGCGACTATACCGAGAAAATCTCCGACATTGCCGACTCGGTCGCCCCCGAGCGCCTCTACAACATGATGATGGCCCGGCCGGGCTTCAGCTTCGTGCGCCTGGTGCTGCCCGATCTCAAAGACCGCACGCGCAGCCAGATGCAGATCGCCGACGCGCTGACCCCCGCCGTAAGCCGCGAAACCGAGGCCCGCGCCTTCGTGCAGCAGCAATCCACCTTTGGCGGCCGCCGCGGCGGCATGCCCATCCAGTATGTGCTACAGGCCCCGAATATCGACAAATTGCAGGAGTTCATTCCCCTGTTCATGCAGAAAGTGAACGAAAGCCCACTCTTTATGATGGCCGACGTGAACCTCAAGTTCACCAAGCCCGAGACCCGCGTCAACATCAACCGCGACAAAGCGTCGCTTTTAGGTATCAGCACCCGCGACATCGGGCAGACGCTCCAGTACGCCCTGAGCGGCCCGCGCATGGGTTATTTCTACATGAACGGCAAACAGTACGAGATCCTCGGCGAGATTAACCGCCAACAGCGCAACACGCCCGTCGACCTGCGCTCGATCTACATCAAGAACGCCGGCGGCGAGATGATCCAGTTGGACAACCTCGTCGAGCTCGAAGAGAGCGTGGCCCCGCCGCAGCTCTACCGCTACAACCGCTTCAACTCGGCTACCGTGTCGACGGGATTGGCCAAGGGCGTGACCATCGGGCAGGGGCTCGACGAAATGGACCGCATCGCCAAAGAAACCCTCGATGAGACGTTCCGCACCGCCCTGACCGGCGAATCCAAAGAGTTCCGCGACAGTTCGTCGAGCCTGATGTTCGCCTTCGGGCTGGCGTTGGTGCTGATCTTCCTGGTGCTGGCCGCGCAGTTCGAGAGCTTCAAAGACCCGCTGATCATCATGTTCACCGTGCCGCTGGCCATCTCGGGGGCGCTGATCTTCATGTATTTCGGAGGTGTGACGATGAACATCTTCAGCCAGATCGGCATCATCATGCTCATCGGGCTGGTGACTAAGAACGGCATCCTGATTGTCGAGTTCGCCAACCAGCGGCAAGAGGCCGGGATGAGCAAGGCCGAAGCTATCCGCGGTGCCGCGGTGCAGCGCCTGCGCCCGATTCTGATGACCAGCTTCTCGACCGTGCTGGGCCTGCTGCCGCTGGCCTTTGCCTCGGGAGAGGGCGCCAACAGCCGCATCGCCATGGGCGTGTCGGTGATCGGGGGTATGGTGATCTCGACCCTGCTCACGATGTATATCATCCCCGCCATGTACAGCTACATGGCCACCGACCGCCGCCGCAAACAGCAGCGGCAGCAGCTCAAATCGCAAAACGAACAATTGAGCGTGTTATCTGACGAACAATAAATCATATGTTTATCCGCAATAATGCCCCTTCTGTCCGCCGTCGGCGGAGAGCGTAAACGAGCCGCGGGCGAGTGTACAGCCCGCCGCGTGGGGCGGCGGCGGACTGCCGGGATCGCTTACGCGACCCGGGTACATGCAAGAAAACTCACAATCACAGGCTACAATGCAGGAGGTATTATTGCGGATAAGCATAATAAATTATTGTCGTCCCGAGCGTAGTCGAGGGAACTTGCAGAAAAACAGTTGTCAATCAGCTTGTGAAAAGGTACCTAAGTCCACTTCGTGGCCTTTTCCTCCTCGGCGTTCGGCAATTTGCAAGCAAGTTTAACCGGAGTTTTCCTCCTCCTGGCAGGGCATAGTTTGCAAGCAACCTCTGCGCCTGCTGCGTTCGTCGGTTGCATTGCACTCACTGCCAGCGTCGGCTCGGCTGCGCTCGGGATGACATAGGCAGTAATTATGACTTTAAAAAAATCACTGAGAATATAATGTCAGTAAAATATAAGATAACCACCATCGGCCTGCTGACCGCCATCGTCGGTTTCCCGGCCACCGCCACAGCCCAGCCCGTCACCCTCGACACCGCGCGCACCACCCTGCACGAGTGCATCGCCGCGGGTCTCGAACGCAACTATGACATCCGGATCGCCGCCAACCGCCAGCAAATTACCGAAAACAACTATTCGGCCGGGAACGCCGGGTTCCTGCCCAACCTCGTGCTGAACGCCTCGTACGGCGGGACGCTCAACAACACCGACCAGCACCTGGCCGACGGCACCTCGCGCTCGTACGACAACGTGCTGAACCAGAATGCCGCGGCCAACGTGGCGCTCGACTGGACGCTCTTCGCGGGCTTGCGCGTGCAGACCACCTACAAGCGGTTGCGTGAGCTGCAAGCCGCCGGAGAACTCGAAACCCTGCTGGCCGTCGAAAAGTTCATCACCGCCATCGCCTCGGAATACTACAACTACGTGCGCCAGAACCTCCGCCGCGAACACCTGCGCTACACCGTCGAACTCTCCCGCGAGCGTATCCGGATCGCCCGGCTGCGCTACGGCGTGGGCTCGGGATCGAGACCCGACCTCCAGCAGGCCCAGGTCGATTACAACTCCGACAGCTCGACCTACGTGCGCCAGAATGAAGCCGTCAAAGCCTCGCTCATCAACCTCAACCGGCTGATGGCCACCGACGACCTGTTGACCTATGTCGCCGCCGACACCCTGATCCGGATCAACCCGGCGTTCGACCGCGGAGCGTTCTTCAGCCGCGTGATGCGCGAAAACACCTCGCTGCTGCTGGCCCTGAGTTCGCGCACCGTCAGCGAGCTCGACCTGCGGATCCTCAAGAGTCAGAACCTGCCCACCCTGCGCGGGAGCGCCGGGTACGGCTATACAGGCAACTTCTACGGTTCGGGCGGCTCGGGAACCCTCGACCGCCAGAGCGTCACAGGGCTGAACTACGGCCTGACGCTCGGCTTCCCGCTGTTCCAGGGTATGAACCGCACACGAGAACAGCGCAACGCCCGCATCACGGTGCAGAACCGCGAACTGGCCATAGAGCAGCTCAAACTCGATCTCGAAGCCTCGTTCGAAAATCTCTGGTATGCCTACACCAACAACATGGAACTGATCAAACTCGAAAGTGAGAACCTCGCCACGGCCCAGGACAACTATTCGATCGCCCTGGACCGCTACAAAATCGGCGAAATCGCCCCCATCCAGCTGCGCGAAGCCCAGAACAGCCTGTTGGCCGCCGAGGAGCGCCTGCTGACGGCCCGGTACAATACCAAACTGTGCGAAATATCGCTGCTCCAGATCTCGGCGCAAGCCACCCGGATGATGGAGTGGTAGCCCTTTTGACCGGCGAAAGCAGTTCGGGGGTGTTCCTTTTGAAAGGAACACCCCCGAACTGCTTTTAGCGGAGAGCCGCCGGATCGATCCGGCAGGCGGTTAGGCTTTCGGTTGCCTGAGCCGGGCGATGAACCGCCCGATTTCGCCCACCCAGAGCACGACCGACGTCCAGCCGATGATTTTCAGCCAGTCGATGAGTTCGAGCGGTACCACACGGAACACTTTGCCGCCGAACGATACGATCAGTACCTGTCCGATGATGATCAGCATCCCCACGGCCAGGAACGCGCCGCACTGGCGCAGGTTGGCGAAGGCCGAACGACCGGTGGCGTAGGCTTTGGCATTGAACATGTTCCAGAACTGGAGCATCACGAACACTGTGAAGAATACCGACAGGTTGTAATCGCCGACCGTGCCGTCGACTCCTTTCATCCGGAACAGCATCGTGACCAGCAGCGCCACGAAAGCGGCGGCGGTGACGAAGATCAGGCGTCCCATCAGGGGGGTGATGATAAAGTCGTTCAGGCCGCGCGGTTTGTGCTTCATTTCGCGCGGGTCGGGCGGCAACGAGGCGAGTGCCCCGGCCGCGAAAGTATCCATAATGAGGTTCACCCACAGCATTTGGGTGACGGTGAGCGGGAGCTCGAAGCCGAGTAACGCACCGAGCAGCACCACCACGATGGCGGTGACGTTGATCGTGAGCTGGAACAGCACGAAGCGCTGGATGTTGCGGTAGACCGAACGGCCCCACATCACGGCTTTGACGATGCTGGCGAACGAGTCGTCGAGCAGCGTGATGTCGCTGGCCTCTTTGGCCACCGACGTGCCGCTGCCCATCGAGAGGCCGACGTTGGCGAAGTTCAGCGCGGGCGCGTCGTTCGTGCCGTCGCCCGTCACGGCCACCACCTCCTGGTTGTGTTGGAGCAACCGCACCAGGCGTTGCTTGTCCATCGGCCGGGCGCGGGCCATGATCTTCAGGCCGCCCGCACGGTTGCGGGCCTCGGTGTCGGAGAGGGCTTCCCATTCCACGCCGGTGATTTCGTTCTCGGGGCCGTCTTCGGCGTCGTTCCACAGGCCGATCTGGCGGGCGATCTCGCGGGCGGTGTTGGGGGTATCGCCCGTGACGATCTTGATGCCAATGCCGGCGGCCATACATTCGGCCACGGCGGCCGGCACGTCGGGCCGCACGGGGTCGGCGATGGCCACGAAGCCCATCATCCGGAGTTCGGTACACAGGGCCATCATGGCTTCGGCGTCGAGGTCTTTCAGTCCTTCTTCGGAGCGTAGTTCGCGGCAGGCGAAGGCCAGCGTGCGCATGGCGCGGCATTGGTAGCCGGCCAGTTGTTTCTCGGTTTCGGCCAGCACGGTCGGTTCTACGTCGCATTTGGTCAGCACGATCTCGGGCGCGCCCTTCACGTAGAGCATCGTGCGGCCGGTCGAGGCCGAGCGCACGATGGTGGCCATGTATTTGTGGCGGGTCGAGAAGGGGAGTTGGGCCACGACGGGCGAATCCCGGCGCAGGGCGGCGTAGTCGGCCTGCCCGGCGTGCATCCAGAGCAACAACGCGCCTTCGGTGGGGTTACCGAGCGGGCGGGGTTTGGCCGGGTCGTCGAGGTTGAGGTTGGCGGTAGTGTTCACGGCAATCGCCTCAAGGATTTGTTCCTGCGGGAAGCCGAACCCTTCGAAGTGGGCGGCGCCCACGCTCATTTGGTTCATGGTGAGCGTACCGGTCTTGTCGGTGCAGATCACGGTGGTGGCGCCCATCGTTTCGCAGGCGTGCATCTTGCGCACCAGGTTGTTGCTTTTGAGCATCTTGCGCATGCTGAGCGCGAGGCTCAGGGTGACGCTCATCGGGAGTCCCTCGGGCACGGCCATGACGATCAGGGCCACCGATACCATGAAGCTCTGGAGCACGCGTTCGGCGGCTTCGAGCGAGAGCCACTGCTCGGGGTCGAGCGGGTCGACCCCGAACAGGTAGCCGATCGAAGCGATGGCCGCGAACGTCAGCACGCCCATGCCGAGCCAGAAGAGCCAACCGCGGCGGGTGACGGCGCGGGGCATTTCGCGGGGCTTCCCGGCCAGTTCCAGGGCGTCGTAGAAAATGGGCATCCACACTTTCACGAGCGCCACGACGACGCCCGCCAGCGCGGCACCTAACAGTCCCACTTCGCCGAGGGTGAAGTGGTAGGCGGGGTTCACAAGGTCCTTGATGAACAGGGCGAGGAACGTGACGATGGCGAGCGAGAAACCGACCACGCCGATCAGTTTGGCGAGGCGTTCGAGCTGGCGGTCGAGCGGGGTGCGTTCAACGGGTTTCTCGGCGGCCTGGCGGGCCACTTTGCCGAATTCGGTGGCGTCGCCCACGGTGGTCACTTCGGCGATGGCGTGGCCGTCGGTCACCGAGGTGCCGCGGTAGACGCAGTTACTGGGGTAGGTAGCGTCAGTCTTGAAATCTTCGGGATCGGTGGTTTTCGAGATATTGGGCTCACCCGTGAGGGTCGATTCGTTCACCTGCAGGGCCACGGATTCGAGCAGCCGTGCATCGGCGGGCACTTCGTCGCCTTGCTCAAGCAGGACGATGTCGCCCACCACGAGTTCGGTCTTGCCCACTTCGCGCACCTGCCCGTCGCGGATCACTTTGACCGGGGTGTTGTCGTTGACCTGGTTGAGGATGTCGAATTTCTTGGCGGCGTCGACTTCGAACCAGAACGAGATGCCAGTGGCGAGGAAGATGGCGCAGAAGATACCGATGGTTTCGTAGTAGCTGCCTTCGACCATCGAAATGCCGAGCGAAAGGAACGCGGCCATCAGCAGGATCCGGATCACCGGGTCGGAGAATTTATCGAGGAATAGCCGCCAGAGCGGGGTTTTCGGGGGCGGGGTGAGGATGTTGGCGCCGTGTTGCGCGCGGCTCTGCTCAACCTGTTGGGAATTCAGTCCTTTGTGCGTCATTGAATATGGTTGCTTTTTGAGATTTATGCTGTATGCCGGGCCTCCCCCTCCGGGCGGCCGCACCTTAATAATCGGGAAAGCGTTAAATCGTGCCGTGAGTTAACATTTTCCTTGCTTTAACGTGGAGTGACAAGCGAATTGAAGGGGTTGGCGAGGTTCTGCGCCGCGACGAGCGTCACATAGACCTTACCCACGCGCACCGGGGTTTCGAGGTAGACGGGGATGTGGTTGTCGTCGTCGGTGAGCCAGATCAGGAACTCCGAGCCGTCCTGGAACGACTCGGCGTCGCTCGTGGCCAGCTGGCACGAGAATTTCAGGCATTTCACTTTGCCGATGTTAGGCACTTCGCGTTGTTCGCGCCCTTTGAATGTGTACTGAATGTTGCGTACCGTGTCGATCAGCACCATGCTCAGCTGGGCTTTGCTCCCGACGGCCGAGGCGCCGAGGTCGAGGTTACGCATGTTGAAGAACAGGGAGATGCCGTCGTAGCTCGAAGCCCCGAGAGCCATTGTTTTCGTGAACTTGTTGGTGCGTTTCAGGTTCTGGCCGGTAGTGTAGACTTTCATCGCCAGCCAGTTGAATTGCAGTCGCCCGTTGTAGCGGTAGCCACCCTCCTTGAGTTCGTAGGTCGAGAGCATCGGGCGCAGGGTGTTGCGGTCGAGCCAGGTTTTGTAGACGTCGTCCATGGTGAAGAATACGTTGAAAAACGAACGGGTCGTTCCCCGGGCGGTGACCAGGTAGGCGGGCTGGTTGTCGAGGCGCTCGGCCGTGGTGGCGAAAGTGATGTCGGCCACGTCGGTGGTGAGCATCGAGCTGCTGTACGAAGCGGTATAGAAGAGCTTTTCGCCCGGCCGGAACGCCATTTTCTGGGCGGCGGCAGGAGCTGTCGCCGCAACGGCTATCGCAGTGGCGGCAAGCAGGCAGGTCAGGTTTTTCATAACAAACGGAGTTGTTGCGGGAATTCGTCCGGTTCGCGAAAACGAACATTTCCCTAAGATGCGAAGATAGTAAAATTGTCGGGAAAAGTGCTGCATTGATCGTTAAATGATTCGGTGCGCTTTATGATGTTAGATTGAGGCGTGCGGCAAAAGTTTACCGGGGCTATCCTTTTTCGGCTTGCCGCATCACATTCGACCCCGGCCCCCGGGCGCGCGAAAAACGTCAGAGAAACCACGGCCACGGAAAGTGGAGGCCCATCCAAAGTCTCTCGTTTTTTCCCGCCGAATACCCGGAGGGCTCCCGGTCCGGTCGATTTCCGTATGCCGCATTGTTTCTCAAAAAAGCCGTATATTTGGGAACACGATTCCCCTTGCGTCTTCCGTGCGCGTGGGCCGTTGATGCGCTTCCCGCCACGATAACCCCGACAACCCCATCAAACGCCGTGCCCCAACAACCGCCGCTGCCCGACATACTCGACCGTCCCGTACGCTATCTGGCGGGCGTGAGCGAACGCCGCGCTCAACTGCTCGCGGGCGAACTCGGCATCACCACCTACGGCGAGCTGCTGATGCACCTGCCGTTCCGCTACATCGACCGCTCGCGCGTCTACCGCGTGGCCGACCTGCGCGGCGAAGATTCCACGCAATATTTCCAGATCAGGGCCCGCGTGCGCGACAAAAGCATGCTCGGCGCAGGGGCTAAGGCCCGTCTGAGCGTGATGGTCTGCGACCCCTCGGGCGAAGAGATGGAAATGGTGTGGTTTCGCGGCGTGAAATTCGTCACCCCCAAGCTCGAAATCGGACGCGAATACACCTTCTTCGGCAAAGTGAGCGAGTTCAACGGCTACTTCCAGATGGTACACCCCGATATCGAGCCCCCGGCTGTGGCCGAAGGCCGCGAATCTGGTATGCAGGGCATCTACAGCAGCACCGAGAAACTCTCGGCCGCCGGGCTCGGCACCAGCGGCTTCCACCGCCTGATGCGTACCCTGTGGGGGCTGATCGAAACGTCGATTCGCGAAACCCTGCCCGACTATATCCTGCAGGCCGAAGGGCTCAGCTCGCGCCGCACGGCCCTGCACGACATCCACTTTCCGGCCACCCCCGAGGCGCTGGCCGAGGCCCGGCGGCGGCTCAAATTCGAGGAACTGTTCTTCATCCAGATGAAACTGTTGCTCAGCAAGCAGATCCGCACCCGGCGCTCGCGGGGCTACCCAATGCCCAAGGTCGGCGACTTTTTTAATGATTTCTACAATCACAGGTTGCCTTTTTCGCTCACCGGCGCGCAACAGCGGGTGATCAAAGAGATTCGCTCCGACATGGTCGGCGGGCACCAGATGAACCGCCTGGTACAGGGCGATGTGGGGAGCGGCAAGACTGTCGTGGCACTGATGTGTGCCCTATTGGCTGCCGACAACGGCTACCAGAGCGCCCTGATGGCCCCCACCGAGATACTCGCCACGCAGCACCACGCCTCGATCGCGCGCCTGACCGAAGGGAGCGGCTTCCGCGTCGAACTGCTCACGGGCAGCACCCGCAAGAAAAAGCGCGAAGAGATCGCCGCCGGGCTGGCCGACGGCTCGATCCACCTGCTGGTCGGCACCCATGCCCTGATCGAAGACACCGTGCGGTTCGCGCGGCTGGGCTTCGTGGTGATCGACGAACAGCACCGTTTCGGAGTGATGCAACGCGCCGCCCTGCGCAAGAGCGCCTTCTCGGCCGACGGAACTGAGCCCCACGTGCTGGTGATGAGCGCCACGCCCATTCCCCGCACGCTGGCGATGACCCTCTACGGCGAACTCGACGTGTCGGTGATCGACGAACTGCCCCCCGGCCGCAAGCCGATCCAAACCTCTCACGCCCGCGAATCGCACCGCCTGCGCCTGTTCGGATTTATCAAAGAGCAAATCGCCGCCGGACGGCAGGTCTACGTGGTCTACCCGCTGATCAAAGAGTCCGAAAAATTAGACATCGCCAACCTCGAACAGGGCTATGCCGCCATGACACAGGAATTGCCGCCGCCGCAGTACGTCACGGCGGTCGTCCACGGCAAAATGAACGCCAAAGAGAAAGAGCACGGCATGCAGCTGTTCAAGACGGGGCAGGCCCACGTGCTGGTGTCGACCACCGTGATCGAGGTTGGGGTCGACGTGCCGAACGCCACGGTGATGATCATCGAGAGCGCCCAGCGGTTCGGGCTTTCGCAGCTCCACCAGCTCCGCGGACGCGTCGGGCGGGGTGGCGAGCAGTCGTACTGTGTGCTGATGACCGACGACCGCCTGGGGGCCGACGCCAAGCGCCGTATGGACGCTATGGTGGCCACCAACGACGGTTTCGAATTGGCCGAGCTCGATATGCAGCTTCGCGGCGCGGGCGACATCGAAGGCACGGCCCAGAGCGGGCAACCGCTCGATATCCGGGTGGCCAACCTGGCCACCGACGGCCCGGTGCTCGAATGGGCGCGCGGGGTGGCCGAAAAGGTGTTGGGCGCCGACCCCGCTTTGGCCGCGCCGCAGAACGTGCTGATCCTGGCCCGGCTCCACGAGATGAACCGCCGCCGCACGGCTGGCGCCGAGATCGATTTCAAGCAGATTTCGTAAGGCCTCGCCGCTCGGCTGACGCACAAGAAAGAAACGCCCGGCCCCAGCCCCCCGACGGCCTTTGGGCGTGGGCTGGGGCATGTGAGCCGCCCCTGCAACCTTCGCGGAGAAATATGGCCCCTTATGGGGCCGCCGCAAATTTACCACCACAAAAAACAGCCATCACCGGTTTTAACAAGTAACCGCTACACATTCGCCGACCCGTTACACCACCCCAATATGGAAACCACAACCCTACTTTACATCATCATCGGCCTGTTGGCCGCCGTCGTCCTTTACGTGGTCTGGCTTTACGGCGGGCTCCGCAAAGCCCGCGAATCGCTCGCCCATGACGCGGCCCGCGCCGCCGCCGAGAGTGCCGCTCTCTACGACCAGGTGCAACGCCTCGCGGCCGAGAACAGCGCCTTGCGCGACGAACAGCTCCGCCTGCGGCAGGAGAACGCCGTGCAGGCCGAGCGGCTCGCCGCACAGGCCGACGAGCGCCGCCGCCTCGAAGAACAATACACCCTCCAGTTCAACAACCTCGCCAACAAAATCTTCGACGAGAAATCGCAGAAATTCACCGACCTCAACAGCCGCAACATCGAAGCCCTGCTCAAACCCCTCGGCGAACGCATCCAAGAGTTCCATAACCGTATCGACAAAGAGGGCGAGCAACGCATCAGGCTCGAAGAGGAGATCAAGCGCCTGCACGATTTCAGCAATCAGGTGAGTTCACAGGCCAACAACCTAGCCTCAGCGTTGCGCGGCAACTCGAAGGCGCAGGGCGACTGGGGCGAGATCATCCTCGAACAGATGCTCGAAAATTGCGGCCTCAGGCGCGGCGAACATTTCCTCGTGCAGCACAACCTCAAAGACGCCGAAGGGCACAACCTGCGGCCCGACATCGTCCTGCGGCTGCCCGAAGGGCGTAACATGATCATCGACTCGAAAGTATCGCTCACCGACTACGTGACCTATACCGAAACCCCCGAAAGCGATACCGCCGCCCGTGAAACGGCGATCAAGGCCCATGTGGCGTCGCTCAGGCGACACGTGGCCGAACTTGCCGCCCAGAGCTACCATGCGCTGGTCGAGGGATCGCCAGACTTCGTGATCATGTTCGTCCCCAACGAGGCTGCGTTCCTGACCGCCATGGACGCCGACCGCCCGCTCTGGAACGACGCCTATAAACGTAACGTGGTATTGAGCAGTCCCGCCAACCTGCTGGCCCTGCTCCAGCTGGTACAAAACCTTTGGCGGCGCGACGACCAGGACCGCAACGCCCTTGAGATCGCCCGGCAGGGCGGTGCCCTTTACGACAAGTTCGTGGGCTTCACCGAAAACCTGCTGGCCGTGGGCGATGCGCTCGGCCGCACCGAACGGCTCTACAACGATGCCATCGGCCAACTGCGCGAGGGCCGCGGTAACCTCGTGCGGCGCGCCGAAGAGTTGCACAAGCTGGGTATCAAGGCCACCAAACGCCTCAGCGCCCGGCTCACCGGGCAGGCAGACGACGACGAACCCGGGCTACTCGTCCCGCTCAGTGACGACGGATCAGTCGTTTCGGAGGCCGAAACAATAGCAGATGCCGGCAAGGAATAACACGTATAAAACCATGGCGTTATGAAAGAGAACACCCCCGAATTGCCCGGGATTGTCCGGCAAGACGACTGGCTACGGCCCGCCACGGCGGCCATCGAAGCGCGCCGCAATCGCTTTGTGCAGCGCACCGCCGAGATCGCCCGCGCCGTGGGATACCACGAACCCATCGCCGCTATCCCGGAGGCCCCCGGCACGGCCCTGTCCGATTGGGCCAACGCCCACCTGCACTTCGGGTTGCACCGCGACCCGCTCAAAGGCGGCTGGTGGTTCAGGGAGTGGTTGCCCGGCGCCCGCGAGGTGTTCCTGTTCGGCGACTGGAACGAATGGGAACGTACCCAGTTCCCGTTGGAGCGCAACGAGGCCGGCGAATGGTCGGTCTTCATCCCCGACGAAGCCGTCAAAGGCCGCCTGAGGCACGGTTCGCTCGTGAAAATGTATGTCCACGGCGCCGACGGTTCGTGGCTCGACCGCATCCCGGCCTACATTCGCCGCGTGGTGCAGGACGAGCGCACCAAAGACTACGCCGGGCAGGTGTGGCATCCCGCCGAGCCGTTCGACTGGCAGGGCGACGCGTTCGACATCAGCGACCGCGCCGTGCCGCCCATCATTTACGAATGCCACGTGGGCATGTCGGGCGAACAGGAGGGCGTGTCGACCTACGCTGAGTTCACCCGCGACGTGCTCCCGCGCATCGTGGCATTGGGCTACAATACCGTACAGTTGATGGCCGTGGCCGAGCACCCCTACTACGGCAGCTTCGGCTACCACGTCAGCAACTTCTTTGCACCGAGTTCGCGCTTCGGCACCCCCGAAGAACTCAAGGAATTAGTAAGGACATCCCATGCGATGGGGCTGGCCGTGGTGATGGACGTCGTACATTCGCACTACGTCAAGAACGTCAACGAGGGGCTGAACCGATTAGACGGTACCGATACGCTCTATTCGCCCGCCACGGGCGGCGACCACCCGCAGTGGGACTCGCGGCTGTTCGACTACGGCCGCCACGAGGTGCAGCACTTCCTGCTCTCGAACATTAAATACTGGCTTACCGAGTTCCGCTTCGACGGCTTTCGCTTCGACGGCGTGAGCTCGATGCTTTACCATCACCACGGCCTCAACGACCATTGGGACCTCGACGCCTATTTCGGCCCCGGGGTCAACCACGATGCCGTGCTCTACCTGTCGCTGGCCAACACCCTGGCGCACTCGCTGGATCGCGGGGCGGTCACCATCGCCGAGGACGTGAGCGGCATGCCGGGCATCGCCGCCACTCCTATGGACGGTGGCCTCGGCTTCGACTACCGGCTGGGCATGGCCATCCCCGACTTCTGGATCGAATACCTCAAGGACGTGCCCGACGAGCAGTGGAGCATGAACCGCATCTGGAGCGTGCTGAACGACCGCCTGCCGCAAGTGCCGACCATCGCCTATGCCGAGTCGCACGACCAAGCCTTAGTGGGCGACAAGACGATTGCCTTCCGGCTGATGGACAAGGAGATGTACTTCGCGATGTCGCGCACCGACCGTTCGCTGGTCGTCGAGCGGGGCATGGCGCTACACAAGATGATCCGGCTGGCCACGATCACCCTCGGCGGCGAGGGATACCTCAACTTCATGGGCAACGAGTTCGGCCACCCCGAATGGATCGACTTCCCGCGCGAAGGCAACGGCTGGAGCTACAGTCATGCCCGGCGCCAGTGGTCACTTTCGGAAGACGAGGCGCTGCGCTACGCCGACCTGTTGCGTTTCGACAAAGCGATGATCGCGCTGGTGCGTCGCTTCGGGATCTTGCAAAGCGGCTACGGGCAGGTGCTCAACCTCGACGAGGGTACCAAAACGATGGTTTACGAACAGGGGGGGCTGGTGTTCGTGCTGAACTGGCACACCATGGCCAGCGTGCCTGATTATATTATCCCGGTGCCGGTGCCGGGCCGCTACCGCATGGCGCTGTGCAGCGACCATCCGGTGTTCGGCGGCATCGGGCGGTTGGAATGGGAACAGGATTATTTCACATTCGAGCGCAAGGATGCCGACGGCGTCGTGCGGCACTACATGAAGATATACAACATCAACCGTGCGGCGATGGTGTTCGAGCGGAAAGATTAGGAGAATGGTATCGTCCGGGAAAAGGCGTCCGGGAGAAAATCGGCCAGCCGCAGGCGTCAAAGGCACCTGCGGCTGGCCGCTAAGGCTGGCGCTTGCAACTTTCGCAGAGAAATTCGCGCCCCCCCTTTTTAGGGCGGGCGCGCTCCTTTGCCGAAATGCTCACGCATTCTCGGCTCAGTCGACACGGCGCCTGACGGTGCCGCTTCGTTTCATTGACTTTTCTTCCGTTTACCTGTAAAATACTTCCAGTCCCGGGAACAAATCCTGTGTTGACGTCCCGCGCCGCGCCGACGGTGGTAACACCGGTGCCGGTACCCCGCCCGTGAAGGGTAGCGACGGGTAGAGCTCGTTCGCCGCGAGATCCGAGGTGAAGATCCGTGCCTCATCCCAGAGTCCCGCTTCCAGCAGGCTGCCGAGCAGGTGCGCACCCCCTTCGGCGAACACCGAGTTGTGGCCGAGCCGGAGCAGGGCCTGCAATATTTCGTGCAATGCGTTCCAGTCGCTGCTAATTGCTGATATTTCCACGTTGGCGTGTCCGGCGAGCCTTTGCCGGGCTCCGGCGGCGTCGCGCGTGAAGAGCAATGTAGGGGCCTGGCCGTCGAAAATCCGCCGTGAGGCGGATAGTGTCCGCAGGCCTTCCATCGTCACGCGCAAAGGGTCGGGGAGTTTGCCGCCGCCCCAGGCCCGGACGGTCAGCTGCGGATCGTCCATCGCCACCGTATTCGGTCCCACCATCACCACGCCCTCTTCGAAACGCCAGCGGTGCACCAGTTCGCGCGCCCGTTCACCCGTCATCCAGGCGGGCGGCACCGTGGCCGGGCGCAGGGCGTCGAGAAAGCCGTCCGACGTTTGTGCCCATTTCAGCACGACATACGGCCGACCCAGGGTCTGCGCCGTGATGAACCGGCGGTTGAGGAACCGTGCCTCGGTTTCGAGCACCCCCACAGTCACGCCGATCCCCGCTTCGTGCAGGCGGGCGATGCCGCTACCCGACACACGCGGGTTGGGATCCTCGCAGCCCACGACCACCCTCCCCACACCTCGCGCAATGATCAGTTCGGAGCAGGGGGGCGTTTTGCCGTGGTGGTTGCACGGTTCGAGGTTCACATAGAGCGTGGCGCCACCGAGCGGTGTACCGGCGGGAATGCGGTTCAGGGCGTTGGGCTCGGCATGCGGGCCGCCGTGGCGTTCATGCCACCCTTCGGCGATCACCTCGCCGCCGCGCACCACCACGCAGCCTACCATCGGGTTGGGCGACACATAGCCCGCCCCGCGTCCGGCCAGCTCAAGGCAGCGGCGCATGTATTGTTCGTCTTGTTCTCGGCGTTCCATTGATTCGCAGGATTCCATGGTTGCAAAAATAGGTATCTTTGCCTTTATTTGATTATTATTGTACGATTTCGACCCGGCGCCTACTCTCCCCGAGCGCGCGTAGCGCGCTCGGGGCCAGGGGCGCGGAGTTTGCTTCGTGACTCGCAACTTCGGCTTTGCAACCCGGACAGATTGATCCTACCGTTTTGACGATCCACGAAACATACTCGATGATTGCCTGCCGCCTCGCGCCTCTTTACGGGGAGCGCGAAGCGGCCGCGGTGGCGTCGCGCCTGCTCGAAGATAAATACGGCATCGCGCGTGTGCGGCGGCTGGCAGATCCCTCGGCGGAATTCCCGGGGGAGTCCGGCGCTTTGGAAGACGACCTGCGCCGACTCGAAACCTTCGAACCGCTCCAGTATGTAGTGGGCTGGTCGGAATTCTGCGGGCGCCGGTTCGACGTGTCGCCCGGTGTGCTGATTCCGCGCCCCGAAACCGAGGAACTGCTGCGCGCCGTGGCGGCGGGCCGTCCCCGGGGGCGGATCCTGGACATCGGCACGGGCAGCGGCATCCTTGCGGTGACGCTGGCGCTCGAACTCGGCCCGTCGGTCGAAGTATCGGCGTGGGATATCTCGCCCACGGCGCTCGATGTGGCCCGGAAGAATGCCGCCGCGCTCGGGGCCGAAGTTCGCTTTGAACTGAGGGATATTTTGAACATGAATGATCCGTCCCGGCAGCTTCTATCCGTTCCGGGGGGTGGGGTTGGAGCGTCCTTCCCGGCCGCGGGCGTGTCTTCCGAAACAGATGATAACGAGAAAACCATTGCCCGTGCGGCTGCGCATTTCGATATTATCGTCAGCAACCCGCCCTACGTGCTCGAAAGCGAACGCGCCGCGATGCGCGACAATGTGACCTGCTGGGAGCCGCCCGGGGCGCTCTGGGTGCCCGACGCCGACCCGCTCGTGTTTTACCGCGCCATCGCCCGGCTTGCCGGACAGTGCGGCGTGCGCGAAGTGTGGTTCGAAATCAACGAACGCTTCGGCACCGCCACCGCCGACCTGCTCCGTGCCGAGGGATTCACAGACACGCGCATCCTTCAGGACATCCACGGCAGAGACCGCATCGTGTGCGGTCTCTGCGAGCCAAGGTCAGCCGTAGCGCCAGGGGTGTGAGGGGGTATGGGGCCGGGTGCTTTATTCGTTGCGAAGGGTGTAATACCGTTCACCGGCCCACAATCAACGCATATAAAGGATGGAAAAGGATTTTTCAAAACCGCTCAAGACGCCCGCCCAGGCGCTGGAGTCGTTGCAGGCGTCGTGTGCGCGGGCCGAACGGGCCCCGGCCGACGTGCGCCGTTCGCTGTGGCGCTGGCGCATCCCGGTGGCCGAACATGCGGCGATCCTGGCGGCGCTCGTGCGCGACGGCTTTGTCGACGAGGAGCGTTACACGCGGGCCTACATCCGCGAGAAACTTTCGCTCGGCGGCTGGGGGCGCCACAAGATCGTGGCGGCTTTGCGCGCCAAAGAGATCCCTGGCGAACTGATCGCTTCGGTGTATGCCGAATTGTGCAGTGGTCCGGACGATTCTGCTTCCGCCGGCAATTCCGATAATAGCTTCGGGACTTCTTTCTGCGGCGAATTCTCCGCCGGGCGGCAGGCCGAGAAGCTAGAAACGCTGCTCAGGCGGCGGTACGCATCGCTTGTGCGGCGCGAAGCTGATGCTTACAAGGTACGCGCTTCGCTCTTGCGCTGGGCGCTCGGCCGCGGCTACGGCTACGACGAAGCCACCGCCGCCGTGGCACGGGTGGTCGGCGAGGCGGAGTAACGGCCTGCGTGCCTCAGGTGCGCAGGCCTGCCTTTCTGCGGGCTTGGCGGCCGCTCTGCGAAACGGCGTTAGCCATGAAGCAAACGGCTCGGCGGCCCCAAGCCGCGTAGGTAGCGACTTCGGGGGCTGGGGCCGGGCGCTTCTTTCTCTGCGAAAAATGCAGGTGTCAACCAAGCGGCCACACCCAGGCGTCAGAGACGCTTCGTCAGCCATATTTCCGTAAAGGTTAATCAACCTGCTAACGGGTTAATGATTGCCGGCGCGGCTCCGCACCTCGGGAGCGTGGGTGTGGCCGCTTCGTCTTGGGCCCGAGTTCCTCCGGGTGCGTGTAGCGGCTTCTTTCACAGTGGCGATACGCTACGGTACGAATCCGTAAATTTGAGTTACTTTTGCATACAATGATGAAAATCAAACTCGCCATAACCGCATTGCTGATGACGCTGTCCGGCGGCTTCGCTGCGGCGCAACAAACCGCGCAGCGCTACGCCTCGCCCGTTAATTTCCCGACCATCACCCTGGCGGGCAACGTGGGCGAGATCCGTTCCGACCACTTCCATACCGGCATCGACATCAAAGCACAACAGGGTGTGGGGAGCCCCGTGCTGGCCGCCGCCGACGGCTACGTCTGGCGCATCTACGTCAGTCCCACCGGCTACGGCAAAGCCCTCTACGTCATGCACCCCAACGGCGAAGTGACCCTCTACGGCCACCTCGACGGCTTCAACAGCAAGATCGCCGCGTGGGTGCGCAGCCAGCAGTACGCCAGGCAATCCTTTTTCGTCGACCTCTACCCGTCGTCCGGCCAGTTCCCCGTGACACGCGGCCAGCAGATCGCACGGCTGGGCAACAGCGGCTCCTCGGGCGGGCCCCACCTCCACTTCGAGGTGCGCGAGGCCGGCACCGGGAATCCTGTCAACCTCCTGGCGCACGGTATGTTCACCGTGGCCGACCACCAGGCGCCCGTCGTCTCGCGCATCTTCCTCTACGAAGTCGACACTGTGCAGGGCGTGCCCTATCATCGCCTGGTGCAGAGCACAGCCGTGACCCGGGGCCTCACTCCCGTCATGAAAATGAGTCCCGGTTCGCGCGGCTACCTCGCCTACGAACTGGTCGACCTGCGCGACGGGCTGCCCAACACTATGGGCATATATTCGCTCGAACAGCGCATCGACTCGGCGGTCAATTTCGCTTTCGCCATCGACAAAATATCGTTCGCCAACTCGGCCTACGTTACCACGATGACCGCCTATGCCGCGCACAAGGCGAGCCGGGTCGACGTGCTACGCTCCTACATTTCGCCCAACAACACGCTCGGGTTTTACCGTTCGGTGGTGCGGCGCGGCATCATCGACGCCCCGGCGCCCGGCACTGTGCAGCGTGCCGAGGTCACCGCCACCGACGACTGCGGCAACAAAACCACGGTGCGGTTCAGCATCACGAGCGACGCTTCACTGACCCGTTCCGCACCCGAATTGCCCGCCTCGGTGCTCCCGGTGGATTGGGCGCGCGATTTTACGTTCGGCAATGCGCTCGTGAAAGTGGACATTCCCGCCCGGACGCTCTACGAATCGTTGCTGCTGGCCGAACCGACCGCCGCCGACGAAGGCTGGATCACCGTGGCTCCGGCGCTCTACGGCGAGAACGACATACCGCTCGTCAAGTCGTTTACGTTACTCTTACGCGAGTGCGGCGACATTCCGCCCGCGCTCCGCCCCAAAGCGCTGGTGATCCGCGCCACGGGCACCGAGGGCGGCAAGACCACTTTCGCCAATGCCGGCGGCAGCTACGACGCGGCCACCGGGGGCGTGAGGACCTCCAGTTCGTCGTTCGGGCGCTTCAAGGTGGCGATCGACACCATTGCGCCGGTGATCACTCCGAAACTCGTTTCGGGTGCCGCCGTGCCGTCGGGGTCAGTGCTGGGTTTCACGGTCACGGACGACCTCTCGGGCATCGCGTCGTACCGCCTTGAGATCAACGGCCAGTGGGAGCTGCTCGAATACGACCCCAAGACGCGAACGATGTTCCATACGCCGGTGCGCGGCGCTACGGCGGTGCGCCGGGGTGTGGTGCTGACGGTGCGCGATGCGCGTGGCAATGTCCGCACGTTCCGGGGGAACTATGCCTGGTAAGGGGCGGCATGTTACACCTTGGCTGTAAATTTGTGGCCGCGAAGTGAGTGGAGCGAACGTAGCGGCCCCGCGGCCCCCCCGGGGCCGGCATTTTTCCGCGAAGGTTGCAGGGGCGCCCATTCTCGGGCGCTCGGCTCTGTTAAGAGGTGCGCCCGATATTGACTTGCGGCGTAGCATAGCGGGCGCCGTCAGGCGCGTAGCGCCTTGGCCGGTGGCGGTGCCCGCTTCTTCCCGGCCGGACTTCAGCTTTATTAAGCGCTCGCCGGGTGGCCGGTAGGCTGACGCAGGCAAATCCAATGGTAAGAAACACATAATATCCAAAATATGACCCCCATCCTCGAAATCTGCGCCAACTCGGTCGAAAGCTGCATTGCGGCCCGGCAGGGCGGCGCCTACCGCGTCGAACTGTGCGCCGGGATCCCCGAAGGCGGCACTACGCCCAGCTACGGCGAAATGGTGGTGGCCCGCCGCGCCATCGATATCAAGCTCAACGTCATCATCCGTCCGCGCGGCGGCGATTTCCTTTACTCCGACGACGAACTTGCCGCCATGGCGCTCGACATTCAGGCCGCCCGCACGGCCGGGGCCGACGGCGTGGTGTTCGGCTGCCTGGCGGCCGACGGCTCGGTCGACCTCGAACGCAACGCCCGCCTCGTACACGAGGCCGAGGGACTTTCGAAGACTTTTCACCGGGCGTTCGATGTCTGTCGCGATCCCTTCGAGGCACTCGAACAGATCATTAAGCTCGGTTTCGACCGCATCCTGACTTCCGGTCAGCAGGCCACCGCCCCCGAAGGCGCGGCGCTGATTGCCCAACTGGTCGAACGGGCCGCGGGTCGCATCGTCATCATGCCTGGCTGCGGGGTGAACGAAAGCAACATCGCTGCACTGGCCGCGAAGACCCATGCCTACGAATACCACATGTCGGCCCGGCACCGCCTGGCCAGCGGTATGGCCTACCGCAACGACCGCGTGTCGATGGGCGGCACGGTCACCATCGACGAATTTTCGCGCGAGGTCACCTCACCCGCGCGGGTCGAGGCCAGCGCCGAGGCGCTGCGTAAGGTATAGGGAGAACCTGCTCGGAATTCGCGCCCACCCCGCCAGGGCTTCCGTGCAAGAAAGCAGCGGCCACTCCCAGGCGCTGAAAGCGCCTCGGGGGAGTGGGAGTGGCCGCTAAGGCTGACGCATGCAATCTTCTCGGAGAAATACGGTCCCGGTTTACCCTGAGCAACGCCGAATGGGGCCCGCCAACATATCAATGCAACAAACCGAAACATACGACGTGATCGTGGTGGGCGGCGGCCCGGCCGGACTGAGGGCCGCCGGGAGCGCCGCCTCTCGCGGCGCGCGTGTGCTGCTGCTCGAAAAAATGGAGAAGCCCGCCCGCAAGCTCCGCATCACGGGCAAAGGGCGCTGTAACCTGACGAACGTCCGCCCCGCGGCAGAATTCCTCGAAAAGGTGCGCAGCGGGAGGGTATTCCTTGCTCCGGCGCTCGAAGCGTTCGGCCCTTCGGAAACCGTCGACTTCTTCGAAAGCCTTGGCGTGGAACTTGTGACCGAACGTGGCTCGCGCGTCTTTCCCGCCGGGGGGCAGGCCCGCGAAGTGGCCGAAGCCCTCGTGGATTGGGTGCGCCGCAGCGGGGCCGAAATCCGGTGTAATTCCCCCGTCGCCCGCATATTTCCGCCGTCGGGCGCGCCGGGAGGCGCGGAACTCGAAAACGGCACTCAATTCAACGCCCTGCGCGTGATCCTGGCCACCGGCGGCGTCAGCTACCCTTCGACCGGCAGCACGGGCGACGGCCACCACATGGCCCACGAACGCGACCATTCGATCGTGCCCTTACGCCCGGCCCTCGTGCCGCTGATCCTCGGGCGCCGGATCACCGACAGCAAAGTAGAACTGCGCAATGTGGCACTCAGCCTTGAGGCCGGGGGATCCACCCCCGAGCGCCGCACGGGCGAAATGACCCTGCACGGCGATGTGGCCGAAGGGGCCATCGTGCTCCAACTGAGCCGCACGGCGGTCGACGCGCTGGCCGAAGGCCGTCGTGCGACACTCTTCCTCGACCTGAAACCGGGCCTCACGCCCGAGCAAGTCCGTGCCCGCATCGCCCGCGAGTGCGCCGCGCTGCCGGATGCGCCCGTACGGGTGCTGTTGCAGAAACTCTTGCCCGCCGAGTTACGTTCCTTTTTCACTGCCGAACTGGGCGTGAAAACAGCGTCCCCGGTGGCGTCGCTTACTCCGCAACAACTCGAACGGCTGACCGTGCTGCTCAAATCGCTCGAACTGCCCGTGGCCGACTACGCCCCGTTTTCCGAGGCTATCGTCACCGCCGGTGGCGTAAGCCTCGACGAGGTCGATCCGCGCACCCTGCAGTCGTACATCGTGCCGGGGCTGCTGTTCGCGGGCGAATTGCTCGACCTCGACGCCGACACCGGGGGTTACAACATCCAGATCGCCCTGTCCACCGGACGGTTGGCGGGCTTGTCGGCGGTCGGGGAGTAACACGGTTCCGAAAACGAGCCGCGGCCGGCGCCCCATATGGGGCGCCGGCCGCGGCTTTCTCAGGTGTCAACCGACTGAGTCGGGAGCGTGCAAACGATCCCGGCAAAGGACACACCCGCCCTAACAGAGGGGCGGGCGCGAGTTTCTCAGACTGCTTTTTGCCGGCTGTCAACTGCGCACTCAATGCCCGTAAAGCCCCAGCGCTTCGAAGCGTTGGGCCACTACCTTCCAGTCCAGCATTTCCCAGAACGCCTTGATGTAGTCGGCGCGGCGGTTTCGGTAGTCAAGGTAATAGGCGTGTTCCCAGACGTCGATCCCCATGAGCGGCGTCAGGCCTTCGCGCAGCGGATTGCCCGCATTGCTTAGCGGGACGATCTTCAGGAACCCTTCGGCGTCGACGGCCAGCCATACCCATCCGCTGCCAAACAGCGCCGCCGAGGCGGCCGTGAACTTGGCTTTGAAATTGGCCGCCGACCCGAAATCCCGGATGATCGCGGCTTCCAGCACTCCTGCCGGCCCGGCCTGCGGGGCGGGAGACAGTTCACCGAAGAACAGCGCGTGGTTCAATATCTGGGCCGCGTTGTTGAAGATCGGCCCTTCAGGGCCCGACTTCACGATTTCTTCGAGCGCCACGCCCTCCCACTCGCCGCCTTTGGTCAGTGCGTTCAGGTTGTCGACATACGTGCGGACATGCTTACCGTAATGATAGTTCACCGTTTCGGCGCTCATGCGGGGCGACAGGGCGTTGGCGGAATAGGGCAGCGCAGGCATCGCGAATTGGGCCGATGCCGTGCCGCACGCCAGCATCAGGGCCAACGAAAGAATATGATTTTTCATGGTTTTGCGGTTTTTGATGGTTATGGCCACACAAAAGCAAACGCTGTGCCATGAGCAAATCCTGCCGTTCCGTCTGCGGAACCTTCCTCCTGACGCCTTCCGGGAACCCTGGCCCATTCAAAAACCCTTGCATTTCCCGGAAAAACAGCACAAAAACACTTGCGGCACACAAAAAAAACCTATATTTGCGTGTTGTAAACCCCGCGAACAGGGCGCAACCACCCGTAAAACCGCCCGAAAGTGAGTAAAATCCCCGAAATACCCCGGCACATCGCCGTGATCATGGACGGAAACGGGCGGTGGGCCAACGAACAAGGCCGGCAAAGGCTATTCGGCCACAACCACGGGGTCGATTCCCTGGAGCAGGTGGTCAACGCCGCTGCCCAGGCGGGAGTGCGCTACCTCACTATTTATGCCTTCTCGACCGAGAACTGGGGCCGCCCCGGCGACGAGGTCGAAGGCCTGATGAACCTGCTGGCGCACACCATTGTCGCCAAAAATGAACCGCTCACCCAGGCCGGCGTCGAAATGAATTTTATCGGCGACCTCGGCGGCCTGCCAGGCGAACTCAGGCAGAGTATTGCCCGCGCCCGCGAAAACCGCCCCGCCGAACCCAGGATGACGCTCACCATCGCCCTGAATTACAGCGCCCGCCACGAAATCATAGCCGCCGCGCGGAACATAGCGCAACAAGCCCTACACGGAGAGATCAACCCGCAGCAGATCACCGAACAAACCGTTGCCGACAGCCTGTACACCGCCGGAATGCCCGACCCCGACCTGCTGATCCGCACCAGCGGCGAACAGAGGCTCAGCAACTTTATGCTCTGGCAGCTTTCCTATGCCGAGCTTTACTTTACGCCTGTCCTGTGGCCCGATTTCGGCGCCGCAGCCTTTGCCGAAGCTATCGCGTGGTATCAAACCCGCCAGCGCCGTTTCGGCGCCCTGTAGCCTGCCGGCGGCTCCTGCCCCGGACGACCCGAACGCCCCCGCTGCACCGACCCGACGCCCGGCGCCGGAGGAGAGACCCCGCCGGACGCCCCCGCCGCTTCAAAGGCCCACCGCAATAACACCCTGAAGCCCCGCTGCACCGACCCGATATTGACACACCTCTGCATTATTGCTGACCGTGCCTGCCGCGCCCTGCGAGCAATACAACCCCGAAACCCGCCATCTGCATACCCCCGTAATGAGAGTTAAAAAGCATATAACACTTATCCTGCCCCTGCTGCTCATCGCTGCGATTACCGTGGCCCTGGCGGCCCCCGGCAGCGCCGCCGCCAAGAAAAAACCGCAGAAAAAAGAGACCCTCGCCGAACCCGAGCCCCGTCTGTCCACCCCCGATCCCGTTTTCCCCCTGCAGGTAATCAAAGACACCCTTCCCGCGTCCCCTCCCGCCTCAGAAAAAGCCCAGCCCAGGCACTGGCAGGACAACCTCGCCCGCCCCGCAATCGAAGACCAGTCGCTTTCCGGCCTTCCGCGATTCGATTACGCCGACACAGCCCGCCGGAACTACATTGTCAATAAAATAACAATCCACGGCGCCGCAGCCCTCGACCCCGTCCTGATCAAAGACCGCATGCTCCTGCAGGAGGGAGACACCCTTGAGATGCCCGGCGACCGCATATCCGCCGTCGTCAGGGAATTGCTCGACCGCCGCCTGTTCTCAGACGTCAAAGTGGCAGCCACCCCCGTGGGCAACGACGGGCTCGACCTCGACTTCTACCTCCAGGAGCGCACGATCGTCACCGACTGGAAATTTTCAGGCCTCCGTTCCAACGACATCAAAGAACTCAAGGAGAACAAACTCAAACTCCGCCGCATGAGCGAACTGTCGGAATATTCACTCCAGACCAAAATGAAACTCATGCGCGAGTATTTCGACGAAAAAGGATTCCGCGCGGCCAAGCTCAACTACCGCATCGAGCCCGACAGCATCGTGCCCGGCGCTGTGACCGTCACCTTCGTCGTCAACCGGGGCCGGAAAGTGCGCATCGGCGACATCGAGATCACCGGCGAGAAGAACCTCCCCGAGAAGAAACTCAAGGCCTCGATGAAGAAAACCCACGAGCCCGGGATCAACATTTTCCGCAGTACCAAATACAACGAAAAACTCTACCGCGAAGACCTCGGCCTTATCACCGCCTATGCCCGGTCGAAGGGCTACCGCGATGCCGCGATCCTCAGCGACACCGTCTATACCGCGCCCAACAAGAAAGGCAAGAACAAGATACATATAAAGATAGCCATGGAAGAGGGGAACCTCTACCACTACCGCCACATCACCTGGATCGGAAACACGGTCTACCCCACGATGCTGCTCGAAGAAGAACTCGGCCTCGGCGACGGCGATGTCTACGACAGTGAATCCATGGCCGACCGCCTCGGGATCAAGAACAACCCGTTCGAGCGCTCCATCGCCAACTCGCTCTACCGCGACAACGGTTACCTCGCCTTCTCGGTAGAACCGATCGAAACCGTGTTTCCCGGCGACTCCGTCGACGTCGAGATCCGCATCAGCGAAGGCAGCCAGTTCCGCACGCGCAACGTCACTTTCCAGGGCAACACCCGCACCAACGACCACGTCATCCGCCGCGAACTCGCCGTCGCCCCCGGCGACCTCTACAACCAGAGCCTGATGCTGATGAGTTATCAGCGCCTGGCCAGCATGGGCCAGTTCGACCCCAACACCATCACCCCCAACATCAACCCTATTTTCCAGTCCGAACAGGTCGACATCGACTACTCTTTCACCGAAGTACGCAACGACCAGGTCGAAATATCCGGCGGGTGGGGCGCCGGCATGTTCGTCGGATCGGTCGGGGTGAACTTCACCAACGTATCCATGCGCCGGCTGTTCGACGGCAAAAAATGGCACAACTTCTACCCACAGGGCGACGCTCAGCAACTGGGGATCAAGATACAGACCAACGGCACCTATTACCGCGCCCTCTCGGTCAACTTCATGGAGCCCTGGCTCGGCGGTCGTAAACCCACCGCGCTTTCCATATCGTTCTACACCTCGCGCGAGACCAACGCCTACTACTGGAACTCGACTTCCTCGGCCCACTTCGGCACCATCGGCGGGGTGATCGGCATCAGCAAACGCATCAACTGGCCCGATCCCTATTTCAGCTATAGCGTCGGCGTGACGATGCAGACCTATAACCTCAAAGACTGGACCTCGTTCGTCGTACAGAACGGCACCTGCAACACCCTGGCCGTCAACCTCGGCATACAACGCAACTCGGTCGACGACCTGCGCCTCTTCCCCCGCCGCGGTTCGCTCGTCAGTCTCAATGTGGCGCTGACTCCCCCCTGGTCGCTGTTCGACGGCAAGGACTACAGTTCGTCTACCCTTTCGAACAACGAACGCTACCACTGGATCGAATACCACAAATGGGGCCTGAACGCCATGTGGTTCACCCCGCTGACCCCGAACAACAAACTTGTCCTGATGGCCCGGGCCCAGTTTGGTTACCTCGGCTACTACGACCGCTATAAACGCTCCCCGTTCGAAGGTTACCAGATGGGCGGCGACGGCCTCTCGGGCTACAGCCTTTACGGCGTCGAAACCGTCGGCCTGCGCGGCTACAAAAACGGATCGCTGACCCCCCTGGCCAGCTACGGGATGTACGCCAGCATATACAGTAAATATACCGCCGAAGTGCGCTACCTGATTGCCAACAGCGCGGCGACCATGGTGTACGCCCTGGTATTTGCCGAAGCCGGCAACGCTTTTTCCGAACTCCAGCAATTCCAACCCTTCGATCTGAAACGCTCGCTCGGGTTCGGGTTGCGGGTGAACGTCCCCTTCCTTGGAATGCTCGGGGTCGACTGGGGCTACGGCTTCGACCGCGTGGCCGAAACCCAGGGCAAACGAAGCGGAGGCCGCGTGCACTTCACCATGGGAACCACTTTCTGATCCCCCTTAAACCAAAACTCCCGCCCAGCGTCTAAACCTAAACCTCATCCCCTTAACCCAACTAAAAACGGAACGACTCCGCAAACATCTCACAAGAAATCAAACAAAAACACCAATACTCCAAGTATGAAAACAACAATCAAAATCTGCCTTGCGGCTGCAGCCCTTTTCCTGGTTACGTCGGCAACCACCGCCAACGCACAACAAAAATCAGGCTACATCAATAGCGTCGAACTGCTCCAGGCCATGCCCGAAATGGATTCCATCAATAAGAAGCTCGAATCCTACAGCGCCGAACTGGAAGCCGAGTTCAACGCCCTGCTTCAGGAATTCCAGACCAAATACCAGGACTATCAGGCCAAAGCCTCGACCATGTCCGACATCCTGCGCAAACAGCGCGAGAAAGAGCTCAACGATATGCAAGTCCGTCTCGAAGGCTACCGCGAATCGAGCAACCAACTGCTTTCCGAAGAACAGTCCAAACTCGTGAACCCCGTGATCGAGAAAGTGAAAGCCGCCCTCGAAAAAATCGGTAAAGACAACAACCTGCTCGTGATTTACGACCTGTCCATCGGTTCGCTCGTATACCACAACACCGCCGCCATGGTCGACGTATTGCCCCTGGCCAAGAAAGCCCTCGGCATTACCAAATAGTAATTCCCCTCTTTCCGGACCTCCCCGTCCGGACGGTACCTGCGGGCTGCCGGAATGCACATTGCGCATTCCGGCAGCCCGCCCTTTTTGCGCGGCGCAACCACCCGTTAAATTTCGTATATTTGCCGATAGTATGAACAACGCACCCATAGGCATACTCGACTCGGGCGCCGGAGGCATCACCATCTGGGCCGAAATCGTCAGTACGATGCCTGCCGAATCCACCGTCTACTGGGCCGACAGCGCCCACTGTCCCTATGGGGGGCGGACACAGGGCGAGATCATCGCCCTGACCGATGCCGGCGTGCGCACCCTTATGGCCGAAGGCTGCAAAACCATTGTCGTGGCTTGCAACACCGCCACCACCGCCGCCATCGGCGTACTGCGCGAACGTTATCCCGGCATGTCCTTCGTGGGGCTCGAACCCGCCATCAAACCCGCCGCCGAAGGCACCCGGAGCGGGGTAGTGGGTGTATTGGCCACGAAAGCCACCATCGAAAGCGAAATGTTCCGCAATACCACCGGGAAGTTCGCCCGGGGCATCCGTGTGCTGGCCGTGGCGGGCGAAGGCCTTGTCGACCTCGTCGAAGACGAACTCGAACTCGGCCCCGAGGCCGAGCAGCTCCTCGAAAAATACATCGGGCCGATGATCGAGGCCGGGGCCGACCACCTCGTGCTGGCCTGCACCCACTACCCGATGCTGATGCACGCCATACGCAAAGTGAGCCGGGGGCGTCTGACCATCATCAACCCTGCCGGAGCCGTCGCGCGCCACACCGCACGCCTGCTTGCTGCCTCCGGACTCGAAGCATCGCGTGACCACGTGTCCGAATACCGTTTCCTGAGCACCGCAGGTGACGCAGCCGCCGAACGCCTGAGGGTGCGCGCCCGTAAATACCTCGACCAGTTGGCCGGGGAAAGCGATCCGGGCAGGGGTCTCGCCGACTGAGCTGAAATGGAGTGAGCAATTTCAGCGAAGGAGAGCGGCCACACCCAGGCGCAAAGCGCCTCGGGGTGTGGGTGTGGCCGCTTCTTTCTCCGGTATAGTGTAGCGCTTCATTTTGTTAATGGAGGGCAATGGTATAATAAGATTGCTCCGCATCATCCCCGATAAAATCCATATCCATGGCAAAAAGCCAGCGACAAGACATACCCGAACGTGCCCAGGCCGAACGCCGGGCTGCTCCGCCTGTGATCCGGCGTGTCGACCAGCGCGGTCCGGCCCGCAAATCCGCGACCCCCGAGGAGGGCGCCACCGTGCAGCGGAGAACCACTGCCGGTGCCCCGGCTCAGGAGGAGACTCCGCATCCCCGCCACTCCGCTTCCGCAACCGATACTTCGCGTCCGGCCTCCAAAGCCAGAGCTAAGGCCGGTACGCCATCCGCCCCGCGCAAAACCAAAGGCCGCAAAAAAGCCGAAGACTACACCCCGCAGACGGATCCGGCCACCGGCGATCCCGAACCGGTCTCCGATGCCCGTATCTGGACGAGCCTGCTGCTGTTCTTCATGGCCGGATACCTCGCCCTGTCCTGCATCTCTTACCTCTTCTACTGGGACACCGATCAAAACATCGCCTCGTGGGGGCGTATTCTCAGCGACCCCGGACAGGACGTGGGCAACTGGGGCGGACGCCTCGGCGCCGCCCTCAGCGAGAGCATCATCGGCCGTTCGTTCGGCATCTTCGGCGAATTGTTGTCCCTGCTGATTTTTTTCGCCGCCATTCGCATCTACACCCCTAAACCCTCGGCCCGGCTGATCCGGGCCATCGTCTGCACGCTGCTTGTGATGATCGTCGGCTCGGTGGCCGCCGGACAATTCTTCGGGGTCGATCCCGACGTGTTCGGCAGCGGCTGGGGTGGTTGGCACGGTATCTTCGCCGCCCGCTGGCTCAGCGAGATATTTGGTTCTGCCGGAGCGGGTTTCCTGCTCGTATTGCTCTTCCTGGCCGTGCTGTACTACGCTTACGGCCCCGCCATCCAGCGCTTTGTCCGCAAGATCGGGAAAAAGCGCAACGCCCGCCGCGAGCGCAAAGCCATCCAACGCGAGATCGAACGCCTGCAACAGCGCGAAAAATTACAGCGCCTGCGCGCCGAGGCCATCGCCCGCTCGCACGAAGAATACGACACCGACGAGAACGATCCTGCGCCGGGCGGCACCGAAGGCGCTCCGGCTGTGGCCGCCGCGCCCGGGGCGTCTCATCCCCTGCGCGAAGGGGCCCGCGAAGAAACCGCTGTTCCGCAGTCCGATACCGAACCGCAGGCGATTCAGCGCGACAGCCCGGCGCATCAGCATTTCTCGCACTCTGCCACCGTCTATCCCTACGGGGCGCAAGACACCGACCATGCCGCTTCCGGGGAAGACCCCGTATTCCGCCCGATCCACCGGGGTGTCGACCCGTCGCGCTACATCCACTACGGCGACGGCACGCTGGGCTACGTGGCCCACTACGATGAGTCCGGCAACCCGCTGATCCTCTTCTTCGATCGCTATGCCGCCGCCGAGACCTACCGCCACGCGCCTGCCTACGCTCCCGCGCACGCCTTGCCGCCCGAAGACGACGAACCCGACTTCACCGTCACCACCCGTCCGGCCGCTTTCGAGTCCATGAACCCGGTCACCGACGGGGCCGTCCGTTCGGTCGCCGCCCCCGGCTTGCCAGCCGGTGAGGCCTTCGTGGTCGAACAGCCCCGCGAGGCCCAGCTCGACGACCATACCGTGAACCTCACGGAACTCTACGACCCCACACTCGAACTTTCGGCCTACCGCAAACCGCCCGTCGAACTGATGGACAACCACTCGGTGAGCGTGTCGGTGACCGACGAGGAGCTGCTCGAAAACAAAGCCCGCATCATCACCACCCTCAAGAATTTCGGCATCCTGATCGACACGATCGAGGCCACTATCGGCCCGACCGTCACCCTCTACGAGATCGTCCCGGCTCCCGGCATCCGCATCTCGAAGATCAAGAACCTCGAAGACGACATCGCCCTGAGCCTTTCGGCCTTAGGCATCCGCATCATCGCGCCGATCCCCGGCAAAGGGACCATCGGCATCGAGGTGCCGAACAAAGAGAAAGAGGTCGTGTCGATGTACTCGGTGGTCAAATCGCCCAAGTTTTACAACTCGGCCGCCGACCTGCCGGTGGCTTTAGGCAAGACGATCCAGAACGAGACCTTCGTGTTCGACCTGGCCAAAATGCCCCACCTGTTGGTGGCCGGCGCCACGGGGCAGGGCAAGTCCGTCGGGCTGAACGCCATCATCGCCTCGCTGCTCTACAAGAAACACCCCGCCGAGCTGAAATTCATCCTGGTCGACCCCAAGAAGGTCGAGCTGACCCTCTACCAACGCCTCGAAAAACACTTCCTGGCCAAGCTGCCCGACTCCGACGAGGCGATCATCACCGACACCCAGAAAGTGATCTACACGCTGAATTCGCTCTGCATCGAGATGGACCGCCGCTACGACCTCTTGAAGGCCGCCCGCGTGCGCAACATCAAGGAGTACAACCAGAAGTTCATCAACCGCCAGCTCAACCCCGAGAAGGGGCACCACTACCTGCCCTATTTCGTGGTGGTGGTCGACGAGTTCGCCGACCTGATCATGACCGCCGGGCGCGAGATCGAAACGCCGATCGCCCGCATTGCCCAGCTGGCGCGTGCCGTGGGCATCCACCTCATTATCGCCACGCAGCGTCCCACGACGAACATCATTACGGGGGTGATCAAGGCCAACTTCCCGGCGCGGATCGCGTTCCGCGTGAGCTCGATGATCGATTCGCGCACGATCCTCGACCAGCCGGGCGCCAACCAGCTCATCGGCCGCGGTGACATGCTCTTCGCTAGCGGCAGCGAGATGACGCGCGTGCAATGTGCGTTCATCGACACGCCCGAACTGGAGCGCATCGCCGAGTATATCGGCTCGCAGCGCGGCTACGTTTCGGCATACGAATTGCCGGAATTCACCCCGGAGGACGGCGGCACGGGCAGCTCGGCCCGGGGCGACACCCTCGACAAGCTCGACCCGCTGTTCTACGAGGTGGCCCGCTACGTGGTCACCAACCAGCAGGGCTCGGCCTCGACCATCCAGCGTAAGTTTTCGATCGGCTTCAACAAGGCGGGCCGCATCGTCGACCAGCTCGAAGCGGCGGGCATCGTGGGCAAACAAGAAGGCAACAAGCCCCGCCAGGTGCTGGTGAGCGACCTGCCTACGCTCGAAATTATTCTGGATACGCTGAAGTAAGGAGTGAATTTTCTCGTCGTGGCGGTTTTTTGCGTCATTGCGAGAAAGCCACAGGCTGACGAAGCAATCCTCCTTTTCCTCGCAAGACGGCTTCTTACCTTTGTAGAGGCGTATTACTCCGTGATCCTCCGAACCGCCTGCGGCGGGCCGCACCTACTTTGTTTTGTGACAGCCGACGCTGGCTGTGAGGGCAATGCGAAACTTGTTTGGCATTGCCGAACGCCGAGGAGGAAAAGGAATTTAAAGTAGGCAAAGCACATCCAAGAAGGGGGGAGCCTCCCCGCTTGGCCATCTTCTCCTCCCCCCCAGGAGAAAGGGCGAGAATCGCTTCGCCCGACACCTCCGGATATATAAACAGTCCTCTCCGCACCCCACCGGGCTTGATAAAGAATACGAAAATGATCCGAAAACTATACGCCGCCCTGACCTCGTACCGGGCCATGGGCATCCTGCTCCTGCTGACGGCCGCCGCGCTGGCCGCCGCCACCTTCATCGAGCATAAATACGGCACCCCGGCCGCCAAGACTGCCGTCTACAACGCCGTGTGGTTCTATATCCTGAACGCCCTGCTCGTGTTGAACTTCGCGGGCGTGGCCTCGAAGCGCAGGCTCTACTCCCAGCGCAAGTGGGGCGTGATCATGCTGCACTATGCCTTTGCCGTGATCATGCTCGGGGCGATGGTCACCCGCCTGACGGGCATCGAAGGCGTAGTGCACATCCGCGAAGGCGAGCAAAGCAATACCATGCTCACGGCTCCCGACTATAAGACTTCTTACACGCTGCCTTTCAGTGTCGGGTTGCAAGACTTCCGCCTGAAACGCTACGCCGGCTCGAACAGTCCCTCGTCGTTCGAGAGCGACGTCCGCGTCGAGCGCCCCGGCCATGAAACCCTCAAGGCCACCATTTCGATGAACAACGTGCTGCACGTCGGCCCGTGGCGCCTCTACCAATCGAGCTACGACACCGACGAGCAGGGTACCGTGCTGACCGCCAACCGCGACCTGGCCGGAACTCTCATCACCTACGCGGGCTACGTGATGCTCTTCGTGGGGATGCTCCTGGCGCTGTTCCATCGTCAGTCGCGTTTCCGCCAACTGGCCCGCTCGCTCGGTAAGAAAGGCAAAGGCGCCGCGGCCGCCGCCCTGCTTGCCGCCTTTTTGCTGAATACGGTCGGCACGGCCGGAGCGCAATCCAGCCTGCCGCCCGGCCATCCGCAGATACACGGTTCGTCTTCGCACCCCGGCGATCCCGTTTCCGCCTCCGGCGAGGAGAACGACGCCGTGAGCGGCGCTACCGCCCAAGCTGCCGGAACCGCCGCTTCCGAAGAAATCGAATACACGCCCATCGACCGCGCCGCCGAAAAACGCACCGCGCCCCGCTATGCCGTCGAGATGGCCATTCCGGGCGAGGTGGCCGGGAAATTCGCCCGCCTGATGATCCGCAATGGCGAGGGCCGCATCGAACCCGTCGACACCTACGCCACCCGCATCGTCCGTAAGATCCACCGCAACGAGAGCGTGCTCGGCCTCGACGCCGACCAAGTGCTGCTCGGGATCGTGATGGAACCCTACGTTTGGAGCCGCGTCCCGTTCATCCGCGTGAGCAACGAACAGCTCGTGCGCGAACTCAAAGGCACCGACGGCCACGTGGCCTTCATCGACGTGCTCGACGACTACGGCAATTACGTGTTGGGCGAACAGGTCGAGGCCATCTACGCCAAAGCGCCCCGTGAGCGCTCGAAATACGACAAAGAGGTACTGAAGCTCGACGAGAAGGTCAACATCCTGAACGCCCTGTTCAACGGGCAGATGCTGGCCATCTTCCCGCCGCCCACCGCTGCGCTGGCCGACGAGGCTTCGTCGGGCGCGCAGCACGGCGCGTGGTATTCGCCCGGCGATGATTTTTCATCCGCCTTCCGGGGGCAGGATTCAATGTTCGTGACCAAAATCTTCCCGTGGCTCATCGCCGAAACCGAAAGCGCCCTCCGGACCGGCCAATGGTCTTCGGTCAGCGAGATCGTCGGCATGATCGCCACCTACCAGAGTGCCAAAGCTTCGGCACAAAGCACGCTGCTGCCCCAGCGTATCGACGCCGAGCTGCTCTACAACCGCATGAACACCTTCCGCTGGTGCGGCTATTTCTACATGACCATCGGCTTGCTGCTCGTACTCGCGCTCATCGTGGCGGGGGTGCGCGGCCGGCCGCTCAAAGGGCTGGTGGTTGGCCTTTGCTGCGCCGCCGGGCTGCTGTTCCTGTGGCACACCTTCGGGATGGCATTGCGGTGGTACATCGCCGGGCGCGGCCCGTGGTCGAATGCCTATGAAACCATGATCTACGTGGGCTGGATGACGGCCGTGGCGGGGTTGCTGTTCCTGCGCCGCTCGAAGATCACCTTCGCGTTGGCCGTGTTCTTCGCCGGGGTGCTGCTCTTCGTGTCGAACCTCAACTGGATGGACCCCGAGATCACGCCGCTGGTGCCCGTGCTCCAGTCGCCGTGGCTGATGATCCACGTGGCTACGGTGGTGGGTAGCTATTCGTTCTTCGGCGTGGGATTCCTGCTCGGGTTCATCGCCCTGCTGGTCACGGCGCTCAAACGGCCCGCGAATGCCGCGCGCCTCGACGGCCAGATCGCCGAAATGACCGCCATCAACGAGATGGCTCTGACCGTCGGCCTCGTGCTGATGACCGCCGGGACGTTCCTCGGCGCCGTGTGGGCCAACGAGTCGTGGGGCCGCTACTGGGGCTGGGACCCCAAAGAAACCTGGGCCTTGATCACGGTGATCGTCTACGCCTTCGTGCTCCACGCGCGGTTCCTGCCGGGCAAATTCTGGAGCAGCCCGTACGGCTTCAACGTGATGTCGGTGGTGGCGCTGGGTTCGGTGCTGATGACCTTCTTCGGGGTGAACTACTACCTGACAGGGCTGCACTCCTACGCCGGGGATACCGCACCGCCCGCCCTCTACGCGATCTACGTTGCCTATGCGGTCGTGGCCGTGGTGGCGATGCTGGCGTGGCGGAAAAGATAGGAAAGTTATAAAATCGTGTGGCATACGATTTTTACAACTTTCTTGGGGACGTCGGTTTTCGGGTGTGTGACCTTCAAAAAGCATTTACGCTTTCCCGCGCGCACGCCTCCGCCCCGTGTAGCGGCCGCAAAGCTCGGAGAAATACGCCCGCCTGATGGTGGCCACCACATTTTAATATTAATCCCGCACAGCCATGAAAGTCTGCTGCCTGTTCAACATCGCGCCGCTCTACCGCGAGGCCATCTACACCCTGATGGACCGCGACCGGCGCGTGGATTTCGACTTCCTGGTGGGCGACCGCCCCGCCCCGAAAGAGAACATCGCGCTGCTCGATTGCCCCGGCAAGTTGGAAGGCTTCCGCAAGAAATACCTGCGTAACCTTTACCGCGGCCCGAAACTCGTGTGGCAGCGGGGGGCCATCCGCAAGGCGCTCGGCCGCCGCTACGACGCCTACATCCTTACGGGCAATACCGGGATTTTGTCGAACTGGTTGATCTGCCTCGGCGCCAGGCTGTTGAGACGCCCCGTCTGGCTCTGGGCCCACGGCCTGAGGGGTGACGAACAGGGCCTGGAGCTGCGCAAGAACTATGGTTACATGCGCCTGGCCGGGCGGCTCTTTCTTTACGGTGACCGGGCGCGCGAACTGGCCGTCCTGCAAGGCTTCGCCCCCCGGCGCATTACCGTGGTCTACAACTCGCTCGACTACGACACCCAGCTCGCCCTGCGCTCCCGCACCGGCGATAATGCTTTTATCCGCAACTATTTCGGTAACGACGCGCCGCTCGTCTGCTTCGTGGGGCGCCTGACCGCTGTCAAACAACTGGCACTGTTGCTCGACGCGCTGGCACTGATCGGCCCGGAGCGCCGCCCCAACCTGGTGCTCGTTGGCGACGGCCCTGAGCGTGATGCCCTGCAGGTGCACGCCGAAGCCCTCGGCCTGGCCGACACCGTCTGGTTCTACGGCGAATGCTACGACCAGGGAGTGATCGCCTCGCTGCTGACCCACAGCGACGTATGTGTGAGTCCCGGCAACGTGGGCCTGACGGCGATGCATGCGATGATGTTCGGCACGCCCGTGGTGACGCACGACAACCCGCTGCACCAGTGCCCCGAAGCCGAAGCCGTGGCCGACGGCCTCACGGGCTCGCTCTTCAGCGAGGGAGACGCAGCCTCGCTGGCCGCCCAGATCGAACGCTGGACGGGCCTCGACGACGACCACCGCGACGACGTTCGCCAGGCCTGTTTCCGCACGATGGAAGAGCGCTACAACCCCCATCGCCAGCTCGAAAAAATGATTGGTACGTTATTTGAGCAAACCAAGGGCTGATAAAGACAACAACGACATGGTAGCTAAAAAACAAAGTATTGACATAGAGGACCTTGAGCACTCTGGATTGAACCTGCCGACCCCCGAAGAGTTGGCTGAAGAGACTCCTGCGGCACCCGGCGGTGACAAACTGTCGCCCGATGACCTCCCAGAGGGTGACAAAGTGGCGTCGTCCGGGGCGGTCGACTGGCAGGACCGCTACCTGCGCCTGTCGGCCGAGTTCGACAACTTCCGCAAGCGTACCCTCAAAGAAAAAATGGATCTCGTGGCCACCGGCGGCGAAGACGTCCTCAAGGCCGTGATCACCGTGGTCGATGACTTCGAGCGTGCCCTCAAGGCCATGGCCACCCGCACCGACATCGAGGCCGAAACCGAAGGCGTACGCCTGATCTACCAGAAATTCCTCGACATACTCAAAGCCAAGGGCGTTGCCCCGATCGAGGCGCTCGGCGCCCGGTTCGACGACAACTTCCACGACGCCATCGCCAGAATACCCGCTCCCACGCCCGAACAGAAAGGTTGCGTGGTCGATGTCGTGCAGACGGGCTACATGATCGGTGACAAGGTGTTGCGCTTCGCCCGGGTCGTGGTCGGGGAGTAACAGCCGGGGCGCTAGTACTGCTATTGTATTGCACCGGAATAGTGCCAGAAGCGCCCGCCCCTGCCCCCGATCGGCCTGCGGCCGAGGGGCGGGCGCTCTTCTTTGCCGAAGCACCTCAAGGCACTCCGGCTCAGCCGGTTCGCCGCCTGCAGGCAGCGACATCTAGTACCGCAACCGATGCGGAGAAATAATACGGCCGCCTGATGGCGGCCGCCCATACATAGAAACACCGAAAATTCCCGCAGGACACCCGTGTGGGCATATAATAAATGGCAAACAAACGAGACTATTACGAAGTGCTGGGCGTTTCGAAAAGCGCCACGGCCGACGAGATAAAGAAAGCCTACCGCAAGGCGGCTTTGCAGTTCCACCCCGACAAGAACCCCGGCGACAAGAATGCCGAGGAAAAGTTCAAAGAGGCCGCCGAGGCCTACGACGTACTCAGCAACGCCGATAAGAAAGCCCGCTACGACCAGTTCGGTCACGCCGGTATGGGCGGTGCGGCATCGGGCGCCGGCGGATTCGGCGGTGCCGGAGGGTTCGGCGGTTTCTCGATGGAAGACATCTTCGAACAGTTCGGCGACATCTTCGGCGGCCATTTCGGCGGCGCCCGCGGCTACAGTCGCGGCGGCCAGGTGGTGAACCGCGGCAGCGACCTGCGCATCAAGGTCAAACTCACGCTCAAAGAGGTCGTCCACGGCGTGACCAAAAAACTCAAGATCAACAAACAGGTACCCTGCTCCGAATGCGGCGGCTCCGGCGCCAGGGACAAGGATTCTTACGCGACCTGCACCACCTGCGACGGTTCGGGCCACGTCACCCAGGTGGTGAACACCTTTTTCGGGCGCACCCAGACCACGACCGTCTGCCCCAACTGCGGCGGCACGGGAAAAACCATCAAGACCCCCTGCGCTAAATGCCACGGCGAGGGCACGGCCAAAGCCGAAGAGGTGGTTGAGATCCGCATACCCGCCGGGGTCGGCGAGGGCATGCAGCTCTCGGTGGCCGGAAAAGGCAACGCCGCCCGCCGCGGCGGCATCAACGGCGACCTGCTGGTGGTGATCCAGGAAGAACCCCACCCCGAGCTTCACCGCGAGGGTAACGATCTGATATATAATCTGATACTCAATCCGGTGGACGCCATCCTCGGCGCCTCGGTCGAAGTGCCCACGGTCGACAACCGCGCCAAAATCAAAATCGAACCGGGAACCACCGCGGGCCGTGTGTTGCGCCTGCGCGGCAAGGGTATTCCCGATGTCAACGGCCACGGCACGGGCGATCTGTTGGTAGTGGTCGACCTCTACGTGCCTGCCAAAGTGTCGTCCGAAGAGAAGGCGGTCCTCGAAAAGCTCCGGGGTTCCGACAACTTCAAACCCAAAGCCGACAAGTCATCCGAACGCAACATCTTCGAGCGGATGCGCAGCTATTTCATGGGGTAGTAGTGGAAAGCGAATAATCATTTTGATAAACGATTATTCGCTTTTTATTGGGTAGTTCGGGATTTTCGAGAATAGGGATATTTGGGGTATATATACACTCGCTTAGCTCGCGTATGGCCCCAGAATCTTAACCTATCCGGGAACTCCCGGCAAGAATCGGCGCAGCGACCGGGCGCAATGCAAACTTGTTTGCCAGTTGCCGAAGGGCACCAGGAGGAAAAGGCCGCGAAGCGGACTTAAAGCGGGAGTGGAGGAGAAAAAAAAGGGAAGATTGGGTAATAGACGCCCGCGTCCCACCCACGCATTCGCGCCTGCTCTCCAAAATATTCCTGCCTCTGAAAATCCCTGTAAAAAAGCGAGAAGGTGAGGGTGTGGGGGAGGAGAGGCCGAGAATCGGAGGAAAGAACCGTATGCATTATCTGATCATACATAACGTCTACAGCCGCCGCGGAGGCGAGGAGCAGGTCGTGGCCACGCAGTGCGATCTGTTGCAACGCGCCGGGCACACGGTGACGCTCTATCAGCGCGACCACGCCGAAATGAGCGAATGGCGCGTGGGACGGTTGGGCGGCTTCTTCTCGGCGTTTTATAATCGCCGCTCGGTGCGCGATATCCGGCAGCTCGTCGAGGCCGGAAAGCCCGACGCGGCCATAATCCACAACCTCTACCCCGTCATATCGCCCGCGATTCTGCCGGTGCTCCGCAAAGCCGGGGTGCGGGTCGCCATGGGGCTGCACAACTACCGGCTGGTCTGCCCGGCGGGCACTTTTTTTACGCATGGCGACATTTGCGAGCGGTGCGCCCTGCACCGCCATACCCGCGAACTGAATTGCGCCCTGCGCCGCTGCGAAGGGTCGGTTATGGGAAGTGTGGCGTTTGCCTTGCGGGGATGGTGGGCGCGCCGCAAGAAATATTATACCCGCAACGTCGATACCTTCCTGGCCCTGTCGGAATTCCAGCGCGATAAGCTCTCGGGTTACACGGGAGTGCCGCCGGAGCGGTTCCGTATCGTGCCGAACTGCATCGATGGTGCAGCCATGCCCGAGCCCTCTGCATCCTCGGAAGATGCGGCGGTGCGCAGGGATTACGTGGCCTATGTGGGCCGCCTGAGTGCTGAAAAGGGAGTCGATTTACTGTTGGAGATCGCACGCCGTTTGCCGCGCCTGCGCTTCCGCGTGGCAGGCGAGGAGGCGGCTTCGCTCCGGCTGCCCGAGGGCGAAAAACTGCCCCCGAACATCGAATTCGCCGGATTCCTGAGTCGTGCCGCACTGGCCGATTTCTACGCCGGGGCACGCTGCCTGGTGATGACGAGCCGCTGCTACGAAGGGTTCGGTCTCTCGGCCGCCGAGGCGATGTACTACGGCCGCCCGGTGGTGGTGCCGCGCCTGGCGGCGATGGCCGAACTGGCCGACGGCTGCGGCCTGCTCTACGAGGCGGGCAACGCCGCCGAGCTGTGCGCCTGCATCGGGCGGCTGTTCGCCGACGAGGGGCTGTGCGCTTCGCTCAGTGCGGCGGGTGCCGCCCGTGTCCGTGACCGCTATACGCCGGAGCGCTATCTTGCGGCGCTGGAGGAACTGTAGTTGCTCTCCCTGTCTACCCCCGCGAAGCTATCCCATCGTCCCGGAACCGAAGCTTTCTCAATGGCACTGCCCTGAAAACCGCGACCGACCCCAGAAATCCCGCGACATAGGCCAGCAGGTCGAGCAGGTCGAAAGTTCCCTTCATGGCGAATAATGGCATACATTCCAGCACCACGGCGACGAACAGGGGGGCAAAGATCCAGAATAGCCTGTTTTTCCGCTTTCCTTCGTCCCATATCAGCGCGATGTGGTTGGTGAATGCGAACACCCACGAGCCGTCGGGCAGGTTATATTTGACCCACCCGGGCATCGGCACGGCGTCAGGGCCGATCGGCCATCCGAAAAAGTTACGGCCACAGATGTAAATAAACGCACCGACGGCCAGCGGCAGTACCACCCGCCATAAAAAGTGCGGTGTTTTTTTTCGGATGTTTACCTCCATCTCCTGATCTTCAAAATTGCATACAGCGTTCGCCGTATGTGTTTATTCTCCCCAATCTTCCCTGGTGATGTAGATCGTCCCTTTTTCGGTATAGCTGCGCCCGGTAGTTTCGCGCATAGAGGACATCATATACTCCATGCCGTTGTTGTCGGTCGATCCGTCGGGGAAAGAAACCTTGTAGTGTATGGTTACCGACTTGTTGCAATTCTTGCTGAATTTGCAGTAGTATCTTCCCGAACGATATTCCATCCACGAGCTGACCCTGCAATTCACAGAGGATGACGATGATGATGACGACGGAGAGGAGTACCCTCCGCTCGATTGCGAGTAATCCGCCGAGCCGCTCCCGATGGCCAGGGCGATGAAGCCGGCGGAAACGGCGAGTGACAATAAGGTCTTGGACAGGTTTTTCATGGGTTCTGTGTTTTGTGCGGAGTTATCCGCGGGGTTTATGGTCAGTGATCGTGTGGGTTTTCAAGAGAATTACATCATGCAAGTTCCTTTCCGGAAAAGAGGTATTGATGTGTAAATATCCCGGGAAACGGAGGGCGGACATATCGTCCTCCGTTTCCCGTTTAATGGCCGTTCGCGTCGGACGTTTTTACTCTGGTTTGCTGCCGTCGAATGCTGAAGCGGCTGTTGATAAAACTGTCTCAAGCCGGGTGTCGTTTATACTTATTCGGCTGTCTGCTGAATTTGCTACTCTGGCTGCGTCTGCCGATTTCCGGGCTGCCTCCCGGATTTCTTCTGTGTTTGCCGGGAATTCGGTTGTGTTCCGGGCATTCGTACCATACTTGGCATCTTCGGAGCCCGCGTGTCTGTTACCTTCTGTCAGTTGCTTATTCAAATCTTCTTTTGATATTGCAGGAGGCATGTTGGTGGGTCCCCCTTGTCCCGGTTCTCCCTGAATCATACCGGGAATTCCTCCATTGGCGGTGGGCCCGTTAATATCTATGCCGCGATCTGTGTCTTGTTCTGCCGGGCTTTGCGCCGGGGGATTCATGGCCGTTTGTTGCCCTTGTCCGGGGGCTGTGCCCGGGGTTTGCGGGGAACTTTCGAGTGGCGTCAGAACAGGTTTTTTTGTTCCTGAACCGCCGTTTGATGATCCTCCCTGCGCTGGTGCCGAAGGATTGACCGTGGTCAGTTGTCCTTGCCTTTGCGCTGATGTAGCGGGTCGATTCTGTTGGGTGGAACCGGGGGGCTGGTTGTATCGGGTGCCGCCAACACCCTGCAATCCGGGTCGCGAAGGGGTGTATGGATTGGTTGGGGCGCCCGCCCTTCCGCCTGCGGTGCCGGACGGCCCGGTGCCGGATGGAATGGTCCTTCTGCTATCGTATGTCAAAGCTCCCTGTGATCGGGCGGGTTGAATATTGTCACTGCCCGAAGTTCCCCCCTCGTGGTTAACGTATCCGTTTCCGGGCCTTCCGCCTGCGGGGCCTGACCTGACGGTTTCCGGAACCCCTCTTCCGCTGTTATACCTGTTCACCGATGGATCGTCCGCAGCAGTCCGGATTGCCTGGGCATTCCGGGTTACGGCATCGTTATTGCCGGTTCTGGCGGCCACGTTGTGGTAGTTGCCGGCGGCTATGGGGTGGTTGGGGTTGGTACGGGCCACCTCGTTGCTTTCGGCAACCTCTTCCTGGTGTTGTTGCTGTAGCTGCTCGTTCTCGCGGTTCAGTTGGTCGATCCTTGCGGCCGGAGTCGGATAGGTGCCCGGGCTGGTCGAGGTCTGGTTGGTGTTGCCGGATCGCTGTTTGGCTTTCTCAGCTTCGGCCTTAGCTTTTGCTCTTAGTATTGCTGCTTCCACATCGTCGGGACTCGTTGCTACGGCATAGCCCGATAATGTCATCAATAGTCCGGCCAATACCAGCGCTTTTATCTTTTTCATAATCTTGTGGTTTTAAAGTTTATCGGATGGTTCCGGAATCCGCACGGCCGGCGGGATCCCGCCGATCCGCCGGCCGCGCGGAAGAATGGTTAATCCATGTTGTTGTCCGGGGCCGGCTCCTTCAGGTTGACGAGGTCGTTGGCCGTGATGCCGGTGGTCGAGAGTCCCTTCGGTGCGTTGATGTCGAGGACGCGGCCGAGGTTGACCCACTTTTTCCCTTCGATGTAGTTCATGGGCATCAGGTCGCCCCAGTAGTAGGTCGACGCCACGTGGTATATGGCGCGCGTGTTCCCTTGCCGTGCCGCTTCGAGGAACAGGCCCAGCGCCCGCTCCGGGTCTTGCCCGACCCCCAGCCCGTAGCGGTACATGTCTCCCAGGTGGGCCAGCGCACCGACCGAACCGGCTTCGATGGCTCTTTCAAACCACTTCACCGCTTCTTCGTAGTTTTGCTCCACGCCGATCCCGTTAAGGTACGCCCAGCCGAGGATACTCATCGATTTCTCTGAGCCGAGCAGTATGCCGCGTTCCAACAGGGCCAGGGCTTTGTCTTCGTCTTTGACGATCCCCCACGATCCTCCGTAGAGGTAATACCAGGCCAGAGCAATGATGGCCTCTTGCTGATCCATGTCGGCCGCTTTTTTCAGCCATTCGCGCACCGCGGCGGTGTCTTTGGCCGGATTGGCGGGTGCCTTGGGCATATGCATGTATGTTTGGGCTAGGTTGTAGGTGGCCATCGCGTTATTCTTCCCGGCGGCTGCGCTGAAACATTGGGTCGCCTTTTTGTAGTTGACTTTGGTGCCCAGCCCGTTGAGGTACATGAACCCGAGGTTGTTCAGCGCTTCGGCATCGCCGTTTTTGGCTTTCGTGCCTTCGGCTTTGAGGATCGACACCAGCGCGGGGTTGGTTTGCTTTTTCTTGGGGTTGGTGGGGTAGACCTGCTGGGCTCCCTTGTAGTCGTCAGTCACGCGGAAGAGCGAGAATTCATCGACCCGGTTGGTCAACTCGGAAAGTGTGCCGTTGGGCTGGGTCTCCGAGATGATGGTCGTCAGCCAGCCATCCATCCGGTTGTCATCGAGGTCGAGCTCGATCTCGTAGTAGTAGCTGTAGAGGACGTTGGCTTTGATCATTTCGTTCAGCTGTTGGGCTCTGGCCATTTGGCTGCCAATACCAACCGCTAAATCTCCCCAGAATCCAAGGCCGATTCCTTCCAGAAGCTTCCACCAGAGACCTCCGCCGGTGTTTTGCGGTACATACCGCCGGGTGATCACGAACGAGAATTTGATATGGTTTTCGCTCAGTTCGCTCAGGTTGGCGAGCCGGCTCGGGATGCTGACCTGGTAGCCCGGCACGTTGTAGTTCGACGCGATGAACGAGTGCTCGGTTAGCATGGGACGCAGTTTGCCCCCCTGACGTTCGAAGTCGATGATCCACATTTCGTGGCCGGTCAAGATGCAGTAGTAGTTGTTGTCGAGGTAGAACCGGTCGGAAGCCCAGCGTCCGCGGACATCAAGCATGGTGGGGGTGTCGCCGCCCACCGTGCGGTCGTATTGCAGGGCCGGGAGTTCGATGCTGGCGGTTGCCGAAGACGGGTTGCCGGTACCGGCGCGTAGCGAGGCGGAGCCGGCCAGCGACAGGGCGAGTGCCAAAAATGAAGTGTAAAGGGCTTGTTTCATAGTGTTGTCGGTGTTGGTTAGGGTTTTTCGGATAAGCCGGGGTGCATTCCCGGGGTTATGTTCGTTTTGTGCGGAGTGCTACGTCCGGGAGATCCGGGGCGGGATCGCGCTTGTGGCACTCGACCTTCCCGGGATGCTCGCCGAGCAGTTCTTGCAGGCCGGGCCGGCAGGCCAGTTTTTCGAACAGGTCGGTGTCCATGACGATGGTCAGGGTGACCCCTTCTTTTTCCAGCTCCGGTTTCGGGGCCGTGGCGGCGCCCGAGCCCGCCCGCCCCGTGTAGTGGCGGTAATAGACGTTCAGGATGAAGTCGTAGTCGAGCACCTGCGATATTTTCAGCAACAGTTCGATGTTGACGCTCCTGCGGGCGAAGAGGTCGTAAACGTTCGTGCGGTGGCAGTTGATCGCCCGCGCGAAATCGGCAATTGACATGCCTCGTTCGAAGAGCTTTTCACGTATGATCGAGCCGATATTTATTTCCCTGATTTTTACCTTTTCCATGATACGGTGTGCATCCATAGGGCTGGTCATGCTCATGTAAAAGTATTGCATTTATCTGATGTACTGGTAGTTATGTCGTGGAAAAACCTGACGGGAAACGTGGAAAATACTGACATTCCTGGGCCGGTTATTCGTTCGGTGGCAAGTTGTGTATTGTATTTCGGAAAGGAGGTTTCGGCCGGGTTTCGACCTTACGTCGAAACATTCCGGTAATTCGGCGACAGCCTTGGGGCAGCAAAAGAATCGGGGCCTGTGGCACTTTTTGCCACAGGCCCCGATATAAGGGGGTTAAGACGCTCCGCGGAGCCCTTGCGATAACTTATTTTCGGGTTTCGCGCCCGGTATCGCTGCTGTGCAATAGCCCGGCAATGACCGAGAACCCGGACTCCGGGTCGGGGTTTCCGAGATTTCGGATTGCTTGCCGGAGCAGGCTTTTGGCCGGGTTGATCGTCTCGGAGTGTTCGCGCTCCACCAGTTCTTTGAGGAAACCGGGGAACGCACCGCAGGCCAGGAGCAGCACCACCGTCCGGTTCGGGAATTCGAGCCGCTGGCTGTCGGTGCTGCAAACGCCACGGAGCGCCGCGGCTTCGTGCGGGGGCAGTGTTTCGTAGAAGCGCCGGGTCGTTTCGCGGATGCTTCTGATCATCTTGCCCGTGGCCTCGCGGTTGTCCCGGATCTGCTTTTCGCCCGAAGCCCCGTGGTTCAGCGCGGCGACTTGTACCACTCCGTCGGCGATCTCGCGGAGCAGGGGGTACAACGGCGCCATACCGTGAATGCGCTGCAATTTTTCAAGGTCTTCTTTTACTGTTCCGGAGCTGTTCCGGGCGGTGTCGTTCAGCCATTGCCGGATCACCCGCCCGTAGAAGTAGGAGTTGCCGAACTCCGGCTGCCGGGCCAGTGTTTTGGCGTATTCCGAGAGCAAGCGGCGGCTGGCGGGGCTTTCGATCTTCTGCAGGCGCAGGCTCAGCGCCTCGTATTTTTTACGGCACTCTTTCATGGGTTTCTTGCGCAATGCGAGGGCAAGAGCATCCAGTTCATCGGCGATTCCGTCATTAATGCCCTCGATTTCGAGGCACCCGGCCAACGCCTCCGTATGTTGGGCTGTCATCGAGGCCAGTTCGTCATATTCGCCGAGCCATCGGCGGTTGTCCTTGACGGCCCCGGCCATGGCCGGGAGGTCGGAATTTTCTCCGGCCAGCGACGAATCCTGCACAAGCGCCGCCGCTTCGGGATTGCCTGTGGCGGCGAGCTCGGTCTGTTGGCGGCTAAGCTCCCCGCGCAGAGTGCCGAACAGGTCGGAGACCAGTGTCAGAAGGCTCTGTCTGTCGTCGGGTGCTGCGTGTTCGAGGGCTTCGATCTTGGCCACCAGCGGGAGCGAGATTCCATTCAGTTCCTCTTTCAGGGCCGCCAGGTGTCCGATGTCGCGGCGCATGGCTCCCGCCTGCCCGATGCGGAGATACCGGCGGCGCAACCACCAGATCGCCACCAGGGCCAGGATCACGGTAGTGATCGCGATGAATTGCCCGAGGTCAAAAACGCTGGTTTCGAAAGGGATCCACGCTTCGATCGTCAGCGCGTTGCCCGGTCCCACGGTCACCCGGGCGGCCCCGATGCCGGTGCCGAACAGCAGGCGGTCCGGGCCCAGGAACACAACGGCTTCGGGGCTGAACTCCAGGTCGGGGAACAGCAGCGAGTCGGACACGATGGCCCCGTCCCCGATCCCGAACACCCGGATCCCGTATCTCGGAAATCCCAGCAGGGTGGAGTCGTTGAGGGCAATGATCCGGGCGAGCCCTTTGGCCGGGAGGATGTTACTGTGATCGAGGTTCACGATACCGTTCTCGGTGAGCAGGAATGGAGTTCCGTCCGGTGCCGCCAGGCTTTCCGCAAAATCGAACGTTTCGGAATGCGGTTCGCAGGCCCGGTAGTTCAGTTTATGCAGGAAATCGTGCGAAGAGAAAATTCCCTCGTTGAGCGTGGTGGCGTAAGTGGGCCCGGAATAGGTGGTGTCGAATTGTTCGCGCAGGTCGTGGCTCAGCGACATGACATACAGCGTTGGGTGTATACGCTCCAGGTGGTCTGCGCCTTCGCGGTAGCCCAGAATCCCTTCGTCGTCGCGCGTCCCGACGTAGAGTTTCCAAGCCCCGTCGCGGGCAGGCGGAACCAGCCGGGCACAGAAGATGTCGGTGCCCCTGGGGGTGGGTATGAGCCTGGGGCTGTTCCACAGAAAGCCCCACCATCCGTTGCGCAGGCTGTATACCTGGCGCGGGGTGGTGAAGTAGATACGGCGGTCGTCGCTCGCGATCCATTGTACCGGGCCGTCCAGCCGGAGCCGGCTGACCCGGCGGGCTCCGGTCTCTCCGGGTTGCATGCGGAACAATTCGTTGTCGGCCGTGGTCATCAATATCGTCCCTTCGTGGATGCAGGCGGCCCTGACTTTGTGCTGCGACGGATAGGCAGGTAGGTTGAGGGGTACTTTCCACAGGGCGCTCCGGGTGACCAGGTAGGTGAAGCCGTCGCCGCCTGGCGCGATTATGTGAGGCGATTTTACAGGCAACCCCGCGGGGACCGGGGTGTATTCGGCGGGGCCGGCGGCATGGCGCCGCAGGCCGATCCTGTCACCGGAGATGAGCCAGAGGTTACCGCCGGCGGTGTCGCGATAGTAGAGGTTGGCCGCCGGGTCGCACCGCATCGAGTCGGTATGGGTACCGCACAGGCGGTACATGTCCCCGGTTTTGCTGTTGAGCGTGACGAGGGTGTCGCCGTCGAATCCGATAAAGTCGCCGCGCCGCGGGCTGATCTGCGTGGTGACGGTGTCGCCCAGCCGCAAGGCGTGGATCCCGCTCCGCGAAACGAACAGCAGCAGCGAGTCGCTTTCCGACCAGGCCAATCTGCGCACGGGGGCGTCGTGGAGCGCGCACGTATTTCCGTCGTATACGGACTTCAGGCGCAGGGGTTGGCGGATAGTGTCGGGTAACTCACCGCGGTAGAACCCTTCGCTGGTGGCCAGGTATAGCGTGTGCCCCGAGCGGAAAAAGTCGTAGGCGGCGTACCGGAAGACTTTGCGGTTGCCGGAGGGAAGGAGGTAACGCCACAGCATCTGCGGCTCACCGCCGGTCACGGGCCACCGGAAGATGCGCAGGCCCTTGTTGCGGGCGGAGACCAGCAGCACTGAATCGCCCCCGATCAGATCGGGGACTACCTTGTAGATGCGGCTGCCCCCGAAATCGAACCGGGTGCGATTTTTGGAATGCCTGTCGTAGCGGTAGACTTCGCCGGTTTCGGTGCCGATCCACAGGCGTCCCTGCGGGTCGATGGACAGCGAGGAGAGCTCTTCGTCGAACGAGGTGGTGCGGGCGCCCAGGTCGCCGGGCTCCCGCGCCACCCGGCTGCACGAAAGCAAGAACAGTGCGGCTGCTGCCGGTAGTAGCGCGCTTGGTTTCATTGGGGTTTGGGGATTATGGGTGGGTGATTATATGTCGGTTTGCTGTTGGGCTCGGCCTCGCGCCCACCTCCACGAGGCGGCAAAGCCGCCTGGGCGCAGAGGCCGTAGGGGGCGCTATGCAATCCCGATGGGATGAAGAAAATCTATTTGGAATCCTTCGCGGCGGCCTGCCCGGCTTGGGCTTTGGCGGCCTGTTCGGCCCGCAGGTGCATCAGCAGCTTGGCGCCCTCTTTGGTGAGCACCCATTTCGAGGAGGTTTTGGCGGTTCCGGCCGAGATAATGAGTAGGTTCGTAGTTTTGAGGCGCAATTTAATCTCTTTGGAACAAGATTGCCGTATCCCGATCTCTCCTTGACCGATTACTTGAGCAAGCCCGGATACTTTCAGGGTTTCGTGTGCAATGATTGTGAATAATGAAGGTTCGGGTATAGGGTCTATACAATGGGGCAGGATTTCTAATAATAAGCAATGCCATACCGCCGTGTATTCTTTATATTGATAGTTACTCCATATTCCATTATTCTTATTGAATGTAGCCCCATAAAAGACCGATAAAATAAGCTCGGTATTCAGCCACGGATATTTGGTCTCGAAGTCGGGGTCGGCGTAGCGCTGTAGTTCTTCGTTCTCGCGGCGCAGTTTTTCCAACTCTTTCCGTACCTCGTTCAACTCGACGAAGGCCTCGGGGTTGGTGACCGTGTTGGCGCGTATCCAGCCGACAGCAGGGTAGAGCCTTATGGCTGTCCGCAGGGCTAGTGTTACCATGTTGGGAAGTTCGAGCGGCTCTGTCCAGTATTTGACGAGCTTGTTTTTCTCGACCTTCGTCCGGAAGGTATCCAGTTTTTGCTGCAGTTCTTCTTTACGCTCGGTTTTCTTTGCAGGCAAGTCGCCGGGCGAACCGTGCAGCAGGGCGATCACTTTGATCCCTTTCGAGACGGCGTAGTCGTATTCTTTTTCGGTGTAGCTTTTCCCGTCCGGGGCCAGCGTGCCGTAACGCCCGCCGATAATCACCACATAATAATCCACGTCGTCAATGATTCGTTTGATAAACTCGAACTGGTCTTCGTCGATCGCAGGAAACAATTCCATCCCGACAGGAATGCAATCGTTTTCCAGAACTACATTCCTGACTTTCTCGCGCTCGTCGCGCAGGTCTTCGTAGGTCGAACTGATGAATACCTGGTAGCGTTTTTCGGTGGCCATGGCAGGGAGGTTGTTAGGTGGCTTATGCTCGTAAATTTACACTCTTTTTTGCATTATCTCCAAAAAGAATCGGCTCTCGCGCGTTGGCGACCATCCCGGATACCGCCCCGCGATCGCGTCCGGGAACGGAGACACCCTGCCTGTCTGTCGGTCTGCTGGCAGGGTATCTTGTGCTTCGGGCTGTGTTGCCGGCGGGCATTCCGTTGCGCAGAATGAGTCGTGGCTTGCGCCCGGTGGGATATGTATAATATATGGTTATCAGCATTAATTAATAAATGGCCGGAAAGCACCCGAAGAATCATGCCTCCTCGACGCTATATTATAGAAGGTGATCAAAATGACCTTGTGTAACCCTGGCGAACTGGTAAAGATGAACGGACAAAACGGCAGCAAGCAGAAATTCTGAGAGGTTGGTGAAAGGCTAAGCCGCTATTTTCCGGGTTCATGCCGGTCTATTATGCTTATCCGCCAGAATACCCTTCGGTCCGCCGTCGGCGACGGGCGTAGAGCCTGTCCTGAGCGAAAGCGAAGGAAGCCGCAGGCAAGTGGCAGCCTGCCGCAAGGGGTGGCGGAGCTTTAGCGATACCCATAATAACTTGGCCCAACACAAAGAATAACATACAGGGGGCGGATCAGCATACGGCCTTACTTGCCTGCCTCTGGTAACGGGTTGCCTGTTCCCTGAGTTTCGTTAGGGCTGCGTATGGAGTTGCCGAGCCAAGGATTGTGCTTTTTCCCGGCTGTCTTATCTGCCTAAGGAGTGCATGACGCCGCACCGCTGTACAAAAGAGATCGAATAGTTTTTCTTCAAGGAGGATGACCGGGCGGTGTATCAGGGTAACTGTCCGGATAATCCGAAGAAAAACCAGCCCGCAGGCCCTTGACCGGGCTTGCGGGCACTATGCGGGGTACGTTCCGCTCCCGCACACAAGCTGCAGGAGGATGGGTGTTGCGACACCTGCGATTCCGGCAGTGTTTGTGTTCGGGTGTTGAAGAACGGACTGGTTTTCATCCGGCGTTTTTACGCCCGGCACCATTCATCTGCGATGGCCGTGTACCTCCGCTGATCAAAACGGGGGGGGAGAAAAAAGGATTAAAACGACTAAATGATTGCTGCTACTGTTGCTGAAATCAAGTTCCTGCGGGTTGCCAAGCCCGCCCGCAGGTTTTTAACCAAAAATAAGGATGCTTATCCGCAAACAATACCCCCTGCGTTTAGCCTTTGTTTTCGGGGGGGGCGGCATTTACCCGGGTCGCGTAAGCGATCCCGGAGTGGGCCGCCTTCCTGTCCGGCGGGCTGTAACACTCGCCCAAGGCTCGTTTACGCCCGTCGCCGACGGCGGACCGAAGGGTATTCTGGCGGATAAAAGTTAAAATAAGCGCCCCTGAAACGGGGAGGAGTGTTTCCCCCGTTTCTTGCATGACAGGCGGGTAGGGCGGCGGTACGCACATTTTTCATCGAATATTCTTTACCACGCTAAAAAAGCTACCCCCTGCCTCCCCCAAAATTACATCCATCAGGTCAAAAAAGGAGCCTGTTAATCATTTGATTAACAGGCTCCTTTTGTACTCCGGGCGGGACTTGAACCCGCACGGCCATCACTGGCCAAAGGATTTTAAGTCCTTCGTGTCTACCATTTCACCACCGGAGCGGGGGTGTGCAAAAAAGAGGTGTGTCCGCGTACGGCGCGTTTCTGTTTTATCAGTTACAACAAGAGCACCGCAAGGGTGCTCATTGGTAAGGGGTTGATCCCTCTTTGAGCGGAAAACGAGACTCGAACTCGCGACCCCAACCTTGGCAAGGTTGTGCTCTACCAACTGAGCTATTTCCGCAATAATTGTTTAAACGTTCCCCACGCTCTGTGCGGTAAAGCCAAGGCTGGGAGTTTCTCGTGCCTGATCTTGCAGCTGCTCCGCAGCTTCGGGCAAGGTTGTGCTCTACCAACGAGCTATTTCCGCAATTTTGTTTTTTCGTGCCGATATGCTGCGTTAAATCCGCTTCGCGGCTTTTCCGTCTACTTGCTTGGCAATCAAAATATTTTGATTGCTCTCGCTTCGAGCATCGGTTGCCCTCGGCTTCTCGTCGGTCACATATGGTAATATATCCCTCCTCGGCACTTTCGTGCACCTTGCCTGCCCAAGAATTAAAAGAATCCGGGTTTGCCTGGCGGATAGGTTTCGGTGTGTCCGCGCACTCTGGTGATTTCGCCCTTGAACCGGACCAGAGCCTCACAAGGTTTCGGCGGAAAAAAGAACCTTTGGCCCCCGCGCATCGCCGGGGCGATACTGGCGATCCCGTTTTGGGGAGGCTTTCATAGTTCATTGACCGTTTGGCCGGAAAACTTCTGCGAAGTTATGGCTTTCTTCCGAAATATTCAAGCGGCCAAGTAAACTTGGCGCAGAATATTTCGGAAGAAAGTCCATTCCCTGCGGGCTATTTCCGATCAAACGGTCAATGAACTATGAGCCGATGGAGGGATTCGAACCCCCGACCAGCTGATTACAAATCAGCTGCTCTGGCCAACTGAGCTACATCGGCTTGCCGTTTTTTGCGACCACAAAGATAGGCAACTTTTTTTTCCGCGCAAACTCGTCCCGAAAATCCGGCGATCCGCTTTCTAACCCCCGCAAGGCTGCCGGACGCGAACCGACTGAAAGTCCGGTATCCCCGCCTCGGGTTAATTCTTAATTTTTTTTCAAATCAGGGGTACCAACCGGGCGTCATTTTATTATTTTTGTGAAGAGCCCTTTTTTATAACAAACGTGTCCGGACGGCTACGGACGCACAAAGACGCAAAAAACATGGAAAAACAAGCAAGAGAGTACGTCGAGCAATTCATGGCTCGCATCATCGCCAAAAACCCCGCCGAACCCGAATTCCACCAGGCCGTGCAAGAAGTCGCCGAAAGCCTGGCGGAGTATATCATAGAAAATCCCGCGCTTCAGAAAATGAAAATTCTCGAACGCATAGCCGAACCCGAACGCGTGGTGATGTTCCGTGTGCCGTGGCTCAACGACCGCGGCGAGGTCGAGATTAACCGCGGCTTCCGCGTGCAGATGAACAGCGCCATCGGCCCCTACAAGGGCGGTATCCGTTTCCACGCCTCGGTCAACCTCGGGATCCTCAAATTCCTCGCTTTCGAGCAGACCTTCAAAAACAGCCTGACGACCCTGCCCATGGGCGGCGGAAAAGGCGGCTCCGATTTCAACCCCAAGGGCAAATCCGACAACGAAGTGATGCGCTTCTGCCAGTCGTTCATGACCGAACTGCAACGCCACATCGGCGCCGACACCGACGTGCCCGCCGGCGACATCGGGGTGGGCGGCCGCGAAATCGGCTTCATGTACGGCCAGTACAAGCGCCTGCGCAACGAATTCACCGGTACCCTCACCGGCAAAGGCCTCGACTGGGGCGGCAGCCCTCTGCGTCCCGAAGCCACCGGCTATGGCGCCAGCTACTTCGCCCAGGAGATGCTCGCCACCCGTGGCGACTCGCCCGCAGGCAAGATCGTTGCCGTGTCCGGCTCGGGCAACGTGGCCCAGTACGCCATCGAGAAAATGACCCAGCTCGGCGCGAAAGTCGTGACTGCCTCCGACTCGTCGGGCTACATCCACGACCCCGACGGCATCAACGCCGAAAAACTCGCTTACATCCTGGAGCTGAAAAACATTTTCCGCGGCCGCATCAGTGAGTATGCCGACCGCTACCCGGGTGCCAAATACTATCCCGGCGAACGGCCCTGGGGCGTGAAGTGCGACATTGCGATGCCCTGCGCTACCCAAAATGAACTTGACGCCCCGGACGCCGAAAAACTCATCGCCGGAGGCTGCCTCTGCGTGGCCGAAGGCGCCAACATGCCTTCGACTCCCGAAGCCGTGCGCCTGTTCCAGAAACATAAATTACTCTACGGCCCCGGCAAGGCGGCCAATGCCGGAGGTGTGGCCACCTCGGGCCTCGAAATGACCCAGAACTCGATGCGCATCAAATGGACGCGCGAAGAGGTCGATGCCAAACTGCACGACATCATGCGCGGCATCCACGCCGCCTGTGTCGAGTACGGTACCGAGCCCGACGGCTATATCAACTACGTGAAGGGCGCCAACATTGCGGGCTTCAAGAAAGTGGCCAACGCCATGCTCGCCCAGGGCGTGGTGTAACGACACAGGTGTCTGTTCCCGCGTTTTCATTGCCGGGGGCGCGGGCCTTCGACGAGGGGCTGCGCCGGACGTGAAGACGGATAAAACCGGCATTTATTTTAATGCATATCCGCATAATACACCTTCGGTCCGCCGTCGGCGACGGGCGTAAACGAGCCGTAGGCGAGTGTTACAGCCCGCCGGGCAGGAAGGCGCCCCACTCCGGAATCGCTTACGCGACCCGGCCAAATGCATAAATACCCCTCGAAAACAAAGGCTAAAACGCAGTAGGTATTATTGCGGATAAGCATTTTTCCTTTGAACCGCCGAACGGTACGGGTTTGGCGGATGAAGGAGCGCCGTGCCTGTCGCCCTGAATCGCAGCCGGGGATTCCGCTTGGAAAATACTCCGGCCGTGACTCTGGTTACCGCCCCACAGGGGAGGAGCTGTTTTTGTTGCCGGGGAGAGCATGCGATTTCTGATAAACTTCGCTATATTTGTGAACACCCAGACTTTTCCATTCAGGCCATGAAAAAGATCCGAATCCTACTGCTTCTCGCCACGCTTTGTCCGCTTTTGCTCAGCTCGTGCAGCAAAGATGACATTGAACCCACGCTGAATACCCTCAGCCTCAGGGGTGAACTCCATGACATCTCACGCACCTCTATGGTGCTGGACCGTATTACCGATATCGGAGGGAAACGTCCGATGCATTGCACTACCTATTATACCGGGAATGTCCCGGCTGCTTCGTTCGTATTTCTGGTCGAACCGGAGGCCACCGGATTGCCGGCGGGATATATTTTGCGCTTTTCTGACATCCCGGATTATGGTTATAACGCGTATTTCCATTTTCCCGACGGAAGCAACACGGCTTTCCAGTCGGGCAGTTTGGAAGTGATCTCGGCCGAGGGCAATCTCTACACGATGAAGTTCAACGGAATATTATACACGCGTGAGCGGGTCAAAGGCTATTTCACCGTTACACTCCAGGATATAATCGAGTAGGTGCGGCTTACTGCTGCAGGGGTGGCCTGTCGCCGCTTGTTTCGTCTGATGCCTTAGCGGAGCATCCGCTCTGCGCCTTCGCTCCTTACAGAGAGGGGCAAATACTACTTTCATACTTTTTCTGAAGGCGGTAAATCGTTCCAAAAGAACAGTTTACCGCCTTTCCCGTGCGCCGTATCCCAGCCACTCCGGCACCTGGAAAGTCACAGAAAATAGCCGAATCCGGACTGATTTGGTAATTTTTACTTACTTTTGCATCGGTAGAGTGCCCTTTCTGCCGTCCGACCCACTCGATGATACCGGCAAGTTTTATAGAGAGAAGAGTCGCCTCATTGCGTATTATACCCTGTAAAACGGACATGACTCTCGTCATAACCCGTTAAGGATAGCGTGGTATGACTTGCCCATCTTCTCTCACACTTGCCGGTGTCAATCGAGTTGGGCGCGGGTGCCACGCTTTTTTATTACCCCGGCCATAAACACCTCAAATACCCTGAACACCATGAAACCAATTACTCCGACTGTCATTCATAAGGAATAAGTACCGTGCTCCGGTTCCTGTAATTCCGGACCAGATACTCATCCTCTATTATGTAAAATAGCCCCAATGAAGACAGACAAAACCCTGACCCCACCCGCACACAGCATCGGGAGACCACATGTCCCGTGCCGCGAAACGTCCGGCGATGTCTCGCCGCAACTGCTCAGTGCCCTGCGCGAGAGTAACCACGAGGCCTTTAAAGACCTCTACCTGCTTTACTACGAACCGATCTGCAAGTTCGTTTACTCGATGACCAAATCGCAGTCCGACAGTGAGGATATTGTGCAGAATATCTTTGCCAAGATCTGGGAAAAACGCACAGACCTCGGCGCCGTCCGTAGCATGAAGGCCTACCTCTATGTGGCCGCCCGCAACAGCGTTATCGAATTCTTCCGTACCCGCAGGCCTCAGACCGACCTCTCGCCCGAGAGCCTCGAACAACTTCGCGAGGAGTCTGTGTCGTCCGAAGAGGATTTCATCGCCCGCGAAACCGAACTGCTCATCAAACTGGCCCTGTCGCGTATGCCGCGCATCCGCCGCCAGATCTTCGAGATGAGCCGCTACGAAGGCCTTTCGAACGAAGACATCGCCCGTAAGCTCCACTTGAGCAGCAACGCCGTGGCCAGCCACATCTATAACGCCAAGAAGGACCTGCGCGACATCATCTATTTTTGCCTGCTTTTCCTGTTGGCATAGTCTTAACGACTTCCGGCGCTATGGTTCTGACGACCTGCCGCTGTAGTCCTGACGGCATTCCGCTGTCACCCCGCCTGCCCGAAGCCCCGGGCAGTTTCTCCACCCACCCGATTCCGTAACCGACCCCCGGCTGCAAACCCACTTGCCCGGGGTCACTTCCTTCATTGTGCTGTGAGTGCTTTTTTCACATTCGCCAGTATTCTGAAGATCAATGAACTATGATGAATATTTTGATTCCGGTCGCATTTTCCCGTCTTATATGTAGTAAGACACTCTGGAGCCCAGACTCAAGCGACACCGGCAAGTACACCACTTTTGTTACACTCGTTGCACCCCACCGCGTATGAACAGCAAAGAATCGATAGAGAGGGCCCTGTTCATTTTCGAAGCCTATCTCGAAGAACCCGACCCGGTTCCGGAAGAAATCGCCGATGAGTTCCGGACTTGGCTGCTGGATCCGGAGAGGACTGTCGAAAAGTCGACCGCCCTGCGCCAACTTTGGGACGAACGGGTGTCTCCTGCCGGTCAGCCCGGCGAATCGGCTCTGCGTTCTTTCGAAGTGCTGGCCCGCCGACTGGACTTGCCTGAAAGTACAGACCCCGACTACAAAACATTCGACCGGAGCATCTCCCGGATCGGGAGCCCCGAGCCTCTCCGGGTTCTTCCGGACTGCGCGGTGCCGCCTTCCAGACCCGCTGCGTCCCGCATGATGCCGATGAGAGCGGCTGCCATAGTGGTTCCATTGCTTGTATTGGCCGGAGTCCTCTGGTCTACCCTCAGGCCGCCGGAACCCGCCGCGGAGTTCGAGCCGATTGAGAGAATCACCCAAATCAGGCGCGCAGTGCCCGACTCGGTCGACCAACAAGGGCGCGCCGACCTGGCCGACGGATCGGCCCTGCTGATCGCTCCTGGCACCGCAATCTGTTACCCCGGCGAATTTGCCGGCCAACGCCACGTAGCGCTTCAGGGCGAGGCCTATTTTTCGGTCGAGAAAGACAGCCTGCACCCCTTTACGGTCGAAACCGAGTACCTGAATATCCGCGTGCTGGGCACTCAGTTCGATGTCGAAGCCCACCCCGGTAGCCGTTACACCACGGTTACGCTTTACGCCGGCCGTGTGCAGGCCGAAAGTACCCGCAGCGCCTGCCCCGTCCCCGTCACACTGCTACCCGGCAGCCGCCTGGTCTACGAAAACGAAACCGGGAGATATACGATCGAACAGACCGACGACACTCTTCCGGCCTGGATCGCCCAACGGCTTACCTTCAACGATACCACGGCCGGCAAAGTCCTTGAAATCATCGAATGGTACTATGGTGTGACGGTCGAAACCCAGGGAACCCTCGATGAAGAAGCGCTGCTCACCTACCGCTACACCGGCGCCGAGAGCCTCGCCACCGCCCTGCAGTTACTTCAGGAAATCAGTGCCTACAGCATCGACTTTGCGGTCGAGGGCGATACTGTAAAAGTAAGATCCACTATTAATTAGGAGCTTGTTAAAACAATGAAATTATCCGGAAAGCCATCGGGCTTGTCAACGAAACTCATGCTCACGCTGTGCCTGCTGTTCACTGCGGCCGACCTGTCGGCCCAAGAGCAACGGGTGAGCCTTTCGGGGCGTACGCTGGTCATCAGGGAAGCCTTCCGGCAGATCGAGAACCAGACCGGCTTGATTATCGGCATCAACACCAAATTGCTCGACGACACACGCAGCATTACCCTTATCGCCCCGGAAGGCACTGCGGGCGAGTTGCTCAGCCAGATCCTCGCCGGCCGCGGGCTGACTTACCGTATGAACGGCAACCATGTGATCCTCGTCCCCATCCCGCGCGCAACCAATACGGTAGCCGCCACTGCGATCCGTCCACAAAATGCCGGGGCAGGGGCACAAGCTCCGGAAGCTACCCAAGGGGTTGGGATTGCTACCGTCACGCAACGCTTCGAGCTCGAACCGCTTCCTGAACCCGTACTTCCCCCTCGCGGCGATTATCCGGTGGTCCGTAACCTGACCGGTACGCCCCGCGTGGCGCTCAAAACCAACCTGCTGATCGACGCTACGGCCAGCATCAGCCTCGGCGTCGAATTCCGCACCGGCCGCAAGACCACCCTCGACCTCCCGTTCAGCTACAACGGCTGGGATTTCTCGAACAACCGCAAGTGGAAACATTTCCTCGTGCAGCCCGCCTTTCGCTGGTGGCTCTGCGAGTCGTTCAACGGCCACTTTTTCGGCGCGCATGCCCACTATGCCGAGTACAACGTGGGCAATCTGCCCTCGCCCCCCTTCTCCGCAACGATGCAGAACTACCGCTTCGACGGGTGGCTCGCGGGCGGCGGCCTATCGTACGGCTACCACTGGATCCTCGGCAAGCGCTGGTCGCTCGAAGCCGAAATCGGGCTCGGATACGCCCGCCTGCAATACGACAAGTATCCCTGCGAGAAGTGCGGTACCCGTATCGCCCGCGAAACCAAAAACTACTGGGGCCCCACCAAGGCCGGATTGTCGCTGATATTCATGATTAAGTAAGCCCATCGAAGAAGAGAACCATGATGAGAATGAAACATATACTTCTTTCGGCCCTACTGCTGCCCGTGGCGGCGACCGCTGTCCCCGCACAGGCCCAGAACCGCCTGACCGTGAGCCAGGAGGCCTATTACCTCGAAGGCGACTCGGTACACGTCGAAATGATGATCTCGCTGGGTGCGGCCCAAGTGCAGAAACGCTCATTCGTGTTGCTGACCCCGGCGCTCCGCAGTGGCGCAACCTCGATGGAGTTCCCGGCCGTGATGATAAACGGTAAGAACCGCGCCAAAGCCTACCGCCGCCTGGTGGCCCTGAAAAACGCCCCCGTCGGGGTAGGGCAGGCCATCAATGCGGGGGACCGGAAAGCCGCCCGCACCTATCGCTATACCGCCGCGGCCCCCTATGAGCCGTGGATGCGCGAGGCCGAATTCATCATCCGCGAAGAGCAAGTGGAATGCGGCGGGGTGATCGTGCCCGTGTCGTTCGCACAGCTCGGCCGCAGTATGGAAGACCGTAATCCGCCTCCGCCCCCGCGCGAACGTCTGGTGGACATGAACTTCGCGGTGAGTTTCAAAGTGCCCTATCCCGAACCCGTCAAAAGTCGCAGCGAAGTCGGTAAGGCTTATCTCGATTTTGCCAGCGGCAAGTCGGCCATCCGGGTCGATTATAAGAACAATGCTGAAGAGCTGGCCAAGATCGGTGCGCTGATCCAGAAAATCAAAGACGACCCTTATACCACCATCACCTCGATTGCAATCGACGGTTACGCCTCGCCCGAGGGTACCTATGCCGCCAACATGAATCTCTCGGGCAAGCGCGCCGCCGCCCTCAAGGATTACCTCAGAGCCGCCTACGGCCTGCGCGACGGACTGTTCCGTGTGGCGGGCAAGGGCGAAGACTGGACGACGCTCGACGAGCTGGTCGCCGCGTCGGACATGCCCTCGAAAGACCAAATACTCCCCATCGTACGCGGCACGGATGGTTTCGACGTCCGGGAACGGAAATTGGCTGTCCTGCTGGGTGGTAACCCTTACCGCTACATGCTGGCTAACCTCTTCCCGCAACTCCGCCGCTCGGACTACGAGATCAAATACACGGTGCGTCCGCTCTCGCTCGAAGAGAGCAAACAACTGCTGCGCGTCCACCCGTCGTTCCTGAGCCTCAATGAGATGTTCCTGATCGCCGAAACCTATACCCCCGGCAGCGACGAGTATTCCGAAGTGTTCGTGACCGCCGCCGAACAGTTCCCGCAGAGCGACATTGCCAACCTGAACGCCGCGGCCAACGCCCTCGTGCGCGGCGATGCCGAAACGGCCCAGGCCTACCTGAACAAGGTGAGCTACCACGACCACACCTTCGAGAACAACCAGGGCGTGATCTGCGCCATCCGGGGCGATTACGAGCAGGCCGCCGGGCATTTCCGCAAGGCCTGCAGCCTGGCCAACGACGAAGCTGTTGCCAACCTGGCCGAGCTTGACAAGCTCGAAGCACCCGTAGAATAGACCACAACTTTAACTGATAGTTACGATATACCCGACAACTTAACCATTAATTCAAAAACAACCTGAAAAACCCAATCAAAATGAAACAGAACATTTTTGCCATCGCGGCGCTGGCCGTAACCGTGGCTTTCACAAGCTGTAGCAAAGACAATGGCGGTGAGTACACCGGCGAAAACGTCAACGTGAGCCTCCGTCTCGAAAAACCGGCGGTATCCGGTAAAGCCGACGAAGCCGCCGTAGGCACCCCCGTAGTGAGTTTCACCAGCGGAACTCTTTACCTGACCACCTCGTCTGGCCAGATCCGCCGCACGCATACCCTCAGCACCGCCATCAACGGCGACCTGGGCGTGAACGGCTCGAACCTCAATATCACTGCTATGGAAAGCGGTACGTCGCTCACCAATGTGGCCGGTGACGTAGCCAACGTTTATATCGTCGCTAACACGCCGACCTTGCCTGCTTCGCCCTCGATGATCTCTGAAGTACTTGCTGTAACAGCCGCCCCCGGCAGCCAGTATAACGCTGCAGGCGGTATCGGTAACGTGACCCTCTACGGTAAAGGCGACCTGACTACTGTGGCCACCAACGAAAAAGAAGGCAGTATCTGCGTCTTCCCGATCTGCGCCCGCATCGAACTGGCCGGCGTGACCGGCGGCGGCGACATCACCGGTTTCAACCTGAACGGTATCTTCGTGAACAACTACTACAACGCTATGGTACTCAACGCCGACGTGGCTTCGGCCAGCAACGTGGTGACCAACAACGGCCAGGGTGGCGCCACCATCTACGGCGACAACACCACCCAGTATCCCACAGCTTCGGTTTGGCTCAAAGACTGGGCTATTGCCGGCCTCGGCGGCGCTACGCTGGCCAAAACCCCCGCCAACGGTGCCTGGGCGTACAACGTACTGGTTCCCGGTACGTTCAACAATACCGCTAAAACGACTGCCGGTACCGGCGTGGTCCCCCACCTGATCATCAGCCTGTCGGGCATAGCCCCCGCCAGCCTGAACCTCGCCGGGACCAAGTTCCTCACCGTAGGCAAATGGTACGACCAGAGCGATGTTGAAATCACTTCGTTCAAGCCCGGCTGTGTGTACACCATCTCGGCCAGCGACTTCGTATTCGACGAGAAAGATCCCGGCGACGAAGCCGAAACCGCCAAAGCCAGCGTGAAAGTGACCGTCACCCCCTTCACCTGGACTACCCAGGCCATCAAACCCGGATTCTAAACCCACCCACCCCGCTTCGGGAAGGTCCGTCAGGGTCGGGCCTTCCGCGAAGCACCCCTTCCGCAAGCAACCGCAACAGCCCTTGTCCGCCATGCCGGGGCCACGAGGTTGCCCGCCGAAACACAAAAGCCAACTAACTCCTACGCAATGAGATTCCTACAGGCCATATTTCTGTTGATATCGCTGTCGCTTCCGCTCACCGGATGTATTCACGACAGCCTGGACGGGTGTCCCCCGAAAGAAGGGAACGACGTGACCCTGCACTTCAGATACCCCGATACCAACGGCGACGATATTTTCCCCGCCCACGTCAACAAAGTGGACCTGGTGATTTTCGACGCCTCGGGACGCTATGTTACCCAGCTGACTGTCGACAAGAATGCACTCGACGCATTCCAGGGTGCAAAACTGAAACTCGACCCCGGAACCTACACCGTGGTCTGTTGGGGCAACGCCGCCTCGGGCCTCTGCTCGCTCACCTACACCACCACCCTCGATAATGCCTGCCTGGTGTTCACTTCGAACCTCGGCTGTTCGCCGCTCTACTACGCGCCGACCGACGGCACGACCCCTTTCACCTTCACTGTCCCCGTGACGGGAGCTGTCGAGAAGATTATTGATTTTGCACGCGCCTATAACATCATCGATGTGTACGTACAAAACTTCGATGATCCCGGCTCGTCCACCCACGCCACCCGCCCGGTCATCGAAATTACCGGGCTGCCCCCGGGTTACGACTACTTCAAGTGTCCGCTCGGCCGTGGTACCACCACCTCATTCTCGAAAACCTCAGAGATGATTACCACACCCGACGGAGCGATGGCCAACGCCGCCTTCCTCTGCTCGAACTTCAATACCGACAATTCGATCTACATCCATATAAAGAGGGTCTCGGACGGTGCGCTGATCCACAGCGTGAGCCTGACCGAGTTCCTCGCCGCCCATTCGCTGACCCTCACCGGACAGAACAACAAGACTACTACCATCCTGATCACGTTCGCCAATGGTGACATCAGCATTGCGTTGCCCGCCTGGACGAACTCCGGCACCAAACCCGGCTTCGACTAAATACTAAGAGTTCCGACCTATGAAACGCTTAACGCTTTATTTTACCACGATTATCCTGGCAGCGACCCTGCTGGCCTGCCACCGCGAATCCGGCCCCGCAGTGGAGCCCGGCGGGGGGCTGAAAGTACGCTTCACGCTCGACCTGCCGGCCGATGCCGTGCAGGATGGCTTCACCAAAGCCATGACCGCGCCCCAGGAGGGCGAGATACAAACGCTTGACGTATATTCGTTTCTCGACTACAACAGCGCGGGGACGTACCGCCTGCTTTCGGTACAGGCCGCCCGGTCCGACGGCTCGGGAGGCTACGATGTGACCCTCGATGCCTATCCGGGTAAAACACAGAAGTTCGTGCTCGTGGCCAATGCCTCCGGCACATTCGCCCGGAAGAACGACGCCTACGACGACGTACTTGCGGCCCTGACCCTCGAATATGACGGGCAGGACGTCTGGACTACCGACGGAACCGGCCGCAAACCGATCCCGATGGTGGGATACCACCAGCAGGAGATCACCGTCTCGACCACCCAGTTCTCGTCGCCGGTGGGCATCCTGCGTATGCTGGCCCGTTTCGATGTGACCAACATCGCCCCGAACTTCGAAGTGGTCAGCGCCTCGGTCTTCAACCGCAAGACCAAAGGCCAGATCGCCTATAAAGCCGCCGATTTCGACGGCAGCAAAGTCAGCCGGCCCTGGATCCCGGCGGGCAACATCAATAAATACTGGGACGAAAATTACATCGCCGCCACGGCAGGCAGTATAGTCCGCGCACTTTATACCTTCGAGGCCGGAGGCATTCCCGCCTCGGGCGACCGCCTCGCCGCCACGGCCATTGTGGTGGGCGGTAAATACGACAACGGCCCGGTGACCTACTACCGTGTCGATGTCAAGGTCGATGGCAGCGGCTCGACCGGCATTTCCGAGGACATCAAACGCAACCATCTCTACGCCATCGAGGTGCAATCGTGCACGGGCCCCGGCGAAACTACCCCCGAAGACGCCTTCAAAGGTCCGTCCAAACTCAACGCCGTGGTCAAAGCCTACGACCTTGCCAGGCAGAACATCATCATCGACGGCCAGTACATCCTGGAACTATCAGCCGACCGCCTCAGCTTCGGTAACGAAGGGGGGAGTCCCGTGGTCACCATGACCACCAACTACGACGGCAAGAATTCCGACGGAAGCACATCGAGCCATCCCGCGGGCATCTTCGTCACCGATTCGAACCAGCCGGCGTGGATTACCCTCACTACCGACGCCGACGCTGCCCTCGACACCGAAGACGGCCTGATGACCCGCAAGGTCAAAGTGTGTGCCGCCCCGAACACCGGTACGGGCGCCCTGGCCCGCACCGCGGAGTTCACCGTGCGCGCCGGGAACCTCAACTATACCGTACGGATCGGCCAAAGCCCCGACCCGTGGCTCGAATACGACCGCGAAGAGCTCTACATGCTCGACGGCGACATCAAAAATTTCGAAGTGCGCTCTGCTGTCCGCTGGACGGCCGAACTGATCGACCCCGACGGGATAGTGCGGGCCCTCGGACGTTTTCAGGGCGGCGGAAACACCGGGTGGCAGGAGGTCCCGTTCCGCGTGATCGACGACTGGAACATCAACCTGAAAGACAACGTCGAGCACTTCACCGTACGCTTTACCGACGACACGGGTTTGCTCACCAAAGACGTCGAGATCCCCTGCATTTCGGGCAACACGAACGATATTCCCGCCGTCAAATCGAACAGCTATATGATCGTGCCCCGATCGGCGCGCGGGTTGCTGATCCCCGTCGACCGGGCCAACGACGTGCCCGAGTTGGGCGAAGCGGTGCCGGCGATGACCAAAATCCGTTCGCGTTTCTTGTGGGCCGACGACATCGAAGGCAATCAGATGATGGACCTCTACGGCGCCGTACGCTCGCGCTACACCCGTACGGGTACCGAACGTGCTGCGGGCTACCTGTTCGTCAAAACCGATGACACCGGCAACGGCGTGATCGCCATCACCACCCAAGACGCATCGAATGCCGACGTTATCCGTTGGAGCTGGCACATCTGGGTGAAACCCGTCGTTAATTACAACACCGAACGCTGGATGGACCGTAACCTGGGCGCCAACAGCAACACGCCTTACCTGAGCGGCAACGTGTTCGACATCAATCAGTGGGCCGAAACCGTGGGCCTTTTCTACCAGTGGGGCCGCAAAGACCCGTTTCCCGGGTTCGGTTATTGCACGCAGCCCGGCGTAATGAAGACGATGCTGCCTTCGACCCCCGGGCCGATGGACTTACCCGCCACCGTGCGCGAACCCATGAAGTACCCCTACGGGGCCAGTGGCTGGTACGGATCCGACGGATCGGACGTCAAAAAATCGTGGGATAACGGGCAGGCCAACCCGCTCGACTATAAAACCATCTACGACCCCTGTCCCCCCGGCTGGTGCATGCCGAAGCTCGACGACTGGTATATGGGTAGCTGGACCTTGCCCCTTGTTGATATGGGTGCCACTTGCAACTTCGGCGGCTACTATCCTGCGCCCGGGGCCGGAAGCCAGTCCGGTGTGTCGTCTTCGCCCGTCACGTTCGGTAAATACGGGTTCTACTGGAGCGCTTCGGTAAACACAGTGCAGCCCGAGACCTCATCCGACGGCTGGAGGTTCAACGACATAGACGGGGCCACCGGCACCAGCGGATCGTCCCGCTCGGTCGCCTTCAACGTGCGCTGCATCAAGAGCCGCAACAATGCTTCGACGGGTGACGACGGCACTTTCGACCCGCCCGCAAAATGGTAACCCGCCCGTTAAGACGTATGTATATGAAAGCAACCATGAAAAAAATATTCTTCGGAGCCGCATTGCTGACTTCAGCCCTGGTATTAGCCGGATGCGCCAAGACTCCCGGCGGGCTTGAGCCCGCCGGAGGCGAGGCGCACAACCAGGGCGTGACCATCGTGGTGAACATCCCCGGGGCCAAGACCCCCGCCACCCGCTCGATGGACGGCCTGCCCGAAAACGAAGTGAAAACCGTGGATATGCTGGTGTTCGATGCCAGCGGAAGTGTTCCGGTGCTCTCGGAATGCGTCGCCGGAACTGTCAGCGAGAACGCTTCGGCCGGATCGGGTGCCTCGACCGTCTACACCGCCAAGTTCACCGCCAAGCTCTCGCCCCTCGAAGATGCCCAGGTCGTGATCGTTGCTAACGCCGCAGCCCGTGTGGCTGCCGTCAAGGACGGGTTTACCGCCGGAGCGACCACCAAATCCGAAGTGCTCGAAGCGCTTACCTTCTCGAAGACCGGCGCCTGGCCCGCGGCCGACGGCGACGGGAATTATACCCCCGTGCCGATGTACGGCGAAACGGGAGTGATGGACATTACCGCGGGAATGCAGATCGACAACATTGAGATGCGGCGCATGTTGGCCCGTATCGACATCAGGAACACCGACGCCGCGGCCGTGAGTTTTACGCTCGAAAAGGTTCACCTCTGCAACTACAACACCGCGGGCAACATAGCCCCCAAGTGGAATCCTGCCACGGGAGCGATCCTGGCTCCCTGCACGCCGCCCGACCTGTCGGCCAGCCTCCCTGCCGCACCCGCTAAACAGACCGGCGGCGCGAACGCCATCACTTACGACTACACTGCCGCCGTGAGCGACGGGTTAGCGGGCGAGGTCTACGCCTTCGAATCCCCCGCGGCCGACGACGCCGACGAGGACACCCGGAAGAACTCGACCTGTCTCGTACTGGAGGGTCTTTACAAAGGCAACAAGGCTTTCTACCGCGTCGATTTCACCTACGAGCGCAGCGGGAGCAATACGAATTACATGCCCTTGTTACGCAATTACAAATACGACGTGCAGATCCTGCTGGCTGATGGCCCGGGCTACACCTCGCTCGACGATGCGATCAATTCCTACACCGTACTCTCGAACCTGAAGACACGTTTGATCTACTACGACATGAGCGATGTCCGCGACATCGTGTTCAACGGCCAGTATATGCTTGGGGTCGGCGACGATGCCCCCGCGGTTTCGAAAGAGGCGCAGGACCTGTCCCTGAAAGTATTTACCGACAACCCCAACGGCTGGCAGGCCACCATCAAACCCCACACCGGGTCGTGGCTGACCTTTGCCTCGGGCAACGCCACCGAGTCGGGAACTCCCGGCAGCGGCGTGGCGGACCTCGGGCTGAAAGTGGCCCTGAATCCCGGCCCTGAATCCCGCACCGCCACCATCCTGCTCACCGCCGACCGATTGAACCAGGAGGTCGTCGTTACGCAGAGCAACGAACTGGGCCTCGCAATTCGCTTGAAGATGACGCGTTCCAGCAACGATTATCAATTCTCGGCTTACTACGCTCCCTTCGGGATGAGGTTGTTTTATTTCGGGGCCCGGCCTAACACCTGGTGTCTTGAAACCGACAATGTCCCCGCCGCCGAGGTGATCGCTTCGTACGACGCGCCCTATTACAACACCGGCCACATCAATAAGGATGAGCCGCTCACCATTGTGGGCTGGCACAACGACCCCAACGTTACCTTCGACGACTACAATACCGACCCCGGCAATTACGACTTATACGACGTCGAAGCCGCCCTTAAGCCACACCCTTCGCGGGCAGGATACTATCGCCCCCTGTTGTCCGACAAAACCAATATGTACTGGCAGAAGCTGACCTTTGTTCAGGGCGAGGTCGCTGCACAGCCTACGAAAATGAGATTTTACGTAGCGTCTGCCCAGGTTACTATTGAGTTGCACAACGTGGACAAGATCTGGGAACCGGGTAATCCCGGTACTCCGGTCGATCCTGCCCGCCTGTGGCTTACCCTCGAAAACCAGGGACGCGCCGCGGACTTCGCAGAAGCCGAGGTCAGCTATCGCGACCGGGGTGCCGGCAAGCCGGTCATTGCGGGACTCGCTCCCGACGGGGTGTATGATTCCGGTACGAAGAAACTTACGGCCAGGTTCGGTACCTTCGGCTCACCCGGCAATTCGAGTTATTACCAGAAACCGAAGATCAAGGTGATGTATGACAATCAGGAGCTTGCCTCCTATACGATCGATGACCCCGTCTCGATGGGTAACACTTATGTCTTCCGGATCAACCAGTCTGCCAACATGACGATCAGGATATGGATCAACGGATGGGAGGTGGTCGACGTGGGTGTCGATATCTAAATGATGTGACAGTTCTCACACCTGTCGTTGCCCATACCCCCGGACGTACCTTCGTTTCTTATGTCCGTTGCCGGCCGCCCCTTTATCGACCGGGACGTTTTTGTCCCGTGGGGGCGATACTTGGGATTTCCCCGCTCCGGACCCGACCAGGGTCCCGGGGCGGGGAATCCTTTTTCAGAGTCCCGGCGCCTGCCCCGAGAGGGTATGGTATCTTGACCGAAAAGCCCTTATCTTTGCGATATGCAGACTCTCAGGCAACAATTCCTCGCCCATGTAGGGCAGACCTCGCCGGCACCCCTGCTTATCGAAGTAGAGCGCGCCGAGGGCATTTATTTTTACACCCCCTCCGGGGTGCGCTATACCGACCTGATCGCCGGGGTGTCGGTGAGCAACGTGGGACACGCCAATCCCGCGGTGGTCGGGGCCGTCTGCGCCCAGGCGCGCGACTACATGCACACGATGGTATACGGCGAACTCGTCGAGCGGCCGCAGGTGCAGTATGCCGCTCGTTTATGCTCGTTGCTGCCTGCGGGTCTGGACAGCGTCTATTTCCTGAACTCGGGCGCCGAGGCGATCGAGGGGGCGCTGAAGCTCGCCAAACGTCACACCGGGCGCACCGAGATGATTGCCATGCGCGGCGCCTACCACGGCTCGACCCACGGCGCGATGTCGGTGATGGGCGGCCCGGAATTCACCGCCGGTTACGGTCCGCTGCTGCCCGGTGTGCGGCACATCTCGTTCAATTCGTTCGACGATCTGGCTCTTATTACCGAACGCACGGCTTGCGTGCTGGCCGAGCCCGTGCAGGGCGAGGCGGGCGTCAGGCCGCCTATTGAGGGCTATTTGCAGGCGCTCCGCAAGCGCTGCGACGAAACCGGGACGATGCTGATCTTTGACGAGATACAGACCGGGCTGGGGCGCACGGGCGCACTTTTTGCGACCGAGCGTTATGGGGTGCTGCCCGATATTCTCGTGCTGGCCAAGGCTCTGGGGGGCGGAATGCCTCTAGGGGCTTTCATCGCTCCGCGCGAGGTGATGTCCGACCTGAGCCACGACCCTGCCCTGGGGCATATCACCACTTTCGGCGGCCACCCTGTCTGTTGCGCCGCGGGCCTTGCTGCCTTCGAATACATATTGGATAATGACCTCGCGGCCCATGCCGAGATCGCGGGGGCACTTTTTGAACAGGCTTTGTCCAACCATCCCGCCGTGTTGGAAGTCCGCCGTTCCGGGCTGCTGCTGGCCGTCGAACTGGGCTCGTCGGAGCGGATGTACGCCGCCGTGCGGGGGCTGACCGAGGCGGGCTACCTGACCGACTGGTTCCTGTTCTGCGACACGGCGTTCCGCATCTCGCCGCCGCTTACGATCACCGGAGAACAGGTCGATGCCTGCTGCCGCGACATCCGGCGGGTACTCGATACGCTTTGACCCGTGGCCACCCGCGTGGCCAAATCCAAGATTCCGCCCTACCGAAATCCCTTTTCCCAATGAAAACCTTAACCGTCAAAAGCCTTTCCGATCTTCCCGAAGCCGCCGCCGAACTGCTCGAAGCCGCCGCCGGGCGCCGTGTGGTAGCCCTCTACGGCGACATGGGCGCCGGGAAAACGACGCTCGTCAAAGAGGTGTGCCGCGCCTGCGGCACGAAGCAGCCGGCGGTGAGCCCCACGTTCTCGATCGTCAATGTTTACGACACTTCTTCGGGAAGTCCCGTCTATCATTTCGATTTCTACCGGATCAGGAGTATCGAGGAAGCGTTCGACTTCGGCTACGAGGAGTATTTCTTCAGCGGGGCGCTCTGCCTGGTCGAGTGGCCCGAGATGATCGAGGAACTGCTGCCCGAAGATGCCCTGCGCGTGTACATCGCGGTGCTTGACGATGGCTCTCGCCGTATTGATATTGAATAAAGTCCCCGGAGGTCGTGAGTGTAGAGGCAAGTGGACCGGCGGCGCCGTACCGACTGAGCCGGAAATCGCGTCGGCGATTCCGGTAAACCGACGTAGCGGCCGAGGGCAATCATGTTCACATGAATTGCCGAGGCGCAAGGAGGAAAAGGCCCCGAAGTGGACTTAGGGAGAGCGCCCGCCCATTGGGCGGGCGCTCTGCTCTTGCGCCAGCCTATCGGCCACACGCAGGCGTCTTCGACGCCTCGCCGGGATTCTTCCCTCCCTTTCTCTCTTCCGGCTCTTCCGCTTTATTGTTCCCAAGGTTTTCCGGGGTGTGGGCCTGAGAAACGCTGTTCGCGGCTTATGTGCGAGGGCCCTACGTTTTTCAGGTCTATACTCCGCAAAACCGTTCCCTCAAACCCCGCAAAGCAACAAAGCCGTAAATCGTTTTTAAACGATTTACGGCTTTGTCCGTTACGGCCGCGCCGCCTACCCGCACTTCGAGTGCCCGCAGTTCTGGCAGACGAGGCAACCCTCCTGGTAGACGAGTGCCTCTTCGCCGCATTCGGGACATTGCTGGGCCGAGCCTTTGGGCTTGGTGCCGTCGGGGATGTAGCGGTGGAGTGCACGGGCCACGCCGTTTTTCCAGGTGTTGATCATTTCGCTGTCGAGGTGGAGCGACGAGATCAGGCTCTCGACGTCGACGATCGGCATGCCGATGCGGATCACGCCCGAGATCAGTTTGGCGTAGTTCCAGAACTCCTCGTCGAACAGGCGCGAGATGCCGCCCACGGTGTTCGTGTAGCCGTACTTGTCCTGGTACTGGAAGTCGTAGCGTTTGTTGCCGTCCTCTTCCTTCACCTTGACGATCTGGCCGCGTTCGATGGTCTTGGGGATGAACATGGCGTCCTCTTCGATCTTACCGGTGAAGATTTCGTAGGGCTGGCCGTTGTAGAGGCCCACAAAGGCGATCCACTCCTCGTTGCCGTTGCGGAAACGCACCACGTCGGCGTCGAGCGACACCGGGCGTTTACGCGGGCGTGAAAGCGCGGCGTCGGCCGAGCCTTCCTCGTTTTTTTTCTCTTTCTTGACGAGCACCCCGGCGCGCGAGCCTTCGCGGTAGACGGTCACACCCTTGCAACCGGCTTTCCAGGCGGTGCGGTATACTTCGTCGACCAGTTCTTCGGTCACGTCTTCGGGCAGGTTTACCGTCACCGATATCGAGTGGTCGACCCATTTCTGCATGGCGCCCTGCATCTTGACTTTGGACACCCAGTCGATGTCGGCCGAGGTGGCTTTGTGGTAGGGCGATTTGGCCACCAGTTCGTCGACCTGGTCGTCGGTCAGGGCGGCGATCTTTTCGTCGGTGTAGCCCTGCACCTTGAGCCAGTCCACGAATTTGTGGTGGTAGACGTAGTATTCTTCCCACGAGTCGCCCACTTCGTCGACGAAGGTGACTTTGACTTTCTGGTCGCTGGGGTTCACCTTGCGGCGACGCTTGTAGACGGGCAGGAACACGGGCTCAATGCCGCTGGTGGTTTGGGTCATCAGCGAGGTGGTGCCGGTGGGGGCGATGGTGAGCATCGCGATGTTGCGGCGCCCTTGTTTGGCCATCAGTTCGTAGAGGGCGGGGTCGGCCTCTTTGACGCGCTGGATCATGGGGTTGGCGGCTTCGCGCCGGGTGTCGTAGATCGGGAATGCGCCGCGTTCGCCGGCCATCGTCACCGAAGCCCGGTAGGATTCGACGGCGAGGGTTTTTTGTAGTTCGGTGGCAAAGGCGATGGCTTCGTCCGAGCCGTAGCGCATCCCCAGGGCGGCTAGCATGTCGCCTTCGGCAGTGATACCCAAGCCCGTGCGGCGGCCTTGCAGGGCCTTGGTGCGGATCTTTTCCCATAGTTCGCGTTCCACGCGGCGGATCTCTTCTTCTTCGGGATCGGCGGTGATTTTGGCGAGGATGGCTTCGACTTTTTCGAGCTCGATGTCGATGATGTCGTCCATCAGGCGCATGGCCTTGTGGACGTGGTCTTTGAATTTGGCGGTGTTGAATTTCGCCTTTTTGGTGAAGGGCTCGTCGACGTAGCTGAACAGGTTGATCGCCAGCAGGCGGCAACTGTCGTAGGGGCACAGGGGGATTTCGCCGCAGGGGTTGGTCGATACGGTGCGGAAGCCCAGGTCGGCGTAGCAGTCGGGCACCGATTCGCGGATGATGGTGTCCCAGAACAGCACGCCGGGTTCGGCCGATTTCCAGGCGTTGTGGACGATTTTTTTCCAGAGGGTGGCGGCGTCGATCTCGTTCACGACCATCGGGTCATTGCCTTCGAGGGGGAATTGTTGCTTGTACGGTTTGCCGGCGATGGCGGCTTTCATGAAGGCGTCGTCGACCTTGATCGACACGTTGGCGCCGGTCACTTTGCCCTGCTCCATCTTGGCGTCGATGAATCGCTCGGCGTCGGGGTGCTTGATCGAAAGCGAGAGCATCAGCGCACCGCGGCGGCCATCCTGGGCCACTTCGCGAGTCGAGTTCGAATAGCGTTCCATGAAGGGCACGATGCCGGTCGAGGTGAGCGCCGAGTTGAGCACGGGTGAACCGGTCGGGCGGATGTGGCTCAGGTCGTGGCCCACGCCGCCGCGGCGTTTCATCAGTTGTACCTGCTCTTCGTCGATGCGGATGATGCCGCCGTAAGAGTCGGCGGGTTTCTCGTGCCCGATCACGAAGCAGTTCGAGATCGAGGCGATCTGCAGGTTGTTGCCGATGCCGGTCATCGGGCCGCCCTGGGGTACGGCATATTTGAAGCCTTCGAGCAGTTCGAGGATCTCTTCGTATTTCAGGGGGTTGGGGTAGTTCTGTTCGATGCGGGCAAGTTCGCCGGCGATGCGGGCGTGCATCTGGGCGGGCGACGATTCGTAGATCTTGCCGAACGAATCTTTGAGGGCGTATTTGCTAACCCAGACGGTGGCGGCCAGTTCGTCGCCGTCGAAGTATTGCCGGGCGCCTTCGACTGCTTCTTCGTAGGTGTATTGTTTCAGTTCCATATCCGTAGCGGGTTTTAGAAGTTCAGGGTGACTGTATGGTTTTCTTCCGGGGATTCGGGAACAAAATTATGGTCATATTTCGGGCTTGCCGGCTTTATTCCGGAAAACTTATCAACAACTTGTTATGGCCTTGAGTATCAATCGGTAGTGTCGGAGGCCCTGTAGCTGTTGGGGTTGCGGTTGAAGGGTTGTTCTTGTCTGTCGTTGCGGGTGCTTCGTCCCTTCCGGTTTCCGATGACGATAGAAAATAAAGAAAGGGGCCATCCGTTACGGATGACCCCTCGTGGTTCGCCAGACTCCTGACTGCGAAGTATGGGGCAGTCTGAGGTTTATTACATCTGCATTGCCATGCCGCTCGCAATGAATAGGATCAGCCCCAGCACCAGGAGGGATAAGGCCACGATCATCAGGATGCCTGAGAATTTGTAGTAATTTTTCAGGTTGGCGAACGCTTCGGTGGCCGCCGCGGTGTTTCCCGCGGCCAGGGCGGCTTTCATCCGGCTGGCAAACATGTAAGTGAAGTAGACGGGGAAGAAGTAGAGCACGGCCATGATCAAATAGGTGATGCCCATGGTGGTATGGAATCCTTTGGCTATTTCCATATGTGAGGGTGCCGACGTCGCGCCGGCCAGCATAATAAGGCCCACCAGGACGAACAGTCCGAGGGCGACGAACCCGACGATGGAGATGAATTTGGCCCATTTGGCCGATTCGAACAGGTGCGCTTTCGATTCCGGAGTCAGTTGCGGCCCGTTGTTACCGTTACTGTTGTTGTAATTGTTGTAGAGTTGTCCTTCCATAAATGTTGACTTTTAAGGGGTTGGTTTATGTTGCTTGTACCCGGCACCGGTGATCTGCAATGACCGCGTACCTTCGCTAACCGGCACGCCGGGCATCGTACGTTTTTTCTCACGCCCGGCACCGCTCGTTTTTGATAGCCGTGCCTTGCCGGGCAAGGCGTTGGTTCAACAGGTGATTGTAGTGACCCGATAGCACAAGGCTCGGTACCGCGATGCCCGGCAGAGCCGGAGCCGGGCAGGCGGAAATCCGGGTGCTAGAAGTTTTCGTAGTCGCGCATGGCACGGTGGTAGGCGCGTTCGGCGTCTTCGTACCTGGCTTCGGCTTGTTTGTATTTCTTGTAGAGTTTGGCGTCGTAAGCAGCGGCCTTTTTGGCGCTCATGCTTTCGCGGCTGGGGATGTTGCTCACATAGTCGTCGCCGCTGTAGTCGTCGCCGTCGTAGTCGTCGCCGTCGTCGCTGACCGAGACCAGTTCGATGTCGATGATCACGTTGCAGGCGGTGCCCGAGGTGAGGCCGTAGCGCTGGGGCTCGTAGCCCCCGGTGATCGAAACGGGGACCCAGAGGGTGATGTTACCGCCGGTGCCGATCAGTTCGGTTCCGTAGATAATGGCGTCGGCCATGCCGCCGAGGTAGTGTTCCTCGGTGCCGTCGTCGTAGACGATGGTGTTGCCCAGGGTGTCGCGGATCGTGTAGCGGATGTAGACGTCGTTGCTGCGTTCGGGCATTTGCGAACGGTCGCCGCTATTGGAGATCAGGTAGTACATGCCTTCGAGCTCTTCGCTCTCGCGGATGCCGGGGTTACCGGCTTTGGCCTGTTCGATGAAACGGGCGGCTTCGGCCTCGCGATGGGGTTTGCCCACCAGTTCCTGATAGCGCTCGATCTTACGGGCGATCCGTTCGATCTGGTCTTCGCTTTTGGGATTGGTGAGTTGTTCCCTCATGCCGCGGAGCACTTCGTCGGCCACAAGGCTGTCGGCGGGCACGCCGCCTTCGCCCAAAAAGTAACCGGCCACGGCACCGGCGGCATAGGAGAGTTCTTGTTTTGAGGGAATTTTGTTGTCGTCGGAACATCCGCCGCAGTTACAACCTTCTTCGTCGCAGCCGCAGCCGCACACGGCGGGCGAATCTTCGCAGGCGGCTACTTCGACACAGGCAATCTCTTGGGCTTGTGTTCCGGTTACGGAATACAACAGGGAGCCGCAGAGGACTGCGGCTATCATCAGGCTCTTTTTCATTTGGGAAATGGGTTTATAGTTAGGATTTAAAGGATTGTTAACGCAAAGATATGTTTTTTTGCGGGCCTTTTGCAACCCTCTGTGCTTATTTTTGGCCGTTCTCGGGGATTGGCGAAAATGGCCCATATCCGCTGTCCGGGCAAAACGAATATGCCTGCGAACGGATGGGTCGCAGGCATGTGTCGTCGTGGGGCACTCACGGGTTCCCGGAGGGAACCGGATTCCCGGAAGGATGGTGAATCCTGTTTTGTCGGTGCCTCCGGTTTCATTCCGATGACGGAGCGGCGGATTTTATTCAGTCCCGGGCAATGGTTTCGCCGTTGATCTGTATTTCCCAGCCAAGGGGGGCAACGCGGGCGAGCATGGCCGATACGCCGCAGTAGCGCTCCTGCGAGAGACGTACCATTTTTTCGGTTTTGGCGCGGATGTCGTCGTCGGGAGCGGGGTGTCCGAAGCGGTAGATGACGCGTAGCGAAGTGTAGACAACGGGCGGCTCTTCGTTTTTCTCGGCTTCGACGTCGATGTCGATGCGGCTGAATTCGACTCTCATCTTGCGGGCCAGCGAGGCAATATCCATGCCGGTGCATCCCCCGAGGGCTACCAGCATCAGGGGTTTAGGAGTCGGGCCCTGCCCGTTTCCGCCGTGCTCGGCGGGGCCGTCGACAGTCAGCGTGTAGTCGCCTATGGTGGCTTCGTACTCCATTCCGCCTTTCCATTTGAGGTTTATCTGGTCCATAGTTTTGGAAATTCAAATTTTAGTTTTACTTTTGCAATCCGTTCCGGAATGTCTGGCTGTCTGAATGCACGTTGCCGGACAATACAAAGATACGTTTATTGCGGAAATAGCTCAGTTGGTAGAGCACAACCTTGCCAAGGTTGGGGTCGCGAGTTCGAGTCTCGTTTTCCGCTCCAGGGGCTGCATCAAGGGGAGTAACTTCCTTAAGTTTGCCCTCGCGTTAAGTAACCCTTCGGCGATTATAAATCCCGGGGTGCGCGGACGCACTGCTGTTGTAGCTCAGTGGTAGAGCACTTCCTTGGTAAGGAAGAGGTCACGAGTTCAATCCTCGTCAACAGCTCAATACAAAAGATGCTCTGCCGCAGGCAACCATCGAAAAAACAGAAGTACCGCCCGGGTTTGCCCGCAGGCGGTACTTGTTTTTTGATGGAACAGGCGCATAGCCACCGCATCTTTTGTATTGCCAGCGCTCCCGCGCAGCAGAGAGGGTCGTCAGCACCGCCGGGCGCGGCGATGCGCGGGTAATCCCCGTCAACAGTTCAAACCGTCCGTCCTTGCCCGCAGGCGGCACTTGGTTTACCGCCAAAAATAAGAAGGCGTCTTCCCGGTAGGGAAGACGCCTTCTCTCTGTATTTTTTCTCGACGCTTAGGCCGGGCTGATGGCCTCTACGGGGCAAACATCGGCGCACGAACCGCAGTCGATACAGGTTCCGGGGTCGATGGTGTATACAGAACCTGCGGAAATAGCATCCACGGGACACTCGCCGATGCAGGTACCGCAAGCAGTACAGGTGTTTTCGTCAATTTTGTAAGCCATAATTCGTTTGTTTATTGGTTTGTACTTGGCACTACAAATTTATCACTATTTCGGAAATTCTCAAATTTTGGAAAGATATTACGACATGCGCGTCCGGTTCCGCCGACTTTCGTTTCATGTCATCCCGGGGCAGGACCGCCGTGAACGGCGGGGAGGGTTCTATTTTCCCTCGCCCCAGCCGGGCGGGACGGGCAGCCCCAAAAGGGCGATGATACGCCATACCACAGTGTCGGCCAGTTCGCCGAAGGTCTGCGGCTGTGAATAGAACGATGGCGAGGCGGGGATTATTATGCCGCCGGCTTCGGTGATCGTGGTCAGGTTACGCAGGTGGATCAGCGACCACGGGGTCTCGCGCGGCACGAGGATCAACCGCCGCCGCTCCTTGAGCATCACGTCGGCGGCGCGGCAGGTCAGGCTGGCGGATATCCCGCCGGCGATCCGCCCCGCCATGCCCATGCTGCACGGAACGATGACCATCGCGTCGTAGTGCGACGAACCCGAGGCGAAGGGGGCACTGAAATCGTTTGGGTCGTATTCAGCGATCTTGCCGCCTTCCGGGCCTTGCCGCAGTTCGTCGAGCCACCCGAGGCCGCCGGTCTCCTGTGCGGCCACATCGCGCGCGTTTCCGCTCACCACCACGCCGATCCGGCCCACGTCCCCGCTGGCCGTGAGTTTTTCCAGCAGGCGCCGGGCGTAGATCGTCCCGCTCGCTCCCGTAATCGCTACTACTATCTGCATCTTGTAATTCTTATTTCTTCCGCAGCAGGCCTGAAACTCATCGGAACCATCCCCTTTAGGCTTGTTGGCGGTTTTGACTCCGTTTCCGAACTCTTTTCTGGATGCAGTGCGGCCCGTGCACCCAACGCGCGCAGCGCGTTCGGGGGTGGGCGCCGGGTCGGATGTGGTACGGCAAGCCTGAAAAGGATAACTCTGAAACTCATTCGTCATGACGAGGAGTACTTTAGCACGGCGCGGCCATCCTCCTATTCAAAGGCGGGGAGATTGCTTCGTCGTGCTAAAGTACTCCTCGCATGACGAAAAATAGCACCGGGGTACCCGGACGTACCTACTTGACGAACGAATAGTTGGCCGAGTAGTCGAGCATTTGCTCCACGTAGTTGTCGGGGTATTCGACACGCGCGTCGACGATGTGGCCGGCTGCATCGGTGACGGGCACATAGCGCGGGTTCACGAAGCCCGAGTAGGGGGCGATGTTGAGCGCGGCGTAGCGGCGCAGCACCTCGTCGTGCATCGCGGGGTCGACTTTCACGCCGTAGGTTTCCACGAGCATGCGCCCCGTTTCGAAGTCGCCTTCGCTTTTGACGCGCTGGATTTCGCGGAGCAGGTCGCCGAACAGCGTGCGGAGTTTGGCGTAGTCGTTCACGACCACGTAGGTCTTCTCGATGCCGTTGTCGCCGGTCACCTTGCGGAGCTCAACCACGTTGTCGGCTTTACCATTTTCGTATACCCAATGGGCGATCAGCGAGCGGTCGCGCATGTGTGACTCTTCGATGTTCTTGCCCGGCTGGATTCGGGTGAGCTGCGTTTGCAGGCCGTTCATCATGAAGTTGTTGTATTCGGCCTTGGCCACATCGAGCGACGGGCTGATGCCGAGTTGCACAGTCATCGGGTCGGCCATGTAATAGAGGGCGAACAGGTCGGCGCGGGCCTCTTCGAGGGTCGAACCGTAGTTCTTGAGTTCGTCGCCTTTCACTCCGGCGCCGAGCTGGCCGCTGGCGTGGCCGAGGCATTCGTGCAGGTCGGTGTGCAGGTTGTTGGCGATGGAACCCCATTTTTCTTTCAGTTCTCGGTCTTCGGGGCGGAGGATGAACTCTTCGGTGAACCCGTTGCCTTTGGCGGCGGCGTCATAGGCGGCGGTGATGTTGGTCACGGTCACCGATTTCGAGCCGTGTTCCTTGCGGATCCAGTCGGCGTTGGGCAGGTTGATGCCGATCGGGGTGGCGGGATAGCAGTCGCCGCCGAGCATGGCGGCGGTGATGGTCTTGGCCGAGATACCCTTGACGACAGGTTTGCGGTACTGCGGGGCAATCGGGGCGTTGTCTTCGAACCATTGGGCGTTCTTGCTGATCAGTTCGGTGCGTTTGGTGGCTTCGATGTCCTTGAAGTTGATCATCGACTCCCACGAGGCTTTGTAACCGAGCGGATCGCCGTAGGTTTCGGTGAAACCGTTCACCAGGTCGATCTGCGAGAGGGTGTCTTTCACCCAATGGATGTTGTAGAGGTCGAAGGTGCGTAGGTCGCCGGTGCGGTAGTAGCTGATCAGCAGTTCGAGGCTTTCGCGCTGGTGGTCGTTTTCGGCCACGCCGGCGGCTTTTTCGAGCCAGTAGCAGATTTGTTCGATGGCGGCGCCGTACATACCGCCGACTTTCCAGGTTTTCTCGAAGATCTTACCGTCTTCTTTCACAAGCTGGCTGTTGAGGCCGTACGAGACGGGCTCGGGGTTGTGGCCGTCGGCTTTGATCATGGCGGCGTAGAAGGCTTCGGCCTCTTGCTGGGTCACGCCGCTGTAGTAGTTCGAGGCCGAGGCGGCGAGCATGTCGATGCCGTCGCGTTGGTCGAGGTGCTTGGCGTAGAGCGTGGGGTCGAAGATTACGCCGGTCAGTTCGGCCAGCAGTTCGGGGGCGGGCAGCAGCTCGGCGGGAGTCTCTTTGAGCAACCCTTCGAAGTAGGCCTGCGTGAATTCGGGGGTGAATTTGTCGCCTGAGTAGTGGTGGTGGATGCCGTTGGCGAACCATACTTTCTTGAGGTATTTCTCAAGGGCGAGGAACTCTTCGGTGGTGCGGTCGCCTTTATAGGTGGTGTAGATGGCTTCGAGGGTGCGGCGGATCGGCAGGTTGTATTTACAGTTCTGGTCGAACATGATGTCGCGCCCGCAGATGGCGGCCTGGCTCAGGTAGTAGAGCATGACGTGTTGTTGGGCGCTCAGGCTGTCGAAGCCTTCGACCTGATAGCGCAGGACGTTGATGTCGTCGAAGCGGTCGATTTTCCACACAAAGTCGTCTTGGGTGGTTTTTTTGTCGCCGCAGCTGGTCGTCAGGGCGGCGGTGGCGAGGAATGCAAAGGATGCCATCAGTAGTTGTTTCATCGTTTTTTCGTTGGTATGTTGGGTTAATTATTGTTTTCGGTGTTCGGGGCGGAGGTCTGCGGAGCGGGTTTCCCGGGCGTCTGCTTTGCGGCCTGCGAAACGACGCCCGAACCGAGGGCAATCGAACTTTGTTCGGATTGCCGAGCAAGTAGGAGCAGGAGGCCACGCAGTGGACTCAAGCGCAGCAGGCCTGCCTTTCTCGCGCATCAGCCAATCGCCCGCCGCCAGGCGCTTTCATCGCCTTCGGCCGGTGGAGGCCGGGCGATTCTTGCGGAACAGTGGACTGCTCTTGCTATGTCATACCGAGCGTAGCCGAGGGACCTGCTCAAGGATTGACGCAAAAACCGATTGACGGCCAATTTTTGAGCAGGTCCCTCGGCTACGCTCGGTATGACATTTGAATATTTATTCTGTCCCGCGCTCCCACTCAAGCTTGGTGCCGAAACCGAGCGAGTTGTCGGTGTATTTCAGGCGCGTGAGTTTCAGTATCCAGAGGTCGCCTTTGGCGAACACGGCGTAGGGAAACCGTTTGAGATAGGCCGTGTGGGCGGCTTTATATAAGGCGTCGCCGGATTCGGCGCGCGAGGGGAACCCCTGTATCTGCAGGCCCTGTACTTTGGCTACTACACGGGTTTCGAGCACAATGCTGGCGGCGGCCAGGTGCCCGGCGAGCATGTCGCGGCCGTGGCGGGTCTCGGACGATGAGGTGAAGACCAGCGCCCCCTCTTCCGGCAGCCAGGCGTAGAACAGGTTACAGCACCACGCCTCGCCGCTCGCGTCGGTGGTGGCGAGGGTGGCGGTGTGGTGGCGTTTGATGAATTTCAGTATGCGGTCGTCAATGGGGTTCACTACAATTGGCTCGTTGATCGGGGGGATGTGATTTATGCATTATTCTTTCGACCCGGCCTCCCCCGAGGTGTGAGGCCGCACGGGCAATCATTTACCCGTTAGGAAATTAACCAACCTTTATGGAATATGGTTGACAAAGCGTCTATGACGCTGGGCGCCGGATCGCGGGCTATTCCGCAGCCTTTTCGTGTTTGCCGTAAATCGCCGAAGGCTATAGCGGGTGCTCGGCCTGCCATTTTTTGGGGAATGAGGCGTAGACGGCGCGGTACGATTCGTCGACCTGCCCGCGCACCTGTTCGTCGCTCAGGCTCCCTTCGAGGCGCACGCTGTTCCAGTGCCGTTTGTTGAAATGGTAGGCCGGTTCGATGTCCTGCGGCCAGCGTTCGCGCAACTCCACGGCCCGGTCGGGGTCGCATTTGAGCGACACACGGTCGGGGTTCGAGATCGACAGTGCGGCCATCATTTTTCCGCCCTGTTCCCGGATCCGGGCGCCGGTCTCACCGCCGATCTTGAACACAAGGACATCTTCGCCGAAGGGCATGTACTCGTCGACGTAGGGTTTTGATAAGCAATATTCCCTTAGTTCCTCTATATTCACGGGGGGGGCGGTTGTGTCCAAAAAATAGGTTCCCAAAGGTAACGATTTTTCAGTTACTTTTGGAGTGGGTAAGCACGTAGATATTTGATGAGGGACTATGGCCCGTGCGCACAGGCTGCTTTGCAGTCTCGGGGGCGCCGGTCCGAAAAACAATTAGAATATGCAGAAAATGAAACTGATTTTTGCCACGGCCAACCGCCATAAAATCGACGAGGTGTCGGCGGTGCTGGGCCCGGGCTTCGAACTCGACACGCCGGCCTCGGCCGGGATCACCGAAGAGATTCCTGAAACGGCCCCGACGCTCGAAGGCAACGCGCTTCAAAAGGCCCGCTATATTTACGAGCGCACGGGGGCCGACTGTTTTGCCGACGATACGGGGCTCGAAGTCGGGGCGCTCGGCGGCGAACCGGGGGTCTGGTCGGCGCGCTACGCGTCGTTGGCGGGCGAAGGTGCGCCGCACGATTCGGCGGCCAATGTGGCACGCCTGCTGTGCCGCCTCTCAGGGGTCGAGGATCGGCGCGCCCGGTTTCGCACGGTGATCGCGCTGATCCTCGGGGGGCGGGAGTTCCTGTTCGAAGGCACGGTCGAGGGCTTTATTATCGACACGCCGCGCGGCACCGGGGGCTTCGGCTACGACCCGGTGTTCGTGCCGGAAGGTTTCGACCGGACGTTCGCCGAGATGACGGCCGCCGAGAAGAATGTATTGAGCCACCGGGGGCGGGCCACCGGGGCCTTAGCTGAATTTTTGCGTGGACGAAGTTAACCGGATGTTGTCCTGAGCGGCGCCTCCGCGCACCGCGATTCTTTTTCATGTCATCCCGGGCGCAGCCGAGGGAACTTTTTTCAGAAAATGCACAGCGACCTGCCGGCATTGAAAAGTTCCCTCGGCTGCGCCCGGGATGATATTTTGAGGAGTATGCAAAAGAGAAGCGTCTCTGACGCCTCGGCTATGCTCGGGGACTCTGGCAGGCCTCCTTTCTCCGTATCGGCACAGCGTTTGCGCGAGCATAACGCCCACCCGCAGGCGGCAAGGTACCTGCGGGTGGGCGTTTCCTCTCGTCCCGGGCGCCGTCATTTCGAAAAAATTACTGAAAAAGTTGGTACGGTGCCTTATCGGCTGAGAAATCAGATCGTGCGCAGGTACTTGTTGTACACCTCGCGGCGCAGGTCGTTCAGGGCCGAGAGTTGCTTCAGTATCTCGTCGGCGCGCGGGGTTATCTCCTCGAAGCCGGCGAGTTCTTTTTGCAACTCGGCGATCATCGTGCTGACGACTTTAGATTTGTAGATGGTGATCGCTTTGGGGATGGCGTCGGAGAGGCGTTCACGCTCGGTCGACACGCTCACCCCGTGGCGCTGCCACATCTGGCTGGGGCGGTGGACGTCGGATTCGGTCAGCAGGTCGACCGCCAGCGAACACATCTCGGGCGAGGGGTGGTTGATGAAGTGCGAGGCCTGCGGGGCGCCGGATTCTTTGTAGAGCGCGGCGTATTCGGCGTAGATTTGCCGGTAGAGCGGGTTCACCAGTTCGATGCTGTCGCCGTCGAGGTCGCCGATGATGGTTTCGGCCACACCGAGCGACACGTGGTCGGTGGGCGAGCTGAAAAAGTCGAATTCGGAGTCACCGTATTTCAACAGGTAACCCACGAGTTCGCGCTCCAAAACTTCGACCTCGCGGGCCAGGCCTCGGTCGGCCTCGCTGCCGCGCCGCACGAGGTCGACGGGCGAGATACCCGCGGCGGTTTCGTTTCCGGAGAATCCGGGAACGCCCGAAACGCTGTCGGTACCGGAGCCTTCGCCAGAGCCGGCAACGGAAATGCCGCCTGAATAGGCCGGCGAAGCCGAGGCCCCCGCCTGTCCGGTCAGGAACTGTTCCTTGCGAATAGTATTCTGGATCACGTCGCGCCCGGCGCGGCCGTCGATCTGGCCGGCGCGGGTGCGGGCCACTTCGCGGATCAGCATGTCTTCGTCGATGCCCAAGCGGCGCGCGCACTCCTGCGTGAAGACCGACCGCGCGATGTTGTCGGGGATCACGGCGATCGACTGCACGATGTCGGTGATCAGTGCGGCGCGGCGGATGGGGTCGTTCTCTTTCTCCTCCTCGAACAACAACCGGATCTTGAACGATATGAAATCCTCCTCGTGCTGCTCGATGAAGGCGCGCAATTCGGTGGCGTTGTGCGAGCGGGCGAACGAGTCGGGGTCCTGGCCGTCGGGCAGTAGCACCACGCGCACGTTGAGCCCTTCGCGCAGGATCATGTCTATGCCGCGCAACGAGGCTTTGATGCCCGCGGTGTCGCCGTCGAAGATGGCGGTGATGTTGTGGGTGAAACGCTTGATGAGCTTGATCTGCTCGACGGTGAGCGAGGTGCCGCTCGAAGCCACCACGTTCTCGACGCCCGACTGGTGCATCTGCATCACGTCGGTGTAGCCTTCGACCAGGATGCAGTTGTTGAGCTGCGTCATGGCGCGCTTGGCCAGGTGGATGCCGTAGAGGGTATGGCTTTTGTGGTATATCTCGCTCTCGGGCGAGTTGAGGTATTTGGCCTTGTCGCCGGTGCGGAGCGTGCGCCCGCCGAAGCCGATCACGCGGCCGGCCAGCGAATGGATGGGGAACATCACGCGGCCGCAGAAACGGTCGTAATAGCCGCCGGTTTCGCGTTTGATAGTCAGGCCGGTAGCGGTCAGGAACTCTTCTTTGTAGCCGGCCTTGAGAGCGGCTTGGGTCATCTCGTCGCCGCCGTCGGGGCAGTAGCCGAGCCCGAATTTGTCGATGGTGGCGTCGTTGAACCCGCGTTCGCGGAAATAGGCGAGTCCGATGTCCTTGCCTTTGGCGGTGCCTGTCAGCTGCTCGCGGAAATATTCCGAGGCCCACGAGGTGGCAACCATCATGCTTTCGCGGTCGTTGTTGCGCTGTTTGTCTTCCTGGGATTCCTCTTTTTCGCGGACTTCGATGCCGTATTTTTTGGCGATCCACTTCAGGGCCTCGGGGTAGGTGAGGCTTTCGTGCTCCATCAGGAACGACACGGAGTTGCCGCCTTTGCCGCAACCGAAGCATTTGTAGAGTCCCTTCGAGGGCGACACGACGAACGAGGGGGTTTTTTCGTTGTGGAACGGGCAACAGGCCTGGTAGTTCACCCCTTTTTTCTTGAGGGTGACGAACTCGCCCACGATGTCGACGATGTCGGCGGCGGCGAAGATGCGGTCTACTGTTTCCCGGTCGATCATAATGTACAAAGATATTTCTTTTTTGCAGACGGCTTCTTGCCGCCTGAGCATTCCTTTAGGTTTTGTCTCCGAACCGTTCAGCACTGCGTCGTGTCCCTCTCCCCTGACCACCCCTCTCTCTATAGTTTTAGAGAAAAAGCGGGGGATTGCCCAAAGGGGGCGGCAGGCCCCCCTTTGGATTCGTTTTTTGGTCACGTTGCAGTCGAACAACTGCAATGTGGCTGCGGTCGGTCGCACAGGCGGGTCGGAGGAAATATAATATGCTTATCCGCAATAATATCCCCCCGCATTTTATCCTTTGTTTTCGGGGGGTGCTTTTACATTTACCCGAGTCGCGCGAGCGATCCCGGCAGTCCGCCGCCGCCCCACGCGGCGGGCTGTCACACTCGCCCGCGGCTCGTTTACGCCCGTCGCCGTCGGCGGACTGAGGGGGTATTATTGCGGATAAGCTAAAATATAATCACTGGGGATGAGAAGCCGTCTTGCGAAGAAATGATTATCCCACCGCCACGACCACGAAATCTTCGCGGCGCAGGTATTGCTGTGCGAGTGCGTGTAGCCTTTCGGGGGTGATGGTGCGAACTTCGTCCAGGAATTGTGCAAAATTCGACAGCGAAGGGTCGCCGCACTGGATGCTTTCGATGGCCACGTCGGCCACGCCGAACGGCCCGTCGATGATGCGCATGGCTTCGCCGGCGATGATGTTGCGCACCATGTCGAGCTCTTCGGCCGCAATGGGCGCGGCGCGGAGGAGCTCGGTCTCGCGGAAAATTTCGGCGATGGCGGCGTCGCGCACCCCGGCGGCGACATCGCTCGCAATAGCCAGATAACCGGCCTGTTGAAAGTTTACCATAGCAGCGTAAATGCCATATGTAAAACCTTTCTCTTCGCGCAGGTTGCGCACGAGCCGCGAGCCGAAGTAACCGCCGAGCACGGTGGAGAGAATCTGCATGCCGTTGAAGTCGGGGTGCCCTTTGGGGAACAGCAACCGTCCCAGCCGCAGCGACGATTGCAGGGCGTCGGGGCGATGTTCGGTCACGGGGGCTCCGGTCTGGGGGGTTGGCCGGGCAAGAGCATTGTGCGGTTCACCCCCGGTCGATCCGGCCACCGGATAGCGGTTGCTGATTCTTTCGAGGAAATCTTCGATGGTGTGGCGCTCCGGATCGCCGATCAGGCCCGAGGCCACGGCGAATGCACCGTTTCCCCGCACGTAGAATTTCTCGTAAAAACTGCGCAGGTCTTCCGTAGCGAGGGTGTCGTAGCTCTCGGGCAGCGAGACGCGCCCGTAGGGATGCTCCGCTCCGAAGAGGGTCTGGGCGAAGAGTTCGCGGGCCCGGACAGCGGGTTTCTCGCGCTCGATGATGAGCTCTTGCTTGCGTTTGGCGGCGTAGATGCTCAGCTCGTCGGGCGAGAGTTGCGGTGTGAGCAGGATCTCTTCGAGCATTCCAAGGGTAGTACCCAGAAAGCGGCTCAGGCAACTGACGGTGATCAGCGCGTAGTCGCGGTCGAGCGAGGTGTCGTAGTATACGCCGTGGAAGTCGAAGAATTCGGCCACTTCGGCGGCGGTGTGCCGGGCGGTGCCTTCGCTCAGCAGGTTAATCAGGGCCGAGGCCACGAAGGGCTTTACAGCGTGCCGCGACCCGGCCTCGAACACGAGGGTAAGCCGCAGGAGTTCCTGGTCGCCGGCTCGGATCGTCCACAGCGGGACGCGCCCGGCCGCGAGGGTATGTTGTGCGGCGGGGAGGCTGATGGTTTCGGGAAGGCTGAACGGCGGTTGCTGGGTGCGGTCGGGCATAGGGTGTGGCGGTTGGTTTTCCGGGAATCGGTTAGCGGACTGGTTTTAAGAAGTGTAAAAGTAGCGATAATTTAAATGCTTATTCGCAATAATGCCTATCTGTCTTCTCAAGGTTTCTGCGTTTACCCGGGTCGCGTGAGGCGATCCCGGCAGTCCGCCACCACTGCGTGCGGAGGGCTGTAATATCCTCCTGAGGCTCGGTTTCCGCGTGTCGCCGACGGTGCGGCTGTTTCTTCCGGGGGGCTTTGAGGCTCCCGCAAAAAACGAACGGAGAAAGGGAATACTCTCCCTTTCTCCGTGATGCTTGCGGGATTGGCGGGGATATCCCCCGCCGCCGCGCAGAGTGGCGGCGTTATTTTTTGGTGTTGTTGGCGATGGCTACCAGCGCGCGGATGAGCTCGGCGATACAGCGGAACACGATCACGATGAGCAGACCGGCGACCGGGAAAGCGATCAGTCCCTGCCAGCTGCCGATGGGGCCGCCGATGGGGAACAGGTATTCGCCTGCACCTTTGGCCAGCAGGTTGAACAGGGTCACCAGGAAGCCGACGATACCGACATAGCTGCCGAGCCATTCGCCCCAGGTCTGGATGAAGTGGGTGAGCACGGGGGTGGCAATGAAGTCGTCGCCCATGTTCGAGGTTTCCTGCAGTTTTTTGCTGCGGTTAAACCAGAGCTGGAAGCTGAGCCATCCGGCGGCGGCGATGATGAGCCACAGGATCAGGAACACGAAGATCTGTCCGCCGCTCATGTAGCTGAACATCTTGTCGGCGATGGCTGCACACAGCAGGTAGACCGGAAACAGGAGCAATGCTACGGCGATCACCAGGTAGAGGACGCGGAACGGTTGTTTGAAAAGTTTGCCTGCATCGATGTAATCGAGGTAGGGCTTCAGAAAAGTAAAGAATTTTCCTTCCATAGAATTTTGTTTTTGAGGGGGTTAGAAAATGGAGTTTACGGGGCAGGCGGGGCGTTGCCGGGTACCTGCGGCGGTCCGGTCAGTCAGGAGATACGGACAGAACAAATGTATAAAATTATTATCGAAATACCACTATTTCTGGTTCGGGATGACGTGAAAAAAGCGGACGCCTGTATGGGCGTCCGCCGGGAAAGATTACTGTTGCTCGGTGATTGTGGTGAAAGAAATATTCCACGCCGACGAACCCTGGTAGGAGGGCACAGAGCCGGCCGGAACATAGAGTACATCGCCGGCCGCATCGAAATTGTCGGGCCCGAGGTTCGGCGGTACGGTAGCCATCACGGTAATCTGGGTCAACTCCGGAGAACCAAGAAAAACCCGGGTGCCGATGTTCGGGCTGCCGAGCAGGGTTACGCTGGTCAACGAGGAGCATCCGAAAAAGGCAAAGTCTACGATGCTGGTGACACTGGCGGGAATAGTCACATTTTGCAGAGAAGAACAACTGTAGAACGCATAGCCCCCGATGTTGGTCACGCCATTGCGGATCGTTAGGGTGCCCAGCGAGGAACAGTTGTAAAAAGCACTGTTCTCAATGCTTCGGACACTCGCCGGAATGGTAATCTCGGCTAAGGAAGTGCAACTGTGGAAAGCCGTGCTCCCGATCTCGGTCACGCCTTCGGAGATGGTCACGTCCTGCAGGGCGGTACAACCGGAGAAAGTGCTCAAGCCGATGCTGCCGACACTACCCGGAATGGTGATGCCTGTCAAAGACCTGCAACCGCCAAAAGCACTCATTCCAAGGCTTGTAACACTGCTCGGAATGGCGGCGCTTGTCAGTGCGGTGCAATTGTAGAAAGCATATTCTCCGATGCTTTGGGTGCCGTTCCGGATTTCGACGCTTGCCATTGAAGAGCAATTGCTGAACGCATTGTTTCCGATGCTTATGACACTGCCGGGAATGGTAATGCCGGCCAAAGTCGTGCATCCGGTGAAGGCATCCCGACCGATACTCCCAACACTGTTGGGAATAGACACATCTCTCAAAGAAGTACAATTGGCAAAAGTGTTACTCCCAATACTGGTGATGCTGCCCGGAATCTCCACTGCCGTCAAACCGGAACCTTGAAAGGCGTTGTTCCCAATGCTTGTGACGCTGTTCGGGATTTCAATATTTGTCAAAGCGGTACAAGCGGAAAAAGCGTTGTATCCAATGCTGGTTACGCTCCGGGGGATGGTGACGCTGGTCACATACGAACAATCCAGGAAAGCATTGGCGCTGACACTTGTGACGTCGCTTTCGATCACAATCGCCTCGATCGTCCCGCGATTGGGGTACCAAGGGGACTTGGTCGCAAAAGCATAATCCGGCATGGCGCCGGTGCCTCGGATGGTGAATGCGCCGTCGTCGGTCAGCATCCAGGAAAGTGATCCCGTCGTGCCGCTGGCGACTACCGCGGGGGTGACCGTCACCGTGCAACTGGCCGTTTTGCCTCCGGCGGTGGCGGTGATGGTAGCTGTGCCTTTGGTTATGGCGGTGACTTTGCCGTTGGTATCGACGGTGGCTACTGTTTCGGGCGAACTCGACCAGGTGATGGCCGGGTTGTCGGCGTTCGCGGGCAGTACCGTGGCTGCCAGAGTCTCGTTCGCTCCGACGGCGAGGCTTAGGGTTGGCTTATTGAGGCTCACCGAAGCGACGGGTATCGCGGCGGGGCTTACCGTCACCTCGCAAGCGTCTTTTTTGCCGCCGACGGCCGTGGCGGTGACCGTGGTCGTGCCGGCACCCACGGCGGTCACTTTACCGCTCGCATCGACAGTGGCTACCGACGGCACGGAGCTCGACCAAGTGACGGTCTTGTTGTCGGCGTGCGAGGGTAGCACGCTGGCGATCAGGGATTCGTTATCGCCGACCGTGAGCGCCATCGTTACTTTGTGGAGGCTGACGGACGACACGGATACCGGATCGTCTCCGCTTTTCGAGCAGCCGGCGAGGGCTATCGATGCTGTCAGGGCAAGGACCATCAGTTGTTTTTTCATACTGGTTTTGATTGGTTTGGCCGGATCTGATATGCCAAAAGTAGTGAATTTTCAGTAACAATATCCGGGGCCTGAAAAATAGGAAGCGGAGCTCGTCAGACGAACTCCGCTTCCTTACAACAGTGATCAGTTCCGGCCTACTTGTCCTGCTTGAGGGCGGCGTGGGCGGCGGCCAGGCGGGCGATGGGCACGCGGAACGGCGAGCAGCTCACGTAGTTCAGGCCGGCGTAGTGGCAGAACTCGACCGACGAAGGTTCGCCGCCGTGTTCGCCGCAGATGCCGCACTTGAGGTCGGGACGCACGGTGCGGCCTTTGAATACGCCTTCGCGTACGAGTTGGCCGACGCCTTTGACGTCGAGGATTTGGAAGGGGTCTTGTTTGAGGATGCCTTTGCGCAGGTATTCGGGCAGGAACTTGGCGATGTCGTCGCGCGAGAAGCCGAGGGTCATCTGCGTGAGGTCGTTGGTACCGAATGAGAAAAATTCGGCCACTTCGGCGATCTCGTTGGCAGTGACGGCGGCGCGCGGAACTTCGATCATCGTGCCGATCATGTAGGCGATCTTGTCGTTGCGTTCGGCGAATACGGCTTCGGCGGTGGCGTCGATCACCTTTTTCTGGTACTTGAACTCTTTGTGGTTGCCTACGAGCGGAACCATGATCTCGACGTGCACGGGGGTGCCTTTTTTCTTCACGTTCATGGCAGCCTCGATGATGGCGCGGGTCTGCATTTCGGTGATCTCGGGATAGGTGTTACCGAGGCGGCAGCCGCGGTGACCGAGCATGGGGTTCACTTCGGCCAGGGATTCGACTTTCTCGTGGATGATTTCGAAGCTGACACCCATCTCTTTGGCCATCTCTTTTTGTTCGGCCTCGGTGTGGGGCACGAATTCGTGGAGGGGCGGGTCGAGCAGGCGTACGGTCACGGGGTGCCCGTTCATCACTTCGAACAGGCCTTCGAAGTCGCCGCGCTGGATGGGCAGCAGTTTGTCGAGGGCTTTGCGGCGGCCGGCTTCGTCGTCGGCAAGGATCATCTCGCGGACGGATTTGATGCGGTCGCCTTCGAAGAACATGTGTTCGGTGCGGCAGAGGCCGATACCTTCGGCACCGAAGTCGAAGGCGACTTTGGCATCGGCGGGTTTGTCGGCGTTGGCGCGCACTTTCATGTGGGCGTATTTGTACGAGATGTCCATCAGGCGCCCGAAGTCACCGCCCAGGTCGGGCTGGGTGGTGGCTACCTGGCCTTCGTAGACTTCGCCGGTCGAGCCGTTGAGCGAGATCCAGTCGCCTTCTCTGAAGACTTTGCCGTCGATGGTCATCGTGCGGGCTTTGTAGTCGATCTTGCAGGCGCCGGCACCCGACACGCAGCATTTGCCTTCGCCGCGGGCCACAACGGCCGCGTGCGAGGTCATACCACCGCGGGCGGTGAGGATGCCGTTGGCGGCGCCCATGCCTTTGAGGTCTTCAGGCGAGGTTTCGAGGCGCACGAGGATCAGGTTGGCTCCGGGGTTTTTCTCTTTCTGGGCGGCGGCTTCGTCGGAGAAGAACACGATCTGGCCGGTGGCGGCGCCGGGCGAGGCGGGAAGGCCTTTGGTCAGCACGGTGGCTTTGGCCATGGCGTTCTTGTCGAAGATGGGGTGGAGCAGTTCGTCGAGCTTGGCGGGTTCGACGCGCAGCACGGCGGTCTTTTCGTCAATCAGCTTTTCGTCGAGCATTTCCATGGCCATGCGCACCATGGCGGCGCCGGTGCGTTTGCCGTTGCGGGTCTGGAGCATCCAGAGCTTGCCGTCCTGGATGGTGAACTCGATGTCCTGCATGTCTTTGAAGTAGCTTTCGAGGTGGTTCTGGATGTCGAACAGCTCTTTGTAGGCGACGGGCATTACTTCTTCAAGCGACGGGAATTTGGCCTTGCGGTCTTCTTCGCTCACGTTCTGCGATTTGGCCCAGCGTTTCGAGCCTTCGATGGTGATCTCCTGCGGGGTGCGGATACCGGCTACCACGTCTTCGCCCTGGGCGTTGACCAGGTATTCGCCGTTGAAGATGTTCTCGCCGGTGGCGGCGTCACGGGTGAAGGCCACGCCGGTGGCCGAGTTGTCGCCCATGTTGCCGAATACCATGGCCTGCACGTTGACGGCGGTGCCCCATTCGGCGGGGTATTTGTACATCTGGCGGTAGAGCACGGCGCGCTCGTTCATCCAGCTTTCGAACACGGCGCAAACCGAGCCCCAGAGCTGTTCCCACGGGTCGCTGGGGAATTCTTTGCCGGTCTGTTTGAGGACGGCTTCCTTGAACTTGGCGACCATTTTCTTGAGGTCTTCGGTGTCGAAGTCGGTATCGTTGACGATGCCTTTTTCCTTCTTCATGTGGTCGATGATCTCTTCGAAGGGGTCTTCGTCTTCTTTGGATTCGGGTTTCATGCCGAGCACCACGTCGCCGTACATCTGCACGAAGCGGCGGTACGAGTCCCAGGCGAAGCGGGGGTTACCGCTGTTCTTGGCGAGGCTTTCGACGGCTTTGTCGTTGAGGCCGAGGTTGAGGATGGTGTCCATCATGCCGGGCATCGACACGCGGGCGCCCGAACGCACGGACATCAGCAGGGGGTTCTCGTCGTTGGCGAACTGGGTACCCATCTCTTTCTCGACTTCTTTCATCGCTTTCTCGACTTCGGGTTTGATGAGGTCGATCACGCCTTGTTTGCCTTTTTCGTAGAATTCGGTGCAGACTTCGGTGGTGATGGTGAAGCCGGCGGGAACGGGGATGCCGATGAGGTTCATTTCGGCGAGGTTCGCACCTTTACCACCGAGCAGTTCTTTCATTTTGCCGTTTCCTTCGGCTTTCTTGTTGCCGAACGAGTAGACTCTTTTTACCTGGGCCATTGTGTTGAAGGTTTTTATGAATGTTTATGTTTGATTTCCTTGGGGTTACGTGTTTTGATGCACGCCGGGTTGCAAAGATAATGATTTTTTGCGGAATTTTTAGCGCGTTATGGCGGGCGGTTCTTTCTCGGCAAAGTGTGGTACTCTGCCGTTCTTGATGTCATCCCGGGCGTAGCCGAGGGACCTGGCCGAAACAATTGCAAAACCTCACTCTTTGCAAGTTTCGCATCCAGGTCCCTCGGCTACGCTCGGGATGACAATAGTTAGCCATCGGGGGCTGCGGCCGGGCGCTTCTTTTTCCATGGCTATGCCTGCTTCGCCGCGAAGTAAAAACTCCCCAGCCGAAAACTCCCCGTTTTTTCGTACCTTGCCGTCCTTGCGAAAATTCGATATATCCCGTATGATCTTGAAGACACAAATCCTGTCCGCCGTATTGGCCTTTGCGTTCCCGCTGACGGCCGCCGCGCAGCTTAGCGGTACCGTCTACCACGACACCAATGCCGACGGCATCCGCAATGCCGACGAGAAACCGATCGCCGGGGTCGCCGTGACCGATGGCCTGAATGTTGTCAAAACCGATGCCCGGGGGCGCTTCGAACTGCCCGGCGGCCATCCGCAGGCCCGCTTCGTGACCGTCACCACCCCTTCGGGCTACAAGCCGCTCGGCGACCACTACCTCGCCATCGAACAGGGCCGCAACTCGTATGATTTCGGCCTCGTGAAAAGCCCTCATACCGGCGCCTTCGAGTTCATTCAGGTGACCGACTCCGAAACCAACAACCACAAACCCTGGATCGACAACCTGAAGGAGTACGCCGCTTCAAATCCCGCCACCGCTTTTATCATACACACGGGCGACATCTGCTACACCCCCGGCCTTGACTTCCACGCCGCCCACGTGCGCACCCGACAGACGGGCGTACCGATGTATTATACCATCGGTAACCACGACCTGGTGAAGGGCGACTACGGCGAACAATACTTCCAGCGGTTGTTCGGCCCCAACTGGTATTCGTTCGATGTGGGCAACGTCCATTTCGTCGCGCTGCCGATGCTGGGCGGCGACTACAACCCCTCGTACCGCCTGCCGCAGGTGCTTGCCTGGCTGCGCAACGACCTGGCGCAGGCCGATCCCCGCAAGCGGCTGATCCTGCTCTGCCACGACCTTTGGTTCCAGGAGGGCGACCTGGTCATCCGCCACCGCACCGGGCGCAACCGCGCCGTGACCGACAGCCTCGACCTCTCGGAATACAACGCCGAAGCCTGGCTCTACGGCCATTGGCATAACCACTACGTGAAATATGTGCAGGGGCTGAAGACCATCTCTACTTCGACACCCGACAAGGGGGGGATCGACCATTCGCCGTCGTGCTTCCGCGTGATCAGTGTCGACGCCGCCGGTAACGTGACTGCCCGCAGCCGCTCGGTCTACACCGGGATCGACGGAACGCTGTCGCTCGCCCTGCCCGCCCGCCACGATACCGTTCCGGCCGGAACGGTGACGCTACGTGTGAATGCTTACCGCACCGTATCGCCCGTGGTGGCGGTCGAGGTCACCGTCGACGGGCGCAAAACCGCCTTGACCCAACAGACCGACTGGGCGTGGAGCGGCGCCCTCGCCTCCGGCACCAAGCCGGGGCTACGCACCGTTCGGGTCGAAGCCCGCTGTGCCGACGGCACCCGCCTCGAAGAACAAAGCTCATTCTATGTGAGCAGCGGAGCGGTACCCACCGTGACCCCTTCCGAAGAGTGGGGCAACCTGGCCGGGAATGCCGCGCACAACCAGCCCGTGATCGGCGGCGACATCTCGGCGATGCCCGCCTGCGTGTGGTCGCAAAACGCCGGGGGGAACATCTTCATGGGCTCGCCCGTGGTGGGCGGCGGCAACGTCTACATCGCCACCCTCGACGACGACAATATTGCCAAATGCAGCCTGATTGCCTACGATGCTGCCACGGGAACCTTAGAATGGCGCCGCCAGACCGGAAATTCGGTGAAAAATACGATTGTTTACGGCGACGGCACAGTCTTTGTTTGTGGCGCGGACATGACGCTTTGGGCTTTCGACGGCACGAGCGGCGAACTGCGCTGGAAACGGGAACTCCGCGAAAGCATGTTGCCTGTGAACGACAACGGGATCGCCTATTCGGAAGGCGTGGTGTACGCCGGGCACTCGTCGGGATTTTCGGCTGTCGACGCCCGCACGGGCCGGGTGCTGTGGAAGAACCGCGCGTGGAGCGGAGGCGAGGGCACTTCGTCGACCACCACCGCAGGGGAGGGTGTAGTGCTCGCTTCGTCGCACTGGAACGGCCTTTTCGCCCACGACGCGGCCACCGGCGAACTGCTCTGGAAAAAACAGGACGCCGAAATCCGGTTCCGCGACGGCTCGGCCACCCTGTACGACGGCAATATTTACCTGGCCAGTTCCAACACGTTGTTCCTGATCAATCCGCGCTCGGGCGATGTCCTCAAGAGCCAGAAGGCCGACGGGATCGACTTCCGGTCGGCTTCGGCGCCGGTGGTGACCCCGCAGGCGGTGTATACCGGCACTTCGAACCGCGGCGTGGCCGCGTTCGACCGCCTGACGTTCAAACCGCTGTGGAACTACCGCACTGCGCCCTCGCTGTTCTATACGGTGCCTTATGCGCAGGATTGGGAGATGTCGGTCGAAACGGTGCCCGTGCTGATCGGCGGCACGCTGGTGTTCGGCGCTTCGGACGGCTGCCTCTACGGCATCGACGCCGCGACGGGACGCTTCCAGTGGAAACGCAACCTCGGGGCGCCGGTCTTCTCGTCGCCCGCCGTGAGCAGCGACGCGCTCTACGTGGCCGATTTCTCGGGCAATATATATTGTTTCCGCTTCGAACGGGCAGAGTAGGGCGGCCCGCGGCTTCCGCTCTTTGCCGGCCTTTGCGTTAGGCCGGGGGCAAAGATCGTTCTGCGCGTCGAATCCGCATCAGGTTCTCCCTCCGGTTCAAGCTCGGGCGCGCTTCTTGCGGCAACGAAACAGAATTTTACAGTAAACCCGGAAAATCATGCAAACCGTTCTCCTGCTGATCTTCTTCATCGTCTACGCGGCGATCATTTTCGAGCGGCCGCTGCGCATCGACAAGGCGGCGTCGGCCTTGTGCGGCGGCGTGCTGTGCTGGGCCATTTACATCATGGCCCACAGCGCCGATTCGGAGACGGTGCTCGGGCATTTGGGCGAGGGGCTGAGCGAGATTTCGGGCATCCTTTTCTTTCTGATCGGGGCGATGACCATTGTCGAGATCATTGACCAGCACAATGGCTTCCGTTTCGTCACCGACCGCATCCGCACCCAGGATAAACGCCGACTGATGTGGGTGCTCGGGCTGACCTGCTTTTTCCTGTCGGCCGTGCTCGACAACCTGACCACTACTATCGTGATGGTGTCGCTGCTCCCCAAACTGATGGCCAGCCGCCGCGACCGCCTGCTCTTCGCCTCGGTGATCGTGGTCGCGGCCAACGCCGGCGGTGCCTGGACTCCGATCGGTGACGTAACCACCACCATGCTCTGGATCGGCAAACAGGTGTCGGCCGGAGCGGTGATTAAATACCTGTTCCTGCCCAGCCTGGTGTCGCTGGTCGTTCCGTTGGCCCTGTTGTCGCTTTTTGCCAAGGGCGAGGTAGTGCCCCCTTGCGAGAGCGAGAAACGCGCCTATCACCAACTGCCCCGCAGCCTGCAGACCTCAATGTTCTTCGTGGGCATCATTCTGCTGCTGCTCGTGCCTGTGTTCAAGACGATCACCCACCTGCCGCCCTACATGGGGATGCTGCTGGCCATGGGCTCCTTCTGGGTTTACACCGAAGTCCTGTACCGCCGCCGGGGCTATGCGTTCAAGAGCCGCTTCTCGGTGGTGCACGCCCTGCGCAACGTGAACATGACCACCATTTTCTTCTTTTTCGGAATCCTGATGTGCATCGGCGCCTTGCAGGCCAGCGGCGTATTGTCGGGGTTCGCCGGGTGGCTCTCGGAACACATACGGCACCAGGGGCTGCTGGTGACGCTCATCGGTATGCTCTCGTCGGTGGTCGACAACGTGCCGCTCGTGGCGGCTGCGCAGGCCATGTACACCTACCCGACGGACGATTTCTTCTGGCTCTTCCTCAGCTATGCCGCCGGGACGGGGGGCTCGCTGCTGATCATCGGCTCGGCGGCCGGGGTGGCGGCCATGGGCATCGAACGGATCGACTTCCTGTGGTACCTTCGCAAGGTGACGCCCTGCGTGCTGGTCGGCTACCTGGCCGGGGCGGCGGTGTTCGCGCTGGTGTTCCATATTTTATAAGCGACGGGGTTGTGCGGCGGATTATTCGTACTTTTGCCGACAGCCGTAATCACTCCGCCAAACAATGAAAAAACTACTTTCTCTACTGGCATTTCCGCTGCTTCTCACGGGCTGTGCCGCGACCAATACTACCGAAACTCCCGGCGAATATTCGCTCGAATCCGCCCAACTTTCCGGCCCCGTGAAGTCGGTGACGACAGCGGGCTTTTTGGCCGGGGCCGACTCCGCCGGACGTGTCGTTCGGGGTGCAGCGCTGCCGGAAGGCTCGCGGCAGGTATATTCGGAAACGGGCATGCTCGATGAGTCGGTCTCGCTGCATTCGGGCGAATGTGCGGCACGCTTTGTCTATGCCTACGGGCGCGACAACCGTATCGCGGAGATTCTGCGCTATGGGGCCGACGGTAAGATGGCCGTAAAAATGACCTTTGAGTGGAATGCCGGTCATACCGAAAAGATCTGTAGCATCTACGATGCCGATGGTGAGTTGACGGGCCGACGGGTCTCGGTATACGATACCGAAGGCCACCTGCTCACCGAAACCGACTATGCCGCCGATGGCGCCGAGACCGGTTCGCTGGCCCAGCGGTGGGGAAATGGCCGGATGATCGAACGCGCGCTTCGCCAGGACAGCGCGCTGATCTCCCGGATACAGAACATCCGGTACGACGGGGACCATATGGTGGCCTATGACGACTATACCGAAGAGCAGTTCCCGACCGGTTTTTTCATCGCCTACGACAAGTTCGGCCACATCACGAAGGTCGAAGAGGAGTATGACGACGGTACGCGCATGCTGGTGCGCGAGATGGAGTACACCTACGACACGCACGGCAACTGGACCGAACAAACGGTCTACACGGGCCCCGAACGCGAACCCGACCGTATCCTCGTCCGTACGATCGAGTACCGGTAGACCCGGCGGCTTTTGAAAGTGGCCTGCCCCAGAGTCCCCGCCTGCTCCGAGAGCAGACGGGGACTTTTGTTACGTATGCTGCGGAGGGGGCGGTTTTTACGGGGCGATCAAACAGGGGACGCCCCGGATGGTATGCCGTGTCCAGAGAATATCCAGGTTGCGCAGGGTGTAATCATATTGTAAATTGCAATTTTAAGGATTGTATTTTATAATATATTTAAGATTTGTATTTTGTATTGCAATATTAAATTGCATTTCTTATGTTTGCAGAAACGTTGCGGCAGCCCCGTAGCGTTTCTGATTTATCCATTCTTAACCCCAGAACCCTATGAAAACAAGATTACTCTCCTGTTTGGCGGTAGCGGCCCTCGGCCTGACCGCTTGCCAGAAAGACGGTTCCGGCTCCGGCGGGAACCAGAAGATCACGGTGCGCGAAGCCCGCGAATTCTTCGAGGGGCAGATGGCCACCGTCAAGTCGTCCGACTGGCTCGACCCGCACGAAGGGCACGCCCATCCCTTCTCGCCCGGCGACTTCACGCCGTTGTGGGACCGCGCCGCCTATGTCGAAGCCGCGGGTACGGCCAGCATCGAAGTCCTTCTCGATGCCAGGAACTCTTATTTTGCGGTTTACGGAGGCGAAAAGGACGCTGTGATCCAGAAGCTGCTGGTGAGCAAGCCGCAGGGCGGTGCCTTGCAGGCGGCTATCGCTACGGTGCTTCCCATGCACGACTACTACATCGATCATCCGGATTTTGCAAAGAAACTTTCGGTGGCCGGCGGTAAGGGCGAGTTTCGGGGCGTGATCGTGTTCCAGACCCTCGAAGGCGACGTATTGCACGTCGACCAGTACCAGGACGGCAAGATGACCGAAAGCGTGAGTGTCGAGGGCGGGTATGTGACCGATTTGGCGTTCCTCAATGCGATGTTGGGTGGCAATGTGATTCTAGCATATATCCCGGTGCAAACTCGGATGTACTGTATTATGCATGAAGGCGATACATACCAAGCAAACTGTACAATGTGTCGGAGCATGGCTACTGGACGTGTTGTATGTGCCACCTGTAGTCACTATATCGATACCGAAGGGCGATGTGGTTGTGAACATCAGAATAAATGCTCGTCATGTCAGATGTATTATGTGTCTGGAACTGCTCATACGTGTTCTCCTACAGGCGGTGGTACGGGAGGTTCTGATCCCAAAGACCCGCCGCCTGCCAACGCCATCCCGATCCAGATGGCTTATTCTGGTTGTCCCGGTTCGGTGCAGTCCAACATCTCGGCCCTCCAGAACCGCTTCAGCCAGATGGCAAGCACTTCGGGGCTGGCCTCTTTCCTGCAAACCATCCGCTCTTCGTCGTATAATTACTGGCAGGCCTTCGAGTCGGACTGGGGCTGGGGCATGCTGACCACTTCGTTCCCGAATTCCGGTGGTTTGATGGGCGAAAGACTTGCCATCATGCACTCCAACAGCTATGCAACGGCCGAGGCTTTTTGTCATATGCTGTACAATATCGGAGCCCTGACGTCGGAGCTTTCCGACCTCTACATCGTGGTTCCCGCACCTTACGGGGAACTGAAAGTGTATATCCTGCACGTGGAGAGCTACTCTAAGATCAGGGATTTCTTCTACGGCAATACCGGCGGCCCCTCGTATTTCATCAAATCTTCCGGATACGATTTCAAAGAAGATGTGGCGATAGGGCAGACGTTCTATACGGCCTACGGCCGGTTCAATTACCATACCGCCTACCAGGAGACGGATAAGAAATCCTACGCTTTGGCCTATGCCCTCGACCAGTTCGATCCCGGTATCCGCCTTTTTGAAGGCCGTATCAACGGCACGACCCTCAGCAATGTCGTCCAGTTAGGCATGGACGGTGTGGTCAACTCCGGTACGACTATTTTAAGGCGTTGTACTTATTAGCCTTATTGTAATTTATTGATATTAACCGCTACGGCCGGGGCGCGAGCCGCCCGTTCCGTAGCGGTTATTTTTGTAGCTTTGGAGAATGAAAGCCGGGGAAACGGGAAAGCCCCACGGTTCTGTGGCTCCCGATCGTGCCGTGCTTCCGCCGTTGGGCGCGTCGCCCAATTATTTTATATTGCAACTACGGGGCCCGGTGCCCTGTTGCCGTAGCGCCGCAGGTCACTCTCCTGCCGCCCGGTGTGGCTGCCATTCTTCGTTTTACCTACCCCTTGGGGCCTCTCTTTGTATGTCCCGCCCGCCTTGCGCAATATTTCGTCCCCCTTGCCTATGAAACGCATCACCGGTATCCTTCTTATTCTTTTTGTGGCCCTGCTTCCGCTGCTCGAACGCCGGATGCTTTCCGGCTCCGGGTGGTTCTTCGGGGCGGCGGTGCTGCTGGCCGCCGGAGCCCTGTGCGCGTGGCCGAAAAATAGCCCGTTGAGACTTGGTTGGGCCGACCTGGGGGTAGGGCTGTGGGTTTTTTGGTGCGTGATCCGTACCGCGTTTGGCAGCGGTACGCCCGACCCCGGGATTGCCGGGCGCTGGGGCGCCGTCGTTGCGTGTTATTTGGCCGTCAGGTTGTTGCGGTCGCCGGTCACGGCACTGTTGGCTGCCGGGACAGGGGCGCTCGTGCAGGCGGCAGTCATTGCCGGACAGATCACCGGATGGACGCAAAGCCATCATACTTATTTCGACGTTACGGGGTCGTTCTTCAACCCCGGCCCGTTGGGCGGTTATTTGTCCGTGGGGGCCGTGTGCGTGTTGGGGCTGGTTTTTTGGTGCTTCTGCGGGATGGGCCGCCCGGTTGGCCGTGGTTTGCCAGATGGGGCGGGAACGGACGCTCCGCCCCTGTGTGAGCGCGAAAAGAGGGGTCTCGGGAAGAGGTGGGGCGTTGTTGCCGTTATCGCATTTTTGCTGATCGTGCCGGGAGTAATCCTTTCGGATTCGCGAGCTTCGTGGCTCGGGATGTTTGCCGGGGTGGCGCTGCTCGCCGCCGCCTTTTTCCGTGCGGGAAAAATCCCGCGGCGCCTGAAAATCACTTTTGCGTTCATCGCTGCCGGAATGATTACCGCCGGAGGCTGTTTCCTGTATACTTATAAGCCTGCATCGGCCGACGGGCGGCTGCTGATCTGGCGCGTGTCGTCCGGCATGATCGCCGAACGGCCGCTTGCCGGACACGGCATCGGCTCGTTCGCCGGCGAGTACATGTTCCGTCAGGCTGCCTATTTCCGTGCGCATCCCGATTCGCGGTATGCCGATGTGGCCGATAATGTGTATAAACCCTTCAACGAGGCGATCGGCGTGTGGTGCGAACAGGGCTTGGTTGGACTGTTGCTGTGCCTTGGCGTATTGGCGGTTTTGTTCTTCGGCCGCGATCCGGCCCGGCCTCCCGGGCCGGGTGAAAAAGCGTGCCGGGCGGGATTGTTGGCGCTATTGGTCTTTTCGCTGTTCTCGTACCCGGCCGACATTACGGCACTGGCGGTGCTGTACGGCGTATTGGCAGGTGGGATCGGCAGTGGAAAACCTCTGGCAACGTTTGCGCTGCCGAACCGGGGACGCATTATCGCACTGGCGCTGGTTCTTGGCACGGGGGCGGGGTTGCTGGTGTGGATGCGGTCGCCTTCGGCCATAGAACATAGCCAACTCAAAACCCATGAATATATCGTGCAGGGCCTCGGTGGCGAGGCTTCCTGTGCGGAATTACCCGAATTGGCTGCGGCGGTGCGGCGGATTCCCTCGTCGAATGCGTACACTGCTCTCGGCGACCGTTACCTTGGCTGCGGGGACACATTGACTGCCATTGCCTCGTTCCGCCTTGCCTCGGAGATGATCCCTTCGAGGATGCTGCCGCGTTACGGGCTGTTTCGGGTTTACCGGGAACAGGGTGATAGCCTGGCGGCTTCGGTCGTAGCCCGCGAGGCGCTGGCCGTGCCCATGAAAACGGGAAATACGGCTACGTTGCGTGTCCGCGGCGAAATGGGCCGTTATCTGGAAGGGGCGGATTAGCAGGGGAGACGGGAACTACGGAAAAAAGCCTTGCAAATCCGGTTTTCATTGGAATTGCAAGGCTCTTTTTTGGAGCGTAAGACTAACCGAGCCGAAGGCCGTCACCGGTACAGCGCGCGCAGGGCGATAACCAGCCGGGCCGGACCGTGGCCGGCTGCCATTGCGTATCAACGGTGCAGGTAAAGCACAAGGCTCGAACCCGCGACCCTGTAAATGCGGAACGGTCGCCTTGCGGCAACCGTTCTTTTGAGCGGAAAACGGGGCTCGAACCCGCGACCCTCAGCTTGGGAAGCTGATGCTCTACCGACTGAGCTATTTCCGCATTCTTGTTTCTTCGGCCCGATACAGTTCGTCAGACTCGTTCGCGGCGCCGGTCAGTGCGTCCGCACATTCCGGACTTGATTAAGCTTTGTATGAGATTTGATGTCTCTCCCCGCTCGCTTCGCTCCCTTTCTCTGTCGGCCCGAGAATTCCAAAAATATTCTCAGATCACAAAGATACTCTTTTTACGGTTACGATAGACAGGGAAGAGTTGGCCGCTATACGTTGAACAGGAAGTGCATGATGTCGCCGTCCTGCACGACGTACTCCTTGCCTTCAATGCCGATCTTACCGGCCGCGCGGCAGGCCGATTCCGAGCCGAGCGCCACGTAGTCGTCGTATTTGATCACTTCGGCGCGGATGAAACCCTTCTCGAAATCGGTGTGGATCACCCCGGCGGCCTGCGGGGCCTTGGTGCCGCGGCGGTAGGTCCAGGCGTGGGTTTCCTGCACGCCCGTGGTAAAGTAGGTTTCGAGTTCGAGCAGCGCATAGGCGCTCTTGATCAGGCGGTTGACGCCCGACTCTTCGAGCCCCAGGTCGGCCAGGAAGAGTTTGCGTTCTTCGTAGTCTTCCAATTCGGCGATATCGGCTTCGGTGGCGGCCGCCACGACAAGCATCTGGGCGCCCTCGTCGGCGATGGCTTGGGCCACGGCTTCGGTGTAGGCGTTGCCCGTGCGGGCCGAGGCTTCGTCGACGTTACAGACGTACATCACCGGCTTGGCGGTGAGCAGGCAGAGTTCGGCAGCGGCTTTTTCGTCCTCGCGGTTGTCGAACTGCACGGTGCGTGCCGAACGGCCCTGTTCGAGTGCGGCCTTGTACTGGATCAGGATATTGAGTGTGCGCTGGGCCGCCTTGTCGCCGCCCGAGGCGGCCTGTTTCTGTACTTTGCCGATGCGCGACTCGACGGTTTCGAGATCTTTGAGTTGCAGCTCGGTATCGATGATGCCGCGGTCGCGAACGGGGTCGATCGAGCCGTCGACGTGGGTGATGTTGCCGTTATCGAAGCAACGCAGCACATGGATGATGGCGTCGGTTTCGCGGATGTTGGCCAGGAATTTGTTGCCCAGGCCCTCGCCTTTCGAGGCGCCTTTCACCAGACCGGCGATGTCGACGATCTCGATGGTGGTGGGGATGATTTTCTTGGGATTATCGATCGTGGCCAGGGCCGTGAGCCGCTCGTCGGGCACGGTGATCACGCCCACGTTGGGCTCGATGGTGCAGAACGGGAAATTGGCCGCTTGCGCTTTGGCGTTCGACAGGCAGTTGAACAGGGTGGATTTACCGACGTTCGGAAGGCCCACGATGCCGCATTGGAGTGCCATATGCTGTTTTGTGCTTTTTGAGGTTGCAAAGGTAGCATTTTGTTTGGTATCTTTGCGTACCGCCCAGATTAGGATGCGCCTCGGGCAAGCTCAAACCGATTTGGCTTGCCCCTAGGCTTTCGCTATCTTTGTCAGGATATAGCCCGTTTAACCATTGACGGCGCGCGCGATAATGACGGGTTACGCAGTAACCCGCGGTCCCTGCGCCCGGACCCGCAAAGCGGGTCCGGGCGCAGGGACGGGCGCAGGGCCGTCTGATCTCCATCGATGAACATTTACGAATCCTTTTTCGGCAGCGCCCCGCAGTTTTTCCATAGCCAGGAACCTCTCTTTTTGGAGTGCGGCGAAAGCCTGCCCGAACTGACCCTCGCCTACCATACCTACGGCACGCTCAACGCCGAAGCCGACAACGTGATCTGGGTGTGCCACGCCCTGACCGCCAATTCCGACGTGGCCGACTGGTGGCCGGGCACGGTGGTCGAAGGCGGCCTGCTCGACCCGGGGCGCCACTTTATCGTGTGCGCCAACAAGCTGGCTTCGCCCTACGGCAGTACTTCGCCGTTAAGCACCAACCCGTTGACCGGAGAACCCTACTACATGGATTTCCCGCTGGTGACTCCGCGTGACATGGCCCGGGCGTACGGTCGTCTGCGGAAGGCGCTCGGGATCAGCCGGATCCAGATGCTGATCGGCAGTTCGACGGGCGGCTACCAGGCGCTCGAATGGGCCATCGAGGAGCCGTCGCTGTTCGAAAACCTCGCGCTGCTGGTCACGATGTACCGCACCTCGCCGTGGATCGTGGCTTCGAGCGAGGCGCAGCGCATGGCTCTCGAAACCGACCCCACGTTCCGCGACCGCCGTCCCGACGCCGGGGGCGAAGGCCTGGCCGCGGCGCGCGCCATGGCGATGCTCATTTACCGCAATGCGGACACTTACAACACCACCCAGCGCGACGACGAGTACAAGCTCCACGGCTTCCGTGCTGCCAGCTACCAGCGCTACCAGGGCGAGAAGCTGCGCCGACGCTTCAACGCCCACTGCTATTACCGCCTGCTGCAGGCGCTCGACCTGCACAACGTCGGCCGTTCGCGGGGCGGCGCCGAGGCGGCTTTGGCTTCGATCACAGCCCGTACGGCAGTGGTGGCCGTCGATACCGACATCATGTACCTGCCGAAAGAGATCCGCGAAATGGCCGGTATGATCCCGGGCGCCGCCTACCACGAACTCCACTCCGACTCTGGCCACGCGGGTTTCCTTATCGAAACGCCCGCGATCACCCATATACTTAATATGTATCTGGAATTGGGGGGGGGCGCCGTCGGCGCCGCATTTCTCCACGGAACTTGCGGAGTATCGACCGACTGAGCTGCGAAAGCGCAAGCGTCGCAGCGAAGGAGCGCGCCCGCCCTAAAGGGGGGGGCGGGCGCGAACCCGCGAAGGTTGCAAGCGTCAGCCGAGCGAGACCTGTAGCGAGGACAATCGTACTTGTTCGAATTGTCGATCAAGATAGGAGTAGGAGGCTATGCAGTGGACTCAATCGCCCGGCCCCACGGCCTTTGAGGCCTTAGGTCTCTTTCTCCTTGCACCTCGGCAATTCATGTAAACATGATTGCTCTCGGCTGCTGCGTCGCTCGGCTGTCGTGGGCTGTGGCCGGGCGATCCTGCGCCTGCCCACCCCGAACTAAAAAGTACAATAAACCCGAACACAATATACACATGAAAAGAACGCTCCTCCTCACGCTCTGCATCGCCTCCACCGCCCTGACCGCCTGTGCCGGACGCCGTGCGGCCCAGCTGGCCGGCCAGCCTTCTCAAAAGCTCGTGCAAGACCTCGGCGGTTCCACGTGGCAATTCCGCGCCGACGCCGCCAGAACCCCGCAACTCCTCACCAAAAGCGAGACTCCCCGCTACTTCACGGAATGGGCCCCCGCCACCGTGCCCGGCGTGGTGCACACCGACTTGTTTGACAACGGGATGATCGAAGAGCCCTTCGGCGCCACCGCCGAACCCCGCCTGCAGTGGATCGAACACGAAACGTGGGTCTACCGCACCACCTTTGCGGTTTTCCCCGACCTGCTCGGCCAGAACGTACAGGAGCTCGTCTTCACTGGCCTCGACACCTACGCCGAGGTACGCCTGAACGACAGCCTTGTTCTGAAGAGCGACAACATGTTTATCGAATGGCGCGTCGATGTGAAAGGCCTGCTCCGCGAAGGCGGGAACACCCTCGAAATTACCTTCCTTCCCGCCTACGAAACCGCCCTGCCGTTGGCCGAGGCCTGGCCCGTGAAGTTGCCCGCCGACAACGACAAGGGCGAATGGAAAACCTCGGTCTTCACCCGCAAGGCCCCCTATCAGTTCGGTTGGGACTGGGGGCCCCGTTACGCCACCGTCGGCGTCTGGCGGCCCGTGCGCCTCGAAGGATACAACGACGTGAGGATCGATAACGTCCAGTTCCTGCAAAGATCGCAATCCGGCAAGCTGGCCGAATTCGACGCCCACGTGACCCTGGCCCCCGCTGCGAAAGAAGGCCCGGTGACGGTCTACATCACCGACAGCGCCGCCCAAAAAGTCTACGCCAAGGCCGAGACCACGTTATCAAAAGGCCAGGCCGCCACGCTGACCCTGCCCGTCGAGATCAAAAACCCCGAGCTCTGGTGGCCCAACGGCCTGGGCGACCCGCACCTCTACACCTTCCGCACGATCGTGGCTGATGGTGAGCAGAAACTCGATGAGAATACCCAGCGCATCGGCGTGCGCACGATCCGCCTGGTGCAGGAGCCCGATACCACGGCCGAGCTCCGCGACAAAGGCGGCGTGAGTTTCTATTTCGAAGTGAATGGCCAGCCCTGCTTCGCCAAAGGCGCAAACTACATTCCGCAGGACATCTTCCCTTCGCGTGTGACGCCCGAACAATACACCGAGCTGATCAATACGACGAAAGCATCGAACATGAATATGCTCCGCGTCTGGGGCGGCGGCATCTACGAGGACGACCTGTTCTACGACCTGTGCGACGCCAACGGCATCATGGTGTGGCAGGACTTCATGTTCGCCTGCTCGTTCTACCCCTCGAACCCCGAATTCCTGGGTAGCGTGCGTACCGAGGCCATCCAGAACGTGCGCCGCCTGCGCAACCACCCCTCGATCACCATCTGGTGCGGCAACAACGAGATCGACGAAGCGTGGTATCATTGGGGCTACGCCCGCGTCTACAAATGGACCGAAGCAGAAAAGGCCCTCGTGAAACACGGCATCGACACGCTGTTCCGCGGCGTGCTGGCCGACGTCATTAAAGCCGAAGACACCACGCGCTACTACCATCCGTCGTCGCCGCTGTACGGGCGCGGCAACAAACTGAGCCAGGTGGCGGGCGACGTCCACTACTGGGGCGTGTTCCACGACGAGGAACCGTTCTCGGTTTACAAAGACAAGCCGGGCCGTTTTTCGAACGAGTACGGCTTCCAGTCGCTGGCCTGCTATGACACCTACCGCGAGTATTTCGGGCCCGAGGACATGCGCCTCTATTCTCCCGCCATGGTGATCCACCAGAAGAACCCCAAAGGCTACCGCGTGATCGAGGAATATATGGTGCGCGACCTGCCGCTGCTGAAAGACGACTTCCGCACTTATGTCTACCTGAGCCAATTGCTTCAGGCCGAGGGGATCAAAATAGCAATGGAAGGGCACCGCATGCGCCGTCCGTTCACCATGGGTTCGCTCTATTGGCAGCTTAACGACCTGTGGCCCGTGGCTTCGTGGTCGTCGATGGACAGCCGCATGCGCTGGAAAGCCCTGCAATACTACGCCCGCCGCAGCTTCGCCCCCACGGGCATCTACTTCGAGCAGGCCGGTGCCGACAGCGTGAAGCTGTGGGCTATTACCGACGAACTCACCCCGCAGAAGGGGCGTTCGTTCGTGATCAAGGTGCTGGATTTCAGCGGGAAACAACTCTGCGCCTCGGTGGTTGACATGCCCGACAAACGGGGCGAAGACGTCACCTGGCTCACCCCCAACAGCACGAACATGCTCCGCGCGATAGGGGTCGAAGCGCTGATGAAGGTGGCTTCGGTGGCCAACGGCGCCTGTCCCGACGAGGTCGGCGGCGCGGGCGATGTGACCGGCGCCGTTTCGCCGCGCGATGTGTTCCTGGTGGCCGAGGGTTCGTTGAACGGTGTGCCGATGCGGGCCGTGCATTATTTCGTACCTTTAAAAGACTTGCGGCTCCCGGCCCCGGACTTCGAGGTGTCGTACCGCCTGGTCGACGACCTGACGGTCGAAGCGACTTTGAAAGCGAAGAACTTGCTGAAATCCGTCCTGTTCGACGCCGAAGCGCTCCAGTGGAATCCCTCGGACGCCTACTTCGACCTGCTCCCCGGCGAGGAACGTGTCATCACGCTCAACTTTGTCAAGCCGTTCACGTCGGTCGATGAACTGGGCATTTCCGTACGTTCTTTGAATACTTTGGTAGGCCGCCCGGGCGAGAAACCGGTCAGGGAGAATGTGAAGTAGTTTCTTTTATGCCATTCCGAGTGTTAGTGAAGGATCTTTGCAGATCAGTCTTTGCAGAGGGCTTCTTATCCCTGCGGGAATACTTAGGTCTTCTCTCCGATCCGCGTGTGCCGCGGACTACAGTCACTTTTTGTTGTTCGACAAAAAGTGACCAAAAAACGAATCCAGGGGAGCCGTTCCCTCTCCCCTGGCCACCCCTCTCCCTGATGTCACTGCTTCCACTTTATGTAGTGCGTAAGCGGATCCGCATTAGCTGACTTTTCCGGTGAATGGTTACAGGGGGAAGGGGCTGCGCCCCCTCCCCTCATTACCCCTCCCCCTCGGTGCGGCGAAGCCAGCAGGGGGATGGCCAAGGGGGACAGCAAGTCCCCCTTGGATGCACTCTTGCACACTTTTGGGGCACACCAAAAGTGTGGGCCGCCGCGGCCTGAGCGGTTCGGAGAGAATAGGAAAATACGCTCGGCCGGGGTGGGGCAGCCCCACCAATCATAAAATCACTACATTTGTAATACAGTTCTTTGCTTATCGGGAGTTTAGCACGACAAAAAGGAATTATCAGCTAAACACAATATCGAACAAGAAACCTCGGTTTGCGCCACGGCGGCGCATTCTCGGGGTCTGCTTGTTTGAGGGTGTAATTCCTTACCCGTCGTGCTCAGGCTTCGGTTTGCGTCGCTTTTTTATTGAGCGACACGCTCGGAGTATGTTGGTCTGGAGGTTCCCGTACCTCTGGGTTTCTTGTCTCGTGTCGCTTTTTGCCAGGCGGCACATTCCCGGGCTTGCTGGGTTTAGGGTACTTCCTGTCCCTTCGCGTTTCAAGTCCCGATGTGCACCGCCTTTTTTATTCCTGAAAGGCGTGAAAAACAAACCCCGCCATATTCTGCTGGCCGCGGCCGGCATGCTTGCCGTGACCGCTGGCGGGCAGCCTCTGCAAACGGCCGCCGCGCAAGACGTTCCGGTACCGTGTGGCTCGTCCGGGCGACGGGTGCATGACATCGCCACGTTTCCCACCCTGCGCATCGCCACCTACAACGTCGAGAACCTGTTCGACACCATCAACGACCCCGGCGTGCAGGAGACCGTGCTCACCCCGGCGCAATACACCCTCAAGACCGGCAACATCGCCCGCGTGGTGGGCGACCTCGCCCCCGACGCGCTCGGCCTGTGCGAGATCGAGAACGACCGCGTGCTGCGCGATCTGATCGCCGCGCCCGCCCTCGCAGGAATCCCCTACCAAAGCATCACCTACCCCTCGCGCGACGCCCGAGGAATCACCGTCGGATTCGTCTACCGCACCGACCGCCTGCAGGTGCTCGGCAGCGAGCCCATCCGCGTGACGGGCACCGGGAAAGCCACCCGCGACATCCTCAAAGTGGAGGCCGTGGTTACCCATCCCGCCCTGCCTGCCGACCACGAACCCCAACCCGTCATCTTCTACGTGATGCACCTGCCGTCGCAACTCGGCGGCGCTTCGGCGGCCCGTGAACGCAGGCGCATCTTCTCGCAACTGATGGCCCGTGCGGGTGCCGATATGCAGCGCAATCCGGCGGGGATCATCGTGGCGATGGGCGACATGAATTGTAATCCCGACGTCATCTTGCGTCTCAAACCCTCCATAGACCCTTTCATCTGCACTACGCTCGGCCCGTGGCGGCGAGGGCAGGGCTCGTATGCCTACGGCGACACGTGGAATATGTACGACAATATCCTCTATTTCCAGCCCAACCCCTCGCTCTCCCCCCGTCCGCAGGGATGGCATCGCCTGGCGCCCGATGCACGGGTATTCGTGCAGCCCTGCCTGCTCAACGCCGAAGGCCCCTACCGCGGCTACCCCAACCGCTACTATTTCAGCGACCACCTGCCGGTATTCCTCGACCTGGTCTGCCCGAGGTAGCCGGCTGCTTCATCCCCGGTGGCGGAGTAACGGCGACTGGGGGTACGCGGTGGCCGGGCTCATGAAATCCCGTCCGTCCGGCTGCTCCTCTTTCCTGCGCCGAAAGTGGTGCCACACCCGGGGTGCTGAAGCAACATGCAAGAAAAACCGGACTTATCCCTTTCAGGCTTGTTGTATCAGATTCGATCCGGAGCCCCCCCGAGCGCGCGTAGCGCGCTGGGCGCACGGGTCGCGAAGCAACCCGAAGAAGCTGATGCAAACCGGCAGCAAGCCTGAAAGGGGTGATCCCGATAAAAGTTATGCTTATCTGCAATAATACTCCCTGGCATTTTATCCTTTGTTTCCGGGGGATGTTTTTACATTTACCCGGGTCGCGCGAGGCGATCCCCCGGCAGTCCGCCGCCGCCCCACGCGGCGGGCTGTCATACTTGCCCGTGGCTCGTTTACGCCCGTCGCCGTCGGCGGACCGAAGGGGTGTTATTGCGGATAAACAGAATAAAAGTAGGGGAAGGTTTCACGTTTGGCAGGTTCTTTGCGTATGTCGGGTACAGGATTACTTTGCTGAGAACCAACACCCTGTCCGAACACGCGGCGCTGAGGACAATACCCGTGAAATGGGCGCCGTCGGCGCTTGTTCCCCCGGTCGGTGTTATGCCGCCGGCCGCTCCTTTTTGTACACACTCCCCGCCGGGGGAATCAACATACCGGAATCCCATAAAACACCTCGGTCCCATGAAATCCAAGATATTCCTTTTGCCTATGCTGTTGTTCGTTTCGTGCAGCCACAAGACGAACAGCGCAGACCCGCTCCCCTCGTGGAACGACGCGCCGGCCAAAAACGCCATCGTCACTTTCGTGACCAACGCCGCCGATGCACACCACCCGCAATTTATTCCCGTGTCCGAGCGTATCGCCGTGTTCGATAACGACGGTACGCTCTGGTGCGAGCAACCGCTTTACACCGAGATGGTTTTCTCGCTCGATGCCCAGGAGGCCCTGACCGGCCGGCGTCCCGACCTGTCGGAAGACCCCGGGAAAGCCATCGAAACGGCTTTCGTGGTGTCGCACTCCGGCATGTCGTCGGACCGGTTCGCGGCCCTGGCCTCGGCTTGGATCGATACGGCCTCGCATGTCCGGTTCGGGGCGAAGTACACGGCCTTGGCCTATCAGCCGATGGTCGAGCTGCTCGACTACCTGCGCGCCAACGGATTTAAGACCTATATCGTGTCCGGCGGCTCGTCGGCCTTTATGCGTACCTTTGCCGAACAGACCTACGGGGTGCCCGCCGAACAGGTGATCGGCACGATGATGGCCGCCGAATTCGTAGCCTCGGAATGCGGCTATTCGGTGATCTATAAACCTGAGATGTGGCACAGCGACGACAAGGGCGGCAAGCCCGTGGCCATCGAACAGCTCATCGGCCGCAAGCCGGTGCTGGCGTTCGGCAATTCGGACGGTGACCTGCAGATGCTGCAATGGACCTCGTCGAATCGCAGGCCGAACCTCTGCCTGTTGCTCCACCACACCGATTCGGTCCGCGAGTACGCCTACGACAGCCTGTCGACCATCGGGACGCTCCGCGAAGCGCTCCGCGAGGCCGACCGCAAGGGCTGGATCGTGGTCGACATGAAGAGCGACTTCCGGACGGTCTTTTCGTTCGAATAGGAGACTCTTCGCCGCGCCGCGCCGGGGGAGTCCGGTGTAGTCCGCGGTGCGCTTGGCGGCGAAATGCACCGCTCCAGGGATATGGCGGCACCGGATGCGTGAAAGTGCATCCGGTGCCGCCGTTTTCCCGGTTTCCGAAGCGGCCTGAATAGCGGGGAGGGGGGTGTTACAATTCGATGAAAAAGCGGATCGCCGGTGCGAAAACCCGGGGATCGTGCGTAACTTTGGAGTCAGAGGCCAGTTATTCGCCGGAATCCGCACAAAGACCCTCCCGGCCCAAGGGTTGTGGGATTGCCCGTGCAGCGGCCCGCCTCTCAGAATAGTTAAAAACTCAATGCCATGAAACGTCTGCTGGTAGTCGACGACGAACCCGACCTGTGCGAGATCCTGCGCTTCAACCTCGAAGCCGAGGGCTATGCGGTCGATGTGGCCTACTCGGCCGAAGAGGCCCTGGAGGCCGATCTCGCGGATTACGACCTGTTGTTGCTCGACGTGATGATGGGCGAGATGTCGGGTTTTAAACTGGCGCGCAGGCTCCGCGAAAATCCGGCCACGTTCCCGATTCCCATCGTTTTCCTGACGGCCCGCGACACCGAGAACGACCGCCTGACGGGCTTCAACCTCGGCGCTGACGACTACATCGCCAAACCGTTCTCGTTGCGCGAAGTGTCGGCCCGCGTCAAGGCCGTGCTGCGCCGTGCGGCGCCCGCCGCGCCGGCCCATCCCGAAACTACCCCGGGCGGCGTGCTCCGCTACCAGGGGCTCGAACTCGACCCGGTGCGCGTACGGGTGGCGGTTGACCGCGCCGACGTGCCGCTCACCAAAAAAGAGTTTGAGATACTGAAACTGTTGCTCGAAAACCGCGGGCAGGTGCTCTCGCGCGAGAAGATTCTCGACCGCGTGTGGCGCGGCGAAGTGCTGGTGCTCGACCGTACGATCGACGTCAACGTCACCCGCCTGCGCAAGAAGATCGCCCCCTACGGCCGCAACATCGTTACCCGTACCGGCTACGGCTACTGCTTCGAAACCGATGGATAACCGCCGTCGTTGCGAGGAACTGTGGGCGGCGAAGTAATCCCCCTGTTTTCCGCGAATGAGGGGGGTGCGGTTCTTCGAGCCTCGCAATGACGGTTCCCGGTTGTCATCCCGATCGTAGCCGGGGCGCCCCCAAGACGTTGTTCAAAGGTACCTAAATCCACTTTGTGGCCTTTTCTTCCTCGGCGTTCGGCAACGGCAGGAGAGCTCAACCGGGGTTTTCCTCCTTCTGGCAGGGCTACTTTGCAAGCAACCTCTGCGCCTGTAGCGTTCGTCGGTTGCATTGCACTCACTGCCAGCACCGGTTCGACTGCATCCGGGATGACATGAAAAAATCGCAATGACAAAGAGAAATACCCATGCCTTTCCGCAGCCCGCATAACGTTTCCGAGAGGATGCCCGGCGCCACCGGCAGAATGCTCCGCAACGTGCTGGGGCTTTTCCTACTGTTCGCGCTTTGCTTTTTCGTGTTCCAGTGGCAGCGCGAACGCACCTTCGCCGCCGAGAAATTGAGTGCCCTGCTGAGCAATTACAACGCCCGGCTCTACGCCCGCATCGACAGCCGCGGCGTGTCGGACAGCACGGTGCTCGATTTCCTCGGCGATATCCCGCAGCGCGAGCTCCGCGTGACTGTGATGGACACCGCCGGGAATGTGCTGTACGACAACATCGGCCGCGGGCCGATGGAAAACCACGCCAGCCGCGAGGAAATCGTCGCCGCCCACCGGACCGGACAGGGGTTTACCGTGCGCCAGTCGTCGTCCGTCCACCGCAAATACCTCTACCAGGCCGACGAGCTGGGCGGTTATATCCTGCGCAGCGCCCTGCCGTACGACCTCTATGCGGCCCGAATGCTCACCGTCGACCACACCTTCATCTGGTTCCTGCTGGCCATCGGCGCGATCATCGTGCTGGTGGTCTGGCGCTACGTCCGCACGCAGTCGCAACTGCACGCCGAACGCCGCCGCCGGGCCCTCGAAGAGGAGACCCGCGAACTCAAGCGCCAGCTCACCCACAACATCGCCCACGAACTGAAAACCCCCGTGAGCAGTGTGCGCGGCTTCCTCGAACTGCTGATCGGACACCCCGACCTGACCCCCGGACAGCGGCAACAATTCCTCGAACGTGCCGCTGCCCAGACCGAGCGCCTGAGCGCCCTGGTGCAGGACATCTCGCTGCTCAACAACCTCGAAGAGGCGCAGGGACTGTTCGGGGCCGAAGAGGTAGACATCACGGCACTGGTGGGCGAGGTAACGGCCGACTGTTCGGTGGCATTGGCTGCGCAGGCGATGAGTGTCACGGTGCGGATCCCCGGAGGGTGCCGGGTGCAGGGCAACTATTCGTTGCTCTATTCGGTGTTCCGTAACTTGCTCGATAACGCCGCGAGCTACGCGGGCGAGGGTGCCGAAGTCACCATTGAGTGCTACCGCGAGGACCACGACCAGTACTATTTCCTGTTCGCCGATAATGGCGCGGGGGTCGAACCCTCCCACCTTGAGCGCCTGTTCGAGCGCTTCTACCGTATCGACAAGGGCCGCAGCCGCAAGGCCGGGGGCACGGGCCTGGGGCTGGCCATCGTAAAAAACGCCGTGATCTTCCACGGCGGAAATATCACGGCGGGCAGTGGGCCTTCGGGCGGCCTCGAATTCCAGTTCACGATCCGCAAACGGCTTCCGGTACGGCCGAAACGGGCCTGATGCCTGGCAAAATGTCAGAAGCCACACGTCCCGGTCAGGAATATCTGACCGGGACGTGTGGCTTCACAGGGGAAGTCTCCTTCAGTCCGCCGTCGGCGGTGGGTGCGTAGCCGTACTAACCCGTTGAAAGTTTATTCAGCCTTTACGGGATACGGTTTGGGGTGGGTTTCTGGCCCCCGTTGGCACGTGCTACAGCCCGCCGCGCGGGGCTGCGGCGGATGCCGGGATCGCCTGCGCTACCCGGGTACATGCAAACAAAATACCTCTCGAAAACGACGGATCAAACGCCGGGGGTATGATGGCGGATAGGCATTTTAATGTTTACGCTTTGGCGGGGTCTTTCTTTCCTTCGTGCTTGACCACTTTGGCATCGAGGTAGAAGATGATCTCCTCGGCGATGTTGGTGCAGTGGTCGCCGAACCGTTCGAGCTTGCGCACGATGCCGATCAGCACGAGGGCCGCGTAGGTGCGGTCGGGGTGCCGGGCCAGGTAGGCGCTGATCACGTCAAGGGCCTCGCCGTTGATCTTGTCCACGACGCTGTCCTGCAGGATCACCCGGCGGGCCAACTCGGAACTCTCCTTTTCCAACGCCTCTTTGGTGCCGGCCAGCATTCCGAGCACCTGCTCAAGCATATCGCCGATGTGGAGCAGTTGGATCAGTTCGTGGTCGGGTTCGGTATCCTCGCGCCAGAGGATGATGCTGCGGGCGATACTTTCGGCAAAATCGCCCAGCCGTTCGAGGTTGGTGTTGATCTTGAGTACGGCCAGCACGAAACGCAAGTCGATGGCTACCGGGCCGTAGCGGGCGATCAGGTCTTCGCATTCGCTGTCAATCTGGAGCTCGGTGGCGTTCACCTTGCGCTCGCGGCAGATCACCTCCTCGGCGCGTTTGCGGTCGTGGGCCGTGAGGGCCTCGCCGGCACCCAGGGTTTGCTGGTAGACGAGTTCCCACATCTGGCCGATCTGCTGGCGGAGTCCGCTCAGCTCTCTATCTATCATTACCATAGTTTTTCTCTTGTTTTTTAGGTTCTTATTCTTATTTGGCTTTGGCGGTCCCCGCAACCGACGCTGGCAGCGAGGGCGGTGTAGACTTGTTTGGATTGCCGGGCGCGCCAAGGAGGAAAAGGCCGCGTAGCAGCCTTAGGAGGCCGTATTTCTAAGGGCTTTACGTCGCCGCCGTTAGGCGGCGTTCCGACTGAACTATCGAAGGCTTTAGCATTCGATAGTGAAGGAGCGCGCCCGCCCTAAAAGGGCGCGTGTTTGCGGCCTCGCGTTAGCGAGGCCTGCCTTTCTCTGCGGCGGCACAGCGTAGCGAGCAAAGCGGCCCGCGCCAAACGCGTTTCACGCGTTTCGGCGGCTGGCGCGGGTCGCTTCTCTGTGAAGGTTGCACGCGTCAGCCAAGCGGCCACACCCAGCGCACAAAGTACGCTCGCCGAGTGCGGGTGGCCGCTTCTTTCTCCGCAATTGTTTTTACCATTACGGTTAAATTTACCCTGCACAGATTGTGAAGTTCCCTACAAGAGGTTCGGTAATCCCCCGTGCGGGTGTGCACACTAACCGAAACGCCCGGTGATGTAACGCTGTGTCTCCTCGTTCTCGGGGCTGAGGAAAATCTTCTTCGTGTCGTTGTATTCGACCAGTTCGCCCAGCATGAAGAATCCCGTGCGGTCGCTCACGCGGGCCGCCTGCTGCATGTTGTGGGTGACGATCACGATCGTGTAGCGTTCGCGCAACTCGTGGATCAGCTCCTCGATCTTGGTGGTCGATATCGGGTCGAGGGCCGAGGCCGGCTCGTCCATCAGCAGCACCGACGGCGAGATGGCCAGCGCCCGCGCGATACACAGGCGCTGTTGCTGCCCCCCCGAGAGCTCGAAGGCCGATTTTTTGAGTTTGTCTTTCACCTCGCCCCACAGTGCGGCCTGCTCAAGGCTGCGCACTACTTCGCGTTCGATGGCCGCCTTGTCGGTCACGCCGTTCACGCGCAGGCCGTAGGCCACGTTCTCGTAGATCGACTTGGGGAACGGGTTGGGCTTTTGGAACACCATGCCCACCTTAGTCCGCAGTTCGTCGACCTCGACGCCGCGCCCGTAAATGTCGAGCCCGTCGATCCGGCATTCGCCTTCGAGGCGGGTCTCGGGGATCAGGTCGTTCATGCGGTTGAACAGGCGCAGGAAGGTCGATTTCCCGCAGCCCGAGGGGCCGATGAAGGCCGTGACGGTGTGGTCTTCGATCCGCATGCTGATGTTTTTGAGCGCGTGGAAGTCGCCGTAATAAAAATTGACGTGCTTAGCTTCTATCATTTGGAGTGTTTTTTACCGATTTTGTTACGCAGGGCCGAGGCCGAGAGGTTCAGCACCAGCACCAGCGTGATGAGTACCAGCGCCGTGCCGTAGGCGACGGGGCGCGAGGCTTCGATATCCGTGCCGCTTGTGGCTACCACGTACAGGTGGTAGGGCAGGGCCATCACCTGGTCGAAGATGCCTGTGGGCAGCTTGGGCAGGAAGTAGGCCGCGCAGGTGAACAGGATCGGCGCCGTTTCGCCCGACACGCGGCCTATGGACAGGATCAGTCCCGTGAGGATGTTGGGCATGGCCGTGGGGAGTACCACGCGCCGCACGGTCTGTAGCTTGGTGGCGCCCAGGGCGCGGCTACCCACGCGGTAGTTGTCGGGCACGGCCTTGAGGGCCTCCTCGGTGGTGCGGATCACCACCGGAAGGGCCAGCAGCCCGAGGGTCAACGATCCGGCCAGGATCGAGTCGCCGAAACTGAGCGAGTTGACGAAAAAGGCCATCCCGAACAGCCCGAACACGATCGACGGGATGCTGGCCAGGTTGTTGGTCATGATGCGGATCAGCTTGACCAGCCAGTTGTCGCCCGCGTATTCGTTCATGTAGATCCCGGCGATCACCCCCAGCGGAAAGGCGAAGAGCATGCTCCCGGCCACCAGGCACAGGGTACCCACGATGGCGGGCATGATACCGCCGCCGGTCATGCCGTCGCTCGGCGCTTCGGTCAGGAACTCCCAGCTGATGGCTCCGGCACCGTGCCATACAATAAAGCCCAGGATCCAGCACAGGATACCCACCACCAACAGGCCCATGCCGCGGAACACCCAGAAGGCGATGCGTTGGTTGCGTTTCTTGGATTTGTGGCTCATACGGCGTTTTGTTTACGTTGTTTTTTCGAAATGCTCTCGGCGGTGATACTCACGGCGAGCGTGATCACGAACAGGATACAGCCCAGCAGGAAGAGTGACTGGTAGTGGGCGCCTCCGGCGGGGGCTTCGCCCAGTTCGGCGGCGATGGTGGCCGGGATGGTGCGCACGGGTTCGAACAGCGTGTGCGGGATCACGGCGGCGTTGCCGGTGACCATCAGCACGGCCATCGTCTCGCCGATGGCGCGGCCGATGCCCAGCACCACGGCGGTCGAGATGCCGCTTTTGGCGTAGGGCACCACCACCCGGCGGATGGTCTGCCACTGGGTGGCCCCCAACGCCAGGCTCGCCTCGCGCATGGCCCGCGGGGTGTTGCACAAGGCGTCTTCCGACACGGTGATGATCGTGGGTAGGGCCATGATGGCCAGCACGATGGCGCCCGCAAAAGCGGTCTCGCCGACAGGCAGGTCGAACACCGCCTGGATCAGCGGCACGATCACCACGAGCCCGAAGAACCCGTACACGACCGACGGAATCCCGGCCAGCAGTTCGATGGTGGGCTTGAGGAATTTGCGCATGCGCGCGCCGGCCAGTTCGGCCAGGTAGATGGCCACGCCGAGTCCCAGCGGCAGGGCGATCAGGATTGCGAAGAAGCTGACCCACAAGGTTCCGGCGATCAGAGGCAGTGCGCCGAACAGGGGTGACGGGGTGGCGGTGGGCATCCACTCGCGGCCGCCAAAAAAGTTGCCGGGGGTGATGTTGTCGGAACGCAGCACCAGCACCCCGGGATTTCCGGCGGGCAGGTATTGTTCGGGCAGGAAGGCAATGATGCCCGGTTCGGCGGCGATCACTTCGCCCAGCCGCACGGGCAGCAGGTCGTAGTTGTTGTCGGCTCCGAGTTCTTCGTCGGAGTAGCGCGAGAAGATGTCGTCGAAACGGAACGGCACGATCTCTTCGTCGGCACCGCCCAGTTCGCGCCACGAGGTAACCTCGCTGTCGAAAATGTGCTTTACCTGCTGGGGGGTCAGGTGCCGCACGGGATTCGAGGCGTTCACGCACAGGGCGTAGCCTTTCTCGACTGCCGGACTGCGGAACAGGCCCAGTCCTTCGCGGAACAGGTAGAGGGTGATCAGTGCGATGGCGATGATGCTGATGCATCCGCCCAGGCGCAGCCCCCACTCGACGGGCAGTTCGAGTCCTTTTCTTTTTTTCTTGAATGCCATTGGTTACGGTAAATGGTGTGTTATGGGTTTTTCGCGGTAAACTTCCGGGCTGATAGTCGATACAACCCGGAAGGTGCGTCCGCGCACTGCGGTGATGTTTTCCCGTCATTGCGAGGGCTTAGCCCGAAGCAATCTCCCTGTGATTTCAAAAAAGGAGGATGGCTTCGTTGCGCTTCTCGCAATGACGGCTATAACAAATGTCATCCCGGGCCTATTCGCTAACTTAGGGTAAACTCTGCCGGGGGAACTTTTCAAAGGCGGGGTGGCGGTCGTTTTTGCCAAGTTTCCCCGGCTTCGTTCCCCCTTCGCTCGGGATGACACAGGGCCGTCCGGCGGAAGTTAGAGAGTGATGTAGCCTACGCGCGACACGATGGCCTGCCCGGCGGGCGAGAGCACGAAATCGATGAAAGGCTTCACGGCGCGCTCCGAAGTGCTGTTGTAATAGTAGTACAGGGCGCGGACGATGGGGTAGCTTTTGTCTTTGGCGGTGGCTACCGACGGAGCCACGTAGGTACGGCCGCTGTCGTACGACACTTTCATGGCTTTCACATTCGGAGTGAGGTAGGCGAGGCCCACGTACCCGATGGCGCCTTTGGTCTGGCTCACCGACTGGATGATGGCGCCGGTGGCGGGCATGCTCAGGATGCCGCTCATGTAATTCTTGTTCTTGAGCACGCTTTCCTTGAAGAACTCGTAGGTGCCCGACGAGGTTTCGCGCGAGTAGGGTACGATCTTCATGTCGTCGCCGCCCACCTCTTTCCAGTTGGTGATCTTGCCGGTGAAGATGCCTTCGAGCTGTTCGCGGGTCAGTTGCGATACGCGGTTCTGCGGGTTTACCACCACGGCCAGGGCGTCGTAGGCGATGATCACTTCTTTGGCGGTCTTGCCGGCCTGCTGGAGTTTGTTGCGTTCGTCGAACTTGATGCGGCGCGAGGCCTGGGCGATGTCGGTGGTGCCTTCGATCAGGGCGGCGAAACCGACGCCCGAACCGCCGCCCGTGACGGTGACGCTGGCCGAAGGGTTGGCGCGCAGGTAGGCTTCGGCTTCCTGCTGCGAGAGGGGGAGCACGCTGTCCGACCCTTTGATGCGCTGGGCGCTGGCGGTCGATACTATGGTGGCGAGTGCCGCGAGGGCAAGGATGGTCTTTTTCATAATGTTGGTTTTATTCGTTTTTCTTATTCGTTATTAATTCAAGTTCAATGTTTTGCAGACGGCTTCTAAATCGTAGTACATAATATTTATCTCTTTTTTCCGAACCGCCTGCGCGGCGGGCCGCGGCTACTTTTGTTGTTCGACAAAAGTAGCCAAAAGCGAATCCAAAGGGGGCCTGCTGCCCCCTTTGGCCAACCCCCCGCTTATTGAATGGGGGGTGGGGTGGTCAGGGGAGGGGGAAAGCCTCCCCCGGATGCGTTTTTGCACACTTTTGGCTACACCCTCCTCCTCGGCGTTTGGCAATGTACAAGCAAACTTGCATTGTGCTCACTGCCTGCGTCGGCTGGGGAACCACGCCTGAGCGGATCGGAGGGAAATGTTAAAGAACTTTACAGAGTTTAAGAAGCCGTAGGAGGCTCTACTGGATCCGATCCTGTTGATCAGGCTATAACTTGGCCTGCAGGCGCAGCGTGAATACATTGCCTTCGTACTGGTCGGCGGCCAGGACCGGGATGTTGGCGCTCTTTTCGTAGTTCACGAAATCGTAATAGGCGGTGGCCTTCAGGTTGTTGTTGATGCGCCATACCAAACCTATGCCCCATGTGTTTTTCAATGCGTCGACGATGCTGGTGTTTGATCCGGAAGCGCCCACTTCGTCGCCTTTGACGGCGGTGTTGGGGTCGTACCAGTCGTATTTCACGACGGCCGAGAGGGGCAGGGTCCCGAAGTCCTGCACGAGCATCACGTAACCGCCGCTGAAGTCACGGCGATAGGTGTCGTTGTTGAGCAGGGCTGTGATCTTGGCGGGGCTGCGGGTGGCGGCTTGGCTGCCCGGCTGCTGCCCCCAGAGGTATTCGCCGCGGAGCGCCGTCATGCCGGCGGCCCAGATGGCGCTCAGTTGCAGGTCGGCCCCGAAGTATTGGCGGAGGCTGTAATCGCCTTTGTTGCCTGCATCGTTATTCAGTACAAACGATGTGCCGTCCATAGTATACACGTTGGGCGTGCCCTGGTAAACATAGCCGTTGTAGAACGAGACTCCGGCGCCGAGTTTGATGCTGTTGCCGAAAGTGGGGCTGAACGAGAGGTGCCCGATGAAATCCTTTCGGTTGTCGACTTCGATGCTGATGCCGTTGCCGGCGAACATTCCGGCTTCGAGCTTGATGAAATTCCATTTCGAGGTTTTTGCAGGCTGGAGCGTCAGCGCGGCGCCCAAGTCGCGCTCGTCGGGGAACAGGGTCTGGAAAATGGTCGAACGTTCGGGGGATTCGCGCTGCGACGACGAGTAAGAAATCTCGAAGCCGAACGGGCGGTCGAATACCCCGGCTTTGATCGAGTTCGTGCCGACCCACGGGTCTTTTACGCCCAGGTAAGCGTCTTTGATGCTGACGCCTTTTTCGGTGAAGTCGGGTTGGAATACGGCCGATACGATGCCTTTCTCAAAGGCGAATTTGATGCGGCCGCGGCGCACGCCGATGCGGTTGAAGCCCGAGGTCAGGTCCTGGTTGACGTTGGTGCCCACGTTGAGCAGGGCATCTTTTTCGCCGTACTGGTACTGTAGCTGGATGTAGCCCGAGATCTTGAAGCCTTGAAACGGATTGAGAAGCGATTCCACGCTGCTGAGGCGCTGTTCGAGTTCGGCGTTGGTGGCCGGGGCGGCCTCCTGGGCCGCAGCCGTCTGTGTAGCGGCACCGAGTGTGCCGAGTGCAAAGATGGCGAGTAGGGTTTGTTTTGCAGTCATAATCGTTTTTATGTTGAAGATTACGGTGCAAAGGAACGCCGGTTATGTTACGCCCCGGTGAAACGGGTGATAAGAGTATGTGACAATGAAGTTACAAAACGGTTACAAAGGGGGGGGCGGAGTCCTGCCTGTCGCTGTCCGGCCTGCGGAGCGCAGCCTGTTCGACTTCGTTCAGGGTGAAACTCCGCAGGTTTGCTTTTTGCCTGGCGGCTGTGCCGTGGCTAAAGTCGCGAAATGTACAGTTTGGCGCGTTTGCCCCGGGAGACACTGCCGCCTGGGACGCCGAGGCGGTGGAGGAGAGTTTCTCCGGAGCTGTTCCTCCCGTAAGGTCTGCGCACTGGCAAAAGTGCCCCGAAACACGTATATTTGTGAAGAAGCGGCCGGGGGTACCCACCTCTTCCCCTGTATTACATAAAAGGGCTTGTCCGCGGGCAGGGCCGGAGAATGCCGATACGGCTTTTATATGGTGTTTCCTCCCGGCCGGACAGCATGAGCGGGAGTATTCCCCTGATCATAACCAAATTCAAGATGCCGATTTATGTCCGCAAGATAACGGAAGAAAGGGCTCTGTATGGCGCCGGGCCGGACCGTGCCGTTATTACAGGCGCACAACCGATCCAACATGCTATGCCACAAACCTCCATTATGGTGAAACTCAGGCCGTCGAGCGTCGAAGGAAAGCCCGGCAGCCTCTATTTCCAATTCATCCGGGGCCGGAAGATCCGGATGGCAGTCACGGGCTACAAAGTCTATTCCTGGGAATGGGCAGCCGAGACCGAGAGTTTCCTCCTTGATACCGCCGACTCCGTCCGGGCGCACTACCTCGGTAAGGTCTCGGCCGCACTGAAGGCCGAGAAACGGGAACTCAGCGAAGCTGTCCGCGACCTTGAGAACCGCTGTCCCGAATGTACGGTCGAAGAGGTGGCCCGGCTCTATGCCCAACGCCACCGGGCCGGTAGCTTCGCCGCTTTTGCCGACCGCCTGAAAGACGAATTGCTGGCAGCCAAGCGCTACCGCACGGCCCTGGCCTACCGGAGCGTGGCGGCTCGTGTGGCACTCTTTGCCGGCGGCCGCGACCTGCGGCTCGACGAGATCGACGCCCCGTTTGTGCGGCGTTTCGAGGCTAATCTCCGCCGCGAAGGCAAATCCCCCAACACTATTTCGTTCTACAACCGTAACCTGCGCGCCATTTACAACAAGGCGATCAGCGAGCGGCTGCTCGACCGCCGCGCCGAGAACCCCTTTGCCGACGCCTATACCGGCGTGTGCCGTACCCGAAAGCGCGCCGTGCAGGCCGACGTGTTCGAACGACTGATGCGGCTCGACCTCACGGCACCCCGCGACCGTAACCTGGCCGTGGCCCGCGACCTGTTCCTGATGAGTTTTTATTTGCGGGGGATTTCGTTCATCGACCTGGCGTCGTTGCGGCCTGCCGACCTCGCCGAAGGGGTTATCACCTATACCCGCCACAAGACCGGGCAACAGCTTGAAATCGCCGTCACGACCGAAATGCAGCAACTCTTCGACCGTTATGCACCGCACGCAGTGCGCCACGGTTACCTGTTGCCGGTACTGACGGCCGGGGCATCGCGCACTGACTATGAAACAGCCCTGCGCCAACAGAATTACCGCCTGCGCCGCCTTTCGGAGCGTATTGGCCTTGAGCGCCCGCTCACGACTTACGTGGCCCGGCATTCGTGGGCGTCGATCGCCCGCGCCAAGGGCTTTCCGATATCGGTCATCAGTCAGGGGTTGGGGCATGATTCGGAACGCACGACAGCTATCTACCTCGATACGTTCGACTACTCGCTCCTGCACCGCGTGAACCGTGAGATCATACAGGAAACAAAAAAACATCCTGAAAAAGATGTTTTTTGATTTTAATTGTCTACTTTTGGTGCGCCGAACGTCACTTACAAAGTGACAGACAATGAGTTGCACGAACACATACTCAGGGGTTCGTGCGGCAAAAGTATACACTTTCTCCGGCATAAATATCACAAATTCTTACCCCGAAGGCACAGATTCTTACCTTTCTTCGGCTCCGATCCGGGTCGGGGGGACTCCGTATTGTGTTTTGCAAAAGTCTGCGAAGTGTTGATACGACGAAAAGTTATACCGTGCGGCAACCTCTTTCAAAGGTGTGTTGCCCTCGGTGATGTCGGCCAGAATGGCCGCTGCTTTGCGGTGCGACATCCACCGGTAGGGCGACTCGCCGAAGATGCGTTTGAAGCGTTTGATGAATCCCGACGTCGAATAATTGGTTCGGGTGGCCAGTTCGGCCACCGTTTTCACTTCGTTCCAACAGTCGAAGACTGTCTGACGGAAGCGTTCGTCGGGAGGTAGGATCTTTTCGCCGGAAGAGGTTTCGCCCGGTTCGTTGTTCAGGACCTGCTCTGTCCCCAGCCACACTTCAGGCTGCAGGCGGCAGAACATTACCACCGAATCCTCGGTCGAGCAACTGCTCCACACAGTGCGGGGCGGGATGACGACCATTTCCCAGGGGCGTATCACCCATTCGGGTTGCCCGTTAATTTCTATCCGGATATTTCCCTTTACGACTATAGCCAGCACGGCCAGTGGGTCGGAGCGGCGGTTCTGCCTGCTCCCTTTCCGGTAACGTACCGCGGCCCAGGGTTCAGTCGGCCGCACAGGGTTAAATGTACGCATAACCATCAGTTATTCAGGTTGTTTATAAAATTGTTCTACAAATCGGCAGGATTTGAAGGTGCGGGGTTATCCTATTTTTCCAATATTTCTCACGAGTTTTAAGTGGTCTTCGTCCATCTTCCGGGCTTTGATTGTTTTTCGAATAGTTTTGCAAAAATGTTTAAAGCCCGGTATGATTTATTGAATAATCAAATGTATTCCAGTGTATTAAAAACTTTGAATTTCGGTAAATAGCGTCACTTTGTAAGTGACGGATACAAATAACCGAGATAGAAACCAATCAATCACCACACCTTATGTTTAAAACAGTATCCCGAAAACTACTGGCACTGACCGGCGCCGCTCTGCTGTCGTCGGGAGCGGCCATCGCCCAAACCCGCAGCGAGTCGTTGCTCGTCCCCTCCGGCGGACTTTATCAGGACTACACCGCCAAAGCGGCCGTGAAAACCAACCTGCTCTATTGGGCCACCACTTCGCCGAACCTCGGCTTCGAGTTCACGCTCGGCCGCCGCTGGACGTTCGACGCCACCGCCGTCTACAACCCGTGGGAGTGGGGCGGTGATGGAAGTACCCGCTTCTGGCTCGTGCAACCCGAGTTCCGTTACTGGTTCTGCAAGGCCTTCGAGCGTCACTTCGTCGGCCTGCACGGTATTTACGGGCAATACAATATGGGGAACATCGAAGTGCCCTTTACCGACGTCTTCGACAACTATAAATACAAAGGCGACGCTTACGGCGTGGGGCTATCTTACGGCTACCACCTGCCCATCGGCAAGCGCTGGGGCCTCGAATTCACCATCGGCGCCGGATGGGTACACCTCGACTACGACAAGTACAGCTGCACCACCTGCCGCACGCTCGTGGCCAGCGAAAAGAAAGACTACTTCGGCCTCACCAAAGCGGGAATTTCGCTCGTTTACATCATCCGCTAACACTGGCTAGCGCGCCCCCGACACGACATAACCCCTGGTATGGGCACGTGCTAATTAACTTTTAAAGAGAAATCATAGACAATGAAACACACTACCTATATACTGACCGCCGCCGCACTGCTTTTTTCCATGCAGGCTTCGGCCCAGACCAACCCCCGGGTGAGCAGCCCCGCGGCCGCCATCGAAGGCGAAACCCTGCGCGTGAAATCCCGCCTCGAAGCCAGCGGCCTCAAACTCAAATCGTCGCAGAACCGCACCGTCGAGTTCTACCTTACGGGCGAGAACCGCGAGGTGATGCTTCCTTCGGTGGTGTACACCGGCAAGCAACGCTACCGCTTCGAACGCCGCAACCGAAGCCTCTCGGAAGCCTATTCGCTTACTCCCTATAAGGTGTATAAACCTGTCAAGAAGAATCAGACCTACACGCTCGACTACGACCTGACGGTGCCCTACGAACCGTGGATGGACCACGCCGCGCTGGGTTACCGCATCACCGACCACACCTGCGGGGGCCCCGTGGCTACAGCTAACCAGACGCTCATCGCCGACCTCGGCCTGAGCAACCTGCCGAGCGCCGTGAACTTCGAGCCCAACCCCGCGCTCTACCCGCAGATGGTGAGCTTTCTCACCCCCGAGGTCGAGGCCGTGAAGAGCCGCGCCGCCTCGCTGGCGCTGAACATCGACTTCCCGAAAGGCGCCTACGACATCCGCGAGGGCTTCGGCCGCAACGCCGGCGAACTCCGCCGCGTCGACAGCCTGATGAAAGCCGTGTCGAACAGCGGGCTCACCACCCTGAGCGCCCTGAACATCGTCGGCTACGCTTCGCCCGAAGGATCGTACAAAGCCAACGAAACGCTGGCCCAGCGCCGTGCCGTCGGATTCCAGAACTACCTGAAGAGCCATTACAGCGTAGGTAGCGTGCCGGTCAATACCACCTCGGTAGCCGAAGACTGGAAAGGCCTGGCCGCTATCGTGGCGGCCAGCGACATGCCCTACAAGAGCGAAATGATGGGCATCATGGCCGACCCCACGCTCACCCCCGACCCCCGCGAGGCCAAACTCAAGGCGCTGGCCGGCGGAGCCGTCTATCCCGACCTGCTGAACAACATCTATCCCCGGTTGCGCCGCATCGAGCTCACCACCGATTATGTGGTGTCGCAGTTCTCCGACGCGCAGGCCAAAGAGTTGATGTACAGCCGCCCCGAGCTGCTCAGCCTGAACGAAATGTTCCGCGTGGCCAACGGTTATCAACCCGGCACCGCCCAGTATAAAGAGGCGTGGCGCATCGCGGCCAGCCAGTATCCCGAAAGCGTAATCGCCAATAACAACGCCGCCGCTTCGCTCCTGCGCGAGGGCGACGCTAAAGGCGCCCAGCCCTATCTGGTCAAAATCAAGGACGACACCCGTTCGTTCGTGAACCAAGGGGTATACAGCTACATCACCGGTGATGTCGAAACCGCCCTGAGTTACTTCCGTGTGGCCGCCGAAATGGGCGACGCCCAAGCCAAGGCCAACCTTGAGAAGATCCTCGGACAATAATCAACCTCCAGACGATGAAAAGATTGAATATACTACTGCGCAGAGGAGTACTCGCGGCACTGGGCACGCTGGCCATGACCGGTTGCCACGTCAACGACGAGATGCCCCTGTGTCCCGACGTACAGATCACCTACCGATACTATCCCACGGCCGATGCCGAACAGTTGCCCGACTATGTCCATTCGATGACACACCTGCTCTTCGAGAACGACGTGCTGGTGGGCAGCCTTTGGATCGACCACACCTCCACCCACCGGGCCGAAGGGCTCATGGTCGCCGCGGTCTGCCGCGGCGGCCAGACCCTGAGGCAACTCAGCCTCGACCTGCCCGCCGGGAACTATACCCTCATGAGCTGGGGCAACCAGGACGACGCCATTTCGACGTTGGAACCCTGGGTCATGGGCCAGACCACCCGCGCCCAGATCATCCTGGCCCAGCAAAACCTGCAAACCCGCGCCGTGAGCGCCTATGACGACAGCGAACGCCTCTACTTCGGTACCACAGCCTTCACCGCGGGGGGTGGCCCCGTGAGCCGCAACGTCGACATGCTGTGCGCCCACATGCAGTTGGACGTGACCGTGCGCTGGAAAAACGTACTTGAGTATCCCGACATGGCGCAACCCATCCAACTGTTCCTCGACGGCGTGCCCGTGGAGTACAACCAGCAGGTGAGCCACACCCTCTCGCTGGGAATCACCGGGACACCCGTCTACGGCCCCGGCACCACCACCGAGAGCGTCCCCGCGCTGACCGGGGTAACCGGCCTGCACTACGCCCCCGCCTCAGTGCAGAGCGCTTCGGAACTCACGGCACGTTTCGTGACCTACCGCCTGCGCGACACCGACCACCCGCTGCTGAGCATCCTGCAGAACGGCATCTCGCTGATGGATACCCCGCAAATCGACCTTGAAACCTTTTTCACGGCCAACTCGTGGAAACGCACCGACAACCGCCGCCAATACTTCTCGATCCTGATCGAGATCGACGGCCCGCTCATCGAAGTGTCGGGCACCATCGTCACCGACTGGACCCCCGGCGGCTCGGTCGGAGGACAATAACTCCTTAAGTTCATTAACAAAATCAAACCAATACGATGAAAAAGATATTGACAGCCCTTGCTGCCGTGGCCCTGCTGGCCTCGTGCAGTAAATCCGGACAAGACCAGACCGGCGACGAAACCATGCGCGTGGCCTTCAGTGTGAAGAGCCCCGCCTCGGGCAAGGTGACCTACAAATCCGACACTCCCGAAGCCGTGACCGGCGAATCCGAGGTCGCGACCCTCTACATCTACCTGTTCGAACCCACGGTGGCCACCCCCACCACCACCGACCACTACGCGCTCAAGAAGATTGTGCCCGTGACCGGCACCATCACCGCCGAGGGCGACATCCAGAACGTGACCAGCGTGACCGTGCAGCAGCGCAACAAAAAGCACTTCTATTTCGTGGCTAACCTCGACGCCGGTTTCGACGAAGACGACTACGGCACGCTCACCGAAACCGAGCTGCTCGAAGCCCTGATGACCGAAGTCACTACCGCCTCAAACGTCTCGATCTCGGGCGGTATGCCGATGACCGCTTACAAAGAGGTGGATTTCAGTAGCGGCGCCCCCAGCTCGTCGATCGAGGTGAAGCTCGTGCGCGCCGTGGCCCGCATCGACATCCTGAACGAAGTCGACGACTTCAGCGTCGAAAGCATCCAGATCATCAATACCCGCAGCAAGAGCTACCTCTTCGCCGGCCAGACAACCACCCCCGGCAGCAAAATCACCGCTAAAGTCGTGTCGATTCCTGCCGAGGCCGACCAGACCGAACGCCTGGCCGCCGTGTGTTACCTCTACGAGTCGCCGGCCGCCGACGCCGTCAAGGTGAGCATCAAGGGCAGCTACGGCGACGGCCGCGAAAAACTGATCGAGGTGCCCTTCGTCCTCGAAGGTGCCGCCGTGCCCATCCAGCGCAATTACGTCTACACGCTCCGCATCACTACCGGCCAGCGCGACATCATCATCCCGATCGATCCGGGTGACTGGGGCGACGGCGGAGGCATCGACGTGGAACCGTAATCATTTCCTGAACGTTTATAAAAGCAGAAGACAGTGAAATTAAGATCATACCTTACAGCAACCCTTGCAGTCCTGGCCCTGGCGTCGTGTTCGAAGCACGATGCGCCCGCGCCGCTCGATCCCGGCGACCGGATCGCCGTGAGCGCCGTATTCCCCGGCATCGAACGGGACGCAGGCTCAAAAGGCGCCTACGACGACGGCCGCCAAAACAATGCCGAAACCAGCGTCGGATCGGTCGACGCCTACCTCTTCGATTCTTCGACCGGGATCCTGCTGGCCACCGCTTCAGGCACCGCCGGACAGGGGTCGGCCGACTACCGCTTCACCCTCGCCCGTACGATGATCGGGAAAGACGTGAAGATCGTTTTCGTGGCCAACGACAACCTCGACCAAGACCTGATCGAAGTCGAAACTACCACCTATACCGAATTCCAGTCGCTCCAAACGGCCGCCGTGGGCGGTTCGCTCTCCGGTCCGTTCGTGATGATGGCCGAGGCGGGCCTCATCCTCGCCGAGGGCGCCGATAACTCGGTGGGAGCGCTCGGCCTCAAACGCCTGGCCGCCCGCATCGACATCACCAACGCCACTGGCGACGACGAGTCGGTGATTACCGGCGCCCGGATCATCAACGGCGCCAAGTATTCTCCCATACACCCCGACGGCACGTGCTGCGACCAGTTCATCACTGAGTGTACGTTGCTCTCCAATACCGGCTACTGCACCGATCTGGGCAAACCCGGCATTGAAACCGCCGACGGCTGCCTGATGTGGAGCCACCTCTACGCCTATGCCAACGACAACACCGGATCGGACAAAACCGCCATCGAACTCCACTACACCTATAAAGGCGTGGCCGAATCGGCGGTGATCGATTTTGTCGATGAAGACGGCGACGACATGGCTGTGAAGCGCAACTACCGCTACGAGATCGTCATTTCCGACCTGGCCATGAAGCCCGTGTTCGAGGTGAAGGTCACCCCGTGGAACATCGGGCAGACCGACGAGGTGGACATTCAGCCCAAGATCTTCACCGTGACCGAGGCCGACCTCGGCATTGCCACCTACCGCGAAGACACGCTCTGGATTTCGCACCTGCAACAGGCGATGAGTTTCACCGTAGAGTCCGACTCGCCCGTGACGGCCGAAGCCTTCGACTACGTGGGCAATCCCGTGCAGTGGATTACTATAGACAACGGCGTGGTGGCCACCCGTACCGTGGCCCAACCCGTCAAGGGCGGCTACACCGGTACCGTCACCATCAACGCCAAACGCAACGCCGAGAACACCGACCGCGGTGCGGTGCGCGTCCGCCTGAGCAACCAGCAGGGCTCGTGGAACGTGTGGGTGGTGCAGTTGCGCGAGAGCGCCAACTGCTACATTCTGCGCCCCGGCCAGCGGCTGACCTTCAACGGAAGCATCCGCGGCAACGAGGGTATTCCCACCATGACCGATGCCCATTCCATATCCACCTATGAATACTGGACCGATACCCCGGGGCTTGTGTCGTGCGGTTCCACGCCCTCCAAGCACCTGTTTAACATAACGGCCAACCCTGGCAAGACGGGCAACGTGATCATCGCCAAATACGTGCCCGCCGAAGAGGGGTTGGGCTATCCTGCCAAAAAGCTCTACTGGAGCTGGCACATCTGGGTGACCGACTATGCACCCGAGCGCGCCGTGGTCACCGGCTACGGCCCTAACCAGAGCTGGCCCACTACGGGCGGCGAGGTGCACACCTATGGCGCTTCGTTCGTGGCCGCTAACCCCGGTAAAGTCATTATGGACCGTAACCTGGGCGCTACCGGCGCGTATTACACCGCTCCGGCCGACGGTACCTCGGCTGCCGCGCTGAAGGCGCTCGGCCTGACCTGGCAGTGGGGCCGCAAAGACCCGTTCCTCGGCTGGGACGGCACGCCCGCCGGAGGCTTCCGCCTGATTGCCACCTTCGCCGACGGCCAGAACTCGTACCTCGACATCGCGCCGGTCGTTATTCCGGACATCGACCTGACCGCGCCGTTCACCGAAGGCGTGAGCATCGACACCGCGGCGGCCTATCCCGCACGCTTCGGGTTCAACGGCCCGTGGTGGGACGCTTCGGTCAACCCCTCGGAGTTGTGGGTAGGCCGTGCCGACGGCGGCAAGTCGATCTACGACCCGTGCCCTCCCGGATGGCGCATGCCAGACGCCGCCACCTTCGGCGACATCACTGCCGCCACGACCACCTACTACGCCAACGGCTCGGCCACGCCCTCGGGCGAGGTGCGCAACGCCACCGCCGGACGCTTTTACAACCAGGGCGCCGCGAAGGTGTGGTTCCCGATCACCGGGGTGCGCGAAGCTACGGCAATCACCGCCCCCGGCGAGGAGTCGATCTACTGGACGGCCTCGCGCGACGGCAGCGGTGCCCGCGGCTACCGGATCAACGCCACGGGCCTCTCGTGGGGCGGCGGCGATGTGGCCTCGGCCGGTGCCATCCGCTGTGTGCAAGAATAAATTTGCAATGACTGAAAACGGGGCCTACTCCGGCGATTCACCCCCTCCCCGTCATTGCGAGGCTTTGTAAAAGCCGAAGCAATCGCGTATTCCGCCTTGTGGGATAACTATCCCGATTGTTTCGTCGGCCTGCGGGCCTCTTCGCAATGACGAAAAACCCGGGGTGCGCGGACGCACCCTTGCAATGACGGGGAAAAACCCGTGGTGCGTACACTGCCGAAATGAGGGAAGCATTCCCGCAATCAGAGATAACAATAAAAAGAAAACCATGATGAAAATCAAATCCATACTAATCCTCGGCCTTTCGCTGCTGGCCTTGTCTTCCTGCCGCAAGCAGGACGGCCCGGGCGGCGATGGCCGTTACGATGGGCAGACCGTGCTGAGCGTGAACTTCCCGGGTGTCGAACCCGCCGCGCTGGCCAGCAAAGCCGCGGAGTATCCGGCCAACCAGTCGGAACGGTTCGTCGACACGCTGCAAGCCTTTATGTTCGATCACACGACCGCCGTACTCGAAGGCGTGGCGATGGGCGAATACGGCACCGACCGCTGGTACTTCGCCTTCGGCGACGCGCTCGACCTGAGCAGCAAGACCGTCGACGTGGTGTTCGTGGCCAACAGTTGCATTCCTGCTACTGCTTATACCGTGGGCACCACCACACTGACCCAGTTCAAACAGCTCAAGGTCTACCAGAGCAACGGCTACGGCAACCACCCGAACTACGACATGACTCCGCCGCTGATGATGCTCTCGGCCACAACGCTTTCCATCGAGGAGGGCGTGGTGAACCCCGTGGGGAACATCGTGCTGCACCGCCTGGCCGCCCGTATCGACATCACCAACGCCGATGCCACGGGCAAGATCCGGGTGATCGAGGCGCGGCTCGTGAACCGGGCCAATACCACCACCGTGGGCCCCGAACCCTTCGGCTGCACCGACTTCCGCACCGGGGGCACCTACTACAACCACGGCTATTGCACTGTGCACAACGTGGCCGGATGCGACTGCCCGCCCGATTACGACAAGATGTGGAGCCACCTCTATGCCTACGAAAACCCCAACAGCGGTACCAAAACCCAGGTGCAGATCTACTACATGCTCGAAGGCCAGAAATACAGCGTCGTGGCCGACTTCAAGCAGGCAGACGGCAGCGTGTTGCCCATCGTGCGCAACTTCCGCTACGAGTTCCGCGTGTCGCTGATGAACAACACCCCGCAGTTCGACGTGCAGGTGATGCCGTGGGGCTTCGGCGCCTTGGACGGCATCGACCTGGGCGGATTGCTGGGCATCTCGGCGCCGACCTACACCTCCGGTACTGCCGGAACCTATGTCGAATCGGTTCGTACGATCTATATCGACGACCTGGAACACGAGATGACTTTCGCCGTGGAGTCCGATTCGGACATCGACATCACGGCCACCGATGCTGCCGATGACCAACCCGCCACGTGGCTCACGGCCACGCACGATGTGGTGTCGACCCGCGCCTGGGCCCCCGCCGAGGGCGGCTACAAGGGTACGATGACTGTGACCGTCGACCCGTACACCGCCACCGATGCCGCCCGTACGGCCCGCGTGACAGTGGAGAGCGCCGACTCGACCGTGACGCTTGTCTTCATCCAGAGCCCCGTGCCTACGTCACAGGCCAACTGCTTCATGGTAGCGCCGGGCGCCGGGGTGTCGTTCAACGCCTGCAAGCGCGGCAACGAGACTACCGAAGAACTTGCCACGCAATCCATCGGGGTGGTCTGGCAGAGCGAACCCAATCTGATCGCCCAGACGGATTACAGCACGATCAACAAGCGCGCCGTGGTGCAGACCGGGACCTCGGGTAAGGCCGGGAATGCCGTGGTGGCCGCCTACGACGGCCCGAACGGCACGGGCAATATTATCTGGAGCTGGCACATCTGGGTGACCAACTACCAGCCCGAACGCTACGAGGGCAGCAGCGTCACGCCCAACACCTACTATGATGTCCCCGGCGGGCAGGTGCATGTCTACGGGATCAGTTCGTATACCAACACGGCTGCCAAGCCGCTGATGGACCGCGCTTTGGGCGCTACCGTGATGGCGCAGGGTTTTCCCGCGCCCAACGACGCCCCCGGCCTCTATGCCCCGGTCAACACGCTCGACAATGCCCTGAGCACCTACGGCCTGTACTACCAGTGGGGCCGCAAAGACCCGTTTCCCCAATGGGACGGCGGCTTCTACGGCCCTAAGACCAACGCGGGACTGATCAGCATCTACAATGCCGCCGGTCAGGAAATACCGCACAACCAGTGGGGCAGCAAGGGATACTATATGATAAACATCATCGAGGTGCCCAAAACCAACGGTACGACCCTCGACTATTCGATCGCCCATCCGCTGGAATATATCGGCACCAATGGCCATCACGGTTATAATAATAATAACGGTGACTGGTACAGCGAGGTCGCCCAGAACAACGAGTTGTGGCAGTCGCCCTTGAACGGTGGCAAGGGCCTCTACGATCCCTGCCCCAAAGGATGGCGTGTGCCGCCGATCTCGGTTTGGAACGAGATTCCGGGAGAACAAGGAGGCAGGATAGATAATTTTGTGAACCACTCGTTGGTCTCGTATTTCCCTTTCTATGTGGACTTTGCCGTTGCAACGCAGATATATGAAGGGTGGAATTCCGGAATTCCGGTAAATGCTACCGCAGGACGGCTGTACGACGGTTCGCAACCCATTCCGAACAAGGGCCCGCAGGCCGGGAACCTGAGATCGTGGTTCCCCTTTGCCGGCAATGGTAATGATCACGCCAATTACACCGAGGAGGATAAAATCAACATCTACCTGGGAGGAAGTAATGTGAATCAGGGAAGCCATTGCAGGTTATGGAGTTCTACCTCTTACTACGTCAGCGGCTTGTACGGAGAAACGAATGAGGATATGTACATCGATGGCATTGCTTTGTATACGTCGAACAGCAGCCGTGGGATGGCGCGTGCTCATGCACAGAATGTCCGCTGCGTGAAGGAGTAGCCTTGCGCGCGCATTCATAGGAGCGCGCGCATCCCGGCCCGGAGCGCCGCCGGAAACCACTAAGCCGGTCCGGCGGCGCACAGGCCCATATCACGGCAACTAACCGCACGGGGGCGTTTTCGCCCTCGAACCGGCAGGTCCCGACCAAGGATATGGCGGGTAAAAGAGCCTTTGGCCCCGTCATGGCGAGGAGCCGCAGCAATCCTCTCGTACCTCATGCTGAGCGGAGCGAAAGATATTCCGTTTTTGTCTTCAGCTCCTTCGGCCAGGTCCTTCAACCCTTGCGGATTTCAGGATGACATCCCTCGGGATGACATAATATATTAATTGACCGGACACGCCCGGCAGGTGTCCAGGGCTTTATATTCAGGGTTAAAGCCCTCGACCCTCCGTTATGCCTTCATCAGGTTACTTGAGTTTTGATCTTTTGAACTTTCAGGCGGCTGTCCGGTCTTTTTTCTAAACGGGTTCCGGGGCCTTTCCTGACTGAATTCTCAGTCAGGAAAGGCCCCGGAACTGTTGTTTGAGGGGGGTAGTGCGGCCTGCCGTCAGGCAGGCCTGCCTTTCTCTGCGGCGGCGCAGCGCTTGCGCAAGCATAGCGGCCCGCGCCGGAACGCGTGAAACGCGTTCCGGCGCGGGCCGCTTCTCTCTTCGTAACGGGGCCGGGTGCTTCTTGCTCCGGCGTCAGCCTATCGGGCCTCCCCAGCGCCGTAGGCGCTCAGGGGGTGGGGAGGCCCGATTCGTTCTGCGCTTATCCGACAATATACTTACTGCCGGGGATCAGTTGCAGCAGCCGCACCACGCCTGCCGAAACGCCGAAGGCCAGCACGGCGATCGCCGGGATCTGGAGCCATGCCGGCACGGGCAGCCACTCGTACACGAGGTCATAACCCACGCGCACGAAAAAGAAGTGGCAAAGGTAGATACCGAACGTCAGCGCCGCCGTACGGTTCAGGAATTTGCGGCAACGCTCGCCGCGCACCTCGACCTTCTGCATCACGATAAACACGGCGTAGGTCATCATAAAGACATTCAGGCCGGTGAACGACCACGGAAGCTCCATGGCGGCATCGTAGCCGCCGGGGTGTTGATTTTGTATCCACAGGAAACCCGCCTCGGTCAGGGCGAAACCGCCGACGAACAGCACCGCCGCCACACCGAGGGTCTTGCCCCGCGACCACTGGAGCGGGAACCGCATGCGGTAGTGCGCCAGCACCACGTAGCCGAGGAATCCGGCGAAGTAATAGAACGTACCGAAGGGGTTCCACGCGCAGACACCGAACAGCCCCAGCTCGCCGTAATCGCCCGCGTTGCCTCCGGCCATTTTCAGCGCCAGCTGGCCCGGCGGCAGCAGCAGGGTGAAGCCCCAGATCATCAGAAAGCGCCGGATGTCCTTGCGCGAGGCTTGTTGGAGCCACGGCGAGATGATCGGCAGGAACAGGTAGAGCCCCACGAGCATATAGAGGTACCAGAGCGGCACGGTGGTATCGGTGAAGTTGAGCGGCCACATCAGCAGGTGGCGTCCGGCTTCGTCGGCAGTGGCGGCGCCGTAGGCCCAGAAGGCCAGCGGAAGCACGATGCTCCAGCATACGAGCGGCCACACCACGCGTCCGAGCCTTTTCTTGTAGAATGTGGCGGTGTCTTGCTTCACGGGGAGCAGCAGCACGCCCGAGATCATCACGAACAGCGGCACGCAGGCGCGTACCAGGCTGCCCCAGAAGGAGCCTTGCAGGAATTCGGAGTAGTTGTTGTCTAGCTGGCCGACGAAAAAGTCGGCGCTGTGTGAAATGACGACCATCAGGCAGGCCACGACGCGCAACAGGTCGATCCAGGCAATGTGTGATCCGGCCGGGCGGAGGGTGGGGGTTGTTTGGGTTACGGGTTCTTGCATTTTGGTAAAGAAAGGCATAAAGATAGGAATAAATCCAGGGAAATCCGGTACGATTTGTTCCCCGATGCATACATGGCTGAGCGGCGGCACCGGTTTTTTTATATCTTTGTGAACGACCCCTGTCCTGCCTGCCGGAGTACGCTAACCTAAACTTTATTTATACGAGACGATGAAAAAAATCTACTTCTATTTATTCGTTGCCGCCGCGGCCGCCGGACTCGCTTCGTGCGCCGGAGGCAAAACCCTGACGGCCGACTACGGTGTGATCCCGCTCCCGCGCGAGATCAAGATGCAGGGCGAGATCCCCTACCTGATGAAACGTTCGGCCACGATCGGCTATTCCGCCGGCGACGACTCGCTCGCGCACAACGCCCGCCTGTTGGCCGGATACCTGAAGGAGATCACCGGCAAAGAACACACCGTGGCCGAAGGCGAAGGCGACATCACGCTACGGATCGACCCCTCGGTGACGCAACCCGAGGGCTACCGGTTGACGGTCGCCGCCGACCAAGGCGTAGTGATCGCCGGATCGACCCTCGCAGGCATATTCTACGGCATACAGACGCTCCGCAAATCGCTTCCCGCCGAAGTCAAAGGCAAGGTCGAGATGCCCGCCGTCACCATCAACGACTATCCCAGCTTCGCCTATCGCGGTATGCACCTCGACGCGGCGCGCCACTATTTCACGCCCGACTCGATCAAGATATACCTCGACATCCTGGCGCTGCATAACGTCAACCGTTTCCACTGGCACATCATCGACGACCAGGGCTGGCGCATCGAAATCAAAAAATACCCGCGCCTGACCGAGATCGGTTCGGTGCGCAAAGAAACCGTCATCGGCCGCAACAGCGGCGAATATGACGGCAAAGAATACGGCGGGTTCTATACCCAGGACGAGGTCCGAGACATTATCGCTTATGCCGCCGAACGCCACATCACCATCATCCCCGAGATCGATCTGCCCGGCCACCAGCAGGCCACGCTGGCTGCCTATCCCGAACTGGGCTGCACCGGAGGCCCCTACGAAGTGTGGGGCCAGTGGGGCGTGTCTGACAACGTGATTTGTGCCGGGAACGAACAGGCGATGCAACTGCTCGAAGACGTGCTCGCCGAGGTGATCGACCTCTTCCCGTCGGAATACATCCACATCGGGGGCGACGAATGCCCCAAGACCCGGTGGGAGAAATGCCCCAAATGTCAGGCCCGTATCGCCGGGCTCGGCATCCGTGGCGATAAGCGCCACTCCGCCGAAGAGTACCTCCAGAGCTATGTGATTACCCGCATGGAGAAATTCGTCGAGAGCAAAGGCCGCCACATCATCGGTTGGGACGAGATCCTCGAAGGGGGGCTCGCCCCCAACGCCACGGTGATGAGCTGGCGCGGCGTGCGCGGCGGTATCGAAGCGGCCAAACAGGAACACGACGTGATCATGACCCCCAACAGTTACCTCTACTTCGACTACTACCAGACGCGCGATGTGGCCAACGAACCGCTCGGCATCGGTGGCTATGTGCCCGTCGAGCAGGTCTATTCGTTCGATCCGGCCGCGGGCATCCCCGAAGAGTTCAAAAAATATGTGATCGGCGTGCAGGCCAACCTGTGGACGGAATATATCACTAATTTCCGGCACGTCGAGTATATGCTCCTGCCGCGCCTGGCCGCGCTGGCCGAGGTGCAGTGGAGCGATCCGGCGACCCGCGACTACGACTACTTCCTGCAACGGCTGGTACGCATGATGGAACTCTACGACCGTCTGGGCTACAACTACGCCAGGCACATCTTCGACCTGACGGCCTCGGTACGGCCCGATGTCGACAGCGGCTACCTCGAAGTGACGCTCAACCACCAGGTCGAGGGCGACATCTACTATACGCTCGACGGTACGGAGCCGACCACCGCTTCGCCGAAATACGCATCACCGCTCCGTATCACCGGGGACGCTGACCTGCGGGCGATCATGATCCGTCCCAACGGCTACCGCAGCCGTATCCTGAGCGAGACGTTCCGTTTCAACAAGGCGACGGTCAAGCCCATCACGCTGAAGGAGAACCCCAGCCGCGGATATGCCTACACGGGAGCCACGGTGCTTAACGACGGGCTGAGCGGCGACGAAAACTACCGCACCGGTCGCTGGCTCGGCTTCCAGGGAGCGGACGTGGACGCGGTGATCGACCTGAAAACTGCCGCCGAGATCAGCCGCGTGGCTTTCAATACCAACGTGGCCAAGGGCGACTGGGTTTTCGGCGCTACCGAAGCCGTGGTGAAAGTCTCGGACGACGGTGCGTCGTTCCGCCAGGTGGCCTCGCTCGATATTCCCGTGCAGCAGGAGGGCGACAGGAACGGCGTCTTTACCCACGAGCTGACGTTCCCTGCCGTGAAAGCGCGCTACGTCGAGGTGATCATCCGCGGCAGCGGACCGATGCCCGCCTGGCACGGCGCCGCCGGACGCCCCTCGTACGTATTTGTCGACGAGATCACGGTGGAATAGCCGCTCTCCTCAGAACCGTTCCCTTGACTGAATAACCGCGGCCCGGATGCACATGTGTGCGTCCGGGCCGTTCGTGTTTTACAGGGTTGAGTGCCGTTTCCCCGTCATTGCGGGTAGAGAACGCCGTGAACCGCGACGCGGCAATCGGATAGTATCCCTGCAAGGAATATTTTCCGATTGCCGCGTCGCGGTTCACACTTCTCGCAATGACCGGGGAATCTTATTCCGGGGTTTCCCGGGGGGATCAAAACAGGTACGAGAAATGCGCGCCGAGCATGCCGTTGCTGTATGTGGGTAGCACGAGAGCCTGCTGTGTCTTCGGTCTCTTCTCGCAGCTGCTGTCGAAGGCCCGGCGGAAGGCCAGATAGACCAGCTTGGTCGAGAGGATGCCGATTCCGGCTCCGGTGATCACATCACTTATCCAGTGCCGGTTGTTGTAAATGCGAGACGCGCCGATCAACGATGCCATGGCGTAGCCGCCCACGCTGATCCAGACCGATTTGTGCTTGTACTCCTGGTGCAGGAACTCGGCGGCTACGAAAGCGGTGGCCGTGTGCCCCGAAGGGAATGAGTTGGTGGCTGCGCCGTCGGGGCGTAACCGGGGCACAGTGTTTTTCATCGTGTAGACGACCCCGGTTTCGACCAGGTTGCTGATCGCGTAGAGTACCAGCATCTGCCGGAAGTTGTGGGTGCTTTTCACGCCGGCGATCTTCATGGTGAAGGCGGCTACGGCGGGAGAGAACTGGAGGTAGTTGTCGAGTCTGTTGTAGAGCATCGAGTTGTCCTCGATCAGCTCGTCGCGTGTGGAGTAGTCGAGTCCGCGCAACCAGGGGCTTTCTGTCGACAGGATTCCGTAAGTGATCATCAGCGAGGGCACGGCGTATTCGAATACCTGTCCGGCGGTGATCTTGTGTTTTTTAGTGTACGAAACGGGAGGGGGCGCTGTGGCGAAGGTAGCACCACCCGTGGACTGTACGGAGGTTGTCGAGGAGTCGCTTTCGGCAGTCTCGGGAATGAGTGGAAAGGTCGGGTCTGCTGAATGGAAGAGGAGAACGGACCTGGCAGTGTCACCCGGGACTATCGTAACAAACGGATTCGTTCCGGCCGCGACCGGAACGATATGGCCAAAGAGGATCAGCGATGCTGCGAGGGCTGACAGGGGGGTGAACTTTCGAATCATTCCGAAGGTAAAGGTAGCGAAAAAACAGACGGCAAGGCCGACGATCCGCATTTGCGCGGTCAGTTTCCGGGAGGTGCCGGAGTCCTTTCTCCGGGAAAAGGGAGAAGCCCCCACTCCGTGCGGGGTGGGGGCTTCTTTGTGGTGACACCGACAGGATTCAAACCTGTAACCTTCTGATCCGTAGTCAGATGCTCTATCAAGCCCTCAAAAGCTCGGCAAGCCTCGTCTTTCGCGGGTTCAGTTGAGCTACAGAACCTTCCTTTTCGTTTACGGTTGACATTACGGTTGACAAAGCCTATGCAATCAAGATTGATTAATAATAATTTTAATTCTCTCTATAAACTAGTGTCACGTCAATTTGATTATGTCTGATGTTTATCGTATATTTGCCACAAAAACAGCTATGACAGCACGGTATAAAGTAACATTAAGCTTAGGTTGACACCTGTTTTCCGCAATGGGACACCCAATACAAATCATTGAATTCTGCACCACTCCTCTACCAACTCCAATACCTTCCGCTGTTGTTCGTCCATGTTAAGGATTCTGGTCACCTGTTTTCTGGATATAGGCAGTCTGTAGGTGAGTTGGTACATGTTTTTAGATATATCCTGCACGCGATTCAGGGTCAATGAGGATTTTGTCTGTTTCAATATTCTTTCCATTTCCAACATAATAGCGTAAGCAGTAAAACAGATGCAGATATGTCCTTCGATTCTGTTTCTTAGGCGATGATAGATGGGTCGTATGCCTAAATCTGTTTTATTCATTCTGAAAGCCCGTTCAATATACCAGAGGTTGCTGTAATTAGCAATAACCTTCTTTGCCGAAAGTTTAGTGTTTGTGATGTAAGCTTTAATGCCATCCCAGGATGCATCGGCGTTGAATTTGTCCAGATCTATGGATATGGTTATTTCGCCTTCCATCTTCAAGTATTTATTGTATCCTCGGTTGTTGATGCTCGCCTTGGTTAGTTTTCCGCTTGCCAATTTTTTCTGTAAACGTAGGAGTCCCCGTTTGCGATTCGCAGCGTCTTTTAAAGCTCGGCTGTCGCTCATCGAAACAACTATCCTTGTTGTTTCATTTTTTCTGACGATTGCTGTTTTCCCATTCTCCAATTCCAATGACAGTATCTTTTCTTTAATGGCTTTTGTTTCGTTTTTGGGACGAGCCCCGAGTATATATTCATACCCTTCACTTTCCAATGCCCGGATGTTTTTATCGGATAGCAATCCTGCGTCAGCGATTACAACCGGTCTTCCCAAAGCATATTTCTTTTCTATATTTTGCAATACCGGGATAAAGGTGTCTCCTTCAAATACATTCCCTTCAAAAATCTCATATCCGATCGGATTACCTCCTGATGCAACCAACAAACCCAATAAGATCTGGGGACAATGAGGCTTGCCATCCTTAGAATAGCCCGTTCGTCGCAGGTCGTCTTCGTCTGAGGCTTCAAAATAAAGAGTTGTCATATCGTAGAACACAACGTCTATCTTCCCCCGGAGTACCTTTTTTGTATGTTCAAATGTGATTCGCTCCACCCGGCTCTTTATATCTGTAGATGCCTGAGTATCCTCTTTATTCTTCCTGAAACAAAGGCTGTCAAGAAAACGATAAACTTTATCCACGCAATGGTATATTCCCTGGTAGCGGGATAGATAATCGATTGTCTTTAATTTGCTGCCGGGATTGAACAGTCGGGTGATAACCAAATGCCGGAATAACTCGTTTTCTATCTCCCCGTATCCGATGGCATCATATAACTTGCCAAATATTAGTTCCGGACCGATAACCTGAAGTTGATCATTGGACAGTGTTGAGATAAATTCTTCCAACATCAGTTCTTCTTCATTAACAAACAAGCCGTTTGTCAGTCCTTCTTTCTCTCGTATATATTGATAGGCTTTTTCTTCTAATCGATTTAACTCGGACTCGCTACGACCGGTTCCTAAACTGCATAGCACTTGGTAGTGACCCCGGCTCTTGGAAATCACCTGAACGCTTACCGTCCCAGTCCTATTTGGCTTCCGTCGTACAAACATTATACAAAGATAGGCATGGGACACCCATTTTCAAAATTATTCACCCGTAATCAACTGATATTCAATGCGTATTTTTTAGAGAGAAAAATTGTGCGGAAAACAGGAAGAAGGAGATACCGGTTACGGACAAAAACTCCATTTCTTTGGAAAAAAAGAAAACTCCGATCATTTATGGATAGCCAGATATAATATTGCTGAAGATGTGACCGAATTGAGAGTAAATGTTGGAGATTATCACTCTCCCGAAGATAGATTCGTTATAGGAAATACCCGGTATACTACTAATGAATGGGTTGAAAGTTTCTGTGTCCTGGCAGACGGAAAAGTAGGAATCGGAGTCAGCCACCCGACACAACGCCTGGAAGTAGCCGGTACCATCCGCGCCCAGGAAGTCAAAATAGAAAACACCAACTGGCCGGACTATGTTTTCTCCAAAAACTATAAACTTCCTGCACTGTCGGAAGTCTCCAATCATATTCAACAAAACGGACATCTCCCAGGCATTCCTTCTGCAGAAGAAGTAAACAAAGATGGTATCAACCTGAGCGAAATGAATGCCAAGCTTTTACAAAAGATAGAAGAACTGACACTCTATATGATTCAGTTACAGGGAGAAGTTAATAAACTCAATCAGGAAGTCAGTGACCTGAAGAATAAATGAAAATAAGGGCTTTATGCCCATTACATCTTCTTCCAAAACCCCGGCGTCAACAATGTCAATACCGTAAATAATTCCAAACGGCCTATCATCATCAGAAAAGCCATGTACCATTTAGAAACAGTAGGGATATCTGCAAAGCATCCAACCGGCCCC
>JAVBMY010000012.1:0-77800 GCA_031551865.1 Rikenella sp. | reverse complement strand
GGCCTCCCCCCCCCGTGTGGCCGGGGCTTCCCACCCCCCCCCCACACTCCGGGGGCCGGGGGGGGGGCGGGGGTGCCCGCCCGTCCGCAACCCCGGCGCGGGGGGTCCTTCCCCCCCACCGCCACCCTCTTCTCTGGGGGTTGTGGTGCCGTGGGGGGCCGCGCCTAACACACACCCGGGGCGGGGGGCCCTCCCCCCCCCCCCCCCCCCCGGCTCCGGGTCAGTCGCGGAACGAATCTGCGTCCGGTTAGAGGGTTTCGTCGATGTCGGGAGTTTCGTAGCCGGGATTCGCCGTGACGGTCACCGCACCGCCCATGGTCATCAGGTTACCGCTGACGTTGGTGCGGTAGTTCTGCTGAAAGGGGATGTTGGTGAATTCGTAGGTGGTCAGCGGATCGGCAGTGGCTTGATTTTCGGCGGTGTCGTCGTAGAAGGTCATGGTGAAATCGGCCAGCGCGACTTGCGTGGAGCTTGCGAATACGAAGTTGCTCGACAAGTGGACGCTGATGTTGGGGGCGGTACCGACGGGGGCGTCGGCATCTGCGGCGAAGGCTACGGCCACAGGGGCGGTAGGTATGCCGGTAAGTGCATTGAATCCGGTGGGGATACTGTAGGCAATCGAAACGCTCTTGGGCTGTTCGCTGGCTGCGAGATAGGCGATGTCGGTGGTTGTGATGTTGATCTGGGCGAAGGGGCGCTTGCAAGTCACGGCCACAGAGGTGACAGGGGTAGTGGCGTTCATGATGTCGAGTTCCTCGGTCCCGACGCCGTAGAATGCGTCGCGGGTGGTCGTGTCGGCGCTGATCTCCGTGGGGTCGGCGAGCACGATGGCGGTCAGGCCTGCCTGGGTGTCGTAGTAACCGTCCTGGGTGTCGGAGCTGGTGTTGCCTTCGGGTACGTAGTCGGCCCAAACCACCACAGTATAGGACTTGGCGGCATCGGCCGCGGGGATGCGGATGTTGAATACGTTGCCCGCATCGCTATTGTCGCTGTCGAATTGGGTGAAGCGTTTGTAGAGGGTCGTGTTGTCGTACAACTCCACGATGTAGCGCATAACGTAGCCCGGATAATCGGCATCGTTCGATGATCTGAACCGGATGTCCGGAGCGGGTACGCTGGCCACGATGGTGGCTTCGACGAAACCGCCGTTCACGGGGTCTTCCTGCTTGCTGCAGGCGGTCAGCGCCACAACGGCCGACAGGATGGCAAAAGATAGTTTTTTCATGGATCAGGTCTTGGGTGTTGTTAGTTTATGATTGTGATTTGTTTTCTGTTGTAGGGTTTTTGCAAGGTCTCTTTTTTCAGGGTTTTCGCGTGGAATTTTATCAGGGTTATTATTTATGCTTATCCGCAATCATACCCCCTGCGTTTTAGCCTTTGTTTGTGAGGTTCTTTTGCGTGTACCCGGGTCGCGTAAGCGATCCCGACAGTCCGCCGCCGCCCCACGCGGAGGGCTGTACACTCGCCCGCGGCTCGTTTACGCTCTCCGCCGACGGCGGGCAGAAGGGGCATTATTGCGGATAAACATATTATTATTCAGGTCAGCTGTAATTTTCTATGCTGTTTCTCAAGTAGTTACCTGGTGGGTGCCCGCTGTTTTCCAATGCAACTCCCGTGCCACGGTTGGCGAAGAGCCAAGACTTCGAGGCCGGGTTTTGCCCGTCGTTGTACCCCTGATTGTGGCAGGAGGCCAACCCGGGGAGGCCGCAGGCAATAAGGTCACGCATCTTCCGCCATACATACGGCCGCGTTAGTTGTTCAGGACGACGTTGATCTCGCCTTCGTATCCGGGGTTGACATTGATGCCGCCCGACCCCGATCCGGTCGTCAGGAACTTACCCTCGACGACGGTCTTCCTGCCGCGCGCATAGGGAATGGTGATGCCCCGGAATACATGGACCCCGGCGTCGTCGTGGTCGCGCACCACAAGGTCGATCTTGACCGACGAACTGCCGCCGTTCACCCAGACGTAGTCGAAGGCCAGCAGGGCTTCGGTGTCCGACAGGTAGCCGGCCTGCGAGGTGTAACGGACTCCGGCGGCGGCGTCGTTGGGGCGCGCCTCAAGGGCGTTGTAGCCGTAGGGGAAGTACCCCTGGTAGCCGACTTCGGTGCGGATGTCGGGGAGGCGGTCGAAGGGCATTCCGGTTTTGGCGATGTATTGTTCGAGGTCGTTGGCTACGATTTCGTAGCGGGCGAAGGGCCGGGCGAGGGTGAAACTCTGCTGGACGCTGCCGGACACGCTGCTCAGATCGAGGGCCTGGCTGAGCGAGAAGGCGTCGCGCCAGTCGTTGCTGCCGGTATAGGTGCCGATGGGGCGGACCCGGGTGAGGTCGTCGGTGGTGTAATAAAGGTCGGTGGTGGTGCCCCGGGTTACGTAGTCGGCCCAGATCACGAAAGTATACTGGCCGGCGGGCAGGTCGAAGCGCAGGTCGACGGCATAGGAGCTTTGGCCGGGCTGGGGGCTGGTGACCACGCGGCGGTCGGTGCGCGCGGTGGCTCCCTGGGCATATACGTCGATGGTGAAGCGGAAGTCGTAGTCGGCCGTGCCGCGTCCGCCTGCCGGAACGAAGGGCTCCCAGTGCGAATCTATGCCGATGGAGGTTACCCGCACCTCGATGCTCTGAGGCTCAGTCGGATAGATGTCCCGCTCACGGCAGCCGGTGCCCAGGATCAGGGCGACGAACGGCAGCAGTAGCCGTAGCCAGGCGCGGGTGAGATGGTTTTTTTTGCTCATTTCGGGACTGCAAGGGCGGTTGCAGGCTTTCAGAGGGTTTTATTAACGGACGTCTTACACATAGTCGTTTCTGCATTCGTCCTGTCTTTTGCCGCGGTTCCGGGCCCGGTTGTGCGGGGCGGGACAAGCCGGGTTACAGGCCGCTCAGTTTTTTGATCTCGTTCAGCTCGTTGAGGGCCTCGATGGGGGTCAGCGTGTTGATTTCGAGTTTCTTGATGCGGTCGCGGATGCTTTTCAATACCGGGTCGTCAAGTTGGAAAAAGCTCAGTTGCATGGCGCTCTCTCTGTGCGGCGTTGCGGAGCCCTCCGGGCCGGGGACGGGTTTCGCCCCTCTGCCTTTCCCGGCTCCCTTCGAGGCAGGGCCTTCGGTTCCGTCATGGCTTCCGCGGCGCGCTTCGAGATCGTGCAACACGCCTTCGGCGCGGTCGACCACGGCGGGCGGCATGCCGGCCATCTTGGCCACGTGGATACCGAACGAGTGGGCGGTGCCGCCCGCGACCAGTTTGCGCAGGAAGATCACGCGTTTGTCGACCTCGCGCACCGATACATTATAGTTGCGGATGCGAGGGAACTGGCCGGCCATTTCGTTGAGTTCGTGGTAGTGGGTGGCAAAGAGCGTTTTGGGGTGGGCCGTGGGGTGCTGGTGCAGGTATTCGACCATGGCCCAGGCGATCGAGATGCCGTCGTAGGTGCTGGTGCCGCGGCCGATCTCGTCGAGCAGCACCAGGCTGCGGGGCGAGATATTGTTGAGAATATTGGCCGATTCGAGCATCTCGACCATGAAGGTCGATTCGCCCTGCGAAATGTTGTCCGAGGCGCCTACGCGCGTGAAGATGCGGTCGGTCAACCCCACGCGGGCCGAGGTGGCGGGCACGAACGACCCGGTCTGTGCCATCAGCACGATCAGCGCGGTCTGGCGCAGCAACGCCGACTTACCGGCCATGTTGGGCCCGGTGATGATGATGATTTGCTGTCCGGCGGGGTCTAGAAGCAGGTCGTTGGGCACGTAGGGCTCGCCGATGGGCAGACGCCGTTCGATCACGGGGTGGCGGCCGTCTTTGATGTCGAGCACCTCGCCTTCGTCGATCGCCGGGCGGCAATAGTGGTATTCGCGGGCGCTGCGGGCGAACGAACAGAGGCAGTCGAGCCGGGCGATGGCTCCGGCGGTGTGCTGCAGGGCGGCGACGTGGGTCTGCAGGGTGCCCACGAGTTCGCCGAAGATCCGGGCCTCGATGGCGGCGATCTTCTCTTCGGCGCCGAGGATCTTCTCTTCGTATTCCTTGAGCTCCTGGGTGATGTAGCGCTCGGCGTTGACAAGAGTCTGCTTGCGGATCCATTCGCCGGGCACGCGGTCGCGGTGGGTGTTGCGCACTTCGATGAAGTAGCCGAACACGTTGTTGAAACTGATCTTGAGCGGGATGCCGGTGGCCTCGCTCTCGCGCTGCTGGAGCTCGGCGAGGTAGGATTTCCCGCCGCCCGAGATGCGGCGCAGCTGGTCGAGCTGGTCGTCGACTCCATCGGCGATTACGGGGCCGCGGCCGGGTTGTAAAGCGGGTTCGGGCAGCAGAGCCTGTTCTACGAGGGCGCGGGCGTCCGGGCAGTCGTTGATGGCCTCAGCCGCCGTTGCACGCAACTCTTCGTTGGAGCTGGCGGCGCACTGGCGGCGGATATCCTCGACGTGGGCCAGTGCACGGCCCAACTGCACCAGTTCGCGGGGATTGACGCGCCCAACGGCAATTTTCGAGGCGATGCGTTCGATGTCACCCACCTCGGCGATCTTCTCGGACAAGGCTTCGTGGTCGGCGGGGTGTTTCAACAGGTGTTCGACGACGCTGTGTCGGGCTTCGATCTGCACCCGGTCGCGCAGCGGGAGGGCGATCCAGCGGCGCAGCAGGCGGGCACCCATGGGGCTGCGGGTGCTGTCGAGGATCTCGACGAGCGACGATCCGCCTTCGCTCAACGGGTGGAACAGTTCAAGGTTGCGGGTGGTGAAGCGGTCGATCCAGACGTAGCGCTCGCTGTCGAGCCGCGAAATGCCGCGCACGTGCCCCAGTTCACGGTGTTCGGTGTATTCGAGGTAGTAGAGGATGGCCCCGGCGGCGCTGATGGCCTGCGGCATCTGGTCGATGCCGAAACCTTTGAGCGATTTTACCTCGAATTGCTTGAGTAGTTTCTCGCGGGCGGTGTCGGTGCCCCAGGCCCACTCGTCGAGGCGGTAGGTGTAGTAGCGCTCGGTATTGCCGCTCCCGAAGATTTCGAGGAAGGTTTTTTCGAGCCCCTTCTGGTAGATCACCTCTTTGGGTGCGAAGTTGGAGAGCAGCTTGTCGATGTAGCCGCTGTCGCCCTCGGCGGCGAAGAACTCGCCGGTCGAGATGTCGATGAAGGCCGCGCCGTAGCTGCCTTTGGGCGATGGGTCGATGCTCACGGCGGCCAGGTAGGTGTTCTCGCGGTGGTCGAGGATGTTGTCGTGGAAGGTGATGCCGGGGGTGACGAGCTCTGTGACGCCGCGCTTGACGATGCCTTTGGCGGTCTTGGGGTCTTCGAGTTGTTCGCACACGGCCACCCGCTGCCCGGCCCGCACGAGTTTCGGAAGGTAGACGTCGATGGCGTGGTGGGGGAATCCGGCCAGTTCGACGCTCGACGCGGCGCCGTTGGCCCGTTTGGTAAGGGTGATGCCGAGGATTTTGCTGGCCACGATGGCGTCTTCGCCGAAGGTTTCGTAGAAGTCGCCGGCCCGGAAAAGCAGGATGGCGTCGGGGTGCTGAGCCTTGATGCCGTAGTATTGTTTCATCAGGGGCGTCAGGACGTATTTTTGCCCTTCTTCGGCCTGTACTTTGGTAATGTCGACTGCTTTTGCCATAAATACAAAGGTAGGAATTTTCCGGCTTTTTGCGGTTATATATGCCGCGGCCGGTAGCGTGCATCGCGCAGCACGGGTACGAACCCGGCGGCGCGAATGGCGGCCTGCATCGCCGCGGCGTCCATCACGGTGGCCTGCCCCGGCGATGAGGCCGCCGACACCACGTTCTCTTCGATCATGATCGAGCCCATGTCGTTGGCGCCGCCGTGGAGCGCCAGCTGGGCCGCCGGAAAGCCCGCCGTCAGCCACGAGGCCTGGATGTTCGGCACGTTATGCAGCACCAGCCGCGCCAGGGCGATCATCCGCAAGAATTCCGGGGTGTCGTGCGCCGCAGCGTCGTCAATGCCGTCTTTGTCGCACAACAGGGTGCCGGTACCCCGGAAGGGCCATGCGATGAACGAAATGAATCCTGTCGCTCCGGCGGGCCGTTCGGCTTGCAGGTCGCGGATTTTCAGCAGGTGTTCGATGCGGTGGCGGGGCTCTTCGATGTGGCCGTACATCATGGTGGCCGAGGTGAGCAGCCCTAGTGCGTGCGCCTCGCGCATCACGGCCAGCCACGTGTCGGCCGAACATTTGCCGGGCGAGATGCGGCGGCGGATGTCGTTGTCGAGGATCTCGGCCCCGGCGCCGGGCAGCGAGTCGAGCCCCGCAGCCATGAGCCGTTCGAGCGTGCGGCGGTAACCTGTGCCGCTGGCCTCAAAACCGGCCAGCCGCGTGATGTGTGCTATTTCGGGTGGTCCGAGGGCGTGCAGTTTCACGGTGGGGTAGGCCTGTTTGAGCGAGCGGAACAGTTCTTCGTAGAATTCGATGCCCAGTGAAGGATGCAGGCCGCCCTGCAGGAGCAGTTGGTCGCCGCCGAGTTCGAGCATTCCCCCGATCTTGCGCCGGTATTCGTCCGGTGTGGTGACGTAGGCCCGGGCGGTGTCGGCCAGCCGGCAGTGAAAATTGCAGAAGCGGCAGCCCGACACGCACACGTTGGTGATGTTCACGTTGCGGTCGATCTGCCAGGTGACCGTGCGAGATGGGTGCAGCCGGCGGCGCACGGCGTCGGCCGCGGCCATCAGTCCGTTCAACGGGACGCCGGTGTAGAGCCGAAACGCCTCGCCGGCGGTCAGATTTTCGCCATTTACGGCTTTGCTCAGGAGGGAATCCAAATCGTGCATAAAATAGTCCTTACGGAATCTCAAATATAGGCACAAAATACGTATCTTTGCCCATTAGGCTGGAAAAGCGCCATTTTGAAGCGCAGTCGCCATTCCAAATGTCATCCCGAGCGAAGCCGGGGCGTCATCGACGTTTTCCTTTTACTCATTGAAAAGTTCCCTCGGCTACGCTCGGGGTGACATGAGAAAATCACCGGGGTGCTCGGACGCACCGCTCGGGATGACATGAAAAAAGTCACGCATACCTACCCCTCCAAACGATAACCATGAAAAAGATCAAAGGCGCACTCATTTCGGTATTTTACAAAGACGGACTCGACGAAATCATCCGCGAACTCGACAAAAACGGGGTCGCTATATATTCCACCGGAGGCACGCAGACTTTCATCGAAAGCCTCGGCGTGAAGGCCCATCCCGTCGAAGGCCTGACCGGCTACCCGTCGATCCTCGGCGGAAGGGTCAAGACCCTGCATCCCAAAGTGTTCGGCGGCATCCTGGCCCGCCGCGAAAATCCCGAGGACATCGCCTCGCTCGGCCAGTACGAGATCCCCGAGATCGACCTGGTGATCGTCGACCTCTACCCCTTCGAGCAGACCGTGGCCACGCCCGGCGCCACCGAGCAGCAGATCATCGAGAAGATCGACATCGGTGGTATCTCGCTCATCCGCGCCGCCGCCAAAAACTTCAAAGACGTGGTCATCGTTCCGAGCGTTGCGCAATACGCCGAACTCCTCGGACTGCTGAAAGCGCAGGGAGGAGCCACCACCCTCGAACAGCGCCGCCGCTTCGCCGCCCATGCGTTCAACGTCAGCTCGCACTACGACAGCGCGATTTTCAACTATTTCAACCGCGCCGAGGCCCTTCCGGCCTTCAAATCCAGCGAAACCACCGCCATGCCCCTGCGCTACGGCGAGAACCCCCACCAGGCGGCCACCTTCTACGGCTCGTTGGACAAAATGTTCGTGCAGGTGTGGGGCAAGGAAATTTCGTACAACAACATGCTCGACATCGACGCGGCCATCGCCCTGATGTCAGAATTCGCCGCCGGCGACCCAGCGTTCGCCATCCTCAAGCACAACAATGCCTGCGGGGTGGCCGTGCGCCCCACGCTGCTCGAAGCGTGGACCGAGGCGCTGGCGGGCGACCCCGTGTCGGCCTTCGGCGGCGTGCTGATCGCCAACCGCCCCGTCGACAAGGCGACCGCCGAACGCATCAACGAACTCTTCTTCGAGGTGATCCTCGCGCCGGACTATGCGCCCGAAGCCCAGGAAATCCTGCAATCCAAAAAGAACCGCATCATCCTCGAACTTACCCTCGAAGCCCTCAAGCCTTCGGCGGCGCCCAGGTTCCGTTCGCTGCTCGGCGGAGTGGCCGTCCAGCAACCCGACGACAAAGTCGGGGGCCAGGATTCCGAGCCGCAACAGGTTACTCAAAAGGGCGTGAGTGACGGGCAGTTGCGCGACCTGATCTTCGCCAACAAGATCGTGAAACACTCCAAGTCGAACGCCATCGTGCTGGCCAAGGGCGGCCAGATGCTGGCCAGTGGTATCGGACAAACCTCGCGTGTGGACGCACTCAAGCAGGCCATCGCCAAGGCGCACGCGTTCGGGTTCGACCTGCGCGGCGCGGTGCTTGCCTCCGACGCTTTCTTCCCCTTCGCCGACTGCGCCGAAATTGCCCACGCCGAAGGAATCGACACGCTGATCCAGCCCGGCGGATCGGTGCGCGACGCCGACACCATCGAATACTGCGACGCCAACGGCATGGCGATGCTCTTCACGGGCCTGCGCCACTTCAAACACTAAGGGGCTTAGCGGCCGCGAGCGTTGAGCGAGCGGCACGGCGGCCCCGTAGGGGCCGTATCGACTGAGCCTTTAGTCGCGTAAGCGGCTGAGGCGAAGGAGCGCGCCCGCCCTAAAGGGGGGCGGGTGCGAAATTCTCGGCATACAAAACAATAACCGAACGCCGGAACGCGCCGGTTCCGAATCCTGAATACCTAAAAACACCAAAAACACAATGGGACTATTTTCATTCCTGACGCAGGAGTTGGCCATGGACCTCGGTACCGCCAACACGGTGATCATCTACAACGACAAGATCGTGGTCGATGAACCCTCGATCGTCGCCATAGACCAGCACACCAACAAGCTCGTGGCCATCGGCAACGAAGCCCGCCGCATGCACGGCAAAACGCACCAGAACATCAAGACCATCCGCCCGCTGCGCGACGGCGTGATCGCCGACTTCACGGCCGCCGAACTCATGATCCGCGGCATGATCAAGATGATCAAATCGCGCAACACCATGTTCAGCCCCTCGCTCCGCATGGTGGTCTGCATCCCCAGCGGCTCGACCAACGTCGAGATCCGCGCCGTGCGCGACTCGGCCGAACACGCCGGGGGGCGCGAAGTCTACATGATCTTCGAACCGATGGCCGCCGCCCTCGGGATGGGCCTCGACGTCGAGGCCCCGCAGGGCCACATGGTAGTCGACATCGGGGGGGGCACGACCGAAGTGGCCGTGATCTCGCTCGGCGGTATCGTCTGCAACGAGAGCATCAACGTGGCGGGCGACGTCTTCACCGAAGATATCCAGGCCTACATGCGACAGCAGCACAACATCAAGATCGGCGAACGCACCGCCGAAGAGATCAAGATCGAAGTCGGCGCGGCGATCGATAACCTCGATACCCCGCCCGAAGACTACATCGTGCGCGGCCCGAACATCATCACGGCGCTGCCGCTCGAAGTGCCCATCTCGTACAAGGAGATCGCCCGAGCGCTCGACAAGTCGCTCATGAAGATGGACACCGCCATCATGAAGGTGCTCGAAAAGATCCCGCCGGAACTCTATTCCGACATCGTGAAGAACGGCGTCTATCTGGCCGGCGGCGGCGCGCTCCTGCGCGGGCTCGACAAGCGCCTCTACCAGAAGACCCGCATCAAGTTCCACGTGTCGGAAGACCCGCTGCGCGCCGTGGCCCGAGGCACCGGCATCGCCCTCAAGAACATCGACCGTTTCTCGTTCCTGATGCGGTAGAAAGGAGGGAAAGCATAAAAAATCGGGAAACGATTTTTTATGCTTTCTTGTTGGGGAAGTACGGGTTGGCGGGGAGGGAACTCAAAAAAACAGCGACGCTACCCGCGCTCATGTCCTCGCACCGCGTCGGGTCCTTTTTTGAAACCCCTACCTCGCAACCCTTGAAAACAAGAAAGTGAAGCTGAAGGGAGTGGGGCGGAGGCGCCTGTTACTGCGAGGAGATTCCTCGACTGAGCTCGGCACAGGCTCCGCAACCGGGAACCGCGCCTCCGAAAAGAATCGGGCACCCGCACCCGGCGAGCGCGTTTTACGCGTCGCGGGTGGCCGCTATACCCGCTTTGCTGCGCCGAGGCCGAAAATCTGGCCGCGCTCTGCGCGCGGCCGCCACGCAGTCCGCGACATACGCGGATCAGAGAGGGGAGACAGTAAAAAACACCCGGGCGGCAAAGAAGCCGCATAAGGATGCTTCGTCGCCGGAGTTTATCCTGAGCGAAGCCGAAGGAGCTCCTCGCAATGACGAAAATATAATGATCCGGTTCCTATTATTCCTTAGGAAAATACACTTCGTACTGCTGTTTATCGTGCTCGAAGCGATAGCGGTCAGTGTTTTCGTGCACAGCAACGTCCAGTACGAGGCCCGCTGGCTCAGTCTTTCGGGCAAAGTCACCAACTTCTTCTATGCCCGTGCCGCCGCCGTCGGAAACTATTTCGGCCTGCGCACCGACAACGAACAGCTCCGCAGCGAGATCGCCGTCCTGCGTACCGAACTCGAAACTTGCCGCCACGCCGCCGCGCTGGCTGCTGACACGCTTCCCGTGTCCGGCCTGTTGCAATACTACCAGTACCAGCCCGTGCGGATCATTCGAAACCGCATCACCAAGCGTGAGAACTACATCATCCTCGACCAGGGAGCCCTGCAGGGAATGCAGCCCAACATGGCCCTCGTCAGTCCCGGCGGCATCGTGGGTTACGTCGTGCAATGTTCCGACAACTATTCGGTGGCCATGTCGGTGCTCAACACCAAATTCCGCACCAGCGGCCGCATCCAGGGCAGCGATTTTTACGGCTCGATCTACTGGGACGGCATGAGTTTCCGCGAGGTGATCCTCGACGAGATTCCCAAATACGCCTCGATGGCTCCCGGCGACACCATCGTCACCACCGAACACTCCGGCATCTTCCCGCCCGGCGTGCCCATCGGCACCATCGCCGATTACGAACTCATCAACGGCACCTTCTACAAACTCCGCGTGCGGCTCTTCGCCGACCTCGCACAGGTGCGCAACGTCTACGCCGTGAAATACTACGACGAACAGGAGCGCCGCCTGCTTGAGAATGCCTACTATAACGAAACCGCCGAGCCCGCCCCCTACACCCGTCCCGGGCAGGGCGACCGCTCGTTCGACCCCAACCGTCCCGTCCCCCAGCCCGTGAACCGCGAAGCCGCCGCTCCCGACCAACCCGGGCGCGACGCCGACTCCGGCGCCGCAAGCGAAACGTCCGGCGGCGAGACTACCCCGGAAAACACCGGAACCCCCGGAATATAACAGTTCCCCGATATGCGCAGTTTCCTACAATACCTGCTGGCTTTCGTGCTGCTTGTCGCGTTGCAGGAGTTCGTGTTCGACAACATCAACTTCGGCGTGCTGACCAGCCCGTACATCTACATCATGTTCATCATCATGCTGCCGCTGGCCACCGAAGGCTGGCTGCTGCTCGTGCTCGGATTCGCCACCGGCCTGGTGATGGACCTGCTGGCCGGTACCCCTGGCCTGCACGCCATGGTAGCGACATGGCTGGCCTTCGTCCGGCCCGCTACGGCCAACTTCATGCTCGGCAAAGAGATCGTCTCCGATGGCGGGCTGCCTGTGGCGGGGCGCGTGGGCACCTGGAGGTTCATTCGCTACGTGGCCGTGATGACCTTGCTGTTCAATGTCCCCTTCTTCCTGCTCGAAGACCCCAACGGCGCCTTCTGGGTAATCCTGATGCGCATTATTTTCAGCACTGTCCTGGTCACCGCCGTAATATATTTCCTGCACCTGCCGTTTAACCATACGAAAGCCACCTACAGAAAGGCCTAACCTATGCGAAACGAACGCAACCGCGCCCGCATCATACAACTGTCGTTCGCCGTGGTGAGCCTCGTACTCATCGGGCGGCTGTTCTGGTTGCAGATCATCGACAGCGACACCAAGCGGGGGGCCCGCGACAATGCCATGCGCTACATGGTGCAATACCCGCCGCGCGGCGTGGTTTACGACCGCAACGGCGAGTTTCTGGTGCAGAGCAAAGACTCCTACGACCTGCTCGTGATCCCGCGCGACGTCGAGCCCTTCGATACCCTGAGGCTGGCCGCCACCTTGGGCGTTCAGGTCGAGGACATCCGCCGCGAGCTCGACAAGGCCCGCGTCTACTCCCGCCGCAAACCCTCGGTGATCTTCAAGCAACTGCCCAAAGAGGTCAAACTCAGGCTCGACGAACAGCCCATCGCCGGCTTCTATACCCAATACCGTACTTCCCGTACCTACCCGCGCAAGATCGCGGGTAACCTGCTGGGATACGTCGGCGAGGTGGACGATCGCGACATCGAACGCAACGACTATTACCGCTCCGGAGACTACATCGGAAAGAGCGGCATCGAGCGCTCCTACGAAGAGTACCTGCGCGGCCGCAAAGGCGTGAGAGTCGAACTGGTCGACGTCTACGGCGTCCCCCAGGGCTCCTACGAGAACGGGGCGCACGACACCCTGCCCGAACCCGGGTTGGCGATCACCTCGACCATCGACGCCTCGCTCCAGGAATTCGCCGAAAGCCTGATGGCCGGCAAGATCGGTAGCGTGGTGGCCATCGAGCCCGCGACCGGTGAGATCCTCGTGATGGCCAGCTCGCCTTCGTACGACCCCGACCTGCTCACCGGGCGCGACCGCGGAAACAATTATATGAAAATGCTCTACGAGCCCGGCAAACCCCTGTTCAACCGGGCCGTGATGTCGCGCTACCCGCCGGGGTCGGTGTTCAAACTTGTGACCGGCCTGATCGGCCTGCAGGAGGGCGTGCTCAAACCGACCGACAAACACCCCTGTCACGGCGGCTACGAAGTGGCCGTGGGGCGGAACGTGGGCTGCCACAGCCACTACTCGCCGCTGAACCTGATCGACGCCACTGCGCAGTCGTGCAATGCCTATTTCTGTTACGTGATGCGCGACGTGATGGACAACCCTGCGGCCGGAGGCTCGGCCATGAAAGGCGGGTTCGACGTCTGGTACGACTACGTGGAGAGTTTCGGCTTCGGCCGCAACCTAGGCTCCGATTTTCTCGACGAGCTCAACGGTAGCGTGCCCACCTCGGACTACTACAAACGCAAATACAACGGCCGCTGGAATTCGCTCACGGTCATTTCTCTGGCCATCGGGCAGGGCGAGTTGGGCACCACGCCGCTCCAGCTGGCCAACCTCGGCGCCATCATCGCCAACCGCGGCTTCTACTATCCGCCGCACGTGGTCAAAAAGATCGAAGGACGCGACTCGATAGACGCCCGCTTCTACCAGAAACACTATACGAAAGTCGAGTCCAGGCACTTCGAGCCGATCATCGAGGGGATGTGGCAGGGGGTGAACGTGGCCGGAACGGGTTACCTGCGCGCCCGCGTACCGGGCCTCGACATCTGCGGCAAAACGGGTACGGCCCAGAATCCGCAGGGACGCGACCACTCGACGTTCCTGTGCTTCGCACCGCGCGACAACCCGAAGATTGTGGTGTCGGTCTACGTGGAGCACGGCCAGTGGGGGGCCACGGCGGCCGCCCCGATCGCCAGCCTGATCGTCGAGAAGTACCTCACGGGCACCATCAGCCGTCCCGACCTGGTGCGCGAAATGGAGTGGATGAAGATCGACTACGGGAGGACGTATAGGTAGTGTGACCGCACACGGCGGATTCTTTCGTTATTGCGGAGAGCTCCTTCGGCTTCGCTCAGGATAAACTCCGGTGGGAAGCAATCTCTTTTGTCGTAGCAAGATGTCTTCTTATCGTTTGAACGTTCCTTTAGGTCTTCTCTCCGACCCGCGTGTGCCGCGGACCGCAGCTACTTTTGTTATTCGACAAAAGTAGCCAAAAGCGAATACAAGGGGGCGGCAGCCCCCTTGGCCAACCCCCGCTTCAGGGCGCTGCTTCTACTTTTGTTGTGCGTGAGCAGAGCCACATTAGCCGACCTAAACGCTGAATGGTTGCAGGGGTTATGCCACCTCCCCTCATTACCCCTCCCCCGCGTAGCAAGGGCCGTGAATAACAATCGTCGACAAATTAATAAAATGCCCCAAGAACCCCAATATAGCCGCAACCGCCTGTTTGCCGCCGACGTCGACTGGACCGTCATCGGCATCTACTTGTTGCTCGTGCTGTTCGGCTGGCTGAACGTCTACGCCGCCGTGTTCGACGAAGACCACCCCGGCATGTTCGACCTCTCGACCCGCGCCGGGATGCAACTGCTGTGGGTGGGGATCAGCATCTTTGCCGGCATCTCGGTCTTGCTGTTCGACGCCAAGTATTGGCACATGTTCTCCTATCCCCTCTACTTTTTCGGGTTAGTGGTGATGCTCGCCGTGCTGCTGTTCGGTACCGAAGTGAACGGCGCCAGGGCGTGGATATCGCTCGGCCGGGTGAGGATCCAGCCCGTCGAATTCATGAAATTCGTCACAGCCCTCGCCCTGGCGCGCTACATGAGCGCCTATACCTTCAACATCAAATCGCTCAGGTCGCTGTATTACGTAGGGCTGATTACCGCCATCCCCATCGCGCTGATCCTGTTGCAGAACGACACCGGGTCGGCCATGGTCTTCGCCGCCTTTTTCATCATGCTCTACCGCGAGGGATGCGCCACCCCGCTTTACCTGACCATCGCCTTCGCACTCCTGTTCTTGGCTTCGTTCCTCTTGCATCCGTTGGTTCTGCTGGCCGGGCTCTTCCTGCTCTGCCTGGCGGCGCAGGGGATGGTGAACCGTAATTGGCGCGACACGGTGCGTTACCTGGCGCTGGTGCTGCTCCTGGCGAGCCTTGTCCACATGTTCGCCCCTCTGGCCGGTTACCCGCTCCCGCTGTTGACTTCGGTGGCGGCGGGGATAGTGCTTTCGCTTCCGGTGGTGATCGCCTATGCGGTCCGCCGCCATCTGCGGAATATCTGGATCTTTCTGGGAATCTTCGCGGGTTCGTTGCTGTTCACAGCTTCGGTGGACTTCGCTTTCGACCATATCCTCCAGCCCCACCAACAGAAACGCATCTACGATATGCTGGGTATCGAAAAAGACCCGCACGGCTGGAGTTACAACGTGATCCAGTCGAAGATCGCCATCGGCTCGGGCGGTGCCGTCGGCAAGGGTTTCCTGAACGGCACCCAGACCCGGTTCAACTTCGTCCCCGAACAGAGCACCGACTTCATATTCTGTACCGTGGGCGAAGAGTGGGGCTTTGCCGGATCGGCTTTCGTGGTGATTCTCTACTGCCTGCTGGTGTGGCGTCTGGTCGCGATGGGCGAACGCCAGAAGGAGCCTTTCTCCCGGATATATTGCTATTGTGTGGCGTCGATCCTGTTCATGCACTTCGCCATCAATATCGCGATGGTGCTGGGAATTTTCCCCGTGGCGGGGATTCCGCTGCCGTTCTTCAGCTACGGCGGGTCGTCGTTGCTGGCCTTCTCGATCCTGCTGTTCGTGGCGCTTCGGCTCGACAGCTCGCAGTACGATGAAGCCGGGCGGCGGTTGCTGTAGGGCCGGCCCCGCCCAGAGCGCAGCCTCCCCTTCTCCGCGAATGGCGGCTCCGGGCGCCGCCGCGATGAGCGCGCTTAGCGGGGCGACACCCGTGTCGAAGGTATAGATTGTTTGCGATCTGTACCGGGCGGGCAGGAGGCTGTGAAATAGTCCCGGGCCTGTAGCCCGTCGGGGGGCGAACGCTTTTTCTCTGTGAAAGTTGCGGCGTCAACCGGCCGTTCTCCTGTTTTCCGTCGTTTTTTGCTTCCCAACTAAATTCGTACCTTTACCTTCCGTACAAACCCTTGCGAAAGACCCTATGGCCTCCGAAACCAAAAGCCCGCCCAAAGACCTCTGCGCCGCGATCATCGGACACGGAAGCTGGGCCACGGCAATCGTCAAAATACTCCTCGAAAACTGCCATGCCCACGACTACCGTGTCGTATGGTATGTCCGCAACTCCGAGGTGCGCGAGCACCTGCGCTCTCACCACACCAATCCGCGTTACCTGGGGCAGGTGCATTTCGATACGCCCCGCCTCACCGTGACGGGCGACATTAACGAGGCCGTACGTCACGCCCAGGTGGTGATCCTGGCCACTCCTTCGGCGTTTATCGCCGACACCCTCGCACCGCTGACCGAGACCCTGAACGGCCGTTTCATCGTGTCGGCCATCAAAGGGATCGTGCCCGACGGCTACCTGACGGTGGCCGAATGGCTCAACCAGCGTCACGGCATTTCGTTCGAACGCATCGGCATCCTTACGGGGCCCTGCCACGCCGAAGAGGTGGCCCTCGAACGGTTGTCGTACCTGACCATGGTCTGCAAGAACGAAGAGGTGGCCCGTTTTCTGGCCACGAAGTTTACCACCGAATACACGCGCGTCAGCACCTCGACCGACATCTACGGAGCCGAGTATGCGGCGGTACTCAAGAATATCTATGCCATTGCGGTAGGCATCTGCCACGCTCTGGGCTACGGCGACAATTTCGCGGCGCTGCTGATCTGCAACGCGGCCAAAGAGATGGAGCGCTTCCTGAACGAGACCTTCGGCTTCCCCCGCGACATCTGCGATTCGGCCTACCTGGGCGACCTGCTGGTGACCTGCTACTCGCAGTTCAGCCGCAACCGCAATTTCGGCGTGATGGTCGGCAAGGGTTATTCCGTGAAAGCGGCCCAGATCGAGATGAACATGATCGCCGAGGGTTACTACTCGACGGGCTGCATCCACCACATGCGCGAAAAGTTCAGTGTCGATATGCCGATCACCGAGGCGATGTACCGCATCCTGTACGAAAAGGGCTCACCCGGCACCGAGATCCGCAAGATCCTCGATAAGTTGAAATAGCTCCTCCCGGGGTTCTCCTCTCCGCAGCGGCCTTGCGTAAAGCCAGCCTTTCTATACGCTCCGCGAACGGGTTATACCGTTCCGGCGGGCGGCGGGCTTTGGCTTTGTTCAGTTTGTTCAGGACAGGCGCCGTGCTCATCCCGGGCGCACCGCGTCCGTTGCGGAGCCTCTTCCTCCCACTTGCCCGGCAGCTCCGCAAGGCTTTCGCCCTTGCTTAGATCCGCTTCGCGGCTTTTCTTTCCTGCTGACAGGGCATATTTGCGGGCAGCTTCTCCGTACCTGTTGTGATCGCCGCTTCGGGCGTCGGGGCGGGGGAGAGTTTCTTTGCTGAAGATTGCGCAACCGCCCGTGCTGCGGTTAGTGCCCGGCACGGTTCTTGCCCGTGTGTATCTTAATTCGCCTCTTTTGAATCCCTTTATGAGCCTGCATACCGATTCCCCTGTCCGCCAAACCTCTTCTCCGGGTACTGAACCCGGTGCTTCCCATAGCCACGATCACTCCCATGCCGCCACAGGGAACATCGCCCTGGCTTTTTTCCTGAACTTCGGGTTTTCGATCTTCGAGGCGATCGGTGGCTTCTTCACCGGGAGTATCGCCATCATTTCCGATGCCCTGCACGATTTCGGCGACAGCCTGTCGCTGGCCGTGGCATGGCGCCTTCAGAAGGTGTCGGAACGCAAGGCCGACAGCAAGTATTCCTACGGCTATAAGCGGTTTTCGCTGCTCGGGGCGCTCTTCATCTCGGTAGTGCTGCTCGCGGGATCGGTCTTTATTCTGACCAAATGCTTCTCGGTCATCGGCGACTATGTGCAGGGCACGCCCCCCACCCACGAGCCCAATGCCCAGGGGATGCTTTGGCTGGCGGTGATCGGCGTGGCCGTCAACCTGGTCGCTGCCCTGAGGCTCGGCAAGGGGCGATCGCTGAGTGAGCGCGCCGTGATGCTGCACATGCTCGAAGATGTGTTCGGATGGCTGGCAGTGCTGGTGGTCAGCACGGTGATGCTGTTCGTCGAGCTTCCGATTCTCGATCCGATCCTGTCGGTGGCCATTTCGCTGTGGGTGCTGTGGAACGTGTTCCGCAACCTGCGCGACACGCTCAAGGTACTGATGCAGCACGTGCCCGAGGGAGTCGATGCGGCTGCGCTCAGGGCCGAACTGCTGGCCTTGCCCGATGTGGTGTCGCTCCACGACGAACATATCTGGAGCCTCGACGGCGAAAACAACGTCATGTCGCTCCATGTAGTAGTGCCGCTTACCGTTAGCCGCGACCGGCTGGCCGAACTGAAGTCCGAAATCCGCATGGTCTGTGCCTCGCACGGGGTCGGGCACACCACCATCGAACTTGAGGGCGAGGGCCACGATTGCCCGATGACGGATTGCTGCTGAGCCGGTTTCCCTTTTGAAGGTGCTGAATAATAAAGCGGCCCCGCACTTAACCGTGCGGGGCCGCTCCTGTTTTGCGATGGTTGCCGTGTGGATGCCGCGGCCAGCCCGGGCTGCTTTACGCCGTTTTGCAGGGTCCCTTTTCTCTGTTTAGATCACGGCCCCGAGCATTTCGATGTACTGGCCGATACCCTGTTCGATCTCGCCGAGGCGGATGTATTCGTCGGCGGTGTGGCTGCGGGCCGAGTCGCCGGGGCCCATCTTGAGCGAGGGTACCGACAGCAGTGCCTGGTCCGAGGTGGTCGGCGAGCCGTAGGTCGTGCGCCCGAGCCGCAGCCCGGCCTGCACGATGGGGTGTTCGGGCGAGATGTACGAGGGGCGCAGCCGCAGCGACCGTTCCTGCACGTCGCACGATACGCTGTTCTTGATTACGTCCAATACCTGCTCGTTGGTGTAACGGTCGGTCACGCGCACGTCCACCGTGAAGCGGCAGGTGTCGGGCACCACATTGTGCTGCGTGCCGGCCTGGATCATGGTGACGCTCATCTTTACGGCGCCGAACAGGCCGGATTCGAGCGGGAACTTATAGTCCCGGAACCATTCGATGTCTTTGAGGGCTTTGTAGATGGCGTTCTCGCCTTCGTTGCGGGCGGCGTGCCCGGCGCGGCCGTGCGCGGTGCAATCCACCACCATCAGGCCACGCTCGGCGATGGCCAGTTGCATCTGGGTCGGTTCGCCCACGATGGCGAATTCGGTGTGCACACCGTGCTCTTCGAGCACGGGCAGCAGGCATTCGAGGCCGTTGGGGCCGGAGTTCTCCTCCTCGGCGGTGATGGCCAGGCAGAGGTTGTATTTCAGCGCGTCGGCATCGGCGGGCCAAAAGTGCAGGAAGGCGGCGGTGAGCGAAACGACGCTGGCCCCGGCGTCGTTGCTCCCGAGCCCGAAGAGGATGCCGTCCTCGATGTCGGGTGCGTAGGGGTCGCGGGTATAAGCGCCGTTGGGCAACACGGTGTCGTGGTGCGAATTGAGCAGCACGGTGGGCTTCGCGAGGTCGAAGGCGCGGTTCACGGCCCACACGTTGTGGCGGTAGCGGCACGCGTCGACGCCCCGTTTCTTCAAAAAGTTTTCGAGGATGGCAGCGGTGTTTTCCTCGCCGCCGCTGGGCGAGGGGGTGCGGATCAACTCCCGGAGGAGTTCGGTGTATTCTTGGGTATTTATCATAAGGCTAAATAATTGTCCGTGCGGCAGAGTTTACCCTGCCGAAGCTGCGAGGAACGAAGAAGGAAGCCGAATGGCGGCCCCGCAACCGACGCTGGAGCGAGAGCAATGCAAATTCGTTTGCAAATTGCCGAGCGTCGAGGAGGAAAAGGCTGCGTAGCAGACTTAAGGGGCCGTACCGACTGAGCCGGAACCGTGCAAACGGTTCTGGTAAAGGAGAGCGCCCGGCCCGTAGCGCTTTGCGCGAGGGGGCTACGGGCCGGGCGCTTCTTTTCGGACGGCGGAACGGCTGCGAATTTCTTTTGCGTCAGCCAATCGTCCGCGGCCAAACTCGCTTTGCGAGTTTCGGCCCCTGGCCGCGGGCGATTCACTATGAGCGTACGAAGTCGTTTCTGGAAATTAGTACACCAACTCGATGTCCTGCGCAGCGGCGGTGTTCACGCTCACGCTCTGGTCGGCGCCGGCGCTGTCCTTATATAAAAGGGTCAGCGTTTTGCCTTCGGGCAGGTAGAGCACCAGATAGTCGTTCATATCGGCGGTGGGCCCGGCGGTGGTTCCGGCGGCAACCATCTTGTTCGCGTCGTCCACCACGCGAATGTCGACAGCGGCCCGCGAAGCGCTCGAACGGTCGGCCGCGCCGGCGCTGTAGGCGCGGATCGCGGTGCGGACACCCTTGGCCGATTCAGCCATCTGGGCGTTGTAGAGCGAGATGTAGCGGTCGGTCACATCGTGGGCGGGAAGGCTATTGCCACCGCGGCCGCGGCCCCATCCCCAGGGGAAGTCGAGTCCGGTAGTTTTCCACGACATGGCGTAGATCCAGTGCATCGGTTTGGTTTTGTCGGCTTTGCCCGCGCGTTCGAGGAACCAGCTGCGGTCGAGCGCCGGGGTGGGGTAGTATTCGATGAAGTGCCATTGGCCGTCGAGCCATACTTCGCTCCAGTTGTGGTTACCTTCCATCGTCACCCACATGGGGGTTCCGGCCACGCGCGAGGGGATGCCCACGGTGCGCAGGGCGTCGGTCAACAGGATCGACAGGCCGGTGCACGAGGCCATGCCCTGGCTGATAGACTCCGAGGGCGACTGGTTGGCTTTGCGGCGCTTGGTGTTGTATTCCACGCCGGTGAGCTTGGCGATGGCTTTGTTGATGGTATCGAGGGCCGCGCGTTCGTCCTTGATGTCCTTGACCACGGGGTAGAGCATCTCCCAAAACATGGCGCGCCACGGTTCACGGGTTTCGTTGAACGAGGCGTAGGGCAGCACTTCGTTGTAGAAGATCGAGTCTGGAAGGCCCTTGACCCACGGGAAGGTCTCGCGGGCTTTGTAAGCCCAGCTTACTTCTTCGAGCAGGAAGGCGGCGGTCAGCGTGTCGCGGTCGCCGGCGGGCATATAAGCCACTACGAAGGCCATGCCTTCGCGCTGCTTTTTGGGGGATTCGGTGATGGCTTTCAGCAGTTCGGGGCCGTTGGCACCGGCGGCTTCGATGTTTTTTTGAGCGGCGGCGGCGATTGCGGGGTCGATGCCTTTGAAGGGGGATTTCTTGGCGGCGGCGGGCCCGGCGGTAGCCGTCAGCACGGCCAGGCAGAGCAGGGAGAGGGTCTTTTTCATGGATGTATGTGTTGATATTGTTGCCGGATTGTTGGTGTCGGGCCCATTTTTCAGAGCTGGCGGACGGTATTAACCAAACAAAGGTATTAAATTTGCTGCGATTATTTTCTTTCGTAACACCGACCTGCCGATGGCCCGCAAACCTCATCCCTGTTTCCCCGAAATTTCAGAAATTAAAAAAGTTGCCAGGCTTCGTACGTTGGCAGCGCCGGGCTGTTCACAGCCCGCGACCTGTGCGCCCAGGCCGCTTTGCGGCCTCGGGGAGTGGGAGCCGGGTCGAAATCTAAAACGAGACGCTGAGGGGGTGGGTGCCGGGCCGCATCCTATAAAACAGGGTCGGAAAATCGTGTGCTGTGTTTTTGCGCTGCTACTCTTTTCGTTGTGCTTTGTTTCAGGCGATGCCTCGGCGCAAAGCCTGACCGTGACCCCCCGCGCCGTCGAGCTCGGCGACGTGACCGTCAAATCCAAAAATACCATCCGGCTGGTGTGCCGCAACGAAGGCACGGCGCCGCTCGTGATCCGCGACATCGCGGTCGATTGCAAGTGCACCAAACCCACGTGGTCGCGCAAACCGCTGATGCCGGGCGACAGCACGGTCGTCACCGTGGTTTTCACGCCCACCGATACGGGCGGTTTCTACAAGAGCCTCCGTTTCGAGACCTCGCCCCCCGCGCCGCAGCCCATTGAAGCGACGATTCGCGGAAGGGTGGTGAAAAATAATCCCTGAACCCCGTAAAATCACCGCAAAACCGCTTGGGGGTTACGGTTTGATTTAGTAACTTTGTGACTTAATTTTTGATTTCAAAGCATAAAATCCTAATATTATGAAAGTTACACACATCGAGCATATCGGCATCGCCGTCAAGAATCTCGAACAGGCTATTCCTTACTACGAACAGGTACTTGGCTTGAAGTGCTACAACATCGAAGAGGTGGCCGACCAAAAAGTCAAAACGGCGTTCTTCAAAGTGGGCCAGACCAAGATCGAACTGCTCGAACCTACCTCGGAAGAGAGCACCATTGCCAAATTCATCGAGAAACGCGGCGAAGGATTCCATCACCTCGCGTTCGCCGTCGAAGGCCTCGAAGGTGCTTTGGTTGATGCCGATGCCGCCGGGCTCCAATTGCTCGATAAAGAACCCCGCGGCGGCGCCGAAGGGCTCTCCATCGCCTTCCTGCACCCCAAGTCTACCCAGGGCGTGCTCACCGAACTCTGCGAAGACAAAAACTGCGACTGCAAATAAATAATGTCCGGCGGCGGCTCATTGGTTGTGCCGCACCGGGCCTATAGCCGTTTTCTTGTGAGAGAACGGCAGCCGAAGCCATCCGTTTAAAGAAGCCAAAAACACACCACACCATGAGTGCCAATCAGACCAAAATCAAGGAACTCGTCGAACTGCGCGAAAAAGCCAAGCTCGGCGGCGGCCGGAAACGCATCGACGCCCAGCATGCCAAAGGCAAGCTCACCGCCCGCGAGCGCATCGACCTGCTGCTCGACGAAGGCTCGTTCGAAGAGTTCGACATGTTCGTCACCCACCGCTGCACCAACTTCGGGATCGAAAAAGAGTCCTACTACGGCGACGGCGTCGTGACCGGCTACGGCACCATCGACGGCCGCCTGGTGTATGTGTTCTCGCAGGATTTCACCGTCTTCGGCGGTTCGTTGTCCGAAACCTTCGCCCAGAAAATCTGCAAAGTGATGGACATGGCCATGAAGAACGGCGCTCCGGTAATCGGCATCAACGACTCCGGCGGGGCCCGCATCCAGGAGGCTGTCAACGCCCTGAGCGGATATACCGAAATCTTCCAGCGCAATATCATGGCCAGCGGCGTGATTCCCCAGATTTCGGCCATCTTCGGCCCCTGCGCGGGCGGAGCCGTCTATTCACCGGCCCTGACCGACTTCATCCTGATGAACAAAGGCACCAGCTATATGTTCGTCACCGGCCCCAAAGTCGTCAAAACCGTCACCGGTGAAGAAGTGACCCAGGAACAACTCGGCGGCGCCTCGATGCACTCCACCAAAAGCGGCGTGGCCCACTTCGTGAGCGAGACCGAACAGGAAGGCATCTCGATGATCCGCAAGCTGCTCAGCTACCTGCCCCAGAACAACCTCGAAGACGCCCCGCTCGTAGCCTCGGCCGACGACGCCAACCGCCTCGAAGAGTCGCTCAACGAGCTCATCCCCGACAACCCCAACAAACCCTACGACGTGCTCGACGTGATCAAAGCCATCGTAGACAGCGGCGAATTCCTCGAATCGCAAAAGACCTTCGCCCCCAACATCGTCACCGGGTTCGCCCGTTTCAACGGCCAGAGCGTCGGTATCATCGCCAACCAGCCCAAATACTACGCCGGCGTGCTCGACATCAACGCCTCGCGCAAGGCCGCCCGCTTCGTGCGCTTCTGCGACGCTTTCAATATCCCCATCGTGACCCTGGTCGACGTGCCCGGTTTCCTGCCCGGTACCGCCCAGGAATACGGCGGCATCATCACCCACGGCGCCAAGCTCCTGTTCGCCTACGGCGAAGCCACCGTGCCCAAGATCACCGTCATCCTGCGCAAAGCCTACGGCGGAGCCTACTGCGTCATGAGCAGCAAACACCTGCGCGGCGACATCAACTACAGCTGGCCCACCGGCGAGATCGCCGTGATGGGAGCCTCGGGTGCCGTCGAAGTGCTTATGGCCAAAGAGGCCGGCGCCATCGCCGACGAAACCAAACGTGCCGAATTCCTGGCCGAAAAAGAGCAAGAGTACACCGCGAAATTCGCCAATCCCTACGTGGCCGCCAAATACGGCTACATCGACGACGTGATCGAGCCGATGAACACCCGCTTCCGGATCATCCGCGCCCTGCAGTCGCTGGCTACCAAAAAAGTGGTCAATCCGCTCAAGAAGCACACCAACATTCCCCTCTAACCGCTGCCCATGCTACAACTACCGAAACGTAAAACGTGGCGCGCCGCCCTGCTGCTCGCGGCCGGAATGTTCCCCTTTGCCGCCGCTGCCGAGGGACTCAAGGACATCCGGATCAACGAAGTGCTCGTGATCAACGAGACCAGCTACGCCGACGACCACGCCAACCACAGCAGCTGGATCGAACTTTACAACACCGGATACTCCTATGTCGACGTGGGAGGCGCTTTCCTGAGCATCGACCCGGCCGACCGTTCGCGCACCTACCGTATCCCCAAGAACGACGCCCGCACGCTCATCGCCCCGCAGGGCTACGTGATTTTTTTCGCCAACGGCGAATCGAACCGCGGCACCCTGCACACCAACTTCACCCTCGACCAGACCGGGCGCCTCTACCTGCTCGACCAGGGCCGCACTCCCCTCGACTCGCTCGAATACGACCTGGCTGCCCAGCAACCCGACGTGTCGATCGGCTGGATCTACGACCCCGACACCCGCGAGTCGAAATTCGGCGTGCTGCCCGGTATCACCCCCATGCAGACCAACAACCTTGAAGAGGCCGTCCTGCCCCACGAAAAATTCCGCCAGCGGGACCCCTCCGGCATCGTGATGGCCATCACCGCCATGAGCGTTGTATTCGTGGCCCTCGTATTGCTGTACTTGATCTTCAAGATGCTCGGCAAGGTTATGGTGCGCGCCACGCTCCGCAAGGAGAAGAAGGCTATCGCCGCCGCACCCGTCGCCGAGAAGCCGCTGATGAAACCCGACGACATCATCGGCGAAGAGATTGCAGCCATTGCCATCGCCCTGCGCCGCTACGACGACGATATGCACGACATCGAAACCCACGTGCTTACCATCAACCGCATCGCCAAGGCTTACTCTCCGTGGAGCTCCAAAATCTACGGACTCACCAACCGCCTGTCCAAAAAATAACCCGGGGCCGTTTGCCCTTGCCGAAAACACCCGCGATTTACGCCCGCGTGAAATACTAAAACCGTTCCGGGCCACACGATTCCCGGCCCGACGTCCGGTCCTCCCGGAACTCTCCATCGAACCACACAGCCATGAAAGAATACAAGATAAAAATCAACGGTAACGACTACGCCGTCACGATCTCCAGCGTCGAAGACAACACCGCCTTCGTGAACGTCAACGGCACCGAATACGAAGTCGAAGTCGAAGGCATGGTGTCGCACCAGCCCAAAACCCCCAAGATCGTGCAGCAATCCACCACCGTCTCTTCGACCGACACCCATCCCGCCGTTGCCCGCACGTCGAGTCCCGCCTCGACCGCTTCGGCCGCCGCAGGCCACATCAAAGCCCCGCTGCCCGGAGTGATCATCGAAGTGTTCGTCAAACCCGGCGACACTGTCAAGGCCGGACAGAAAATCATGGTGCTCGAAGCCATGAAAATGGAAAACAGCATCGACTCCGACCGCGACGGCGTAGTGCGCGAAATCAACGCCCAGAAAGGCAGTACCGTGCTCGAAGGCGATACCTTAATCACGATAGGGTAGCATACGATGGAACAAAGCAACTTCTTTTCATTCATAGGCAACAACATCCTCCAGTTCCTCACCGATACCGGCTTTGCCCACGTCACCTGGGGGCATATCGCCATGATCGCCGCGGGGATCCTGCTGATCTACCTCGCCATCGCCAAGAAATTCGAACCGATGCTCCTGCTCCCCATCGGGTTCGGGGTCATCATGGGGAACATTCCCTTCCCCCCGGGTTTCGAGATCGGCGTGTACGAAAGCGGGTCGGTGCTTAACTACCTCTATTTCGGGGTGCTGCACGGGATCTACCCACCGCTGATCTTTCTCGGGATCGGGGCGATGACCGACTTCTCGGCGCTGATCTCCAACCCCAAGCTGATGCTCGTGGGTGCGTCGGCCCAGTTCGGCATCTTCGGAGCCTATATGGCCGCCCTCGGCCTCGGCTTTACAGGAGCCGAAGCCGGAGCCATCGGGATCATCGGCGGCGCCGACGGCCCGACCGCCATCTTCCTGACTTCGAAACTCGCGCCCGATCTGCTCGGTGCCATTGCCATCGCGGCCTACTCCTACATGGCCCTCGTGCCGGTGATCCAACCGCCCGTGATGCGCCTGCTCACTACGCAGAAAGAGCGCCTGATCAAGATGAAGGCCCCACGCCAGGTGTCGCAACGCGAAAAGATCATGTTCCCTGTGATCGGGATGTTGCTGACTACCTTCATCGTGCCGGCCGCCCTGCCGTTGCTCGGGATGCTCTTCCTGGGCAACCTGCTTAAAGAGAGCGGCGTCACCAAACGTCTGGCCACCACTGCCAGCGGCCCGATGATCGACATCGTGACCATCCTGATCGGCCTGACCGTGGGCGCCTCGACGCAAGCCACCACGTTTATCACCTACAAATCACTCGGGATATTCTTCCTCGGCGCGGCCTCGTTCTTCGTGGCCACGTTCAGCGGGGTGCTTTTCGTCAAGTTCTTCAACCTCTTCCTCAAAGAGGGTAATAAGATCAATCCCCTGATCGGCAATGCCGGAGTGTCGGCCGTGCCCGCCGCGGCCCGCGTGTCGCAGGACGTCGGCATCAAATACGACAAAACGAACTACCTGCTCATGCACGCCATGGGCCCCAATGTGGCCGGGGTGATCGGCTCGGCTGTGGCGGCCGGTGTCCTGCTCGGGTTCCTGTCGTAGGGTATTTATGTACAGCGGCGATTAGCCCTTAATCGTATCGGTTTCCCCGTGTAGTCATGCCTATAGAGGGTCTATGACTCCGTCGTTGCGAGCGAAGCAATCTTCCCATACAGGAGGATTGCTTCGCTCGCATTTCAGGCTTCTCGTAATGACGAGAAGTGCTCCCTCGGCTGATATTTCTCCGGTTGCAAATGCGCTCCGGATTTCGTATCTTTGTATGAGTGCCTGCCCCGTGCGGCCGGCGTTTTATATTTATAAACCTATCCAAAAACCTATCAACCGATGCAAAAAGTGCTCTACCGGAGCGACTTTAAGACCCTCGTGCAGTTTATCGACACGAGCGGCCGGTCGCTCAAACCCAAACGCTTCCGTTTCGACTATTCCACCCCGTTGGGATTCACCTACACCGCGGCGTGGGACGGCGAAAACTTCACTCACTGCCGGCCGGCGGAAGGCGGGGGCGTCGAAGTCTCGTTCGAACGTACCCGCTTCACCACCGGACAATTGTGCGTACGCCGCGACATCGCTTTCGGCGACCCCTCGTATCCCGACGGCGAACGCAACATCATCGAAACTATCGACCTCCCCATCCTCATCGTCGAGGAGTTGCCCGATCCCCTGCTTCCCGCCGGTAGCCCGGTCGGCACCCTCGAAGTGCCGCCGGGGCAGGAAACCATCATCCTCGAAACCGTGCTCGTCGAAGGGTTTTGCGGCCCCAATGGCGAACCCGGCCCCAAAGGCGATACGGGCGATACCGGCGCTCCGGGTCCGCAGGGCGAGCCGGGTCTGCAAGGTCTACAGGGCCTTCAGGGCCCGAAGGGCGACACCGGTCCGCAAGGCGCTGCCGGTTTACAAGGCCCGAAAGGCGACCGGGGTGAATCCGGCCCGAAGGGCGACAAAGGCGATCCCGGGGCGCAGGGGCCTCAGGGCCTGAAAGGCGACAAAGGCGATCCCGGAGCCACTCCCCCGCTGCCGGTCTACATCCAATCGGAAGTAGCCACAGGCGAGAAATACCTCTGCCGCGACGGCGTGGTGCGCGACGTTTATGCCCTGCAACTCCGCGGCACGCTGGGGCAATATACCCAGCACACTTTTTCCGATGCCCGGGGTACGATATACTACCAAAATATCCTCTCCCCCCATCCGGCATCCGAGCTGGTCGGCCACAATGTCACCTATGCGCTGAACCAAAACTGCAACGTCTGGTCGGGACAGGTCTATGAGATCGACCAGTATAGCAACACCCAGTTGCTTTATGTGGTATTCTCGGGCAAGCTCCTCGAATCGCTGCCGTCCGCCGGTTCGCCCTACACCATATTCCTTAAATACACACGATAATCCCCATTTATGATGATACCTACCGTAAAAATACTCTACCTGTCGCCCTTCGAAGGGTGCCTGACAGACGGCGGCACCCGCGAAGGGCATGCCGTAGTGGCACATTGCGAACTCTATGCCCGGGTCTACGACCAGTTCTACGGGCCCGGAAAGTGGCTCGTGGCAGATCCCGGCACGCTTCCCTCCGAACTCGATGGTTATACCCTTGAGAACGGCGAGTTGACAAGAATGTGATTGACTATCAATATTTAGACCTTGCCTTACGCTGCGGGTGTCCCTGGATTCGGGAGACCCCGCAGCGTATTTTTTTATTCGCTCCGGCCCGCATCAGCTAATAATCGCTATCTTTGTAGGGAGCGCCCGATAATCAACCGCCCTCGCCCGAAACTATGGCAAAGAAAGACAACTACTGCGTAATCATGGCTGGCGGTATAGGTAGCCGTTTCTGGCCCCTGAGCCGCACCCGGCTGCCCAAGCAGTTCCTCGACGTGCTCGGCACCGGCAAGAGTTTCATCCGGTCGACCTTCGAACGTTTCTTGCCGCTCGTGCCCGCCGAAAATTTCCTGGTGGTCACCAGTGCCGCCTACAGGGACCTCGTGCTCGAACACCTGCCCGAACTCAGGCCGGAACAGGTGTTGCTCGAACCCGTGCGCCGCAACACCGCTCCCTGCATCGCCTATGCCGCCTACCGCATCGCGTCGGCCAACCCCGACGCCACGATGGTCGTCACCCCCTCCGACCACCTGATCACCGGCGAGGCCGAGTTCCAGAAGATAATTGCCGAAGGTGTCGATTTCGTCCGAGACAACCAAAACCTGCTCACCATCGGCATCACCCCCTCGCGCCCCGAGACCGGCTACGGCTACATCCAGATCGACACCCTGCCGTATCCCGAAACCTTCGGCACCACGATCCACAAAGTCAAAACCTTCACCGAGAAACCCGGCATCGAGATGGCCCGTGTTTTTGTAGACAGCGGCGAGTTCTTTTGGAACTCCGGCATCTTCGTGTGGTCGGTCGGTGCCATCCTTGGCGCCCTCGAAGCCCACCTGCCCGAGGTCAACGCCCAGTTCCGTGGCGGTATCGGGCGCTACGGTACCCCTTCCGAACAAGCATTCATCGATCAGATCTACCCCGAGTGCGACAACATCTCGATCGACTACGGCGTGATGGAAAAGTCATCCTCGGTCTACGTACGTTGCGGCGATTTCGGCTGGAGCGACATCGGTACCTGGGGTTCGCTCTACCAGAACGCCGACAAAACCCCAGACGACCACAACGCCATCACCGGCAGCCAACGCGTATTGGCCTACAACACCCGCAACTCGATCATCAGCCTTCCGCAGGGTAAGATCGGCGTGGTCGAAGGGCTGGACGGCTATCTGGTGGTAGCCAACGACGACACGTTGCTCATCTGCCGGCTTGAGAACGAGCAAAACATCCGTAATTACGTCGAAGACGTACGCTACAAATTCGGCGAAGGGAACCTGTAACCGACCGCCCTCTGCGACCGGAAAAACCTGCAAGCCCCCCATCCGGAACCGGGCAAAACCCGCATCCCGGAACCCTGCCGCCGGGCCCCGTCCGGCGGCCTCTGCACCACTCCTCCGACCCGGTACCGTCCGGAATACACCCTGAATTTAGTATACCCGCCTACGGGAGTCAAACACTACACGTGAAAAATCCCATCACCCCCAAGCCCCTGCGAGCCCTCGTGCCGGCTGCACTCCTGCTCGTTCTCACCTCTTGCGGCACCGATCACCACGAATACCGTACCATCGACGGATTTGCCGAAGGAACCTCCTACCACATCAGCTACTGTGTGCCCGTCGGCGCCCAAAGCGATACCGTGTTCGGACAGATCGTCGAACGCGGCGTGGCCGCGTTGCTCGCCGATTTCGAGCGTAAATTCTCGGTGTACGACAGCACCTCGTGCGTCAGCCGTGTAAACCGCGGAGAGGTAGTCGACCTCTGTCCCGACTTTATCAGAGGCTTCCGGCTCGCCCAACAGATCAGCGCCGAAACCGGCGGCGCCTTCGACATCACCGTACGTCCGCTGATTGAAGCCTACCGCATCGGTTCCGACCGCCATCCCCGCCCCATTGCCGATTCCGTGCGCGATTCCGTGATGCAATTCGTGGGCTATACCAAAGCACGCCTCGCCGAATACCCCGACAGCGCCTCGCCCTATCCGCAATGTGTCCGCGTCGAAAAAGACGACCCCCGCATCCGGCTTGATTTCAACGCTATCGCCAAAGGCTATTCGGTCGACCTGGTCGCCCGGATGCTCGAAGGACAGCTCGGCATCACCGACTACCTGGTCGAGATCGGAGGCGAGGTGCGTTGCAAGGGCGTCAACCCTTCGAGGAGTCCGTGGCTCGTCGGCGTCGACCGTCCGGTCGACGGTAACGTCTTCCCGGGTGCTATGCTTGAGGCCGTGATCGAACTCCGCGACTGTGCCCTGGCCACCTCGGGCAACTACCGGAACTATGCCGTCGACAGCCTTACCGGCCAACGTATCGTCCACACCATCGACCCCAGAACCGGATACCCCGCCACCCATACCCTGCTTTCGGCTACCATCATCGCCGACGATTGCGCCACTGCCGATGCCTATGCCACCGCCTGCATGGTCGTGGGCTACGACGAAGCCATCCTGCTGGTCGAATCGCACCCCGGACTGGGAGCCTACCTTATCCGCTCGCAACCCGACGGCACCATGTCGGGCGTTACGGTGGGGGCCAATAAAAAATTTACCGTAAAAAAACCGTAACTTCGCGCCACTTATGGCAGAAAACACGATACTCGCCCGCCTCGACGGGATCAAAGAAAAATACGCACGCATCGCCGAGCAGATCGTCGACCCCGACGTGATGGCCGACATGAAACGTTACATCCAGCTCAACCGCGAATACAAAGAACTCGGCCCCGTGGTCGAGGCCAGCGAACGCTACCGCACCGCCGTGGCCAACCTGGCCGAAGCCAAAGACGTATTCGCCAACGAGAAAGACGAAGAGATGAAAGAGATGGCCCGCGCCGAGATCGAAGAGCTCGAACCGCGCATCTCCCAACTTGAAGAGGACATCAAACTGATGCTCATCCCCGCCGACCCCCAGGATTCCAAGAACGCCATCATGGAGATCCGCGGTGGCGCCGGTGGCGACGAAGCCGCCATTTTCGCCGGCGACCTGATGCGCATGTACCTCAAATTTTTCGAGCGCCGCGGCTGGAAATACGAAATCAACAGCGAAAGCGAAGGCACCGCCGGCGGCTACAAGGAAGTCGTCCTGAAAGTCATCGGCGAAGGCGTCTATGGCGTGCTGAAATACGAATCGGGCGTGCACCGCGTGCAACGCGTGCCCCAGACCGAAACCCAGGGGCGCGTCCACACCTCGGCCGCCTCGGTGGCCGTGCTGCCCGAAGCCGAAGAGTTCGACATCGAGCTCAAAACCGAAGACATCCGCAAAGACACCTTCTGCGCCAGCGGTCCCGGCGGCCAGTCGGTGAACACCACCTACTCGGCCATCCGCCTGACCCACATCCCCACGGGCATCGTCGTGCAGTGCCAGGACCAGAAATCGCAACTCAAGAACTACGACAAAGCCCTCGAAGAACTCCGCACCCGCATCTACAACCTCGAATACCAAAAATACCTCGACGAGATCGCCTCCAAACGCAAAACGATGGTCTCGACGGGCGACCGCTCGGCCAAGATCCGCACCTACAATTACCCGCAGGGGCGCATGACCGACCACCGCATCAACTACACGTCGTACAATCTGGGCGCCGTGATGGACGGCGACATCCAGGAGGTGATCGACAAACTCCAGTTCGCCGAGAACGCCGAACGCCTGCAGGCCGCCGGCGAAGTGTCATAGACGGTGCATCCGCGCACCCCGGTGATTTTTCCCGTCATCGCGAGGAGCCGCAGGCGACGAAGCAACCCCTTATCTTATCAAGAAAAGAGGTTGCTTCGGCTTTTTAAGCCTCTCAATGACGTCCCTAGCTATGTCATCCCGGGCGAAGAATCGTCGTGCGTGGACACCTCTTTTTTCTGTATATTTGTAGAATAGATCAATTTTCCCCCGAAAACACCCCCGATGAACGCACAACAACTGTTCGAACAGATCCGCGCCAAACGCTCCTTCCTCTGCGTGGGCCTCGATACCGACATCCGAAAAATCCCAGCCCACCTGCAGGACGCCGAAGATCCGATTTTCGAGTTCAACCGTGCGATTATCGATGCCACAGCTCTCCATGCCGTGTGCTACAAACCCAACCTCGCGTTCTACGAATCCGAAGGCGTCAAAGGATGGGAAGCGCTGGCCAAAACCGTGCGCTACCTGCGCGAACGCTACCCCGAACAACTCCTCATAGCTGACGCCAAACGCGGCGACATCGGGAATACCTCGCAGATGTATGCCCGCACCTTTTTCTCACAGATGAATTTCGACGCCGTGACCCTCGCCCCATACATGGGGCTCGACACTGTGGCGCCGTTTCTCGAATACGAAGGTAAATGGGCTGTGATCCTGGCCCTCACTTCGAATCCCTCGGCCGCCGACTTCGAGACCCTTCCGCTGGCCGACGGCTTTGCCGAGCGCCTCTACGAGCGCGTGCTCCGCACCTCTTCGTCATGGGGCACTACCGACAATATCATGTACGTCGTGGGTGCCACGCAGGCTACCGAACTCACCGCCGTGCGCCGCATCGTGCCCGAACATTTCCTGCTCGTACCCGGCATAGGGGCCCAGGGCGGCAGCCTGGCCGATGTGGCCCGCTACGGCATGAACCGCCGTTGCGGCCTGCTTGTGAACTCCTCGCGCGCCATCATCTATGCCTCGTCCGGAACCGATTTCGCCGAGGCCGCCGGTCGCGAAGCCGCCGCCGTGGCCGCCGAGATGGACGGGCTGCTGGCCGCTGCAGGAATCCAATAGCGAACCCTCCGCCCCGAAGCCCCCCTAATCCGTCGTCTTCTCTCTCTCCGCCGTGCCGAAAAAACCGCAGACCCCCACTCCCGACCAGATCGCCAAAGCCCGGGTGAACAAGATCAGAGCGCTCTACCTGGTCTTCCTCCTGATCGGGATCGGTGTGCTGTGCCGGATCGTGTGGCTGCAATACGGCCCGCTGAGCCAGCAGCTCCAGAACTCCGAAGAGACCCAGTTCAACGACGTGCTGACCGCCCAGCGCGGCAACGTCTATTCCGACGACGGCCGCCTGATGGCCACCTCGATCCCCTACTACGAACTGCGGATGGACCTCTGCCCCGAGTGCGGCCCCACCAGCCGCCGCGTCGAGATCGACCCCAAAGCCGACACCATCTTCACCGCACAGGCTTTCGCGGAGCTAGGACAGGCACTCGCCGCATTCTTCGGCGACAAAAGCGCCGCACAGTACACACAAGAACTCATCGCCGCCCGGGCCGCTCAGGCCCGCTCCCACCTGGTGACCCCCATCCGGGTCAACTACATCGACCTGCAGAAAGTCAAGCAATTCCCCCTGTTCCGCCTCGGGCGCTACAAAAGCGGCCTTACACCCACCGAACGCTACGAGCGCGAACACCCCTACGGGTCGCTGGCCCGGCGTTCGCTCGGAGAAACCGACGGCGAGTCGAAAGGGCGCACCGGGATCGAACTCAGTTTCGAAGAGATCCTCAGGGGGAGTCCCGGTCTCGTCGTCCGCCAAAGGGGCGCCGGGCGCAAAAACCTGCCGGTGTTCGACGAGAACAACATCGACCCCGTGCACGGCTACGACCTGATGACCACCATCAACGTCGAACTCCAGGACATGGTGCAGGGAGCGCTCCAGCAATGGGTGTCCGAAGCCCGCGCCGAATGGGGCTGCGCCATCGTGATGGAAGTGGCCACCGGCGACATAAAAGCCATATCGAACGTCACCCGCTCGGCGACCGGAGAGATACTGCCCGAGATTTACAACTATGCCATCGGCCAGCGCATGGAGCCCGGCTCGACCTTCAAGCTCCCCGTGCTGATGGCCTTCTACGACGACGCCCGCCTGTCGCCCGCCAAAATGATCAACACCGAAGACGGCAAAGCCACCACTACGGACGGCGTCGAAGTCTCGGACTCGCACCACGGGGGCTACGGGATAATCCCGCTCGAAGAGGTGTTCGAAGTGTCGTCGAACATCGGTATGGCCAAAGCAGCCCTCGAAGTCTATCCCTACGCCCAAAGGCACCGCTTCCTGAAAGCGCTCGAACGGACGAGCATCCTCGAACCGCTCGGCCTGCAACTCATCGGTGAAAAACCGCCCACGCACGCCAACCCCGACAATCCCCGGAGCTGGACGGGATCGACCACCAACACGATGACCCGCGGCTATGCCGTCGAAGTCTCCCCCATCCAGACGCTGGCCCTCTACAACGCCGTCGCCAACGGCGGCCGCAAGGTGAAACCGATGATCGTGCGCGAACTCCGTAACAAAGACAGGGTCATCGAGCGTTACGAGACCGAAATCCTCGACTCGGCCGTCTGTTCGTCGACCGCGCTGGCCTACGTACGCCGCGCCCTCGAAGGCGTGGTGACCCACGGCACGGCGATGCGCCTGTTTCAGGGCGCCCCGTATACGATAGCCGCCAAAACGGGCACGGCCCGTGTGGCCATCGGCGGCCGCTACGAGCAACCCGACAAGAGCGTCCATTACCTGGCGTCGCTGGCGGGCTACATGCCTGCCGACAAGCCGCGCTACAGCCTGATCGTGGTGCTCCAGACCCACTACTACGAAGGGTCGAAGAAACCGTATTACGGCGCCGACCTTTCTGGACCGATTTTCCGGAAGATGGCCGATTATATCTACCTGCTGAACAACAACTTCCAGCAACCGGTCGCTACCCGCCGGCAGGCCTATGCTCCAGCCCTGCGGGCGCTGCCCGGGCCGTCGTCTCAGCTTTCCGAACTGATGCGGATGCTCGGGGTGGGCGGAGTTCCCGCAGCCGTCGGCGCTATGGCCGACGTCCAGGTGGCGCTCGACAGCGGCCGCGTGGTGACGCTGTCCCCGATGGTGGCCGGGGCGGGTGGGGTCCCCGACCTGCGCGGCATGACCCTGCCGCAGGCTTTACGCTTATCGGAAGAGGTCGGTCTGCGCCCCGTGTTCGAAGGCATGGGCACGGTGGTCTCTCAGTCGCTTGAGCCCGGTACACCCTACGACCCCGGCGACCGTATCACGGTCCAACTGTCCGTAAATCAGAAAATTAATACGGGATTACCCCAGGAAGCTTTGTAAGACCACGACTTGCCTGCAACCCGCGCACCGGGTATCCCGGGTGCGAAGGGACGCCCGAAACGACAGCAGGGGTCGGTGCCCCGGGCAGGTCGCGGAACAGGAAGCCGCGAAGCGGACTCAGGCGGCCTCGCGGGCTGTGCTTTGGGCCGAAATGTGCCGCATAGCGTGATCCCTAATAAACTCAATATCATGAAACTGTCGCAGATACTCAGTGATGTCCAACCGAAACCCTCTGCCGGCGGCGCTGTAACCGCTACTGCCAACAGCGATCCCGACATCGCGAACATCCGGTTCGACTCGCGTCTCGTGGGGCCCGGCGACCTGTTCGTGGCCGTGCGCGGTACACAGTCCGATGGTCACGATTTCATCGGGGCTGCCATACGGGCCGGAGCCGTGGCGGTGCTCTGTGAAGCGTTCCCTTCCGAGTTCCCGGACGGGGCCGCCACGATTGACGCTACATCGTCCGGTTCCACGGCGCCCGGAACGGCGGCGGAAGGGACTATTTTTGTCCGGGTACCCGATTCGGCTCAGGCGCTCGCCCTTGCCGCATCGGCGTTCTACGGCCACCCGAGCCGCCGCCTGAAGCTGGTGGGGGTCACGGGGACGAACGGCAAAACGACGATCGCCACGCTGCTCTACGACCTGTTCACCGCACTGGGGCACAAGTCGGGGCTAATCTCGACGGTGGTCTACCGTGTGGGCGCCGGCGAACGTCCTTCGACCCACACCACGCCCGACCCGCTGGTGCTGAACGCCCTGATGCGTGACATGGTCGATGCCGGGTGCGAATATTGTTTCATGGAGGTGAGCTCGCACAGCATCGTGCAGCAACGCATCGCAGGCTTGCAGTTCGCGGGCGGCCTGTTCACGAACATCACCCATGACCACCTCGACTACCACGGCACGTTCGCCGAGTACATCCGGGCCAAGCAGCGCTTTTTCGACGCTCTGCCCTCCGCGGCATTCGCGCTGACGAACATCGACGACCGCAACGGCGAGGTGATGCTCCAGAACTCGCGGGCGCGCCGCCTGTCGTATTCGCTACGCAATGTGGCCGACTATGCCTGTCGTATCGTCGAATCGCACCTCGACGGGATGCTCTTGTCGCTGAACGGTACGGAACTTTGGGTGCAGTTCATCGGGCGGTTCAATGCCTACAACCTGACGGCGGTTTACGGCGCGGCGCGCGAACTGGGCGTGTCCGACGGGCTGCTGTTGCCGCAGATGAGCCTCCTGACGTCAGTCAGCGGCCGCTTCGAGTGTATCCGCTCTTCAGACGGCCGCTTGGCGGTGGTCGATTACGCCCATACGCCGGATGCACTCCAGAATGTCATCGAGACCATCAACGATTTGCGTCCTGCGGGCTCGTCGCTGATCACGGTGGTGGGCTGCGGCGGCAACCGCGACGCGACCAAGCGCCCGGTGATGGCGCGCATCGCTTCGGCCGGCAGCGCCCGGGCGATCCTGACCTCGGACAACCCACGTTTCGAAGACCCTTCGGAGATATTGGCACAAATGCGCGCGGGCCTCTCGCCCGACGAGGCCCAAAACACGCTGGTGATCGCCGACCGCCGCGAGGCGATCCGCACGGCGGCCGCCCTCGCCCGCCCCGGCGACATCATCCTTATCGCGGGCAAGGGGCACGAGCCCTATCAGGAGGTCGCCGGTGTCCGGCACCACTTCGACGACCGCGAGGAGGTAGCTGCTGCACTCGCATAGTACGGTGTCGCGCTCGTCGCGGTATGTCTGCATACTCTGGTGTTTTTGCCCTTGAACCGCCTAGGAGTTCCTGAGGTTTTGGTTAATAAAGGGGTCTCTGACCCCGTCATTGCGAGAAGGCTTTGTAAAAGCCGACGAAGCAATCTTCCCGTTCATTGAATAGGAAGATTGCTTCGTCGCGTTTTATGCTCCCCGCAATGACGGGGAATGACGGAGTTAATAAGGGCCGTTCGTAGAGAAAGGGGGCGCGTGGCTACCGGATCTTGAGGGTCATCAGGGTGATGGCGGCGAGCATGAGCTGGACGATCCAGAAGCGCAACACGATCTTATTCTCGTGGTAGTTTTTCTTCTGGTAGTGGTGGTGCAGGGGCGTCATCAGGAACACGCGGCGGCCTTCGCCGTACTTCTTTTTGGTGTATTTGAACCACGACACCTGGATCATCACCGAACAGCTTTCCACGAGGAAGATACCGCACAGGATCGGCAACAGCAGCTCCTTGCGGATCAGCAAAGCGAACGTGGCGATGATACCGCCGATGGCGAGGCTCCCCGTGTCGCCCATAAACACTTGCGCCGGATAGCCGTTGTACCACAGGAACCCCAGCAGGGCCCCGAGGCAGGCCGCCGCGAAGATCATCAGTTCGCCGCTGCCCGGAATGTTCATGATGCTCAGGTAGTCGGAGTAGATCACGTTGCCCGACAGGTAGGCCAAAAAGCCGAGCACCAGGATGATGATGGCCGACGTTCCGGCCGCCAGCCCGTCGAGGCCGTCGGTCAGGTTGGTGCCGTTCGACACGGCTGTGATGACGATGATCGCCACCAGTATGTAGAGCAGCCAGCCCAGCGTGTCGCCCAGCTTGCCTTCGGCGGGCACCAGGTCGCGGTAGTCGAGTTCGCTGTTCTTGAAGAAGGGGACGGTAGTCGCGGTCGACTTCTCGGGGGCCGAAAGGTAGACCACTTTGCGCTGGTTCACGAGGTCTTCGGCTTCGACGCGCTCGACGCCGTGGGTGTTGCGGGGCACGGGTTCGCGCACGGTGATGTCGCCGCTGAGCCAGACGGTGGTACCCACAAGCACGCCGAGCACCACTTGCCCGAGGATCTTGACACGGCCCTTGAGGCCTTCTTTACGTTTTTTGAAAACCTTGATGTAGTCATCGATGAAGCCGATGAAGCCGAGCCACACGGTGGCGGCAAGCATAAGCCAGACGTAGGTATTGGTCAGGTCGGCGAGCAGCAGCACGGGGATCAGGATGGCGCCCAGAATGATCAGGCCGCCCATGGTGGGGGTACCTTTCTTTTGCATCTGGCCGTCGAGGCCGAGGTCGCGGATGTCTTCGCCGATCTGTTTGCGTTGCAGGAACTTGATGATCCTTTTGCCGAAGATCAGCCCTATGACAAGGGCTAGTACGATGGCGCCCGCCGAGCGGAACGAGATGTAGGCGAACATCCCGGCGCCGGGGGTGTCGAAATTGGAACGGAGGTAGTCTGCTAAGTGGTAGAACATCGGCGTGTAGGTTGATAGCTAATGGTTCGGGGTTTTCGGGTTGTAGGCGGCATCCGGAGACTCTCGGTGTCGATGGAGGCCTCGCCCATTCGGCTGCCTGCTTCGTTCCTCGCAGCTTCGGCCGGGTAAACTCCGCGAGGCCGTAGCGGCCGCGTCACGGAGCGACTTTAGTCGCGAAGTGCGCGGCTCGGCGGCCCCGTAGGGGCCGTATCGACTGAGCCGCGAATGCCGTCAGGCATTTGTCGGCGAGGGAGCGCGCCCCCCCCGAGGGGGGTGGGCGCGAATTTCTCCGCGAAGGGTGCAATGCTTATACCGCGGCCACCCCAGCGCACGAGCGACGCAGTAGCCGAGTGCAATCAAGCTTGCTTGAATTGCTGAGGCACAAGGAGCAGGAGACCGAAGGACTCAAAGGCCGCTCGCGGGGGTGGGGTGGCCGCCTTTTGCTTACAGCGCCTTCACGGCGGCCTTGAACTGCCGGCCGCGATCTTCGTAGTTCCGGAACAGGTCGAAGCTTGCGCAGGCGGGCGAGAGCAGTACGATGTCGCCGCTCGCGGCAGCGCGGCGGCAGGCGGCAATGGCCTCTTCCAACGAATGAGTGTCGTAGATTTCGGGCACCACGCCGGTGAAGGCTTTGACGAGTTTGGCGTTGTCGGCGCCCAGGCAGACGAGGGCTTTGACGTGTTCGCGCACGAGGGACTCGATCTCTTTGTAGTCGTTGCCTTTGTCGGTGCCCCCGGCGATCCAGACGGTGGGGCGGGTCATGGATTGGAGGGCGTAGCGCACCGAGGCGACGTTGGTGGCTTTCGAGTCGTTGATGTATTCGACGTTGCCTACATAGCGCACGTGTTCGAGGCGGTGCTCGACGCCTGCGAAGGTTTCGAGTCCGCTGGCCACGGCTTCGGGGGCGGCGCCGGCCCGCAGGGTGGCCACGATGGCGGCCAGTGCGTTGAGGATGTTATGCAGCCCTTTGATTTTCAGCGCCGGGGCTGGAAAGGAAAAGTCTTCGAAGTGGAGCAGGGTGCCGTCGAACCAGGCGCCGGCCACGGGACGCGTCACCGAAAAGGGAACCCGTACGGCTGCACCGGGGGCGTCAGCTAAACCGCTCCCTATCTCGGGGTCGTCGGCGCAGTAGACGAACGTGTCGCCAGGGCGCTGGTTACGCGCCACACGGAATTTGCTGGAGGAGTACAGCGCCATGCGGTGGTCGTAGCGGTCGAGATGGTCGGGGGTGATGTTGAGCAGCAGGGCGATGTCGGCGCGGAAATCGTACATGCCGTCGAGCTGGAAACTGCTGATCTCAAGCACGTACCACCGGGGTTGCCGCTCGCCGCGCTCGGCGACAACCTGGGCGAAGCTCCGCCCGATGTTGCCGCAGCACTCGGCGTCGAAACCCGCCCCGCGCAGGATCTCATATATCAGCGAGGTGGTGGTGGTTTTACCGTTGCTGCCGGTGATGCAGATGGTCTTTGCGCCGCCGGTATAGCGACCGGCGAATTCGATCTCGGAGATGATGGGAATCCCTCGCTCCCTTGCTCTCACGATCAAGGGTGCGCTATCGGGCACGCCGGGACTTTTGATGATCTCGGCGGCGCCGAGTATCTTCTCTTCGCTGTGCCCACCTTCCTCGAAGGCTATCCCGCGTTCGGCCAACTGCGAACGGTAAGGCTCCTTAATGGCCCCGCTATCGCTCACCAACACCTCAAAGCCCTGTTCCTGCGCCAAGACCGCCGAACCGTAGCCGCTCTCGCCGCCTCCGATCACCACAATGAATTTCCTGTCTGCCATGCGCTTATAATTTGACGCCCTCGCCGGGCGGGCATTCTTTTCTTGAAAGAAAAGAATTAAAAGAACTTTTTTGGAAATTACGTTTCCTGCCTATTTCTCATTGTGGCAAAAATGCCGAAGGCATTGAATTATGAATTTGATTACGAAAGATCACTTCGAAAGCTTGCTTTCAAGATGGGTTTTCGTAATCAGATTCACGAGGCGCTACGCACCTCTTCGCCGCAATGCTGAAAAGAGGAATGCGGAGCATTCAGAAAAGTTTTCTTGGTTAAGTCCACTGCGTGGCCTTTTCCTCCTCGGCGCTCGGCAATGCAAGCAAACTTGATTGCACTCACTGCCAGCGTCAGCCCGTCTTTTGAAAAAGAAGAACGATGCTATCCCGCGGTCAGAGCAGAACCCTACTTGCGCAAGAATTTGCGGGGCTTGACCATGTTCTCGGGGCGGAGGACATCGTCGAGTTCCTCTTTGGACATCAGCTTGCGTTCGAGCACCAGTTCGTAGATTCCCTTGCCGGTGCGGAGCGCCTCGGCGGCCAGGTCGGTCGACGTTTCGTAGCCCAGGTAAGGGTTGAGGGCCGTGACCAGGCCGATACTGTTGTACACCATTTCACGGCAACGCTCTTCGTTGGCCGTGATGCCGGTGATGCAGCGTTCGCGGAGCGTGTTCATGCCGTTGACCAGCAGCTCGATAGACTCGAAAATGCTGTGCACGATGATCGGCTCCATGACGTTCAGTTCGAGCTGTCCGGCTTCGGCGGCGATGCTTACCGTCAGGTCGTTGCCCATCACTTTGTAGGCGATCTGGTTCACGACTTCGGGGATCACCGGGTTTACTTTGCCCGGCATGATCGACGAACCCGGCTGCATGGGGGGCAGGTTGATCTCGCTGAGGCCTGTGCGTGGACCCGACGAGAGCAGGCGCAGGTCGTTGCAGATTTTCGAGAGTTTGATGGCCAGCCGCTTGATGGCCGACGAATACATCACGAACGCCCCCGTGTCGTTGGTGGCCTCGATCATGTTCGTGGCGGCCTGGATGGGAAGCCCGGTGATCTCGCGCAGGTAGCGCACGCAGATGGGGGTATATTCGGGGTCGGAATTGATGCCTGTGCCGATGGCCGTGGCTCCCATGTTGACTTCGAGGAACAGGCGGGCGTTCTGTTCGAGGCGCTCGACCTCTTCGGCCAGGTTGGCGGCGTAGGCCTCGAACTCCTGCCCGAGGGTCATCGGCACGGCGTCCTGCAACTGGGTGCGCCCCATTTTGATGACGTTGGCGAATTCGGCCCCTTTGGCGCGGAAAGCGTCGATCAGTTGCTGGAGCGCGGCCACCATTTCGGTGTTGCGGAGCATAAAGCCGATCTTGACGGCGGTGGGGTAGGCATCGTTTGTCGACTGCGAGCGATTGACGTCGTTGTTGGGGTGGCAGAATTTGTATTCGCCGCGTTGGTGCCCGAGCAGTTCGAGGGCGCGATTGGCGATCACCTCGTTGGCGTTCATGTTGGTCGAGGTGCCGGCGCCACCCTGTACCATGTCCACTACGAAATGGTCGTGTAGTTTGCCCCGTTCGATCTCATGGCAGGCGTTGATGATGGCTTCGGCGCGGTCGGCGGGAATTTCGCCCAGGTCGCGGTTGGCCTTGGCGGCAGCTTCCTTGACGATGGCCAGCCCTTGGATGAACGTCGGGAATTTGCACAGGTGCACGTGGCTGATCGAAAAGTTTTCGAGGCCGCGCAGGGTTTGGATGCCGAAGTAGTATTCGGCGGGCACTTCTTTGTCGCCCAGCAGGTCGTGTTCGGTGCGGGTCTTGCCGGAAAGTTTCGAAAGGGTGATGTTCATGGCGTTGGGTTAGCTTGATCGGCCTCGGGGAGTTTCTCATTCGTTCCGAGCGGTTCTCCGAAGGCGCAAGGGTTTGTATTGGGCTTTTTCGGGCGACTCTTTTTTGGTATGAAAAGGCCGCTTTTTTTGAAAGCCCGAAGGTAAGCATTATTTCGATGCGGTGTCCCCCGTGCGGGTCAACTTGTCGAGGGTCGCTTCCATCTCGCCGACGTTCGTGATGCCGCGCCATACGATCTTACCTTGAGGGTCGATCAGGATGAGGGTCGGATAGGCTTGCAGGCCGTAGGCGATGTTCACGTTCACGGCGTCGCGCGAGGGATGGTTGCTCACGCTGATCCACGGGTGCCGGAAGTAATGCCACAACTGTTTTTCAAACCAGATGTCATCGCCGTCGATGTTGACATAGACGATCTCGAGGATCTCTTTCCGGCGTTCGTAGACCGCTTTGAGCTCGGGGACGATGGCGTGGCAGCCGGCGCAAGCCAGGAACCCGAAGTCGAGCAGGGTGTATTTGCCCTTGCCGAACAGCGAGTGCAGGTTGAACAGGGTGCTGTCGAGCCCGATGCCTGTAAAGTCGGGGGCCAGAGCGCCGGGTTGTATCCGGGTGTAGCTGTCTTTGCTTTCGAGGCGTTCGGAGATGAACTCCATCCCGGCGTCGAGTGTCTGCCGGTAGGGGCCGTTGCGCACGGCTTCGGACATGGCGTGGTAGCGGGACAGGCTGATGCTGTCGCCGGAGTATATTTCTAAAAACAACAGGGCGGCCACGGGTTCGGTGCGGTGGGCTTCGAAGGCGGATACCTGCGCGGCTTTGAGCAGGCTGTCGAGGCGGTCGTATGTGGGGCGCAGGGCGTAGTATTTGGTTGCATCGTTCGCTTGTCGCGCGGCACTCATTTGCTTGTAGATTTGTTGTTGTTCGATCTCGTAGCCCACCCATCCCTCGCGGCGCAGTTTACCGAAGGTCTCATAGGCGGGCGAACCGGAGATCTCGTAATAGAACACCGAGTCGGTCAGTGTGCCGCGCAGGGTGAGGTGTTCGCCGGGAGCGATGTAGAATTTGGCGTTTTGTAGCCGCTCGCGGAGCTTGTCGTGAAAAAGGGTGTCGTTTTTGAACGCCACGACGGTCATACGGTAGAGGTCGCCGTCATCGGGCACGTCGACTGTCCAGCGGCCACCGGACGAAATAATGCAATCCGCGTATTTGACAAGTTTTGAGCCTTGCGAGCGGTCTTCGGTGCGGACGTTCACTGGTTCGACGTAGAGGCTGTCGCCGGCGTTTTCGACAATCACGGTCAGTCGCGGGGTTACGGTTTCGGCGGCGGGTTGTTTCTTTGCTTTTTTCGGCGCCGGGGCCGCATAAGCGGTTTCACAAGCAGCCGACCCGGCGCAAAGCAACGCGGCGACAAAGGTCAGCAGGCTAAGGTGTCGGGATGTTTCCATCGGAGTGTTTCGTGTGAATGGTTTTGGATTTTCCAAAGGTAGGGAATTTTCCGGGGCCTTGTCCATTGCATAGAATAAAACACGTTCCGGCAAGCGTAGAGGCTTGCCGGAACGTATTGATGAGGTGTCCGAAGAGCGGACTGTTATTGTCCCGAAAATTGTTCGTTGCCTGGTTTGAGAGCGCAGCACTCCGGTTGTCCGGGAAATTATTTCAGCGGCGGGGCCAGAACCCCTTGGGTCGGTCGGAGAGTAGTGAAGGTGTTGGGTTCGGTGGAGGGATTCCGGCAGCGGGGAAATTATTTCAGCGGGGGGGCCTGCTGAAGCCTGAGGTAGATCTCGCGGCAGACCCAGGCGTCGGTGGCGGCGTAACTTTGCTGGGCCGGGGTGAGCGAGGCAGCCTCCCAGTTGGTCAGGCGCTGTGCTTTGGAAACTTTGATGCCCAGCACGATAGCGGCCATCTTTTTGACACTCAGCTCGTTGATGCCCCAGCGGCCGACGATGGATTGCAGATCGACGAAGCCGCCCGGCCGCAGGTGGCTCATCTTCTGCATGCCTTTGATGTCGTCGCGGATCGCGGCGCCGATCTTCAGCACGCGGGGCGATTCGAGCACGCGGCGCACGTCGTCCGAAAAACGGATGTGTTTGAGCCGGAAGAGCAGGGCGGTGTCGGCGGTTGAGATTTGCACCAGGGCGGTGTCGTGCTGTACGCCTTTGGTGAAGGCGGGACGGGTTTCGGTGTCGAAACCGAGCAGGGTCTCGCCTTGCAGGATTTGCCCGGCCTTGTGCATAGACTTTTCGTCATCGACCACGAGGATACGGCCGCGGAATTGCTCCACGGGCATTTGATTGATCTCGTCGTTGGTGATGGTGGTCCGAAACATGGCGACCCCAAAGGTAATAAAAATGGACGGAATGGGGAGAAACTTCCCGACTTCAAATACGTCATCCCGAGCGAAGCCGAGGGAACTTTCCAATAAGAGGCAGACCCGTACCTGTGGTCTACACCTGTTATTGGAAAGTTCCCTCGGCTTCGCTCGGGATGGCATTAAAAAATTAGAACAACTCGTTGTCGGGTTTGACGGTGCTTTTGTCGGCGGCCTCGCCTTCGAGTTTCTCACGCGATACCTTGCCGGCCGGGGCCTCGCTTTCGATCTTGCGCTGGCGGCGGATGTAGGCGGGAATATCGAGTTCCTCTTCGGTCAGGTTGATGTAGCGCGCGGGTTCGGGCGATCCGCCGGATGGGGCTACCGGGGGCTCGGGGGTATATCCGGCTTGTGCGGGTACGGGTTCGGTTTGGGGAACCTGTACGGAAATGGGTTGTTCCGCGTGCGGGGCAGTGTGTGGGGCCGGGCCGTCTTCGCCGATGCGTTGGCGGACGGGGGGTACCGGGGCGGGTTGGGGATCGTCCCAGCCGTCGTCGCCGGAGGGGCTGCCGCTGCTACTGTGGGTCACCACGCCGAGTTCGTCGGGTGCGGGCGGTGCCTGTACGGGCTTTTTCCCGGCGTCATCGTCGTCTTCGAGCGACACGGTCTCGCGTTGCGGACGGGGGGCGGGCTGGGTGATGGTCGGGTGGACGGGCTTGAGAACGTTGGGGTAGCGTTTTTTGATCGAGTCGGAAATGCTGTCTTCGAGTTCGAATCCGGTGGCCACGACGGTAATGCAGAGGTCTTCGCCCAGCGAGTCGTCGACGCCGCCGCCCCAGATGATGTTGGTGGCGTCGTTGTTGCCGGTGAGTTGTTGCACGAGTTCGGTGATCCGGTAGGCTTCGGACATGGTGACTTCGTTGCCGGGGCCCGAAGTGATGTTCAGCAGTACTTTGTGGGCGCCTTTGATCTCTTTGTGGTTGAGCAGGGGCGAGGCCATGGCCTGCCGGGCGACTTGTTCGACGCGCTCGGGGCCGTTGCCGCGGGCCGAGCCCATCAGGGCGATGCCGCTGTCGGTCATGATGGTCCGCACGTCGGCAAAGTCGACGTTCACCAGGTAGTCTTTGGTGATGATTTCGGCGATACCTTTGGCGGCGCTGGCCAGGATGTCGTCGGCCATGCCGAAGGCTTTGGACATGGCCAGGTCGCCGTAGATTTCGAGGATGTTTTCGTTGTCGACCACGAGCAGCGAGTCGACGTTCCGGCTGATGGCGGTGATGCCTTCGATGGCCTGTTCGACGCGGCGGGGGCCTTCGGTTTTAAAGGGGATGGTGACGATGGCGACGGTCAGGATACCCATCTCTTTGGCGGCGCGGGCAATGACGGGGGCGGCGCCGGTACCGGTGCCGCCACCCATGCCGGCGGTGATGAAGACCATCCGGATGTTCTTGTCGCGGAGGATCTCTTTGACTTCTTCAATGCTGGCTTCGGCGGCGAGGCGTCCGGCTTCGGGGTCGTTGCCGGCGCCGAGCTCCTGGTCGCCCAAGCGGACTTTGTTGGTGATGGGGCTGCGTTCAAGCGCCTGGCGGTCGGTGTTGCAGACCATGAACGATACGTCGGCGATGCCGAGTTTGTACATGTGGTTCACGGCGTTGCCGCCGCCGCCGCCCACGCCGATCACCATGATGATCGAGGAGTCGTAGGGTTCTATGTCGTCGAAATGGATGCTCATGGGGTTCTGGTAGTCGTTGGTCGTATGGAGGTTGTTGGAGCCGGAAAGGGTGTATGCAATAGCTGTGCCGGGATGGGCGGATTTTGTGTGCGGTGGCCTGCGTGCCGCAGGCACGCAGGCCTGCCTTTCTTAGCGGTCGAGCGGCATGCACGGAGCGTGCTCAGCGAGGCCGAACGCCCACCCGCAGGCACCTTGGGCGCCTGCGGATGGGCGCTTCTTTCTCCGGCGGCAGCTTATCGGGCGCCCCTCGCGCTTTGTGCGATCGGGGCAGGGGCGCCCGATTCTTTCTCAACGGAGATTGCATCAAAAATGTTTAGCGGCCACACCCAGGCACGCAGTGCCTCGGGTGTGTGGGTGTGGGCGCTTCTATGCGCAGACTAATATCGTCCGTCGTACTCTTCGCCGTCGTCGACTTCGGGTTCGGAGAACATACTGTCGAAGGTCTTCTTGAGGCGTTGGCCCAGGCTGCGGCGCTTGACTTTAGGCTCTCCTTCGGGGAACTCGGGTTCTTCGGGCTCCCACTGGTTGTTCACCGGCTGGCCGTCGGGGCGGTAACCGCCCTGGGGCAGCGAGGTCCCCAAAGGCGGGGTATTGCCCGTAGCGGCCGTGGATGCCGAAGGAACAGGGCCGGCGCCGGTCGGGCCCGACGTGGTCGCCGAGCTGCCGGTGTCGAAGTTCTCGGCGCTCTGCATGTCGTTGTAGTCGATGTAGCCTTCGGGCCGGGCTTCGATGTCGGTGGTCTTGCCCTGGCGCAGGGTGTCGAGGATGATGCCCGTGAGGGTGGCGTATTTGGGCGAGCCTACCAGGTCGGCGCTCTCGGGGGTCACGTAAACGGTGGGCTGCCCCACGCGCACGTCCATGTCGGTGTTGCTTTTGAACAGCAGGTCGAGGTTCTTGAGGTTAGCTCCGCCCCCGGTCAGCACGATCCCGGCGCCGAGTTTGTTCTTGTAGCCGCATTTCTCGATTTCGAGTTTCACGTATTCGATGATGTCGTACATGCGGGCTTCGATGATCCCGGCCAGCGTGCGCACGGCGATCTCTTTGGGGGCCTGTCCGCCGACGCTGGGAATGGTGATGTATTTGTCGGCCGTGGCGCGCTCGGGCACTGCTTCGCCGTAGTTCACCTTGAGTTTCTCGATGTAGCGCTTGAGGATGCCGTACGAGTGGATGTCTTTGTTGATGATGTTGCCTCCGACGGGGATCACGGCGATGTGGCGGATCACTTTGTCGTAGTAGATGCACAGGTCGGTGGTGCCGCCTCCGATGTCGACGACGGCCACGCCAAGTTCTTTTTCGTCGTCGCTCAGCACGGCTTCGGCCGAGGCGAGGGGTTGCAGCACGATGCCTGAGAGTTTCAGGCCGGCGCGCTGGAAACAACGGTGGATACGCTCGATCGAAGCCTCTTCGCCGATGATGACGTTGAATTTGGCTTCGAGTTTGCGCCCTTCCATGCCCACGGGTTCGGTGATGTCGTCTTCGCCGTCGAGGATGAAGGATTGGGGCAGGATGCTGATGATGGTCTGACCCACGGGGATCGAGGCGTTGCGCTGGTCGTCGATCAGGCGCTGAACGTCTTGCTGGCGCACTTCGCTCACGCCGCTGGGGGTGACGCTCTGCACCGACACGTAGCCCTGGGTGCGGTTGCAGCGGATATGCTGGCCGCTCACGCCCACGTAGGCTTCGTGCAGGATGATGTTGTGCTCGGCTTCGAGCTTTTGTTTCACTTCGCGCAGAGCTTGCGAGGTTTGTTCGATGTTGCGCAGGTCGCCTTTCATGATGCCCACCGAGGGGACTTCCTTGATGGCGATCACTTCGATTTTATTTTTGTCGGCTTTGCGGCCTACGGCCATCACTACTTTGGTGGTTCCGAGGTCGACTGCGGCTACGTATCCGTTGTTTTCTTCCATGGGGCGGAGAGGGTGTTTAGGACTCTGGGGGTGTGGTTTTGTGGTCGGCCGGGTCATACCGGCCCGGGGCTAAGGGGCGGTTGCCGAACAGACGACTTGTCCCTGATAGCGCAGGTCGATGGTCCGGGCGGTGCGCCACCACTGGTCGCCGAAGCTGCGGCTATAAAAACGCGATAACTTTTCGAGCCGGGCGTCGTTCTCCTGAACGTTGCCCAAGGGTCCGAAAAGTATGATTTGTGTTCCGACGCGTGGCAGAAGGCGTATCTCGCCGCCGCTGTCGATGTGGATTTGTACTACGAGGTCGCGTAATAGCGGGTCATAATTTACCCTATCGGCAAAGTTAGTGAGTTTATATAACATTTCCCGTTCGCCGGGGAACTTTTTTTCGTCGAGGGGGCCGTACTCGCCGGGCGGGAAACCGAGCGCAGGGTCGCCGCTGATTACGGGCACGCCGGGAGTGTAATGGGATTGTGGTTCGAGGCGGGTGTAGGTGGTGTCGATGTAGAAGTCGTGTCCGCTGCTGCTGACGATGCGCAGCACGGGGCGGCGTTGGCTGACCCGGATGCGGAGGATGCCGTCGAGGGTCTTCCAGGCTTCGGCTTCGCTGATGTAGGGCCACTCGCTCAGGCTGCGTTCGACCGCGTAGGTGTCGACGGACTGTAGGGAGGTGCCGGGTTTGGCGAGGTGGCTGTCGGCCAGGTGGCGGCGGATGGCTTCGGGGGTGACGAAACGGGCCTGGCCGCTGTCGGCGACTTCGATTTCCAACCGGCCCAGCGTGAGCGCGCGCGCTTGCTGCGAACAGTGGCGCATAGCGATCACGGCGTAGGCGGCCACGGCCAGCAGCAGGGTGAGGTTGAGTATCTTCCAGAAGGTTTTCATTCGGTGTGGTTCGGACGGTCTTCGGTCGTGGGGCCGGAGTCGCGGTTTGTCGTCGGGGTGCGTCTGTGTACCCCGTTTCTTTTGGCGGCCTGCCGTGAGGCAGGCCTGCCTTTCTCCGGGCTTGGCGGCCGGGCTGCACGCGCAGAGCCATGCTTAGCGAGGCCGGGGCCCACCCGCAGTTCGCTTCGCGAACTCGCCAGGTGCGGGTGGGCGCTTCTTTCTCCGCGAAGGGTGTAGTGCTTATGGTAACCGACAGACCCAGACGCTTTGCATCTTGCGGAGTGGGCGCGAGTTTCTCTGTTTCGGCGGCTGGTGCGGGACGTTTTTTCTCTGGTGGCAACTTTATCGCTCCGCCAGCCCAATGATCTCCCGCGCCACGTCGCTTGCTGCGGCGGGGCGGCCGAGTGTTTTGATTTTCAAGGCCATCGCTTCGCGCCGGGTGTCGTCGCCGAGTAGTTTGAGCGCCAGCGGGATGGCTTTCTCTTCGGCTTCGGCGTCGGTCACCATCAGGGCGGCGCCTCGTTCGACGAGCGAGCGGGCGTTGTGGGTCTGGTGGTCTTCGGCCACGTTGGGCGACGGTACGAAGATCACGGCCCTCCCCACCAGTTCCAATTCGGAAACGGTGCTGGCCCCGGCGCGTGAGATCACCACGTCTGCGGCGGCATAGGCCATGTCCATCCGTTCGATGAAGGCGCTGCGCCAGATGTGGGCGGGTTGTCCGCCGGGACGCGCGGCGATCTCCTGTTCGAGAGAGGCTTCGTAGTAGCGGCCGCTTTGCCAGATCACCTGCACGTCATCGCGCCCGGCCAGTGTGTCGAGCCAGCGCATCATGCTGCGGTTGAGGGTGCGGGTGCCGAGGCTGCCGCCGAGCACGAGGATGGTTTTGCGTTCGGGTTTGAAGCAATAGTGGGCGATGGCTTCGCCGCGTTTGCCGTCGATGCCGTCGAAGCAACCGCGCAGGGGGTTGCCGGTCGGTACGATGCGCTCGCGGGGGAAGAAGCGTTCCATGCCGTCGTAGGCGGTGCAGATGCGGCGCGCCCGGCGGGCGAGCAGTTTGTTGGTCAGCCCGGCAAATGAGTTTTGTTCCTGGATCAGGGTGGGGATGCCGGCCCGTTGGGCGGCGAAGAGCACGGGGGCACTGGCATAGCCGCCGAAACCGGCCACGACGTCGGGCTTGAATTTGCGGATGATGGCGCGGGCGCGGCGGATGCTGTTCATGATTTTGAACGGCAGCGCGAAGTTTTCGAGGGATAAGAGGCGGCGTTGCAGCCCGGCCACAGGGAGCCCTTCGATGTCGTAACCGGCTTTGGGTACGCGCTCCATCTCCATTTTTCCGAGGGCGCCCACGAAGAGGATTTTGACGCCGCCGCCGCATTGGGAGCGCAGGGCGTCGGCCGTGGCGAGCGCAGGGTGGATGTGTCCTGCGGTGCCGCCGCCGCTCAGGATCACGCGGATCGGGCGCGCTTGCGAAGGTGTGTCGGGGGTCGGGTTACTCATCGGATGGTTTGCGTTTGTCAGGTTCTGCACAATTTCTGTGCCGTGTTTGTGGCAGGCCTCGCGCAGCGAGGCCTGCTTTTCTCCGCGAAGGTTGTAGTGTTTATGCCGCGGCCACCCCAGCGGACAAAGGTCGCTCACGGGGGTGGGGTGGCCGCCTTTTCTCGTGCATCAGCCGAGTGCCCAGCCCCACGGCCTTTGAGTCCACGTTGTGGCCTCTTTCTCCTACTTGCTCGGCGATCTGAATAAATTCGGTCACCCTCGCTATGGTCGTCGGTGGGCCGTCGGGAGGAGGCTGGGGGCCGCCGCTTTTTTCCGGCAAAGGTGGCAATGCCAGTAGTAGCGGCGATACCCGGCGCCGGAGTCACTCGGGGACGGGTAAATGCCTTTATTTTTCCGCTACCCTTTGCCGAACCAACGCTGCGATCGGCTCGCAGAAGCGGTCGATGTCGCCCGCACCGGCGGTGACCAGGATGTCGAAGTCGAGTGCGGACAGCCGCGCGATCAGCTCCTCTTTCTGCACGATCTCGCTGCTTCCCGGCACGTGGATTCCGCGCAGCAGCATTTCGGAGCTGACGCCTTCGATGGGCTCTTCGCGGGCAGGGTAGATGGGCAGCAGCAGCAGGTGGTCGGCCAGGCTCAGCGCTTCGGTGAACGCGGGGGCGAAATCGCGCGTGCGGGTATAGAGGTGGGGCTGGAACACGAGGGTTACGCTCCGGCCGGGGAACATGCCGCGCACCGAGGTCAGCATGGCGGCCAGCTCGGTCGGGTGGTGGGCGTAGTCGTCCATGTAGACCACCTGCGGGGTGTTGACGTGGAAGTCGAACCGGCGGCGTACGCCGCTGAAAGTGGCGATGGCTTCTTTAAGATTGTCGTCCGACGTGAAGCCTTCGGTCCAGCAGAGGGCGGCGGCGGCCACGCAGTTCTCGACGTTCACGGCGCCGGGGATGCCGAGCCGGCAGTCGTCGATGCGGTGGTCGGGCAGCACGAGGTCGAAGGTGTAGTGCCCGGTGGTGTCGACGGTGAGGTTTTCGGCGTGGAAGTCGCTGTTTTTGTCGTCGAGCGAGTAGGTGTAGCGCCCGATGTCGATGCGGCCGGCGGAGAGGCCGATCCCTTCTTTGGTGATCAGGGTGCCGCCGGGTTTGATTTGTCGGGCAAAGGCTTCGAAGGCTTCGGCAAAGGCTTCGGCGTTGCCGTAGATGTCGAGGTGGTCGGCGTCGGTCGAGGTGATGACGGCGGCCTGCGGTTCGAGTTGCAGGAACGAGCGGTCGAATTCGTCGGCTTCAACGGCCAGCCGTTCGCCGGGGCCGAGCACGAGGTTGCTGCCGAAGTTCTTCGAGATGCCGCCCAGGAAGGCGCTCCCCTGGCCTGCGCCGCGGGTATTGAACCAGGCGGCCATGGTGGTGGTCGAGGTCTTGCCGTGGGTACCGGCCACGGCCATTACGCGTTTATGGGCGCCGATGATGCCGAGGGTGCGCGAGCGTTTCAGCACTTCGTAGCCGTTAGCCCGGAACCATTGCAACTCGCTGTGGTCGGCGGGCACGGCGGGGGTGTAGACGACGAGGGTTTCCGCGGGGGGGCTTTGCCGTATGTCATCGGGTATGAGCCCGGTGTTGTCGTCGTAGTGTACGGCGATGCCTTCGGCTTCGAGTTCGGCGGTCAGGGGGCTCGGGGTGCGGTCGTAGCCGCTCACGGCGCAGCCTTCGTGGCGAAAGTAGCGGGCCAGGGCGCTCATGCCAATGCCGCCGATGCCGATGAAGTATATGTTTTTGTAGGTCATGTATGGAGAGTGGTTGCGGGGCAGGCAGGGGTTGGTCGGAGGGTGCTTTTGGCGGCCCCGTAAGGGGGCCGTACCGACTGAAACGGAATTGTGCATACGATTCCGGTAAAGGAGTGCGCCCGCCCTAAAGGGGGCCGGGGCGGGCGCGAATTCCTCCTGCGTCGGCAACCGGCCAACCGCAGGCATCAGGGACATCCTGTCAACCACAATTCGTAAAAGTTAACTGGCCTGCCAACGGGTAAGTAATTGTTGGCGCGACCTCGTACCTCGCCGGGTGCGGGCGGGCGTTTTTTTCTTTGCGAGCCGACCGGGGGGCCGGGCTGGCCGCTCTTTTCTCTACGAAAGAATAATCCCCAGTGCGGGTGCGCACTTAGAACGGCGCTTCATCATCCCAGTCGTCGTCTTCGAGGTTGATCACTTCGCGGTGTCCGGTACCGGTGGCAGTGGTGCCGGGCGCGCTGCGATCCACGAGCCGAAGTTCATCGTCGTCTTCGCCTGCAACAACCGGAACTGGCGAAGAAGGGGCTTCTTGTCGGGCAAAGAGCGAGGTCTTTTTATTCGCTTTACTGACGGGTGCCGAATGGCTGTGGTCAGGAGGTCCGGTAGCCTCTGTTTTAGAGCTTGCAAGAACTTTGTTATCGTCCGCGGCGCGCGGCAAAGCGGCAACCCCTGCAGCAGCGGGCGATGCTTCTTCTTCGGCGGCTTCGGCAGCCAAAGCCTTCTCTTCGGCCAGGCGTTCTTTTTCGTTCTCGCGGCTCACGCCCAGGATCAGTCCGATGGCCACACAGGTCATCATTACCGAACTGCCTCCCATGCTGATCAGGGGCAGCGGCTGCCCGGTGACGGGCATCAGCCCCACCGACACGCACATGTTCACGAAGGCCTGCATGGTGATCATGGTGCTCAGCCCGATCACGATCAGCGCTTTGGCGGGGTGCCGGGTCTGGCTGGCGATCAGTCCCGACCGGTAGAAGAGCCACAGGTAGAGTACGAAGATGATAATGCCGCCCACGAGGCCGTATTCTTCGACGATGAAGGCGTACACGAAGTCGTCGTAGGCGTGGGGGAGTTGCGAGCGCTGGGTACTGTTGCCGGGGCCTTTGCCGAAGATGCCGCCCGAGGCGATGGCGATGTTGGCTTGTTCGACCTGGAATTTGTTGGCGTTCGACTCTTCGCCGCCGTTCTCGCCGGCCGCCGGGGTCACAAATTGCACGATGCGGTTGAACTGGGTTTGCGCCCGTCCCACGCCGGCCAGTTTCATGGCGCTCAGCATGAGCAGTCCGGCCAGAAGGGTGAGGAAAACGAATTTGGTCAGCTGGCGCGCCCGGACGCCACCCGCGGACATCATCACAGTGCAGGCCCCGAAGATGATCAGGGCGGTCGAGAGGTTCGAGGGCATGACCAGGGCGCAGCTCAGCAGCAGCGGGAGCAGCAGGGGCTTGCTGATGTTGTGGTAGATGTTGCGGCTGCGCTGGGGATTGGCCTTCCAGCCGCCCGAGGTGAGCGGGGGAAGCAGCGGGGCGCGCCCGATGTAGTGCTGCCGGGCACCGAGTTGCTGGGCGAGCAGGATAATTAAAGCGACTTTGAGGATTTCCGAAGGCTGGAACGATGCGATCAGCCCCGGGATGCCCATCCAACGCGAGGCCTCGTTTTTGCTCAGCCCGATGAAGTAGACCAGGGCCACGAGCGCAAGGCTCACCCAGAACAGGCTTTTGGGGATTTTCGCGTATCCTTTGTAGTTGAGGCTGTGGAACAGGATGATGACGAAAAAGCCGATCATGATGAACCGGATTTGCCGGAAGAGGTAAAAGGTGTAGTCGCCGCCGTAGACACGGTAGGCGACCGAGGTGGTGGCGGAATAGGCGATCAGCAGCGACACGAGCAACAACAGGCTGACTATGATCCATAGCGCCTTGTCACCCCTGAGAATATTTAGGTGCAGCCGTTTCCCCATATGCCTGCAAAGCTACGCATTTTGCCCCACGCTGGCAAGGGTGTTCGGAAGGCTTTTCGCGTCTATTGTGCGGCTTGCCGTAAGGCAGGCCTGCTTTTCTCCGGACTTTGTGGCCGAGCGGCGCACCGGAGGGTGTGCTTAGCAAGGCCGGGCGCTTCTTTCTCGGTGAAGGGTGCCATGCTTATGACAGCGGCCAACCCGGTGGGCTGGCCGCTCTTTGTTCAGAGAAACTTTTCGTTTTACGCTGCAGTAGTGATGTTCGGTTTTTCGAGACCGTAGCCGCGCAGGCGGTCTTCGCGTTTGAGCAGCAGGCCGAAGAGTACGGCCAGGCCACTGATGCACAGAAAAGCGAGCATGGGCAGGGTGTAGTCGTATTGGGCGACTGCTTTCCCGTCGACCACGGCCGGGGGCAGTGTTCCCCAGCGGTCGAGCATCCATCCGATCAGCAGCGGAACGCACGAAAGCCCAACGTTCTGGATCCAGAAGATCAGGGCGTAGGCGGTGCCGAGTTTGCGCTCGGGGATCATCTTCGGCACCGAGGGCCACATGGCCGAGGGCACCAGCGAGAAGGCGATTCCCATGGCGATGACGAGCCCGGCGGCAATCAGCCAGTGGCTGGCGGCCGGGATTGCAAAGATCGAATATATGAAGACCAGCATCAGCGACCCGAGGATCATCATCGTGGCTCCTTTTCCGCGCCGGTCGTAGATGTTGCCGAACAGAGGCGTAAGCAGTATGGCTCCGAAGGGCAGCAACGACGGCACGAATCCCGACCACGATTCGCTGATGCCGAACTTCTGCATCATGATGTCCGGGGCGTATTTCAGGAACGGGAAGATGGCCGAGTAGAAGAGCAGGCAGAGCATGGCCACGTACCAGAATCCGCGCATCGCGAAGATCGTGAATACGTCGCGCAGGTGAAAGCGCTCGGCTTCGGCGGACTTGGTGTCGGCGGCCGTGGCGTCGCGTTCTATCACCACGTAGACCATAAAGCCCACAAAACCGATGGCCAGTAATACCAAACCGAACAGGATGGGAAAACCGATCGAACCCGACCACTTGTACAGCGGCACGGGGGCGATCATGGCCAGGGCGCTGCCCAGGCGCGCCAGCGATACGTTCAGCCCCAGGGCGAGGGCGGTTTCCCGGCCTTTGAACCAGCGGACGATGATCTTGGTGGCGGTGATCCCCACGACTTCGTAGCCCAGGGCGAAGATGGCGAAGCCGGCGGCGGCCAGCAACACCTGGGTTCGGACGGCACGCTCGCCGAAGAACCAGAAGTGGCTCATTTCGTGGCCGTCCATGAAGGCGACGGCATAGTATTTAACGGCGATGCCGATCACCATCACTCCTACGGCCAGCACGCCGGTGCGGCGCGGGCCCCAGCGGTCGAGCAGGATACCGCCGAAGATGAGCATCAGCAGGAATACGTTCAGCCAGCCGTAGCCGCTGTTGAAGATGCCGAAGTCGGTGTTGTCCCAGCCGAAGAGTTCGGTCATGGCGTTTTTCAGGGGCGCCATCACGTCGCACAGGAAGTAGCCGGCGAACATGGTGAGCGAGACCATGGCCAGCACAATCCAGCGCGCCGAGGGCGAATGGGCCAGTTTTCGTTTGATTTTTTCTACCATAAGGGTGGGTTAATATAATTTCATTATTGTTTTTCTTCTTTTCCTTTTTTCCACTCCCTCCACCGGGTTGTTTTGTTCTCAAGGGATTTCGGGGTAGTGGCTTCAAAAAAAGGACCCGGCGTGGCGCGAGGGTAGCGTCGATGCTTTTTTTGAAGCCACTACCCCGAAATCCCGCTCCCTCGAACCTCAAGCATTAAGACCCGGCGCAGTAGCCGAGTGCAATGCAAATTTATTTGCAGATTGCCGAGGCGCAAGGAGGAGGAAGCCGCAGAGCGGATTCAAAGCCGTAAATCGTTTAACGAACGATTTACGGCTCGGCCTTATTTCTTGATGCAGTAGACGCGCAGGGTGCGGTAGGCGTCCTGCAGGCCGAGCTCGCCGGCTTTGCTGATGTCCATGCAGCCTTTCTGCACGTCGCGCAGGAAGATCTGCACCAGGCCCCGGTTGTAGTAGGCTTCGGCGAATTCGGGCCAGCGCTCGATGGCCTGCGTGTAGAGGTCGATGGCCCCCGGCAGGTCGCCGCTCAGGCAGTAGAGGTTGGCCAGGTTGTAGTATACGTAGGGCAGTTCGGGCATCAGGTCGGCGGCGCGGCGCAGGTCGCGGATCGCTTCGCTGTAGTCGTAGGTGGGGCGCGATTCGCCTTGCAGCAGGCGGGCGGCGGGGTCATTGTTTTCGCCGATGGCGATGGTCTGCAGGGCCGATTTACCGGCGAGCGACGAGATGAATTCGATCATCTCGGCTTGCGTCACAGCGCGGTTGAGGTAGGTGTAGGGGTTGTCGCCCTTTTCGTGCAGCGAGCGGGTGTAGTAGCTCATCGCCGAGGTGTACTGGGTCAGGGCGCTTTGGGTCAGCCCTTTGCGGAAATAGGCTTCCCAGGTCTCGGGCTTGTCGTTGGCGGTGTCCCACGCGGCGATGCTGTCGGTGGGCACCGAACCGGAAGCCGGGGTCCCGAGGGCGAAGGTGTAGCCTGCGGGCCCGGCAAGCGACCCGAGGAGCCGGACCTGGCGCTCGTTGTAATAGTTGCGCTGGGTATATAGGGCGACGGTGTCCTGCGGCACGATGGTTACCCGGAACAAGGGGAGCAGGCGGGCGTCGCGGCGGGCGTCGCTGGTCATGGCTTGCAGGGGATTGTCGCCGAAATCGGCGTCGAACGAGAGCATCTGGTTCATCTGGCGGCTGGTGTCGGCGAACTCCGAGAACGAGCGGTCGGCCAGTTGGTTGCGGTAGGCCTCGATCTTGGTTTTGGCGGTGCGGCGGTCGGTTTCGGCGCCGCGCGTGTCGCGCAGTTGGGCTTTGAGGTCGGCACGGCGCAGGTAGGCGTTCGCGAAGTCGGGGTAGAGTTCGATGGCGCGCGTGTAGTCGGCGATGGCGCCGCGCAGGTCGCCGATACGGGCCTTGACCGAAGCGCGGTTGAAGACGACGAGCACGTTGCCGGGGTTGTAGAGGGCTACGCGGTCGTAGTCGGCGATGGCGCCCGAGTAGTCGCCGATCTCGCCGAGCAGCAGGGCGCGGTTGAAGTAGGCCACGGAGTTGGTGGTGTCGCAATCGATGGCGCGGTTCATGTCGGCGAGGGCTTCGATGACTTTGTTTTGTGCGGCTTTGGCGCGGGCGCGGTAGAAGAATACGGGGCTCCACCGGTCGTTGAGCTGGGCGGCGCGGTCGAGGTCGGCGATGCCCTGGTCGTAGTTGTGCTGCGACACTTCGAGGATGCCGCGGCGGAAGTAGCCTTCGGCGTTGCGGGGGTTGACGGCCACGGCGCGGTTGAAGTCGGCGTAGGCCCGCACGGTGTCTTTGAGGTAGAGGTAGCAGGTGCCGCGGTTGGTGAGGGCGTTGACGTCGGTGGGCTCATTCTTGAGGTATTGGGTGAAGTCGGCGGCGGCGGCTTCGAATTGCTGGTTGAGGAAGTAGGTCACCCCCCGGCTGAAATAGACGGGCGACAATGAGGGACGCAGTTCGAGGGCGGCGTTGTAGTCTTGCAGCCCTTCTTCGTAGTTGCCCATCCGCGAGCGGGTGATGGCGCGGTATTGGTAGGCGAGCGTGTAGACGGGGTTCTCTTCGACGGCGCGCGTGAAATCGGCCTCGGCGCCGAGCAGGTCGTCGAGGTTGTATTTGGCGACGCCGCGCAGGAAGTAGCCTTCGTACTCTTTGGTTTCGGTACGCAGGAGCATGTTCAGGGCATCGATGGCTTCGCGGTAGCGGCCGGCGATGATGTATTCGCGGCCGAGGTAGAAGAAATAGGGTTTGTTGAGCTGCGCCCGGGCGCTTTCGGCAAGGCCGGTCACCAGGGTGATGCCGAACAGGAGGGTCGCCAGTAGTTTTTTCATCGGGTCAAAGATAGGGATTTTCGGTGGGTTGTTGGGGGGGGCAGGGCTGCGTTTGCCGGGTGGCGGCTTTGTATGGCGGGGCGGCCTGCGGAGCAGGCCTGCCTTTCTCTGTGTCGGCACAGTGTAGCGAGTCCTTCGGGCGCCTGCCGCGCAGGTTGCTCAGGATAAACTCCGCGATCCGCACCAAACGCGCGATGGCGCGCTTCGGTGGCTGGCGCGGGCCGCTTTAGTCCATCGGGTTTTCCCGGCGGCGAAGCCCGCTCGCGGGGTGGGGAGCCCCGATTTTTCTCAGTAGCCCTGTGGCACCAGCCGCCCCTGCCAGGCGTCGCGCGCTTCGAGGCGCTGTTCGAGCAGTTGCACGAAGCGTTCGTTGCGCACGCCGTGCCAGGTGTTGCCGCTTCCTTCGGCCAGGAAGCGCGGCGGGGCCTCGCCTGCGAATCGCTCGACGATCAGCGTGGGCCGCAGCCGTTCGAGCAGGTCGGCCATCAGGTCGAGGTATGCTGACAACCCGAAAAAACGGTATCGCGACGGATCGGCGGCGAAACTGGCGGCCATGGCTGTGCCGCGGTGGATCTGCAACTGGTGGAATTTCACGCTGTCGAGCGGTAAGGCGTTGATCGCCGTGGCCGAGGCGCGGATCATCTCGTCGGTTTCACCGGGTAGTCCCACGATGAAGTGGGCACCGCACGGGAGGCCGCGCTCGGCGGTCATCGCAACGGCCCGCTCCGCTGCGGCGAAGTCGTGTCCGCGGTTAATGGCGCGCAGGGTGTCGTCGTAGACCGATTCGATGCCGTATTCCAGCACAATGTGGCGCCCGCTGCGGGCAGCGAGCGTGGCGAAATAGTCGAGTTTCGCGGCGTCGACGCAGTCGGGGCGGGTGCCGACCACGATGCCGCGCACGTCGGGATGGGCGGCCGCTTCGTCGTATATGACGCGCAATTCGGCCAAAGGTTTATGGGTGTTCGAAAAACTCTGGAAGTAGACCAGATAGCCTCCGGCTTTGCGGTAGCGGCGGGCGTGGAAAGCGATCCCGGTCTCGATCTGCTCTCCGACGCTCAGCGCCGCCGCGCAGTACGAGGGGGTGAAGGCGGCGTTGTTGCAGAAGGTGCAGCCTCCGGTGCCGACGGTGCCGTCGCGGTTGGGACAGGTGAATCCGGCGTCGACGGCGACTTTTTGCAGGCGGGTCCCGAACAGTTCGCGGAAGTGGCGCGAGTAGCTGTTGTAGCGCCGCCCGTCGCCCCACGGGTATGTCGCCGGGCTATTCATGGATATCGGCGCCGGTGTTGGTCCCGGATTCGTCGGGGGCCGGGTTTGAAACGGGCGGTTGTGGGGTAGCGGACGAGGGGGCCAGCCCGGGTGGCCGTGGGTCGATGATGTGGACGGGGTTTTTGCCGAAAGTGAGCGGGATGTTGCGCTGTCGGATGAGCTCTTCGATCCGCCCCTGCCGCGTGAGGCTCATGCGGGCGGCGGTGGTGGTGGCCGAGAGGGTTTTGAGGCGCTTCAGTTCGTTGTCGAGCTGGTCGATGCGGCTGTGTTTTTCCTGCACCCGGAAACCGTTGCCGATGTAGAGCAGCATCAGTACAACCACAAATACCACCACGGGTAGCAGGCGGGTGAAGCCTTTGCGCTCGATGACGCTGCCGGTGAAGAATTGCCCGATGTTCATTTTGCGGCGCGGGCGCCGGGGACCCCCGGGGCGGGGCAGGGTGAAGGGGTCGTCGTAGGCTTCGGGGGCGTAGGTCTCATCTTCGGCCGGGTAGTCGCCGGACGCTGCCCATGGCCCGGCTTCTTTTCCGGTCGCGTAACGGGCGTCTCCGGACTCACGGCCTGTAGCAGTCTCTTCGAGGAAATCGTCGGTTTCGAACGGGGTATGTCGGTGTTTGTTGCGCATGGTCGGGATGTGGAATGTCGTGCTGCAGCCGGGAGTTTGGGAGCGGCCTGCCCGCCGGGCGGGTGCGTTTGCGCACTCCCGGGTTCTTTCGGCAGCCTGCCTGCCTTTATCGCTCGTCAGTCAGGCGCCGCTGTTGCTATAGTTTCTCGGCCACCCGCAGCCGGGCGCTCCGGGCCCGGGGGTTGTCGGCGATCTCGGCGGCGGTGGGTTCTCCGGCTTTGCCGATGGCTCTGAGCGGGGCACTGGCGTTGCCGAAGAAGTCTTTCTCTATGTTCCCGGCGGCGTTGCCGCTGCGGATGAAGTTTTTGACCATGCGGTCTTCGAGCGAGTGGTAGGTGATTACCGACAGCCGCCCGCCGGGTTTAAGCAGCCGGATGGCTTGCGAAAGCATCATTTCGAGGGCGGTCATTTCGCCGTTCACTTCGATGCGCAGGGCCTGGAACAGCTTGGCGCGGAATTTCGACTCGGCGCCCCGGGGCGTGCAATGCTCCACGGCGGCCAGCAGTTCTTCGATGGTGCGGATGGGGTGTTCGAGGCGGGCTTTCTCGATAGCGTTGGCGATGCGGAAGGGCTTGTCGAGTTCGCCGTAGCGGCCGAAGAGGGTGGCCAGTGCCTGGGGCTCGTAGTTGTTCACGATGTCGGCGGCGGTGGGGCCTCCGCGCTGGTTCATGCGCATGTCGAGGGGCCCCTCGAACCGGAACGAGAAACCGCGTCCGGCGGTGTCGAAGTGGTGCGACGACACGCCGAGGTCGGCCAAAATGCCGTCGGCCTGTTCGCAACCGGCGGCGCGCACGTAGCCGCGCAGGAACCTGAAGTTGCCGTGCACGAGGGTCAGCCGCTTGTCTTGCGGGGCGTTGGCCAGCGCGTCGGCGTCCTGGTCGAGCGAGATGAGCCGTCCGTTACGGCCGAGCCGCCGCAAGATCTCGCGCGAGTGTCCGCCGCCGCCGAAAGTGACGTCGACGTAAGTGCCGCCGGGCTGCATGCCGAGCCCGTCGACGCTGCGCTCAAGCAATACGGGTATGTGGTAGTCGTCGGTCATGGTTTTTAAGGGGAGGCCGCCGTCAGGCGGCCGAATTTCTCCGAACTTTGCGGCCGCGGGCGCAGAGTGAGCAGCTCAACGGCCCCCGCGTTCGGCTTCGCCCAGGGCAGGCTCCGGGGCCGTATCGACTGAGCGCAGGATGCCTCAAGGGCATCCGTAGCGAAGGAGGGAGCCCGCCCTGAAGGGGCGGAGGGTGGCGCTTCTTTCATCCGCGAAGATTGCGAAGTTTATGCCGCGGCCACCCCAGGCGGCAAAGCCGCCTCGTGGGGGTGGCCGCTCTTTTCTCAGCGTAGGCTTCCGGGGTCAGCCCATTGTCCGGTTTTGTCGTGTTATACAATTCATCGGTTGAATTGCCTGCTCAGGAAAGCGACGATCTCATCCACCGCCTCGGGATGCTGACGGATTAACTCCGAGTCGTGTCCGTTTTCCACCCAATAGAGTTCCGAGGCTATTCCCTTTTCCTGCAAAAAAGTATAAAACGCCCGCGCATCGTCTGCCCGCACCAGGCGGTCGTTTTTCGCATGGACGATCAGCACGGGAGGATACCCCGGTTGGATATTATGCGTCAGAGTGTACCGCTCCAGCTTCCGGGGGGCTGCCACGGGGTCGAAGCCGAAAACTCCGTACATCCCCAAATCGTTTTTCAAAAGGCCGCGCCACAACTCCATCCGGCTGCCGTAATCGCCGTACGAGACGACCGGGCCTTGTTTGACGGACTCCAATAACGCCGGGTCCCCCGCCGGTCGGAGGCCTTCGGTCGAAAATCCGGTGGGCGCGGAAATGGCCACGATCGCATCGGGGGCAGACCGGGCATCGAATCCGCTGGCAATCGCCAGGTATCCGCCCGCCGAGCCGCCCGCCACGGCAATCCTGCTGGTGTCGATGTTAAACCTGCTGCTCCCGTTGGCTTTTATCCAGGCCACCGCATCTCGGGTGTCCCGGAGTATGTCGTCGAGATAGGTTTCCGGCGCCAGCCGGTAATCCGCCGACACCACAGCAATATCGGAGGCCAGCAATTTCTCCCGAAGGACGTTTTCCAGCCCTTGTTCGCGGTTACCGAAGATGAACCCGCCTCCGTGGAAATAGACCACGACGGGAACCTTTTCTGCCGATTCGGGCAGGTAGATTGTGGCCAAAATGTCATGCCCATCGACCGTTTTATATACGAAGTCCTGTTTTTCGGGCCGCGTTTCCTGCGAGAATGCAACGGTGGTGGACAGGAAGAACGCACACACCGGCAATAGCCATTTGCAATTCATGGTTATATCCTTGGTTATTTCTTCGTTTTTCCCGAACCCGCCGCCGGGTCGAGAGCGTAGGCCTGTTTGCGGATCCCGGAGGCCCACCAGCGGGGCGGGTGTTCGTTGGTGATCTCGACGGGCCGGCCGAAACAGATGTCGAGGTGTTTGTCTTTCTGGGCGAACATTTCGCGGGGCAGAGTGATCATTTCGAGGTTGGCCCTGATGCCGAGCCGTTTGCGCCAGCGGGCCAGCCGGTAGAAGCGCATCGAGTTGCGCCCGCTCACGAACACCGGAACCACCGGGCGCCCGGTGGCCCAGGCCTTGGCGGCGAAGTTGCGGTGCCAAGGCGGGTCGGTGATCTCGCCTTTGGTGAGCCGCGAACACAGGCCGGCCGGAAAGGTGATGATGGCGGCGTCGCTCTCGTAGAGGACCGCCATTTGCCGGGCATAGTCGGCTTTCTGGCCGCCGTGCTTATTCACGGGCACGAAGATCGGCTCCAGGGGCCGCAGGTTCATCAGCAGGTCGTTGACGATCACTTTGACCTCGGGCGACCGGACGCCCTGCGCTTCGAGCGACTCGTGGACGCCGAGTGCGAGCGCCATGCCGTCGAGACCGCCCAGCGGGTGGTTCGACGCAAAGATCGCGCGCCCTCCGGCGGGGATATTTTCGGCCCCGTGCACAGTGTAACTCAACCCGATGTAACCGAGGGTCGAGCGGATAAACTCCATGGGAGGCTGGTCGCCGTAGGTGGTCAGCACTTCGTTGATCTGAGGCAGGTGCACCAGGCGTTCGAGCCACCGGATCACGAAACGGGGGGTGCGGTGTGCGAGCCGCGGCGATTTGCTCGCCAATACTTTGGTCAGGTCTACTGGGTCCATACGGTCACAAAGATATAAAAATCCGGGCATGGCCCTCCGGGCAGTAGTTTTATTCATCGGCTTTGGGAAGGCCGTCAGAGGGCAGCCACTTTGGGTGAAGGGCCGGATCTATACGCTTATCCGCTATGATACCCTCCTTTGTTATCCGCCGTAGGCGGCGGGCGGAAACGAACCGCAGGAGGGTATTACAGCCCGCCGCATGGGGCGGCGGCGGACTGCCGGGATCGCCTCGCGCGACCCGGGTAAATCCACAACTCCTGAAAGCAAAGAATAAGAGGCAGGGTGCATTATTGCGGATAAGTATATGAATTTGCCGCCTTCGGCTCCGAGGTTACCCCTTCGCTGGCTGCGAACTTGTATCGGCCCGTGGGTATCCTGCGGCGGCTTGCTCGTCCCGAGGGAGGGAATATCCCTGAAAAAGGGTATATTTGTAGACGTTATGTCGAAAATGCAACCTATCATTGATCCCGTGCCGCGCTGCGAATTGTTGGCCGAACTCACGCCCGCGAAGCTGTGGCGCAAGACCAACAAGGCGGGCAACCTGCTCTATGTGTTCCACGCTGCGGAGGCCCCCGCGCTGATGCGCGAAGTAGGGCGCCTGCGCGAGGTGGCCTTCCGCGATGCCGGCGGCGGAACGGGACTCCCCGTGGACATCGACGAGATGGACACCCATCCGCAGGGCTACACTCAGATGATCGTCTGGGATCCCGAGGAGCAGGAGATCCAGGGCGGATACCGCTTTATTATCCCACGCTGCGAGTACCCGGAATGCCTTTCGACGGAGCATTATTTCGAGTTCAGCGATGCGTTCCGCCGCGACTACCTGCCGCGGATCATCGAACTGGGCCGTTCGTTTGTGCAGCCTAAGTTCCAGGCGCGCAACAGTTTCAAGGGGCTGTTCGTGCTGGATAACCTGTGGGACGGCCTCGGCGCGCTGATCGTGCGCAATCCCGATGTCGAATATTTTTTCGGCAAAGTGACCATGTACGGCGACTACGACCGCGAGGCGCGCAACATGCTGATCTATTTCCTAAAAAAGCATTTCTCGGACAAAGAAGGGCTGGTGCACTCGCGCTACCCGGTGGAAATGGATATCGACGAACCCCGTATGCGCGCCCTGTTCACGGGCGACACCTACGAGGAAGACTACCGTATCCTGGCCCGCTCGGTCAGGAATTTCGACGAGACGATCCCCCCGCTGATCAATGCCTATATGAACCTCTCGCCGACGATGAAGGTGTTCGACACGGCGCGCAACCCCGACTTCGGCGACGTCGAAGAAACGGCGATACTGATCCGCATCAGCGAACTCTACAAACAAAAAGTCGAGCGTCACGTGATGGGCATCGCGATGGAGTAGCGGCCTGTCGCCTCGCGCGATCATAAAGCCGTAAATCGTTTGCCGGGCGGTTTATGGCTTTGTTGTTCGGGATAATCCCTACCTGGCTTGCTGCCGGTTTCGGCTTGGTCTTCAGGCTTTTTCGGGTTCTGTTTTTTTCTTTCTGTTCCGCCCCGACCGTGGAACGTTTTTTGACCTGATGTTGCCCGAACTTCGAAAACCCGGTAAAGAATAACTGTGAAAAACCCACTGGCCAAAATCGGCCTCGACTCGTTCGTCGTCGCCCTGCTGCTCGCTATACTGGCCGCCTGGCTGGCCCCCGGTATCGGGAGCCGGCACGGCGATTTCTCGCCCTCGGCGGCTGCCTCGTGGGGCATCACCATCATCTTTTTCTTTTACGGCCTGCGGCTCAGCCCCTCGAAATTCCGCGAGGGCCTGCGCAACGTGAAGCTCCACACTACAATCCATCTGGTTACCTTCGTGTTCTTCCCGCTGCTGATCCTCGGGGCAATGTGGGCCTTTGGCGTAACGCCCGGCCTGGGCGGCAGTTATTCCACCGGCGAGAACCTCTGGCTCGGCGTGTTCTTCATGGCCGCCCTGCCTTCGACCGTTTCGTCGGCGGTGGTGATGGTGTCGCTGGCTAAGGGCAATGTCCCGGCGGCGGTGTTCAACGCTTCGCTGTCGAGCTTGCTGGGGGTGGTGCTCACGCCCCTCTGGATGTCGATTTTCCTGACGTCAGGCGGCGGGGCCAGCACGCTCGACAAGGTGTTGCTCGACCTGCTGTTGCAAGTAGTGCTGCCCATCGGGCTGGGGATGCTGCTGAACCGCAGGCTCGGCGAATGGGCCGTGCGGCATGCCGGGATGCTCTCGTTTTTCGACAAGGCGGTGATCGTGGCCATTGTCTACACGTCGTTTTGCGAATCCTTTCTCGGCGGGATGTTCGAAAGCGTGTCGTGGTGGACGCTGCTGGTGCTGATCGCCGGACTGGCGGTGGTATTCGGGGTGGTCTACGGTTCGGTGTCGGTGGCCTCGCGCTGGCTGGGTTTCGACCGCGGCGACCGCATCACGGCCTTGTTCTGCGGTTCGAAAAAATCGCTTGTCCACGGCACGGTGATGTCGAAGGTGCTGGTGCGCGAACATTCGGCGGTGGGCTTGCTGCTGTTGCCTACGATGGTCTACCACGCCCTGCAGTTGGTGATCGTCAGCGTCATCGCCCAGCGGATGGCCAAACGGTGCGAAGAGTGATCGTTCCCCATACAGATGCGGCGGCCCGTTACTCATGCAATGAGTAACGGGCCGCTGTGTTTTCAGGTTGCTGGTCTCGGATTATCGGGCCGGCCTCGGGTTTCCGGCCTTGTCGAACAGCAACCGTTGCCGTTCTGTGATGTCGACCATGTAGTCGCCGCCAGCGGTGCGCTCGATACCGGTGATCACCAACGAGGGGGCGTAGTTGGCCACGATGTATTGCTGGATTTCGAGCGGGACGATCTGCGTCGGAACGTCGCCTTTGCTGCAATATACCTGCCTCCAGTCGCCGTCGGAATTTACGGTGATCTCCGAGCCGTCTTTCAGGGCGATGTAGTACCACGTACCGTCGTCGTAGCGGTTGTCGATCTCGATGGCCCGGTATTCCGGCTCGTTGAACAGGTTGTCGACGAAGGTCCGCGTTTCGGCGGGAAGTTCGATGTCGGCTTTACGGTCACCGGTGCATGCGGTGAGTAGGATCCCGGCGGCCAGAGCGGCCAGGCCCAAAAGTTTGCGGTGTTTCATACGGTCAGGTGTTTAAGGTTAGACTTGCTTTGGCCGTCGGCGGGGAATGGCCGTTGTACAGGCAAAAAAGCAAGAATGGTGCCATCCCTCTAAACCACACGCCGGACAGTACGTTGGGGTACTGTCCGGCGTGTGCTGGTTGTGAGGGGCGGTTGCCGCGGTTGGTGGCCGTATTCCGGGCGGAACCGGAAGTTCCGGATGCGCCGGACTCGGTCGTGTTCCGGCGCGGGGTTTAGCCGTGCTGTAGGCTGCTTCCGCTTGCCGGGGTTTAGTCGTGTCCGGCGGCCTGGAAATTCCCGGCGCTGTCGAACAGCAGTTTGATCTCTTTGGTCACTACGTCGAGTTTGTTCGAGGGAGAGAGTTCGACGGAGTACCCTCCCCGGTCGGTTTCGATCTCGGAGATCACTTTGTCGGTGTAGTTGGCCGTTACGTATTCCCGGATCTTGGCCGGGACGACTTGTACGGGGATCGCGTCGCGGCCGCAGTCGATCTTGTGCCAGTTGCCCTGGTCGTCGATCTTGATCTCGGTGCCGCCCTTGAGCTCGATGTCGTACATGATGCGTCCGCTGTGTGCCCTGTCTACTTCGACTTCGCGGTATTTGGGGGCTGGGAAGTTTTTTTCGATGAATGATTTGACGGGGGCCGGGAGGTTGGCCTGTTGTGCGCAGGCGGTGGTGGTTGTCGCTGCCGAGGTCAGCGCCACGGCGGCGAGCGAGTAGAGCATAGTCTTGATTCTCATGGTTGTGCGTGTGTAAATGTGTGTAGGGTTACGGTTTCCGCAAGATAATGCTGCAAGAACGGTGCCATAATCTGCCGCTGTTGCGGGCGGGGCTTCAAATGCGAAACCCCGTGCCTCGGGCGGTCGCCTTCGGTACGGGGCTTTCCGGATATGCTTCCGGCGGGCTCGGGCCCGGCCTGGTTTCCGGACGCAGGGCCCGGGGGGGTGTTTTTAATGTGTGCGGGGATGGCTATTCAGCGAGTATCTCTTTGGCTTTCTCAAGGATGGTCGTGTCGTCAAGCGTGACGATGCCGCCGTCGGGACCTTGTTCGATATGGAATCCGGAGGGCATTCCTTCGCCCGTTTTATAATGCGTACCGCCGAAGTAGTTGCGTACGGTGTCTTCTTCGATGCCGAGTTCTTGGGCGATACGGCTCATGCTGCCACTGGGAAGCGCATCCTTGATGCGGCGCAACTCGTTGAATGTGATTGTGTTCATGGCGATTGAAGGGTGTTAGAAGGGGGTGGTTAGTAAAATCCACTATAAAGTAACAGATTATTTCTGTCAAAACAAAATCGGTGCCGGGTTTTTGTTTGGTTTCTAAAACAAGATAAGATTTAAAATCACAGGGCCATAAAATCGTAACGACGATTTTATGGCCCTGTGGATAGTTTGGTTTGAGGAAACAGTCCGGCGGGGAAGACGGCTCAAAAAAGCAGCGATGCTGCCCGAGCCTCAGGCTCTCGCACCGCGCCGGGTCCTTTTTTGAGCCGTCTTCCCCGCCGGCCCCTGGGTTGCCATAGGGATAGAGCGGGATGACATGTTGAGGATGCTTTTTCTGTTACTGCACGATCAGTCCACGAAGGGTGCGGGCGATGGCGGCGTTGTCGGTGCGGCCGCCGAACAGTTCGGCTCCCGCGCCGATGGCGAATACGGGCACGTAGGCGGCGGTATGCGCTCCGGTCGTCCAACCGATGCCGGCTTTGCGGGCCAGCAGGGCAACAGCCGTCGCCACACCTTTCCCGACCGACTTGGCGTAATCTTCTTCGATACGCGCCCACTCGTCGTCGCTGAAGCCGCAGGCTATGTTGGCCCCGATGAGTTTGCGGGCGCGTTCCCAGGTGTTGGCCTGCTGTTCGACGAGCCTGGTCAGTGCGTTTTTCGAGATGCGCTGGGTGGCCAGCAGTCCGAAGTCGGAGTCGTAGCCGCGCGAGGCGTTGCCGAGCCCGAGACCGCCCGTTTCGTGGTCGGCGGTGATTACGATCAGTGTCTGGTCGGGATACTTGGTGTAGAATTCGAGGGCCACGGCAATGGCGCGGCTGAAATCCATCACTTCGTGTACCATGGCGGCGCCGTCGTTGGCGTGTCCGCACCAGTCGATCTGGCCGCCTTCGGCCATCAGGAAGAAGCCTTTATCGGGCTCGCGCATCAGGAATTCGACGGCCTTGCGGGTCAAAGCGGGCAGGGTGAGCGCCTCGGGATCGTGGCGGGCGTCGATGGCCAGCGGCAGGGCGTCGGCGGGGTAGTTGTCGGTCTGGGTCAGCACGGCGCGTTTCGCCGTGGCGGGGATCGGGTCGTTGCCGCGCACAAGGGTGTATCCGGCGGCGTCGAAGCGGTCGTAGATGTTCCTCGGCGCGGTAAGTGCTTTGGAGGGCTTGGTCTTCACAGGTGCGGGCACATAGTCCGGATCGGGGTCGAGCAGGCCGGCGCCGCCGTAGAGGTCGAAACCGGCGGTCACGGCATCGACGGCGATCGGGTAGTACATGCTGCGGGTGGGCTGGTGGGCGTAGAAGGCGGCCGGGGTGGCGTGGTCGATGCTCACGCTGGTGATGATGCCGACCCTGAGTCCGGCGTTTTTGGCATCGGCGGCGATGCTGGTCAGCGCGACGGTGCGGCTGGTGTCCATGCCCATGGTGCTGAAGGTGGTCTTGGTGCCGGTGGCCAGGGCGGTGCCGCTGGCGGCCGAGTCGGTGATCCGGCTGTTGGCGCAGTAGGTGGTGGCGAAACCCACCACGGGGAACAGCGTGAAGTTCAGCGGGGTGAAACCTACACTGTCGCGTTGCATTTCCCGGCGTTGAGAGGCTTCTCTGGCCTGCCGGGCCGCGGCCAACACTTCGGGCGGGTAGCATACGCTTTGCGCTGCCGGTTCGGCCTGGGCGGACGATGCCTGTGCAGCCAGCGGATCGGTGCCGGCCGAGACCAGGTAGGCTTCAGTCAGTCCCAGCGATTGGAATCCCATGCCGTCGCCGATGAAGTAGAAGATGTATCTGGGTTTCTGCGCGGTGGCCGTGCCGAGGATCAGGACGACGGTCAGCGCGAAGGAGAGGAGGCGTTTCATGAGGGGATATTTTTTCACTTTTCCAAAGATAGGTATAATATCGGGGCCGTGTGTTACGGATATGTTAAATGGGCTGTTCTGGGATGGCGGCCGCGCTTTCGGGCAACGCCAGTTACAAGAGGCTCGGTTCGACGCGTCCACCCCGGTTCTGGGGGCGTGAATTTCTCCGGACATGCTCAGGTGCAAACCCCGAAGGCCGTCGTTTCTTGCTCTGGGACAGCACCGCGTGTCAGCACAAGCCGCGCGCTACATCAGGTCGGAGACGTTCTGTTTTTTCTTGCCTTTGTCGTCGCGGGCGGCCTGTTTGGAGGCTTGTTTGTCGTGCCAGGGCGACGAGGGTTCGGCTCCGGTGTAGATGTAGTAGCGGTAGGTGTTGAACGAAGTGTCGACGGTCTGCGAGGTGCTTTGGGTCGTGGTGTTGGTGCGGGTGGTCGCGGCCGGTGCGGGAGCGGGCCGGGCATTGTCCGACGGGCCGGACGGACGGCTGGCCGGGGCCGGTGCGGTGGATGCCTGGTTCCCGGTCTGGGCGGTCGACGATACGACGGGGCGGCCGCCGTTGGGCTGGGCGGCGGATGAGGTAGTCGATGTGGTCGAGGTGTTGGTCGTGGTGCGGGTCTCGGCGGTGCGGGTGGCGATCATCTGGAGTTCGAGCGTGTATCCCTCCCAGGTGCAGGTGGTTTTGGTGAGGTTGCCCGAGGAGGTTTCGTCGAGGTCGGCCCCGTGCCGGCGCATCCAGCTCAGGATGGACTGGTAGGTGTCGTCGGCGTAAAAGGCCACTTCGACATAGGATGTCCCGGCGGCGGCCCCCTGGATCAGCACCCGGTAGTCGGAGGTGTTGGGGTGGAAGGGCGTGCTCATGTAACGCAGCATGTCGGGGTCGGCCACGTAGCCTTTGACGAGCGTCCATTGGTTCCGGTTGTCGTTGTATTTGAAGCGGGCGGCTTGCAGTTCGGCCTGCGAGAGGGCGAGCATTTTGCCGTAGGGCAGGGTGTTGTCTCCGTCTGTCAGGGCTTCTGTTTGCGGTGCGGCTCCGGCCGTGTTGTTTTCATCTTGTGCGGCGGCGGGGCGGAAACTGCTTGCGAGCAGGAGGACGGCGGCGGCAAGTATGGTTTTTTTCATGGGTTGGCAGAAAGGGTGTTTATTTCCGTTCAAAGGTAGCAAAAAACAGAAACCGATGATATGGCTATAGGATTGCGTTGTAACCCGTGATCCGTGCGCTCACGGGGTTGGGATGTTAAAAATAAAAAGAGTGCACCCCGGTAGTATGGGATGCACTCTTTTGTGCAGTATAACGGGCCGAGTAGTTTACAGCTGCGGGCCGGCGGGGATGAGCGATTTGCCGTGGGGGGTATCGGTGTATTGCTCGAAGTTGGCGATGTATTTGGCGCCGAGGCTCTTGGCTTTGGCTTCCCATTCGGCCACATTGGCGTAGGTCGAACGCGGGTCGAGGATGTCGCTCACGTTGGGGAGTTTGGCGGGGGCCGTCAGGTTGAGGATCGGCACATGGATGGTCGGGGCTTTTTCGATCGAGCCGTCGATGATGGCATCGATGATGGCGCGGGTATCCTTAATAGAGATACGTTTGCCGGTGCCGTTCCATCCGGTGTTCACCAGGTAGGCTTTGCAGTCGTGCTGTTTCATCTTGTCGGCCAGTACTTTGGCATAGATGGTGGGGTGCACGGTCAGGAAGGCTTCGCCGAAAGCGGGCGAGAACGAGGGGGTAGGCTCGGTGATGCCGCGTTCGGTACCGGCGAGCTTGCTGGTATAGCCGCACAGGAAGTGGTACTGGGCCTGGGCTTCGTCGAGGATCGAAACCGGGGGCAGCACGCCGAAAGCATCGGCCGACAGGTAGATGATCTTCTTGGCGTGTCCGGCTTTCGAGGGGAGCACGATCTTGTTGATGTGGAAGATGGGGTACGAAACGCGGGTGTTTTCGGTCACTGAGCCGTCGGCGTAGTCGGGGGTGCCGTCGGCGTTCACGGTCACGTTTTCGAGCAGGGCGTTGCGCTGGATGGCGCGCCAGATGTCGGGTTCGTTCTCCTGGCTCAGGTTGATGGTCTTGGCGTAGCAGCCGCCTTCGTAGTTGAACACGCCGTTTTCGTCCCAGCCGTGTTCGTCGTCACCGATCAGGTAGCGTTTGGGGTCGGCGCTCAGCGTAGTTTTACCGGTGCCCGAGAGGCCGAAGAACAGGGCCACGTCGCCGGCTTCGCCCACGTTGGCCGAGCAGTGCATCGAGGCGATGCCTTTGAGGGGCATGTAGTAGTTCATGACGCTGAACATGCCTTTTTTCATTTCGCCGCCGTACCAGGTACCGCCGATCACCTGCAGTTTCTTGGTCAGGTTGAAGGCCACGAAGTTTTCGGAATTCAGGCCCTGCTCTTTCCAGTTGGGGTTGGTGCATTTGCTGCCGTTCATCACCACGAAATCGGGCTCGCCGTAGTTGGCCAGTTCGTAGTGCGAGGGGCGGATGAACATGTTGGTCACGAAGTGGGCCTGCCAGGCGACTTCCATGATGAAGCGCACTTTCATGCGGGTGTTGGCGTTGGTGCCGCAGAAGGTATCCACTACATAGAGTTTCTCTTTGTTCGAGAGTTCTTTGACGACGAGTTTTTCGAGGTGGTCGAACACTTCGGGGGTCATCGAGCGGTTGATGGCGCCGTCGAACCAGAAGTCTTTCCTGGTCGAGTCGTCGAGCACGGTGTATTTGTCTTTGGGCGAGCGGCCGGTGAAGATGCCGGTGCGTACGCATACGGCGCCGGTGTTGGTTTCAACGCCTTTCTCGAAGCCTTCGAGCTTGGGGTTGGTTTCGTCTGTGAAAAGTTGTTGGTACGAGGGGTTGTGAACGATCTCTTTCACACCCGTGATGCCGTACTTGCTGAGGTCTACTGACATGGCTGATGGTTTTTAATGATTATGTATTGTTGCTTTTTTGTTGTTCGGCGTGGGAGGCCGCGCATGGAGCGCGGCCGGATTTCTCCGTTTCGGCGCAACGGAGTGAGCATAGTGCCCACCCGCGGGCATCTTTCGATACCTCGCCGGGTTCGGGTGGGCGCTTCTTCTCGGACGCGCGGCGCCATCAGGCGGCGCGGCCGCGTTTTTCTTGGAAGTCTTGCCGAAAAAGAATGATCGCCCGTGCGGCTCGCACCTACCCGAGAATCGAGCTTACAAATGTAGTAATTATTTTTCATTGTTATTCAACTAACAGTGAATTATTTTTTCCGTGTTGCTACAGGCTGTCGGTTGCCGGGTTAATGAACAGCGCCAGGAGTATTATGGATCGGCGTGTTACAGAAGACAAAAAAATGGTTATATATTCGTTTTTCGTAAATTTATTTTCATTAATTAATTTGCAAATTAATAATAAATAACTAATTTTGAAAATGATTACTTCTCAAATAATGAAAGAAGTGGTATTGAAAGATTTAAAATCATTAAAAAGTTAACAGCAATGAAAAAACATTTACTACTGACTCTGGGTTTGGCGCTAGGCGCCACCCTGTCGTTTACCTCCTGTCAAAAAGAGGCGCTTCCCGAAGTTGCGGCCCAAGAAGCCTTCTCTGTAAAAAGTGTTGTCTATCCCAACATAAACCTGCATTTCACCACTGATTTAGCCGAGTTCTCTGTAGACGTCTATTGGGGGAATCTGGATGACGGAGGACGCCGGATAGCCCAAGGGGTAGGGTATGGGACACTCTCGATTCGAAACATCGACATTACCCAAGCCCAGTTAAACGACCCTACAGCACGAGATTTTCTGGAAGTGGTTGTCCATTCCTACAGCGGCCGGATAACCAGGATGACATCATCGGGAGGACAATGGTCTAACCTGGGACATACAGTCCACGGATACATTGGCGGATGTCCACCGATTCCAGGCCTAACAGATTACTATATTCATATCGCTGCGGAGTAAGTTCTATACTAGTAAATACTGTTAAAACGAGGGGCGACACAAAAATGTGTCGCCCCTCGTTTTTTCGCAACTGCACAACCTATCCGATACGGTAGGTATCTTACTACGATCTGTCGCCGCGAAGTTTATCTCTGTTGGGGTATTTTTTTTCAGCCTTGGCGCAAAAATGTTAACTTTGTCTTTCTCTAAAACACAAAGGCTATGAAAACAAGATCATTTACTGCCGCAGCCATCCTCCTCGGCACGCTTTCTGCATTTACGGCCTGCAACATCGGACCCAAGGCCGGTAAAAACACCGAAATCGCCATGGAATACCTTAACCCCACGCTTCAGACCATCGCCGAGCGCCGTAGCGTACGCTCGTACACCGCCACGCCCGTGTCGGCCGACACGATCGACGTGCTGCTTCGTGCTGCCATGTCGGCTCCCACGGCCATGGACCGCCGTCCGTGGCACTTCGTGGTAGTGACCGACCGCGCTGCGCTCGACACGCTGGCCGCCGCCCTGCCGTATGCCAAGATGCTCCCGCAGACCGCCCAGGCAGTCGTGGTGTGCGGCGACAGCTCGGTGTCGCAGTCGTGGATGGTCGATTGCTCGGCCGCCACGCAGAACTTTTTGTTAGCCGCCCAGTCGCTCGGCCTCGGGGCCGTGTGGACGGGAGCGTCGGACGGTGAACGTGCCGAGGCTGTGCGCCGCGTGCTCGGGCTGCCCGACGATATCCTGCCGCTCAACGTAATCCCCTTCGGATACAGCCACGACATGGGGCAGGCCAAAGACAAATACGACTCCGCCCGTATCCACTTCAACGGCTGGGGCGCCAAATAATCGAGTAATCATGCTTATGCTCCCACCCCAGACGTCGGAGACGTTCTGTCAATCATCATTCCGTAAAGGTTTATTGACCTTCTAACGGATAAGTGATTTCCGGTGCGGCCCCGCATCCTCGGGGGAGTGGGGCGGGGCGTTATCTAAAACATACGGCGCAATTCCATTCCGCATATTATGACCCAGGAAGAAAAAGCGGCACAGCTTGCCGCACACTACCACGCGATCCTCGAACTGCTGGGCGAAGACCCCGGGCGCGAAGGACTCGTCAAAACCCCCGAACGCATCGCTGCCGCCATGCAATTCATGACCCAGGGGTATGCGCAAGACCCTAACGAAGTGCTGCTCTCGGCCAAATTTCGCGAGGAGTACCGCCAGATGGTGGTCGTCAAGGACATCGAGCTCTACTCGTTGTGCGAACACCACCTCGTGCCGTTCTACGGCAAGGCCCACGTGGCCTACATCCCCAACGGCTACATCACGGGACTCTCCAAAATCCCCCGCGTGGTCGACATCTTCGCCCGCCGCCTCCAGGTGCAGGAACGCCTGACGGTTCAGATCCGCGACTGCATCCAGAACGCCCTCGACCCGTTAGGGGTGGCCGTCGTCATCGAAGCGTCTCACATGTGCATGCAGATGCGCGGCGTCGCCAAACAAAACTCCGCCACCACTACCTCGGCCTTCACCGGCGCCTTCCTGACCCAACTCCAGACCCGCGAAGAATTCATGCACCTGATCGCAAACCGCCTGCGATAGAGATATTGTTTGAATGCGTTCGTCGCGATGCATTCGTGTCTCCATTCCTGCTTATCGTCATTGCGAGGAACGTGAACGCGACGCGGCAATCCTCCTTAATCTTAACGGAAACAGGGGAAGATTGCTTCGGGCTTGCAGCCCTCTCAATGACATTGCCAAGCAATGGACGTAACGGCCGGCCCGGCGAGGGCAATATTTTTTAATCTTTCTAATTTTTTCAGCGTGTATGAGCGGATTTTTTGGATGTGTGTCGCGTAGGGACTGCGTGAACGATGTGTTTTACTGTACCGACTACCATTCCCACCTGGGGACCAAGCGGGCGGGGATGGCCTTCTACGACGGCGAGAAATTCCAGCGCTCGATACACAGCCTTGAGGATGGTTATTTCAGGAACAAATTCGAGGGCGACCTCCCGAAATTCGCCGGATCGCAGAAAGGGATCGGCGTGATCTCCGACCTCGAATCGCAACCCATCACCGTCACCAGCCACCTGGGTCGTTTCTCTGTGGTCAGCGTCGCGCGCATCGAAAACTCGCAGGAGATCATCGACCAGATGCTCGCCAAGAACATCCACTTCTCGGAACTTTCCTCGTCCGAAATCAACCCCACCGAACTCGTTTCGATCCTGCTGAACCAGGGCAAGACCTTCAAAGAAGGCATCGAAAACGTGCAGCGCACCATCAAAGGCTCCTGCTCGATGCTCATCCTCACCGAACACGGCATCTACGCCGTGCGCGACCGCTTCGGGCGCACCCCCGTGATCATCGCCAAGAACGACTACGGCTACGTGGCCGCCTCGGAAAGTTCGTCGTTTACCAACCTCGGCTACGAATACGTGCGCGACCTCGGCCCCGGTGAGGCCGTGCAGCTCACCTCGGACGGAATCACCGAACTCATCCCGCCCGGCAAACGCAAACAGATATGCTCGTTCTTGTGGGTCTATTACGGCTACCCCTCGTCGTACTACGAAGGCATCAACGTCGAGGAGACCCGCTACCGTTGCGGTGCCGCCATGGCTGTCCGTGACGCCTCGGAAGAGCCCGCCGATTTCGCCGCCGGCATTCCCGATTCCGGCGTAGGGCACGCCATCGGATACAGCAACGCCCGCGGCATCCCCTACAAACGCCCCTTTGTCAAGTACACCCCAACCTGGCCCCGCAGCTTCATGCCGCAGAACCAGAACATGCGCGATCTGGTGGCCAAGATGAAACTGTTGCCCAACGAGGCTTTCTGCCGCGATTCGCGTATTGTGTTCATGGACGATTCGATCGTGCGCGGTACCCAGCTCAAGGACAACGTGGTGAAGCTCCGCGAAGCCGGGGTGCGCGAGATCCACATGCGCATCGCCTGCCCGCCGCTCATTTTCCCGTGCCAGTTCCTGAACTTCTCGACTTCGCGCTCGACTTTCGACCTCTATACCCGACGCGTGATCCGCGACCTCGAAGGCACCGACAAACTTCCCGACACGCTGCTCGAAGAGTACGCCGACCACAACAACCCCAAGTATCACAAAATGGTCGAAGTGATGGGGCACCAGCTCCAGCTCGACAGCCTCAAGTTCCAGAACCTCGAAGACATCGTAGCGGCCATCGGCCTGCCCAAACACGACCTCTGCACCCACTGCTGGGACAACAGCAGCTATTTCGAATAGGGGTGTCGCCACACAGACGGATTTTTGCCCGTTGAAAGAGTCTAGTCAGCCTTTACGTGATATGCCTGAAGAAGGGTCTGTGCTCCTGCCATCCCGAGCGTAGCGAAACGAAGCCGAGGGAACTTTTCGGAGAGAGAGTCTGATATAATATCAGTTCTTGTCATTGAAAAGTTCCCTAAATCCACTTCGTGGCTTTTTCCTCCTCGACGTTCGGCAATTTGCAAGCGAGCTTACATTGCCCTCACTGCCAGCGTCGGTTCGGCTGCGCTCGGGATGACATTATTTGTTCAATGACATTCAATAATGATAACCCTATAAAAATTATGGGCATCCTGAACGCCACGCCCGACTCTTTTTTCGAAGGGAGCCGCGTGGCGGGCCGGCGCGCCATCGCCCGGCGCGTGCGGCAGATTGTGGCCGAGGGGGGGGCTGTGATCGACATCGGCGGCTATTCATCGCGCCCCGGGGCCGCTGATATTTCTCCCGAAGAGGAGCTCGCCCGCGTCGACCGTGCCTTCGGCGTGGCCCTAGAGACGCTCCGCGGTATGGGCTCGGAAGTCCCGGAGGCCATAAAGCTCTCGGTCGATACGTTTCGCTCCTCGGTTGTGGTGGCGCTGTTTCGGAAATACGCCCATCCTTTTACGGTCAACGACATTTCGGCCGGGTTGCTCGATCCGCAGATGCTCGGCACGGTCGGAAGGCTCGGCTTACCCTATATCATGATGCATATGCGCGGCACGCCGCAGACCATGGTTTCGCTCACCGATTACCCCGGCGGGGTGACAGAGGCCGTCATGGCTCATTTCGAAGAAAGGATCGCAGCGGCACACGCGGCGGGCATTTGCGAGATCACTCTCGATCCGGGATTCGGGTTCGCGAAAACTACCGGACAGAACTTTGAGCTGCTCGGGCGGCTCGGCGAGTTCGGGCACTTTGGGCTGCCCGTGCTGGCGGGTCTCTCGCGCAAGGGGATGGTGTGGCGCACGCTGGGCGTGACACCCTCGTCGGACGAGGCGCTTTACGGCACCTGCGCGCTGAACTACGAAGCGTTGCGCGGCGGCGTGTCGATCCTGCGCGTGCACGATGTGGCGGCGGCGGCGGCGGTGGCGGCGATGTTCCGGGCGGTGGGGCGGTAAGTCTGCCTGGCGGCCGCAGCGGGACGCAAGTCCCGCGCGGCCGGGGGCGGCCGTTGGGGCCGCCTGGTTCTCCGCTAAGGCGCAGCACAACGTGCGAGCATATCGCCCGCCCCCGCGCATCGCGCGAAGCGCGGGGGCGGGCGATTCTTTTAGGGCGCGCGGCTCCAGCCGGGAGGCGTGACAGCGGATGCGGC
>JAVBMY010000001.1:0-330123 GCA_031551865.1 Rikenella sp. | reverse complement strand
CCCGCGGGGGGGCGGTCTTACCGTCGTGCCGCCGGCCCCCCCGCACCCCCGGCACGCAAAAATAACACCCAAATTTAATAATCCCTTTCTGCCCTAAATCATAACCGGATGAAATTCAGACTCCTGCTACTTACCCTGTCCACCGCCCTCATCACCCTGTCCACCGCAAGCGCCGGCACCATCAACCTGCGCTCGGGCGTCGCCAAATACGCCAACCCCGTCGAAGCCCTTGTCGAGCGCGTCGACCGCGGCGCCAGCGACCGCTTCGTTTTCCGGATCGAAGACCCCACCTCGCCGGAAGACTATTTCAAGTACTATTCCAAAGGGAGCAAAATCGTGGTCGAAGGGAATAGCTGGGTAAGCGTGGCCGCCGGACTCAACTGGTACCTCAAATACGAAGCCGGAATCCACATCAGCTGGAACAACCCCCACCCCGAGATCACCAGCCTCAAAAAACTGCCTAAAATCACCACCCCCGTGCGGCATTCGACCGACATGCTCGTGCGCTACTACATGAACTTCTGCACCTTCGGCTACTCGACCGCCTTCTGGGACTGGGAGCGCTGGGAGCAAGAGATCGACTGGATGGCACTGCACGGCGTGAACCTGCCCCTGACCCTGACCGGTACCGCCACCGTATGGCGCAACACCCTGCTGACGCTCGGCTACACCGAAGCGCAGGCCGATGCCTTCATCGCCGGGCCCGCCTTCCAGCCCTGGTGGCTGATGGCCAACCTCGAAAGCTGGGGCGGCCCCAATCCCGCGAAATGGTACGCCAAACGAGCCGAAATCGAACAGCAGATCGTCGAGCGTTACCGCGAATGGGGCATGGAACCCGTATTCGCCGGATACAGCGGCATGATCCCGAGCAGCACCCCCGGCGTCAAGAACGTCGGCACCTGGTGCGGTTTCCAGCGTCCGGGACTGATCATGCCCGACGACCCGAAATTCGTCGAAGTGGCCGAAGTTTACTACCGCGAGCTCGAAAAACTGTTCGGGCAGGGCAAATACTTCGCCATCGACCTCTTCCACGAGGGCGGCAGCACCGAAGGCGTCGACCTGAAAAAGGCAGGCGAGACCGTCCACGCCCTGCTCAAAAAAGCTAATCCCGAAGCCGTATGGGTGATCCAAGGCTGGCAGGAGAACCCCCGCGAAGCCATGATCCGGGATCTTCCGGCGGGCGACGTGCTGTGCCTCGACCTGTTCAGCGAATCGCGCCCGATGTGGGGCGACCCCGTATCGCCCTGGGTACGCGAGAACGGTTACGGCCGCCACGACTGGGTCTACTGCATGCTGCTCAACTACGGCGGAAACATCGGGATGCACGGCAAAATGGACCGCGTGATCGACAGCTGGTATATGGCCCGCGAACACCGCAACGGGCAGTTCCTGCGCGGCGTGGGCGCCACTGCCGAAGGCATCGAGAACAACCCCGTGATGTTCGAACTGATCTTCGAACTCCCGTGGAGAAGCGAAAAATTCACCAAAGAAGAATACCTGAAAACATGGGCCGAGGCCCGCTACGGCTACCGCGAAGATACCAAGGGCGGCCGCTACAACCTCTCGGCCGCCGCGCTGCAACAAGCCTGGACGCTGCTCGGCAAAACCGTCTACGAAATGCCCCACGCCTCGACCCGCGAAGGGGCCCCCGAATCGGTATTCTGCGCCCGCCCCGCGTTGCGCGTACAGAAAGTATCGACCTGGGGCAGTTCGGAACTGCACTACGACCCGGCCGACCTGTACAAGGCACTCGACCTGATGCTTTCGGTGGCCGAAAACTACCGCGGCAACAACAACTTCGAATACGACCTGGTGGACATTGCCCGCCAATGCGTCACCGACTACGGCAATACGCTCCTGCCGAAGATCGCCGAAGCCTACCGTTCCCAAGAGGCCGGGAGCAAAGAAAATTTCGCCGCACTGGCCGACGAATTCCTCGGCCTGATCCTGCTCCAGGACTCGCTGCTGGCCTCACGCCCCGACTTCATGGTCGGGCCGTGGCTCGAAAGAGCCTGGAGTTGGGAAGCGATGGGGTGCGGCCCGCATGAGTTCTACACTTGGAACGCGCGCACACTCATCACCACCTGGGGCGACCGCAAATCGGCCAACGCCGGGGGACTGCACGACTACGCCCACCGCGAATGGGAAGGCATGCTGCGCGATTTCTATTACCCCCGCTGGGCCCATTTCTTCGACGCCTTGAAAGCCGGAGAAGCGCCCGACACCGACTACTACCCGATGGAAGAAGCGTGGGCCAAAGCCAACAACCCCTACGACACCGCCCCCTGGACCGACCCCATCGACATGGCCCGCACCGTGGCGGCCCGGATCAAGGGGCAATAAATCTCAAAGGGGACCGACCACGGGCGATCCCTTTTTGCGGAGAAAAAATCGTCCGGCCCCAGCCCCCGGGGGGCTTTGCCCGTAGGGCCGTGCGATTGGCTGACGCACGCTAGCGGCACGGAGAGATTCGCGCCCGCCCTAGGGGGGGCGCGCTGCCATTGCGAAGAACGAAGCAACCTGCCGGAGCCATTTACGCAATTCCGGTTCAGTCGGCAAACTCTTCGCAACCGGCACTGGCAGCGAGCGCAATACGAGTTAGCTTGTATTGCCGGGTGTCGGGGAGGAAAACCCGCTTCGCGGATTTAACTTTCGCAGAGAAACTCAGCCCCCTACGGGGAACCGGTACGCAGCCACACAGGTAATTATTTTCCTGTTTAAAAACCATAGAAGACCACCCTAAACATACTATGTCCACACGAAAAGTCCGCGTCCGCTTCGCCCCCAGCCCCACCGGGCCGCTCCACATGGGCGGCGTGCGCACCGCTTTGTACAACTACCTGTTCGCCCGGCGCCACGGCGGCGATTTTATCCTGCGCATCGAAGACACCGACTCGCAGCGCTTTGTGCCCGGCGCCGAACAATACATCGTCGAATCGCTCAACTGGTGCGGCATCACCATCGACGAAGGCATCGGAGCCCCCGGCAACGGCGGCCCCCATGCCCCCTACCGCCAGAGCGAGCGCCGAGAGATTTACCTGCGCTACGCCCGGCAACTCATCGATACCGGCTGGGCCTACTACGCTTTCGACACCCCCGAATCACTCGCCGAACTGCGTGCCGAAGCCGAGGCCCGCGGCGAAGCCTTTTCGTACGACCATACCGTCCGCGAGAAACTCGAAACTTCGTTAAAACTGAGTCCCGAGGAGGTGCAACAGCGCATCGCCAAAGGCGACCAGTGGGTCGTGCGGTTCAAGATGCCCCCCGGCGAGCGAATCGAGATGGACGACATCATCCGCGGCCATGTGACGGTCGACAGTTCGACCCTCGACGACAAAGTGCTCTACAAATCGGCCGACGCGCTGCCCACCTACCACCTGGCCAACATCGTCGACGACCACCTGATGGATATCTCGCACGTGATCCGCGGCGAGGAGTGGCTCCCCTCGCTGCCCCTGCACGTGATGCTCTACCGCGCCTTCGGTTGGACCGATACCATGCCGCAGTTCGCCCACCTGGCACTGCTGCTCAAGCCCGACGGCAAAGGCAAACTCAGCAAACGCGACGGAGACAAACTCGGATTCCCCGTCTTCCCCCTGCAATGGACGCCCTCCGACGGCAGCGAAGGCGCCCGCGGCTACCGCGAGGACGGTTATTTTCCCGAAGCGTTCATCAACCTGCTCGCCCTGCTGGGCTGGAGCCCCGGCTTCTCGGAAGGCGAAAGCGAAGTGCTCTCGATGGAGCAACTGGCCGAATTGTTCACGCTCGAAAAGTGCGGCAAGACGGGCGCCCGTTTCGACGCCGAGAAAGCCCGCTGGTTCAACGCCCAGTACCTGCACGCCAAAAGCGACGCCGAGCTGGCCGGGCTGTTCCTGCCGATCCTCGAAGCGCACGGTGTGGCCGGGAAATACGGCCGCGGGACGCTGGAACACATCATCGCGCTGGTCAAGGAACGCGCCGTGTTCGTGGCCGACCTGTGGCCGCTGTCGCGCTACTTTTTCGAAGCCCCCGCGGAATACGACCCCAAAGCGGTCGAGAAATTCTGGAAAGGCGACAACCCCGCGCGCCTGGCGGAATTCTCGCGCATCGTGGCACAAACCGAAGACTTCAGCGCCGCCACGGTGCATGACAAGATCGCCGAATGGATCACCGCCGAAGGGCTCCCGATGGGGCAGGTGATGAATACGGTGCGGCTGGCGCTGGTGGGCGAAAGCGCCGGGGTCGGCGTGTTCGACATCATCGAAACCATCGGCCGCACCGAGACCCTCACCCGCCTCGAAACCGCCCACCAGAAGCTGGGATAGCGATTTCGAGAATACTGCTGCTTTTTTATAAAAAACGGCGCATGCAAGCTTCTCTGGAAACTCAAGTCCACTGCGTGGCCTTTTCCGCCTTGCACCTTGGCAATTTGCAAACAAATTTGCATTGCGCCCGGTTGTGGCGGCGGTTCGTTTCCTTCCCTATCTTCGCTACGGCGAGAGTCACGAAGTGACTCATAATCTTCTCAGAGGAAATCCCTCCAAAGGTTCGCTTTCGAGAAGATTTCCTCTGAGAAGATTATAATTACTGCCTGAGGCAGTCGCCATAACGCAAGCACAAGCTGGATGCGTAGCATCCAAAGCCTTCGCCCGAAACGAGGGCAATCGAACTTGTTCGGATTGCACTCACTGCCAGCGTCGGCCCTTTTTTATAAGAAAAAGAACGGTACCCTCCACTCTCGATGCCACTCCACATTACACACCACAGGACAGTCGTAGAGGCGCCTCCGGCGCCCGATACGCTGTGGCTGAACTATGCGGCGCGACAGCAGGCGCTGATGGAAGGCGCGTGGCGCGGCGAACAGGCGGTGGTCACCGATCTCGCCGCCCTCACGGCGCGCATCCGGGCGACAGTTGCCAAAAATACCACCGCGCGGCAACCAGGCGACTCTGACATCAGTCCGGCGGCGGGTACCGGGGCCAGTCTCTACCCTTTCGCCCAAGCCGGAAGCCCCGTCGAGATCTGGGGATCCGGATCGGCGACGGCCCCCGCCGCCGGGTCCGGCGGCAACGCGGGTGCCGGACGAACGGGCACCGGGCAAGCCGTAACAGCAACTCCCGCGCCGCAGGCCTCAGGTAACAACCCTTCGTGGCAAACTTCGGCCATCGTACTGTTGCTGTTGTGCGTCTACTGCTATTTCCTGTACCGTTTCCGCCGTAACATCGTGCAGTGCGTGCGTTGCGTGGGCAACGTGCGGGCGACCCTCGGCATCACCGACTCGCAGGACAGTTCCTTCGGCCGCTTTACCTGGGAAGGCGCGTTGCTTTCCGTCCTCTGCTTCTCGTTTCTGCTCACCTCGTGGGCCGACCGGCACGACCTGTTGTCCGGCGCCGGCACCTACCTTGTCTTCCTGGGTTCGGCGGCCGCTTTCGGCGTGCTGATCCTCTACCAGCAGATCCTGACCGGCCTGATCGGGCTGGCCGGCGGACACCCCGAGCTGCGCCGCGAAATGAGCCTGCTCAACCGGATGGACTTCACCACCCTGGCGCTGGTCTACGCCCCACTGTCCATTCTGGGGTCCGCCGGGTCTACCCTGCTCTGGATCGCCCTGGGAAGCGTGCTCCTGCTGCTGCTCTACCACGCCGCCATGTTGTGGGGATACTTCAGGCTGAGGTTATTTTCCAATTTCCAATTCATTTTGTACCTTTGCACCGTCGAAATTTTACCCGTCAGCTTCGCAATGGCCCTCGCGGTAAGGTAACAAAGCCTAATGAAAGCAAAGAAGATACTCATCTCTCAGCCCACCCCTGCTTCAGACAAATCCCCCTTTTCGGAACTCTCCGCCAAACACGACGTCCAACTCGAATTCCATCCGCTGACCGTCATCGAAGGCCTCTCGCCCAAAGAATTCCGGGCCCAGCGCGTCGACCCGCTGGCCCACACCGCCGTCATCTTCACCAACCGCAAAAGCATCGACTACTTCTTCCACGTATGCGAGGCCTCGCGCATCGTGATCCCCGAAGAGATGAAATACTTCTGCGTGACCGAAGCCATCGCGCTCTACCTGCAGAAATACATCGTCTACCGCAAACGCAAGATATTCTTCGGCAGCGGCGCCACCTTCGGCGAAATGATGGATGTGGTGAACAAACACAAGAACGAGAAGTTCCTGCTCACCCTTTTCGAACCCTTCAAAAACGAAATCCCCCAACTGCTTGCCAAAGCCGGAGTGAAGTTTTCACAGATCATCCTGGCGCGCAACATCCCGGCCGACACCCGGAGTACCGATTGGAGCGCCTACGACATCGTGGCCTGCTACTCGTCGAGCGACGTGCGTGCGCTGGGCGCAGGACTCGCCAACGGAGAGGTGCCCGCCGGAGTGACCGTCGCCGCCCTCGGTGCTTCGACCGCCGCCCAGGCCGCCGAACAAGGCATCGCCATCGGCATCTACGCCCCGACCCCCGAATTCCCCTCGCTGACCACCGCCATCGACAAATTCCTCGCCACCCGCAAAAGCGGCGGCGACCTGAGCCGTTTCGCCGCCCCCGTTGCCACCAAACCGGCAGCAAAGCCTGACGCAAAGAAACCCGCCGCGAAAAATCCCGCCGCGGCCAAAAGTACCGCCGGAGCAACCGCCCCGGGCGACAGAACCACCGCCAAAGCTCCGGCCACAAAAAAACCGGCCGCAAACAAGCCCGCATCCAAGAAAGCGGCCACCCCGAAAAGCGCTCCCAAAACCGCCTGACCTCCGGGCCGCACGGAATCCCACTGTCCGGATGCCGCGACCGCCGGACACTCCCCCCGATACCATGGGTCAACACTTCCCCAAACAAGAAAAACTAGCGCACCGGCGCGACATCGAACGCCTCTTCGCCGACGGAGAGGCGTTCTTGGCCTATCCCGTGAAATGTACCTGGCGGGCGGGTAAGGGCGGAACGCCGGAAGCAGTGTCCGGCACCAGCCTGCCGGAACGGGGGCAAACCGCCGAAAGCCCCTGCGTGGCGGCCGGGAATATCCCGTTTGCCGGAACTCCCGCGCCTGTTGCGGAACCCGGCACAACCCACGCGCCCCGCCTGCTGTTTCTGGTCGGGAAAAAGATCCACAAACGCGCCGTGGCCCGTAACCTGCTGCGCCGCCGGATGCGCGAAGCCTACCGCCTCAGCCCGTCCCGCGCAGCGCTCAGCGGCGCCTGGCCGGAAGGGATCGACATCGCCCTGTCGTACATCGCCAAAGAGTGCCTGCCCTACTCCACCATCGAGGCTGCCGTGGACAAAATACTCCGAAGGCTGATTGCCAATACGCAGATGGACAGGCAGTCATAAGCCCTCCGCAAAAAGAAGCGGCCGCACCCCCGAGGCGCAGCACGGCCGTCGCAGGAAAACCGCACAAATAACTTTTCCCCTTCAGCATTAACTTTTTACAACACACGACCGGAGAAACCCCGACACAAGAATGAGACTCGAAACCTTTATAGCCCGACGGATCGGGCACGGCGGCCGTTCGTCGCGCACCATGAGCCGTGTGGCCACGGCGGGGGTGGCCGTGAGCGTAGCCGTGATGATCATCGCGCTGGCCGTGGTGGGCGGGTTCCGCAACAGCATTAAAGCCAAAATGTCCGGCTTCGGGGCCGACATCCGTGTCAGTGCCGCCTTCACCCGCCTGAGCGCCGAGAACTCCTACGAACAGCCCCCGATGGTCTACGACACCATGATGGCCGGAGCGATCAGCAACCTGCCTGGTGTGACGCACCTCGAACGCGTGGTCGAAAAATCAGGTGTCGTGCGCTCCGGCTTGTCGATGCAGGGCATCCTGTTCAAAGGCATCGGTGCCGAGTTCGACACCACATTCCTGGAGACCAATTTAGTCGAGGGACGCCTTCCGGAACGTGTCAACGAGAGCCTTCCGTCCCGCGAGGCCCTGATCTCACGCACGCTGGCCGACCTGCTCGGGGCCGGAGTCGGCGACAGCCTGCAACTGCTCATGGTGGGCGGCATGGTCCCGATCAGCGACACGCTCTTCGTAAGCGGGATCTACCACAGCGGCATGGAGGAGTTCGACAAGCTGCTGGTCTACGGCTCGCTGCCTTTCGTGCAGGAGCTGGCCTGGTGGGAATCCGGAGAGATCAGCGCCCTTGAAGTCACCCTCGGGGCCGGGTACGACCCCGACAGTGCCGCCCGGCACATCACGCGGCTGATCGCCGGGCTCCGCCCCGCCGGCGAAGCGGACACCGCACTGCGCCTTTCCGGAGGCGGCCTCTTCTTCGGCGACGAGGAAGACGAGCCGCAAGTGGCCGGGTTCGAAGTCGCCACGCTGCGCGAACGCTACGCCGGGATCTTCGACTGGCTCGACATGTTGGGCCTCAACACCACGATCGTCATTGTGATTATGATTGTCGTGGCGGCCGTGAACATGACCTCGGGCGTGCTGATCCTGATCCTCGAACAGACCCCCGCGATCGGTATCCTGGGGGCGCTGGGCATGCGCCGCCGCTCGTTGCGCGAGATTTTCATGGGACGGAGCGCGGGGATCATCGTGCGGGGGATGCTTTGGGGGACGCTGGCCGGCCTGGCCCTCTGCCTGGCGCAGCAACAATGGGGGCTCATCCCGCTCGACCAGGCGTCGTACATGGTAGACACGGTTCCGGTACACATCGACTGGCTGCAACTGCTGATACTGGAAGCGATCAGCTTCGTGGCGATCACGCTGCTGATGGCCTTGCCGACAGCCATCCTCTCGCGCCTGACCCCGGACAAGGCGATCCGGTTCGAGTAATTAGCACCGTCCCAAATCGGGAAGAATCGGGCACCCGGCGAGGACGCGCAAAGCGTCCTGCGGGTGGCCGATGGGCTGACGCCCGAGAAATTCGCGCTCCCCTTGGGGCGAATGCGTCGAGACGGGCATTACGCGGCTAACGTCGCTCAATACGGTACAGCTGCCAAACTCGGACTCAGGCTCCTGCCGGCTCGGCAAAACTTACAAGCGGCTTTACCCTCGCTACGGGTATCGCCTGCCTGACGGCAGACCGCAACCAAACTGTGCGGATGCACCCTAACCGCGAGGCCACCACACAACCTCAGTTTACCTTTAGTTATAACATTCCTGGTTTGACCCCCGACAATCCCCACACGAATCCCTCGAAAAAAGAGCAGGTGCGCGGCATGTTCAACGCCATCGCCCCGCGCTACGACCTGCTGAACCACCTGCTGTCGCTCGGCATCGACCGCCGCTGGCGCGCCAGGGTGGTGCGGATGGCCGCGGCAGCGCTGCATCCCGGCAGCAACCGGGGAAAGACCCCGGCACAAGCTTCGGCAGAGGGTCGGCCGGGAGAGCCGGACACCCGCCCGGGCACGCCGACAGCCGAACAAACTCATACCGGCATAATGGCCTCAAGCGGTTCCGCTCCGAGAATCCTCGACGTGGCCACCGGCACGGGCGACCTGGCGATCGCTCTGGCCCGGCGGGGCTTCGCCGTCACCGGAGTCGACCTCTCGGCCGAGATGCTGGCCGTGGGACGGGGCAAAGTCGCCAAAACGGGCCTCCCGATCGAAATGGTCGAGGGCGATGCCGAGCAGCTCCCCTTCGCCGACGGCACGTTCGACGGTGTGACCGCGGGTTTCGGCGTGCGGAACTTCGGCGACCTGCAGGCGGGCCTTTGCGAAATGCACCGTGTCGTGCGCCCCGGCGGCCGGATATTCGTACTGGAATTCTCGATGCCCCGGCGGCGGTCGCTGCTCGGGGTGTTCTACCGGATCTATTTCCGCCGCATTCTTCCGGCCGTGGGACGTCTTATTTCGCGCGACAAAGGGGCGTACCGCTACCTGCCCGACTCGGTCGAGAGTTTCCCCCACGGGGCCGCTTTCGAGACCGAAATGGCTGCTGCGGGTTTCTCCGCACCCATCTCCAAAAAACTGATGGGCGGCATAGCATCTATCTATACCGCCCATCGTGGATAATCAGCATCCGTCAAGGAAGCCGTCTTTCAAGAATCTCAATCGGGAATAAGAAAGTCCCCTACTCCGCCAATGTCAGGATTGTGCGGCCGGAACCATACCTGGGGAGATTCGGTAGTAATATTCCAAACCCTTATGGTGCCGTAGTACCTTCGTCCCGGGTAACCATCGCGGGCGGTCGTGTAGTCCGAGCTCAATATCTGAGCGCTGCAACCTATGGTTACCAGCGACGAGATGGGAAGTACGTTTTCGGGCGTCAACTTCCATTCCCCTATTTCATAAGGGAGTTGCACCCCCCAAGGCAACGTAAAGCTGCTCTCGGGCCCCGCTACAAACAGGGGTTTAGGGCTCGTATTGTAATATCCCGGGCTGTAATCCTGATCGAAATAGATGGTATAAGGAATCTTGGCGAATCCCATCCAGAGGTAGGCCGTTCCGGAGAACTGCGAGGCAGAGGCAGCCGTAACGGGTTGCGGCTCGTCGAGCGTTTCTTTCTGGCAACTTGTGGCAAACATGCCAACACAGGCTGCAATCGCAAAGAAAAATTTTGTTTTCATGGTATAACAGTTGATTAAAGTTAAACATTGACAGGGTAATACGAAAAGGCATTGCCCAGGACCTGTGCAGATCCGGGGTACACCTTGTATTACCAGATCAAACAAATACCCGGACGCCCTATCGTGGTGTCTGCCGTGTCAAACCACACGTTGGGGTATTCGCGGGTGATGTTCCACACCCGGATCGTACCGTAGTACCTCAGCCCTGGGTACAACGGCCACTGCCCCGGCCACTCTTCCCGGGGAGTGGTATAGTTGCATGACAGTATCTCGGCACTACAACCCCTGCCCTGCACCGTGAACGGGATGGCATTATTGGGATTGACATCCCAGCCGCCAAATTCAGATCCTCCCGCCACCTCAAAAGGCAACTCAACCCCATACGGAAGGTCGTAGCTGGTCTGCGGGCCCGATACACTGAGGGCTTTAGGGGTAGTATCATGATAGCCGGGACTGTAGTCCTGATCGAAATAGACGGTAAAAGGAATATAAGAGAATCCCATCCAGAGGTAGGCCGTTCCGGAGAACTGCGAGGTAGAGGCGGCCGTAACGGGTTGCGGCTCGTCGAGCGTTTCTTTCTGGCAGCCGACAGCGAATACGGCAGCACAGAGAACAGCGAGCAAGTGTCGTGTTTTCATGACAGTACAAGTTAAAGTGAAGAAATCGGAATGAGGGGCTGACAAGACGAGACGTTCCGGCGCGGTTTCCTCCTTTCTTGACCGGAACAAAGGCCAGCGGGATGTCGTACCCTTTGAGAGACAATAAACATCATTAAATGATATTTATTATTTTTGAGGAAGTATTTATTTACAAATATAGCGATATAATAATACTAAACAAGTTCTCATTCCACCCATCGACAAAAATCCGCCGCAAAAAGAGATGGTGTCTCGGTGCTTTTTTCAATCGTATAAAAACATGTCATCCCGGGCGTAGCCGGGGGAACTTTTCAATAAGTAAGTTACTTGAAAGGTTCCCCCGGCTACGCCCGGGATGACATAGGGTAAAGGTAACGGAGAAAGAGTCTCCCCGCTACGATTTTTTATTTCACCGCATCGAAGAAACGGACGAATTTGTCGTGCGGCGCCGACACGCAAATCCGGGCATAGGCGGCGGCTTTCTCTTTCTGGCTCTTGGTGAAGAAAGTAAGCGCCACGCTGCCGATGCGGTGGTCGAGCAACTCTTCCTCGGTGCGCTTGACGATCACAAAAATGCCTTTGGGCACGCTCGTGGGATAGAACTCGGTGGCCAGCAGGCCGCGCTTCCGGAGGTATTCGATGTTAAGGGCGATATCGCGTTTGGTGGCCTCTTTGAAGTCGTTCGAGGCTTTGATTCCCTCAGGTGTGGTGAGCAGGCGCAGCACGAGTTGCTGGGCGAAGGCGTTCACGCCGTTGGTACAATACATCAGGCGCACTTCGAGCTCGTCGTGCAGCGTTTTGTCGGTGGTGTGGATGAAGCCGAGGCGCTGTCCGCTCAGGCCCACCGACTTGCTGAAGCTTTCGGTGATCACCACGTTGGGAAGTTCGAGCAGGCGTTGATAGTAGGTGTCCTCCGGTCCGAAGAAGATGCGACGGTAGGGGCTGTCGAAGAAGACGGAGATCCCGGCGTCGCTGAGCCTTTTGATCAGGGCGAACTGGGCCTCGTCGTCGTATTTTTCGCCGAGCGGGTTGCCCGGGTCGCAAATCAGCACGGCGTTGCCCTGCAGCTCGGGGATCATCGACTCAAGGTCGCCCTGGGCGTAGTATTCGGCATTACCGATGTTGCGCACGGTGAGCATCTGGAAATAGCAGCCCCAGTAGTAGATCGGCAGGTAGAGCTTTTTCATGCCCACGGCCTGCACCACCAGGTCGAGGGCATTCATCCCCCCGGCCGTGACGAGGATGTTGTCGGCCGACGATTTGCCGCCGAAGTATTCGTTGTTGATAGCCTGGCGGAGGGCGGGGAACCCGGGGCCCGGAGGATAGACCTGAATGTCGTTGGAGTTGAAATCCATGTTGGCCACTACAGGCTTCAGGTCGATGTTCACGACGGCATTGACGCCCCGGTTCAGGGGCAGGTACTCTTGTCCGGTTTCGGCGCTCAGTTTTTTGAGTTTCTCGCCGATCTGCACGATCTTGGAGAGCGTGGCTCCGCTTTTGTTGACTTGCATTGAATTTAGCTTATAATAAGGTGGCTGGTTTTCTCTCCCATTTCCCGCATCCGGCACGTCCGGGTGAAACAGATACGCTCCCGTTAATCAAAATATTGGATGAGGCGGTCGGAGGGTCGGGGTAAATTCTACCAATTACAAATATGAAAATTTTTTACGAATTCCCCGCGCAGTTTTTTTCGAGTTTTTCAATTTTGTTTGTGATTTTTCGGAATTGACGTTATCTTTGCCCTCCGGTAGCGCGGAACCGCCCGGGCAATCATCAACCCGCCAAAGGTGTAAAGCCTTTACGGACAGAGAGGTAAAGCTCTTTCCTGACGATCCCTGCCGGAATGTTTCCGCCGCTGCAAACCGCCGCCCAGGTGGTGAAATTGGTAGACACGCTACTCTCAGGAGGTAGTGCCAGTAATGGTGTGCAAGTTCGACTCTTGTCCTGGGCACCAACAAAAAGAAACGACAACTGATATTCAATCGGTTGTCGTTTTTTATTTTGCAGATTGCACCACGAATGCACCACTCGTAGCAGATTTTAGGTCGCCGGGCATTAAATATCTAAGACTTTAATACCTTTCGAACCTATCTCTCCAGAGGGTAAACGGGCGGTTGCGGAAAGTTTTGCCCGTGTGGCGGTCGACCAGTCGGTAGAATGTACCGGAAGGCACGCCGCGGATCACCAGGGCCGGTTGCCCGTCCTTGCCGCGTGAGTGGATAATAGGCTGCGGGTGCTCTGCCCAATGGCCTTCTGACCAATACAATAGTTTGTAGTCGGCGGGTACAAACGCAGCCCCGTCCTGCGGCCTTATCAGCATGGTCTGCTGGGCGGGCGTCGCGGCGTAGGTCAGGTCCATATCCACCCGGTGCGCCGTGTCGGCCACCATATACGAAACATTCCCGCGCGCATCGAGGCACGCTGGATCGCCCACAGGCTCCATAGCCCCGAGGGAATTCATCCGGACCGGACGGTAGATCACGCCCCGGCTAATCCCTCGGAAATCATATACTGTTGCGGAGTCGCCCGAAACGGCATACCCCTCGCGCATTCCTAACGACGAGACCGCCGGACGCCAGCCTTCGTTATTATAGACGGCCAAAGCCACAAAGCCGCTGGCCGGGGCTGTGGATGCGTGAAGCTCCGGAAGTAGTATTACCAAACTGATATCCGACACAGCGACATACTGCGCCGTCACATCTTCGTAGCGCGGATCGTCGGCCACCGCATCGCAGGCGGGCCCGAGGGAATAGCGCGTACGGTAGACTCGCACGGGCGATGCACCGAGGGGATTGCCCGTGGATACCAATACAGGCTGTCCTAGTTCGTCGAAGTACATCGCCTCGGCGTGGCCTCCATACGACGAGCCCCACACGGGGATCACGTCTTTCGTGGCGGCAATGCCCATGGCCCGCAAGGCCAGTACGAAGATATCGGCAATGTTGTTGCACTCGCCCAGGCCGTGCCCGTACGCCTCGGCGGGAGTCATCGCGGGCTTAAGCATCAGGGCATCGTAACTGAATACCAACCAGCTGTTCACTTCTTTGATTATTAGCGAGGCCACGTTCCGGACAGTCTTCGGCGCGGTCATCGTATCGATCATCGGGCGGTAGCGTTCGACGAAAAAAGTACGCCAATCGGAGAGGTCTTCGGTGTCGATGCGGTGCGGCAAGATGTATTCGCGGAACAGTTCTTCGGTGTAGCCCTGCGACCAAGAATTGCCCTGCCAGGCCTCAAAAGCGAGGTCTATGTTTCTTATCAAGTAGTCCGCCTTAATTGTTTCGAGATCAGAGGTGATGTACGGTAAGGGGCGAAGTCCGAGAGAATCCAATTTCCTAGTAAAGTTCTCATTCGTGATATCATCACGGTACAGCGGGAAATCTGCCTGCTCTCCCGCTTGGGTGAACAGACCGAACGACTGAGTTTCGAGGCCGGGCATATGGGCGATCAGGAATTCGGCGGCGCTGAGCTTGGCGGTATCGCCCGCCTTGCGGTAATGGTCTAATACCCGTTGTAGCTCGGCACGGTTAGAACCGGATTGGGACAAAACCTCGTTTAATGAATCGTTCGCCGCGTTTGGACCGCAACTCACACAAACCGTGCTCATTATGGCTAAACTCGCCCATAACAGGATAAAATTCTTAAATGACATAAGGTGAGTTTGATTGAATTGCTCAAAAATACAAATTCTTAATCACATATCACTATGCCATTTACGTAAAAATATCGTGAATAATCTACGAGGTGCGCGTAATTAACATTTTTTTCATATCTTTCGGGCACATTCCTTCCAGGAAAATGGACGGGAATGTATGCCATTAATCACTTAACACCCACCTTATGAAAAAAAAACACCTGTTACTCTCTGCCGCGGCTTTTGTAGCCGTGGTTGCCGGCAGCGTATTTACGATGACCGGATGCGAAAAAGAACACACCGCGAACTCTTTAGATCCCGCCATTGCTAACTCTCCGGAGCTGGAAGCGTATGTCATTGCAGGGTATGACCTTCAACAATCCATAATCGATCTTAGGGCTTATTTTAGCACAATTGATTTATCCAAGCTCGAATGGGTCGAAGAAGATGGGAGGATGGTGATGCACCTACCTGGTTTTCCTCCAAGAATTGAAGATAAAGTCGCTGCATTTAATGATGAGAAATCGATTCTGCTTAAGAAGTTCCCTCAGATTACCTCATTTCCCTTAAGTTTGAGAGGAGATTATGTACAATATTGTACCCAGAACTCGGTAACTGTCAACGATAAATTATTTGACCTCGGGATTAATGTATATCAATTGAGAACTAAAGCTCGAATTGACGAATGGATGGGGATTTTCAATTTCCTTGATGGACACATGGGTAGTGATGATTATGTGGAAGTGGTGATAATTGGATATGCTGATGGCGGATGTTTCATCTATAAACACGGCAGTAACACTTCTACGAGGGCTCGTTATCCCATGTTTTCAAGAGGAAGCGATGGTATGGCATACTATCCTGAAGGGGGAAATAATAGCGCAGTTATAATGGTTGCGCATACACATCGGGACAGCTCCACTGCTTCTCCGCAAGATAAAGAAGTGAGATATACCGAATTTGCAGAAGCCATTTATTATAATGGTTCTTTTTACAGGTATAATAACGATTGATTATGAAACGGACATTATTAGTAGCCTTTGGATTGATTTTCTGTGGTTCACATGCTTCTTCCTCCAAAATTCTTAAGGGGGAATTAATACTAGAGACCAGAGCTACTAGAACTATCGAGAATAATCTCGTCAAGGATACGCCGAACGAAAAGGTGTACAACCTCGATAACAAAACTCCGGTAGAGAAGCTCTTCTTCGGTGATTCCAACGCTCCGTTTGAGTTCTACGTCGCCCCGTCGTTTTCGGGTTCTTACGGTCTTCGGATTTTCCGCGATCCGGCCAATGGTTTCTGGATGCTTGAAATAAAACGGGTGCTGAATTGGCAAGAGGTAGAATCAAGAATAAACGAAGAGTACCCCTATTATCAGAGTATGCTGATCGCCAAGGCGGAGGGGCTTGAGGGGGAGGCATTGCGTCAAGTAACGCGTACTGTATTGGCCAAACACCAGGAAGAGAGCGCCAAACTATATGAAGTCAAAACCATATTCTTCCCGGTAAACGATTCGCTGGCACGGAAACTATATGCCAAAGCCTTTATAGCATTGGTCACTTCGCCGGCAGAGATAAAAGGCCAGGGAGTTCGAGATGGTATCTCGGTCACTTTCCGCTGCGTGGTTGGCGACCAAGTCTGGACCCTGAAATACCATGAGCCGGAAGACGACTTCCTCAAGCTGACTGACATCTGTGCCCAAATGGTCAATGATGCCGAGGAGGGTACCTTCGACGCCCAGAAGTATCTGGAATTGTTGAACTATTGATGCGTCAATTGCTGTGAAAGGCAGCCGCTAGTTAAAAAGGCCGTGGGAAGGAAACCCTGCGGCCTTTTTAGTCGGGCCTTATCAAACAAGCAAGACCGAAGAGAATCCCTTGGTTAATTATCACCGCTATCGGATACTTGATCGGCAACATCTTGTCCAATCCGTTTCTGCATTCTCGTTTTAATCACCGTAATGGCCGCTGAGGGCACCTTCACCGGTTTATCGATGATCTCGAGGGCCAGTTGCAGGGCCATTTCCGGTTGCCCCAAGCTATCATATGCATTGACCAGTTCATACAGCGGCATAAAGCGGTTGGGGCACATCTGCGACGCCAGCACATAGCCATCTTTCGCCTTCTGAAAATCCCGCAACTTTTTATAATCGTCGGCCTTGAGCATCTGCACGTCGTAATCGTTCATCATCGGCTCGCAGGCCGTGATCATCGCCAGGCTTTGGTCCCAACGGCCCGTCCGGTTCAACTCCACGGCATAGGTATAAACGAACTGATAGTTGCTCATGAAATAGGGATATAACCGCTCGTATTCATACGTCATGTCCCGCCCCGCCTCAGCTTGTTTTACCGCCTTGAACCACCGATGCTCATAATATATATCCCGGATAGTGAAACATAGCACTACCGTAGAGGCTAAGGAAACAAAGAACCGCCAAGTCCAATGCCTTTTCGAGCGCGCATCATCTGGATAAGCCAATACCGGTAAAGCGCCCAAACTAAATCCGACGATCAGCCAGGTGAACGGATACTGGAACGGATACGAAAAGCAGGAGAAAACAAATGTCGCCGCCAGCACCATCATCAGGATGAGCTGCTCGTCTCCGGGGTGCCGCCAATATCTCCGGATCACTCCTGCGAAAACGAGCGCCAAAAATAGAGAAGCTACTAACCCAAACTCGGCGATCAACAATAAACATTCATTGAACGGGTGTTTCACGTTATCGGCCAACGGCACAAATTCGCTGTCCGGATGTTGTTCGAAATAACGCGCCTGATAAAGCATGTATTCGGCCTCGAAGCTTTTGTATCCATGTCCGAAGAGGGGTTTCTCCTTGATCATGTCCCAGGTGCACCGCCAGATCAGCATCCGCCCGTCGGCGGAATCTTTCTTGACCCAATAGAGTCCCGACAACACCACGGAGATCAAGAAGAGGACCGCCACCTTTTTCCAAAGTGCTGTCTTAAGCAGAAGACTCTTATTCCGATTCAGAATATAGAGCAGGCTTATAATTACAGCGGCAATTATCCCCGCTCTGGAACCCGACAAAACAATGGCCGCGAGAACGGCGACGTAAATGCCTCCGGCTATATACTTCTCGATAGATCTTCCGGAAGCATTGAGAAAATAAAAGACAAACGGCAAGCTGAAGGCCAGCATGGAGGCGTAGCCCGCCGGGTTCTCGAAGTTCCCGACTACACTGAAGCTGCTGACAGAGCCGGATGACAATAGTCCTCCATATTGGGCGATGCCGTATAGCGCCTGAAAAAGGGCGACGATGGCAATCGCGGCGGCAAAGTATCGGAATGTCTGTTTTTGAATTACTGTGCCGGCCAGGTAATAAATTAGAAATGATAACGCACAGAGTGAAATCAAGCTCGATATAAATGGCCCGCTTACAGCCCGTATAACGCAATAAGCAAACAGCAATAAGCCGGCAATCAGTTCGAACTTCCTTCTACGCCCGCACCCAATAAAAATAGACAGCAGCCCGCAGATCGATACACCCGTATAAAGCCAATACCATTTCGGGGTAAATTCGGGAAAGACAAACTCCTGGATATCACAAAAGGAGACACCAAGTATTAAAAAGAAAAACAAAATAGGGATAGTATAGATCTGCTTCCCTACCTCATTTTTCTCTTTATAACCTGGGCATGTCATTCCTATTACCAGTATTGGTATCCAAAGGTAACCAAATAATCAGGTATGACAACCCGTGTATAACATTGGCTCGGAAACTCCTTAATTATTCAATTTTCATAACACTATGTTCAGCGTTTATACCCGATATGAATATGTCACTTTATCATCAACCTTTCTATTTCGTAGTATGGTATGCTTTCGGCCTGGTCGATCTGTTTCTTGATTCTCAGGTAGTGTTTTGTGGGCTTTCGGGCGTAATGCGTTTTGAAGTATTTTCGGTACAGTTGGTCGTAGAGTTGGTCGGCGCGGAAGTAGGAGCCGTATACACGGTCGATGTCTCGGGTTTTATGGCTGCGGGTCTGGGAATCGTACATGCAGCCACGGAACGCCTCGCGGTGCAGGAAATAGCCCCCGACCATGTACAGCTTGCGACAGAGTTTGTGCGTTGAGGGACACAGGAAATACCACACGAAGCCCTTACCCAGGTTCGAAGGCCGTTTGACCAGCCGGACGGTATAGTGCCTCGGCTCATCCTTGTATTTGTACTTCAATTCCAGATAGGGCGCCATATCGCTCATATCGACACCGATAGCGATATCCGCCGTCACGACCCCGTCGCGGCTCCAGGTGATGTTCCCGGACTTCCATTGGCCGGGGTTCAGGTAGCCCCATTTCTTCAGGTCGGCGATGCTGACCTGGAGGGTGCGATCATACAGGGTCGGGAAAGAGAAATGGTTCGGCATGGTGGTTTGATTTTTTTTGAAACCTCAATTCTTAGGGAACACGGGGTTAATCTTCAGGGGTGATTTAGTTCACCATTCTTGGGTGGTGATCCGGTTAAGCGCTTTCCCAATCCGCAAATGGATCGGGTTTAGCCTTGGCTGGTTGTTTGGTCAAATGCTTTCCCAATCTTCAATTTGCGTCATGGCGGGGTTATGCCGGAACACGACATCGCCGCAGGCGCCGTCGCGCTGCTTGGCCACGGAGAGGATGCCCAGCCCCTCGGTGGAGAGTTGGCCGCTCCTGGCCGTCGGGATCGTTCCGATGCCGTAATAGGCCGGGCGGTGGATAAAGGTCACGATATCGGCGTCCTGTTCGATAGCCCCCGATTCGCGCAGGTCGGAGAGCAGCGGGCGTTTATCGGCCCGCCCTTCGACGTTGCGGGAGAGTTGCGACAGCAGGACCACCGGCACGTTGAGCTCTTTGGCGATGATCTTGGCCTGCCTGCTGGCCTGGGCGACCTCCTGTTCGCGGTTGCGGGTTTTGTCACCCGTGCTCATATCGGCCAGTTGCAGGTAGTCGATCAGGATCATGCTGCATTTGCCCTGCCGGGCCATCACCCGGCTGTGGGATTTGATGTAACGCATGGACACCGTGGGCTTGTCGTCCACATAGATCGGCAACTGGGACAACCTGTCCGTGGCGAGTTCCAAGGCCCGCCAGTCTTCGGCGGTGAGTTGACCGTTTCGGAAATTGTCCGGCGGCACCGCACATTCGGACAACAGCAGCCGGTCAGCCAGCGAGGTCTGGCTCATTTCGAGCGAATAGATTGATACGGGCACGCCCGCTTTAGCCGCCGCCTTGGCCATGTGGAGCATCAGCGCCGTTTTGCCCATCGCCGGGCGGGCAGCCAGGATCACCAGTTGCGATCCTTGCCAGCCTCCGGTCAGCCGGTCGAGTTCGCGGAGCCCGGTGGGAATACCCGTGGTTTCGCCCCGTCCGGCCCGTGCGGCCCGGCTCTCAGCCATCGTCAGGGATTTCTTCAGCGACTCGCCAATGTGTCCGCCCAACTTACCGCCCAGGCCCAGTGTATTCACCCGGTCAGCCTCTTGGGCGATGAACTGCAGCGCCTCGTCGATGTCCCGGCCCGGGTCGGCGGCCATGTCCGTCAATTCACGGCCGATCCTGATCACCTGCCGGGCTACCTGTTTTTCTTTGACCGTCCGGGCATGGGCCTCGATATGCGACGCGCTGCCGACGGCTTGGATCATTCCGGCCAGGTAAGCCGGGGATACGCTGGTGCTGGTACTATTCCCTTTTCCCAATCGACGTCCCACGGTCATCGGGTCGACCGCCTCCCCGGCATCGAACATACCTATGATAACCCGGTAAATAGCCTGGTGCCTGGGATCGTAAAAGCTCTCCGGCTCCAGCAGGCCGACCACCCCGGCGCATTGCTCCGGTTCGGTCAGCAACGCCCCCAGCACGTACCGTTCAGCCTCGGGTGCGCAGAGCGAAGGCAAGGCGGGCTCAGATGTTGAGGATACGGGGAGGCAGCTCATGGTTTGGGGAATTTGAAGAGTTGTTTTCGGGTTTAAACCACACGTGGACACATTTTTGTTTCCAGTTTCTGATGGGTTTGCCGATGGAATCTTTCCACCCGGCAACGTCGTATCCTGTATAGGCCCGTTTGGCCATTTCGGCGGAATATCCATTCTCTATGAAATAGCTTTCAAATTCAGTGAGAGAGGGAGGGACGAAGCTCGTCCCTTTGGGAACTCCATTCTCTTTTTCATTGACATTACCATTATCATTTACATTAGGTTGAGGTTTGGTTGTCGTTCGGTTGTTTTTAGGTTGTTTTAGGGCGTTCCGATTACCGGTCGGAGCACCGCCTTTTGTCCCGTTTTCGTATCTCCGCCAGTTAGCGTCGATCTGGGGACGGATCAGTTTGAAGATGGTTTTGGGAAATCCCTGCAAGTCCGGTTCTATACGGTCCAACGCATATTGCGTGATGGCATCGTAGATCAACAATTTATCCGGATCGGACAAGTCCTGTATCGCATCGTGAAAGCTCCGGTAAAACACGAAAGAGTCCTTAGTTTGATTACTCATGGCGTCCTCCTTTCTTTCCGTAATTCAATATCCGGTCGATATCTGATTTGCGGTAGCGTACCAGGCCGCCGACCTTTATGGCGGTCAGGTAATCCCGTTTCGACCATCGCCACAGGGTGGTTTTGTCGACGTTTAAGATGTTGGATACCTGCTCGCAGGTGTAATATATTTCACTCCGACTTTCGGCGATGTCCCGTTCGATCTCGCTGCGGGTCTGCGCCGCCACGGCCAGGGCGAAGTCCTTTAAGTCCTTGGCATCGACCGAAAAGGTGATGTGCGCCCCGCTGTTCAACAATTCCTGAATGTTCATTGTTCGTATGTGTATCGTTCTTGCCTTTCCCCGGAATGCGGCCGCTATTCCGGTTGTTTGACACTGCAAACATAGACAGCACAATGTAGATAACGCACTAAAAACCAATAAAATACCCGCCCAGTTGAACTGGGCGGGTGGTGGGCGGGTTTGCGCTAAAGTACTGGTTATATTACTGTTGAGGTGGGCGGGTTTTTATCCGGTCGGTGATGGTTTCCAACTGCATCCGGTCACTGGAAAATTGATCTTTATGCGGATTGGGTAGTTTACCGATCGGTTTCCCCTGATTATTCAAGAATAGTTTCCCGGTGTCTTTCTTCTGCTGGTTACTGACCATGCCATCGTTCAGTAATTCGATCAGTTCATACAGGGCATTTTTGCTCCGGTTCCACTGTAGGGGCGCATAGCCATCGACATTGCTAGTATTGCCAAAGGCAAAACAGAAATGATCCTTGCTAGTATCCGCAGGCATAAAGTATCCGTCCCGGGTAAGTTCTTCGTGCAACTGTTCGCACTGGGAAGGGCTAAGATGCGTATTCAGGCTTGACCACTGTTCTTTCGGGGTTCCCAAAGCGAGGGTTCCCAGCAGCGGAGTGATGTTGCCAAAGTAGATTCTCTGGTTATCCAACCACTTTTGGATGGTTTGGACATACCGGCTTTCGTCCTGCGAGAATTCCTTGAATATCAGGTCATCCCTAAAGCGAAGTTCCGCGCCGGCCAATTCGAATTGATGTCGGTTGATGTCGGGAATTATCCCGTGAGCAACCAACTGATGGGTGTTGACCTTACGGAGCATGGCGATAGTCAGGTCGCACAAATGCTGCACAAGGGTTTGTTTCGTATAGGCTTTAAATGTAGGAACGCCGGAAAATATGTTTACCTCCGCCGGGCCATGTAGATAGGGTAAGTGGCTTTCAAATGTGCTTTTAATGTTTCCGAAATATTGCCGAAGTTCGAACGGGAAAATACTAACCCACTTTTCATATATGGCTATCTGAGCATCTAAATCCGGCTCTACTTTTTCAGCGGGTGTTCTGTAAAATCCAATGTATTTAAGAAGTTTTGTTTTCCTATCTGTGGCTATTTCTTCGCCATGGTTTTCCAGATAATCAATAATGTGCTCATAATACACATCCAGATATAAGGGCATGGCCTTATTGGGCATTTGCCCGAAACTACAGATCGTGTAATCTATATAGTCCGTGATGTATTTGTAATAATCATCCCTGGCGTGGTTGTTCTTGATATGTTGCTTGGTATAAATGATTTTCCGGGCTGTCATTTGAGGGACTCCCCGAAAGTCATCTATCGTAAATGCAGCCAAACCCTTCAACTCGGCATGATATTCACAACAATCGGGGAAAGCAGGAATATCCTCGAACTCTCCGTTGAATCGTGTGGTTAACTTTGTTTCGATATCCAGCATCGTTTCCTGACAGCCCTCGCATGTAGTGAAGTCATGCTCCCCGGTTGTTGGCTCGGTTTCGTAAGGAGTTTCGTAAAACCTCGACTGCGTTTGGTAAAGCACTACATTGCCGCACGAAACAACGGGAGTAATGCTTTCAACGTATACATTCCTGACGCCCATATTATTCCAGCATTTTAACGAGTTCGGTCTTCATCTGTTCGTCGATCTCCCGGTAGCGGGCAAAGGCGCGGCTGCCTTCCTTGTGCCCGCTCAGAGCGCCGACCAAGTTCGGATCCTTCACCTGTTTATAAAGGTTACCCACAAAGCACCGACGGGCCAGGTGCGAAGAGGCGATCTCGTTGAGGGGACGTACCTCGGGCTCCCGTGTGGTCGGGTTGATGACCGTGACCGGACGCCTCAACCGTGCCGCCAGAAACATCCGTTTGATGTCAATATTGTACTGCTGGCTCGATACGAACGGGAACAACCGTGCGTCACAATCTTTATATTTTGTCAATATCTCCTGCGCAACAGCGTTGAGCGGCACGCGAACAGTCAATGGGCGTCCCTCTTTGGTCTTTCGCGCAACGTATTCTATAGCTCCATTGATGACGTTGCTTCGGGTCAGTCGGTACAAATCGCCCACCCGGCAACCGATCAGGCACTGGAATACGAAGACATCCCGTTGTACGGCCAATTGGGGGTGCCGAGACAGGTTGGTTTTATACAGGCGGTTGCGCTCTTCGATGCTGATGTAATAGGGGGTGCCGTAGACGCACTCCTCAACGACGAAGTTCCGGAAGGGGTTATTCGTGGTTTTGCCTACGTTATTGGCCCAGATAAAGAAAGTGCGCACTTTGGTCAATATTCCGTTGATGGTGTTCTGGCCCCGGGGCTGGGGAGTGCGGCTCTCTTTTACGGCTGCGTAGATGAACGGGTATTGTCCGGCGAATTTGTGCTCGTCCCTTAAAAACTCCTCCAATTCCCGCAACACGATCGGCGTAATGCTTTGGAAAGACATCTCAAAAGTGCTATCTCGCGTGGCTCTCACATACAACTCGAAGCGCCTCAACGTACGCACGACGACATTAAATGCCCGTATCCGCCAGTCGGAGAGTTTGTGTTTCTCCAAAAACTCCTCGAAGGCATCGAAGAAAGTTTGCTCTCCCGTTCCATATTTCTCCGGATGTAACCGCCTGTCTATGGCCTCTTCCAACCATTCCGAGGTCAATCCACTATCCGGCTGAAATCGGGAGTGAGTTTGGACTTCAAACTGGGATTGAACGGGCATCTCATATCCGGTTGGGGATTCGGTTCGTTGGGGTTGAGCATTGGGATGAGCGTGAGTTTGGGGCTGGAGCCTGGGCGGAAGTTGGGCTCGGGCCGAATTGTATATCTCTTGGATCAGGTGCTTCCGTTCCACCACGCTCCGGTTAAACTTTATCCGCTCTTTCTGATCGTAAATAACCTTAGCCTTGATCTCTTGCCGGGTACTGTCCCAAACCGCAGGATCAACCTCCAGCTCACTCCGGTGAAACAACTGCACGTCCCGCCCGTCCCGGAGCCGGAAACGGACATTGACCTTGTCGGTCTTCTTCTTAGATGTGCGAACAAAGGCAGTTACGGTAGACATAAATTATATCAGGAATGGCTTTGACCCGTGGTGCAAATATAATATCTTCGCACCACATTTGCACCACTCATTGAAATCTCCTGAAATTTATTACCACATTCGAAAACTTTCAAAATCATTGCAAATACATTATATTTACTTGCCTACCCCAATATTCCCACCTAATCCCCAACCCCTCGCTATTGCACGTTTCAAATATTGTCCTGGGCACAAAAGAAGGCGCGAATCGTTATCAAACCATTCGCGCCTTCTTTGTTTTTGCGGCGGCCCGGCGTTTCCGGCAGCGGGTCAGACTACATAGTAAAGCCGATAAGGGTCGCAGGCCACCAGGCCGCGCGCCATCAGTTGGCCGAGCAGGCTTGAGGCTTCGTGCAGTTCGACGCCCAGCCATTCGGCGGCCTGTTCGAGGTCGAAATGGTCGGCGTCGGCACCCGCGGGCAAGATGTCGAGCACGCGTTGCAATTTCTCGGAAAGCCGGCCCCGGGTGTCGGCAGCCGAGGAAAGTACCGGTGTGCTACGCCGCCAACGCAGGGCTTGCGCGACATCTTCGACCGAATGGTACATCTCGGCCTTATTGCTGTGGATCAGCGCATTGGTGCCTTCGGAGGCCGGATCGTCGGTGCGACCGGGGTGGGCGAACAGCGCCTTTTCGTAGCTCGATGCCAGATCGGCCGTCACGAGCGAACCGCCGCGGATCGCCGATTCCACCACGACCGTAGCGCTGCCGAGCCCGGCCACGATGCGGTTGCGGCTCAGGAAGTTTCCGCCGCGGATGATGGTGCCGGGCGGCATGTCCGACACCATGGCGCCCCCGGCGGCCAGAATCTGGCGCGCCAGTCCGTAGTGCGAGCGGGGCACGATATCGTCGACCCATCCGGCCATCACGGCCACGGTTTTCAGCCCGTATTTCAGGGCGGCCAGGTGCGCCGCCTTGTCGATCCCGAAGGCCAGCCCGCTGACGATCACCGCGTCGGGAAAATTCAGCGCAATATCCCGTATCATTCGATCGCAGGCCGACACACCATGGGGCGTAGCATTGCGCGTACCCACCACCGAAAGCCAGCGACCGGCGTTGAAATCGACCTCGCCGCGCACGTAGAGCACCCACGGCGCATCAGAGCATTCGAGCAGCTCTGCGGGATACCCTTCCGAGCCCCGCACGAGAATCCGGACACCCTGCCCGCGGCAGAAATCCGAGAGAGCCCGTGCCCGCTCCAGCGCTCCCCCGGGCGACGAAACGAGAGACCTGACGAGAGCCGGGGTGATCCCCGCCGCCTCAAGGGCTTCGGACGGAGCTTCGAGCACGGCGCGCGGCGAGCCGAACAATTCGGCGAGCCGCGGCAGGGTGCGCCCGCCAACGCCTTCGGTCAGCGAGAGGGCTATGGTGTAAATAGGATCCATCGGGGTGGTGTGTGTGGGATTACGAAGGGGTTCTGCACCCTAAAGGTATATGATTTTATGCTGGATTCTGCCGATCTCCCGGAAAAACAACGCCCTACTCCGGTTCTTGCCGGTTCGTAGCAAACGGAGAGAAAAGCGGGGAGGCATTGCAAAACCTGCTTCTCAGCCCGCCGGACAGAAGCCGGGCCTGCAAACCGGCAACGAAAAGCACACCTGTCCGGGGCGGGAAAAACCTGTGGTATGTGACAGAAAATAGATACCTTTGCCAGACAAACATACCTGCAACCCATCAAAGAGAGATAATTCCGAAATCCTTAGAGCGATAGAGACGGCTTGCGAGCCCGCGAGAAGGGAACGCTCCGATCAGCGGAGACATGGCCGCCGCAGAGGGACGACGCCCGGCGTGAGAAACGCCGGAGAAATCCGGCATCTCATACAATATTGTGGCCGCCACAGCGAGCGCAGCCAGCCCTATCGGTCAAAAGAACAAGATCTATCTATAACCACACGCACATGATCGTCGTCCGCCGCATAGCCGAGATGCCCGTACCCCGGGGTGTATTGGGGTTTGTCCCCACGATGGGGGCCCTGCACGAAGGGCACATGGAGCTGGTACGCCGCGCCCGCCGCGAGTGCGACACGGTGGCGGTCAGTATTTTCGTGAACCCCACACAGTTCAACGATCCGCGCGACCTCGAACGCTATCCTCGCACCGAAGCCGAGGATCTTGCGCTGCTCGAAAAAGAAGGTGTGGAGATCGTTTTCTCGCCTTCGGCCGAAGAGATGTATCCCGTGGCCGACACGCGTACGTTCGACCTGGGCGGGCTCGATAGTGTAATGGAAGGCCCGCTGCGCCCCGGCCATTTCAATGGGGTGGTGCAGGTGGTCACCCGCCTGTTCGACATTGTGAAACCGGCGCGGGCCTATTTCGGCGAGAAAGATTTCCAGCAGCTGGCCATCCTTTCCCACATCGTACGGCAGCAACACCTGCCGGTCGAGATCGTGCCGTGTCCCATCGTGCGCGCCTCCGACGGGCTGGCGCTCAGTTCGCGCAATGCGCTGCTCACCCCCGAACAGCGCGCCGCCGCCCCCGCGATCTATACGGCCCTGAGGCACGCCGCCGCGCTCATGGCCGAGGGCGTACCCATCGCGGCGGTGAAACAAGCCACGATGCGTGAAATCGACACAAATCCGTACCTTAGTACCGAATATTTCGAGATTGTGGATGCCGCCACGCTCCTGCCCGCCGGCGAACGGAACGGACGCCCCCTGCGCGGCTGCGTCGCAGTGCGCGACGGCGAGGTGCGGCTGATCGACAACATAGCGCTTTAAAGGCTTCGGCGATTTACCTACCCCCCCGAAGCATCTGCTTACCTTCGCCCCGAGGCACTTAGGTCCGCCACGAATCTCCCTGCCCGCCCGGTAGCGTTCGCAAACGATTTTGTTCCCGCCTCGGGCCGGGGCGCGGATTTCGTTTCCGCACCAATCCAAAAGGCGAGATGAGCATATAAATCCCTGAAAACTCCAAAACGAACACGATAAAAGATGTTCTTAGAAGTCCTCAAATCCAAGATACACCGCGTCCGCGTGACCGAGGCCAACCTCGACTACGTGGGCAGCATCACTATCGACCGCGACCTGATGGACGCCGCGGGCCTGTTGCCGGGCGAGAAGGTGCAGGTGGTCGACAACACCAACGGCGAACGCCTCGAAACCTACGTGATCGAAGGCGAGCGCGGCAGCGGCTGCATCGGCGTGAACGGCGCCGCGGCCCACAAGATCTTCGTGGGCGATGTGGTGATTATCATCGCCTACGCCTTCATGACGCCCGACGAGGCCCGCACGTTCAGGCCGTCGGTCGTTTTTCCCGACACGGATACCAACAAACTTATTGGCTAAATGCTCGCACTTTCGTTACACCCGGGCCTCACCGAGGCGGGCGTCGACGAAGCCGGACGCGGCCCGCTGGCCGGCCCGGTATTTGCGGCTGCAGTAGTGTTACCCCCCGATTTCGAAGACGAACGCCTCGATGATTCGAAGAAGATGAGTGAGGGCAACCGCACGGCACTCCGCACGGTGATCGAGAACTCGGCGCTCGGCTGGGCGGTGGCCGAAGCGTCGGCCGGCGAGATCGACCGCCTGAATATCCTGAACGCCACCTACCTGGCCATGACGCGCGCCGTATTGGCGTTGCGCGGGTTCCCCGCCGAAGGGATCATCGCTTCACACTCCCTGCCTGCGGATTCGCCTGTCGACTGTCTGCTAATCGACGGCAACCGGTTCAAACCGCAAGGCCCGCACCTGGTACTCACACCCTTCGAGTGTGTGGTCAAAGGCGACGGCAGGCTCGCCCCCATCGCCGCGGCCTCGGTGCTCGCCAAAACCTACCGCGACGACCGCATGGCGGCCCTCCACGCCGAATTCCCCCTGTACGACTGGCTCCAGAACAAAGGCTACCCTACCCCGGCCCACCGCACGGCGGTGCTCGCCCACGGCCCCTCGCCCCACCACCGCACTACCTTCCTGCGCCGCCTGCGCTGACACCGCTGCACCGGCATTGCCCTCGCAGGCAGGTCCGCTGGTGTCGCTGCTTTTTATAAAAAGCGGTATCCGGCCCCCGGTCATTGCGAAGAGCGTAAACCGCGACACGGCAATCCCCCTTTTCGGAGAAACAGAAAAGATTGGCTTCGGGCTTACAGCCCTCGCAATGACGGGAAGAAATAGCGCGCCATAGCGTAATCCGCAGCAGGACGCGCAGCATCCAAAAGAGTTTCGGGATTATCCCTTTCAGCTTGCTGCCGGCTTGCGTCAGCTTCTGCGGGTTGCTACGCGACCCGTGCCCCGGCGCGCTACGCACGCTCGGAGGGGGGGGCGAATCTGATACAACAAGCCTGAAAGGAATAAGTCCGAAAAGTTTTCGGGCACCTTTTTTGCAAAAAAAGGAACGAAGCCGCCCGCAGAGCAACACCTGCCGGGCAAGAGCAGACAACGCATGAAAGAGATGACGATACAGGAGAAGGTGGCGTTGCTGCCGGGCCGGCCGGGGATCTACCAGTTCCTGAACGCCGAAGGGGTCGTGATCTATGTGGGCAAGGCGAAAGACCTGCGCAAACGCGTATCGTCGTACTTCATCCAGCAGGCCGCGCGGCCCCGGAAAGTCGAGGTGATGATCCGTTCGATCGCCGACCTGCGGCACACTGTGGTCGACAGTGAACGTGACGCCCTGCTGCTTGAGAACAACCTGATCAAAGAGCTTCAGCCCCGCTACAACATCCTGCTCAAAGACGGCAAGAGCTACCCCTGGATCTGCATCAGGAACGAACCTTTCCCGCGCGTATTCTCGACCCGCAAATTCGTCAAAGACGGTTCGCAATACTTCGGGCCCTACTCGTCGGTGATGATGCAACGGGCCGTGCTGGAATTGATCAGGGGGCTTTATCCCTTAAGGAACTGCAAGCTCAACCTCAGCCCCGAGGCTATCGCCAAAGGAACGTATTCCGTCTGCCTCGAATACCACATCGGCAATTGCAAAGCCCCCTGTGTGGGACTGCAGAACCTCGACGAATACACCGCAAACATCGCCGCCATCCGCGAAATCTTGCGCGGCGACCTGCGCCCCGCCGAAGATTTTTTCGCCGCCGAAATGAGCCGGCTGAGCGAGAGAATGGAGTTTGAAAGAGCCGCAACGGTCAAAGACAAACTGGCCCTGCTGAGCGAATACAACTCCCGCTCGGTGATCGTGAGCACCCACCTCACGGGGCTCGACGTGGTGTACGTGTTGAGCGACGCCGACGGCACCTTCTGCAACCACCTGCGCATCGTGCGGGGCGCCGTGGTACACTCCTACACCTTCGAGCTGCGCGGCCGGTTGGACGAAACCCCGCGCGAACTGCTCAGCTTCGCCCTGGGACAGATACTGGCCTCGCTGCCCGACGACGCCCCCGCCATGCGCGAGGTCGTCGTTCCCTTCCTGCCCGATGCCCCGGAGCAATTCGAGCTGCAGGAGTTCTCGATCCCCAAGCGCGGCGACAAACTCGAACTGCTGCGGCTGGCCGAGAAGAACTGTGTGCTGGCCCGCCTCGAAAAGTTCAAGCACATCGAAAAGACCGATCCCGACCGCCACGCCGAACGCCTGATGAACAACATGCAGAGCGACCTGCACATGCTCGCGCAGCCGCGCCACATCGAATGCTTCGACAACTCGAACATCCAGGGTGCGTCGCCCGTGGCCGCCTGCGTGGTGTTCCGCGACGGACGCCCCAGCCGTAACGAGTACCGCCACTTCAACATCAAGACCGTGGTCGGCGCCAACGACTTCGCATCGATGGAAGAGGTTTTAACCAGACGCTATACCCGGTTGTTGGAAGAAGGGCAGGCGTTGCCCGACCTGATCGTGATCGACGGCGGGAAGGGACAGCTTTCGTTCGCTTTCGAGGCGCTCGAAAAGATCGGCCTGCGCGGCCGGGTGAAGGTGATCGGCCTGGCCAAGCGGCTCGAAGAGATCTACTACCCCGGCGACCCGGTGCCGCACTACCTCGACAAGAACTCCGAGACCCTGCGCGTACTGATGCACATCCGCGACGAGGCGCACCGCTTCGGCATCACCTTCCACCGCAAAAAACGCTCGCAGGCATTCATCCGCTCGGAACTTGACAACATTCCCGGAGTGGGCAAAGGCTCGGTCGAGAAATTGATGAAAAAGTACCGCACGGTGATGCGCATCAAGGCAGCCCCGCCCGACGAGCTGGCCACCCTGATCGGCAAAGCCCCCGCCCGGGCGCTACAGGCGTATTTCGAAGACGGGGCCGCCCCAACAAAATAATTTTGGTAATTATATTCCCATTTACACAAACCCGGGTTGCAGCGCAATCCGCGACCCGTGCGCCCAACGCGCGTAGCGCGTTCGGAGGGTGGGCGCCGGGTCGAAAGCAGAGATGTTAATGAGTATATAGTCACCATAATTTTTCCCGGGCACCGGCCGACCGGGTAACGCCTCCTCGGGGCGTTGCGGCTAAAAGCCGCCCCAAGCACTGGGGTGGGCTCATCTTTCTCCGCTTCGGCACAGCGCTTGCGAGGGCCCGTTCGGCTTCGCTCAGGGTAAACTCCGCGGGCACCGCCAGCGCGTGAAACGCGTTCGGGCGGTGGCGGGGTCCGCTTCTTCTCGGGCGGGTGGCTCCCATCAGGAGGCCCGGCCGCGAATTCAATACTTAGAAATACATTTCATTATGAAGCTCAACTCCGCCCTGATCCCTGCCGCCGACCGTATCCGGAACATCATTTTCGACTTCGGAGGCGTGCTGCTCGACATCGACATACGGCTTTCCGTCGAAGCCTTCGCGCGGCTCGGCCTGACCGGCTTCGATCCCGCCGACATCCACCCGAACAACAGCGGTATCTTCCTGCAACTCGAACTGGGCAACGCCACCGAAGAAGAGTTCGTCCACAAGATGCAGGGTTACTACATCGATACGTTGCCGTTACGGACCCCCTCGGAACAACCAGGCCAGCCTCGCCCCGGACAAAGCGGGAACGGGCCGGAACAAATCATCCCGAATGAAATCCCTACGCGCGAACAGATCCTCGGGGCCTGGAACGCCCTGTTGCTCGAATACGACCGCGAGCGCTTCCGACTGCTCGAACGGCTCCGCACGGCGGGTTACCGGCTCTTCCTGCTGAGCAATACCAACTTGCCGCACCGTACTTTTTTCGTCGAAAAATTCGACCATGAGCGCGCGAATCCCGGCGACCTCCCGTTCGAGGCGCACTTCGAGCGATGCTTCTACTCCGATGCGATGCACCTGCGCAAACCCGACCCGCTGATCTACGAAGAGGTGCTCCGCGAGGCCGCGCTCGACCCTTCGGAGACCCTGTTCGTCGACGACAACGCCCCCAACACCGCGGCCGCCGAAGCGCTGGGCATCCATACCTTCACCCTGCGGCCACCGTACACCGTGTTCGACCTGTTCGCCGAGTAATCCCCTTTTACATTTTCATTTGCCAACATTTTATCTGGTGCTTCGGATTGCCATGGCAATCTGAAGCCTGTGCGCCCAGCGGCAAAAGCCGCTCGGGGAGGGGGGGCTCCAGGCCGAAATCAATGAAAGAGTGCCCGGGCATATGATCCCCGCACCTTTTGCACCGTTTTTGCCAATAACTATGCCATCCCGAGCACAGCCGAGGGATCTTGTCAATAATCACTTGCCGCCCCACCTTTGAAAAGTTCCCTCGACTACGCTCGGGATGACAAAAGGACATGAAGACCATCGACCTTATACCCTATACCGGCGATTTCAGCGACCCGGTTTTTGCCCGGGTGGCCGCACTCTACGAAGAGGCGTTCCCCGCCAACGAGCGGCGGCCGCTGTGGAACCTGCAAGGCAACCTAGTGTCCGGAGCATCGGTCTTGTGGCTCGTCACGGAGGGCAGTGAGTGTTGCGGTTTTGTGGTGGCGTGGGAACTGGAGGTGTTCGAATTCCTCGAATACCTGGCCGTCGAGCCCGCCATGCGGGGCGGCGGGATCGGTTCGGCGGTGATGCGGGGGTTGAGGGAACGGGCAAGCGGGAAACCCATCTTGTTCGAAGTCGAGAGGCCCGAAGCCGGCCCGCATGCGGCCTCGCGTATCGGGTTTTACCGCCGTGCGGGATTCGAGGTCGTGGACAGCGAATATTACCAGCCCGCCTACGGCCCGCACGGGGTCGAACGGCATGGCATCCCCATGTACCTGATGAGCGACGCTCCGGCACCTGCCGAAGCGGCCGAGACGCTCTATACGAAAGTCTACGGGTTAGTCCCCGAAGTATAAATATCCTCCCGGACAATGCGCCAACGTGCCCCCCGGGAAAGCGGATGCCATGTTAAACGGGATGCTCGCCCCGAAAATAACGCAGATGCTATCCTGAACGCAGTGAAGGATCTCGACCGGTAGCTTCTTGGTCGAAATCCTTCACTGCGTTCAGGAAGACACGTTTATGAAAGGCCTCACTTGGACGGCTATATCAAGCAACAGTTCTTTCGTAAGCCGGGATAATAATTGGGCATGGCGGGGAAGAATTCGCCTTGCGCAAAATACCCCCGCCTCCAAATTACAGCACCGTCACCTCATCGATGAAGAACCAGCACGGACGCCCCACGCCGTAGTGCCAGGGCGGGCACCGCTTGAGGCCAGTCACCTCTACCCTGACGTACCGGGCCTTCACGGGCGAAGGCAAACGGTCACCCACGGACATGAATTTCACTTGTGGCGATCGGTCTTCGGCAATGTCGTAGCTGCCCTCCGGCTGCCATTCGCGACCATCGGCCGATAGCGAATAGACCACCCGCGTGGGGAACATAATCCATTGCCCCAACTGGTGCAGGAAGTCGGCAGCGATGTACGAAACCTCTTGTTCCGCACCCAGGTCAATAACCAGGGCCCCGTCTTTTCCGCACCAGCCCACCCAGCTTTCGACAAAGGTCGAGCCACCGAACAGTTCGTCGGTCAGGGCCGTTTCGCCCAGTTTGGCGTAACCCCGGTCGGGCGGCAGGGTATAGTTCACCGGGGCCCCGGCGGCCAGGCTCCGCTCGGCGCGCGGCATGTAGCGCTGGCGGTAGAGGTTGCAGTAGTCAACGGGCGAATTGCTGCGCTCGTTGAGGGTCGGCACCTCGAACATTTCGACATACGACTGGAAAATATCGAGTTGGCGGGCGATTTCCTGCGGATCGGTATTCCGCTCGGTGCGGGCGATTTCGAGCTCGGCGAACCGGAGCGGCAGGCGCGTGCGCTGCACCCGTTGCAGGTAGCTCAGTCCGGGGTGTCCGGGGCCCCACGGGAACCCTACGGCGGGGAGACGGCCATGCATCGATTTCGTTTCGGGCAACAGGATGCTGTCCCCTGCCAACGGCGGTTCGGGCCGCTGGTCGCGCCAGCCCGGCGGGATGTGCCCCATCAACTGCCCGGGTGTGGCGCCGAATTGGGGGATGGACGGAGTGACGGCTGCTTCGGCCTTGTCGAATAGCTCGTTGTAACGGCGCATCAGTTCGGGCTTGAGCATACCCCCTTTGTGCGACACCGGCGAATCGTAGATCCACAGGCGCACGCCGCTGCCGATGAGCGCCCCTTCCATCACTTTGATGTAGTCATAAAGGTAGGGGGCCGCGGCGCCGTAGTAACCTTCGAGAAAGGTGTGCATCAGCGAGTCGGCGTCGGCATAGGGGTTCCACATCAGCTTCGACACCATCCAGGTGCGCAGTTCGGCGAAGTCGCCGCCGCGGCTCGACGCGATCTGCGAGAAGTGCATCGTAGCGTGGTTCCGCAGGAACAGCAGCATGTTCGGCTTGAGGATGTGGAAGTTGGGGAACGGCGAGAGGTAATTGTCGAAATTGATGCCGTAGTCCCAGACGAAGATGTTATCGGAAATGCGGCTCCATCCCTCCATGGCCGCGACGAATTCGCGCCCCGAGGCGTTTTCGGTGAGGGTGACTTCGCGCGTACAGTCGATGTCGCACAGCATGATGTTCACGTTCGGCGCCGGCTTGGTCTGCTTCGGCGGTTTCATCGAGTAGAGGTAGGCGAGGGTTGATATCTGTTTATCGGGAAACAGCGTAGCCAGCTTGTTCATAAACCGGATGAGGGTTCCGGACGGCGAGCCTTCGAGGTCGTCGATGGCCTTGCATTCGGGGCAGGCGCAATTCGTAAAATTGCCGTCATTCTGGCTTACCGAGATGATGTTCTTGCCCGGGTTGGCCTTAAAGATCGAGTCGAGCTGCTGCGCCACGATGGCGAAGACGTCGGGGTTGGTCAGGCACAGCTGGCTGGCTTTGCCGGGGTGGCGCTCGCCGTTAAAGTAGGAGTAGTATTCGGGGTGCGCGGCACCGTAGCGTTCCGAGGGCACCAGCCTGTCGAAGGTGTGCACCCAGTAGCCGCCCGCGAACACGTCGCGCGGCTCGTCGAGGCGCATGAAAATCTTGTAGAGCGAATCGGTGCGCAGGGCGTAGTTCTGGCTCTGTCGGTATCGGAAAGCGGAATTCCCGACCCGTTCGATGTCGGGCAGCTCGATGGTCTTGCGGATGGGGAACGAACAGGCGTGTTCGGCCCAGTAGTTCACCCCGAGGTACTCTTCTAACAGGGTGACCACACCGTACAACGAGCCTTTGCCCTGGCCGTCGCCGGTAATGCGGAGCTGCCCGCCGGCAGTGCATTGCAGCAGGAAGCCGTCCTGCGTGACGGGGTATTCTGCCCGGGGGTCGTCGGTGCGCACCGCAGGGCCGCCGATAATGACGTCGCCTTTGCGAAGTACCGGGGAAGGATCGTTGACGATAGGAAGCGTGGCGCCGCTGATGCGTTGCACGAAGTCTTGCAACAGCCGCGCGGCGCGGGCGTCGGTGGTGTCGGCGGTCGTCACCACGATGCGGGCCTTGGGTTTGCCGTCTTTGACCAGAGTGATCCGGGCGGCGGCCGGAACAGCGGTGCAAGCCGCGTAAACCAGCAGAATCGGGATGAGGATACGGAGTTTGTTCATGGCAGGAATAGCGTAGAAGGAAAGCGTTATGAGGAATACGGGCAGAGCCGGAGAGCGGGTACGCCTGCAAACTTACACAATTTCCGGATTCGATCCCCCAGCCCCCCGGAATAACTTCCGGGCTGCCGCCGGGCGGCGGAGAAGAACCGCAGCAGGGGATAACTCCCGCTAACTTCAGCAGAAAAGGGATAAATCTGTCCGGTTTCAGGGCTGCAACCCTCATTGCTATGCTTATCCAGTATCCCTTGTCGCCGGCGGAGGGCTGCCACTCGCCGGCGGTTTGTGTACGCCCTCCGCGGAGTACTGCGGGTACCGCCTGAATGGTGCCCGTAAATAACTTACCCCAGAGTGGTATTGCGAATAATATCGGCCGCTTGCGGCACTCCGGTGGCAGGCCGGAAAACAGGGAAGAATCGGGCCCGTTGTTCTTTCGGATAAATTATTTTACATTTGTGGATTGAGGGGTATATTTTTCCTTCAAAATTTCCATAATCACCTGAACCCTAATCACTAATGCCACACCGGCCCACCGCCCGCCATTCGAAGCGCCCCCCCCGGGGAAACCCCGCAGCGACAGACGGCGGAGTCCGTTCCGGTCTCCTAAACCAAACTATAACACTATGGGATTCTTCAACAAATTCGACCGCGCTGAAGCCGGAGCCACCCACGACGGCCAGGAGATCAGCCGCAACGGCATGATCGACGTCGTATTCTGGCGCCCCGCCGATGCCGACGCCCTCGTCCACAAAGTCCCGTGCGACAACCTCGTGCATGGCGCCCAGCTCATCGTCAACGAAAGCCAAAACGCCTACCTGTTCAACGGCGGCACCTACGCCCAGGAGTACCTTTCGCCCGGCAGCCCCCACCAGCTCGATTCGGCCAACATCCCCGGGATGCAGAAAAGCCTGACCAAAGCCACCGGAGGCCAGACGCCCTATACCTCGGAGATATGGTTCGTCAGCAACCAGCCCAAACTGAACATCCGGTGGGGCATCGGCGACGTCCCCGTGATGGACCCCGTATTCGACATCCCCGTGAAGATCGGCGCCCACGGTCAGTATGGATTTAAGATTATCGACGGCGCCACATTCATCAAACAGGCCGTCGGCACGATCCACGACCTCGACACGATGACCATCTACACGAAATTCCTGGCCTACATCCAGTCGAGCATCGCCGACACCCTGGGAGCCCTGATGGTCAAGCGCGGCATCAGCGTCGTCGAACTGCTCGGCAAACTTACGTACGAGGAGCTGGCCATGGAAGCCAAGCAGCGGCTCGACCCGCTGTTCGCCCCCTTCGGCATCGACCTGACTCATTTCGCCTTCCAGCGCGTGGCCATCGACGAAAACGATGAAGCCTACCAAGCCGTCAAGAAAGGGATGGCTGAAGGTTCGGCCGAAAAGCAACGCCTGGCCCGCCTCGGCATCAACTACGCCCAGGAGCGTCAACTGGACATTGCGCAGGCCGCCGCCTCGAACGAAGGTGCAGGCACCTTCATGGGCGCAGGCATCGGCCTCGGCATGGGCATGGGCCTCGGCGGCCCGATGGGTAATATGATGGGAAATATGATGCAGGGCATGCCCACCCCGCCTCCGCCACCTCCCTCGTCGAATTTCTACGTGGCTCAGAACGGACAGACCACAGGGCCGTTCAACGAAATGCAGTTGCGCGAGCTCAAAAATAGCGGAGCCCTCACCCCGCAGACCCTCGTCTGCCGCGTGGGCAACCAGGCCTGGGCCGCCGCCGGCACCCAGCCCGAGTTGGCCGGCGTGTTCGGCGAAACCCCGCCGCCCCCGCCGCCGCCCGTTCCCGGACAATAACCGGTGTGCAAGCGTGCGGCAACCGGAGAAACGAGAGTGTCACCAGGACAAATATTCCGACCCCCGAATGGCAAAGAAACTATCCCGTTCCTTTCTCATCGCCATAGCGACTTCGGCAACGGCAATCATCGCCTGCCGCCATGATCGTTTCGGAATAAACGATGCCGATGACAGCCGAGAACACCTGACCATAGAGCAGGCCCGAACGTTCTTTGAAACCCAATGCGGCGGCCTGCTGCTCACCAAATCGCAACGCGGACACACCCACGGAGATGACAACCGAGTCTACGGGATCGATCCCGGCGATTTCGCACCCGTCTGGTCGCAAGCCGTCACAGGCTCATCGCCCCATGTAGATGCAGTAGACGTAACCATCACCCCTGCCTGGCATTACGAAGCCGTATTCCACGAGATCAACCGCAGGGGCGATGTCGTGCGACGAACCGTAGAAGTAGCGCAAAAACTGGTGGTCACCCAGTGGCACGGGCACAACCGGTGGGAAGGAAAGTATGCCTATGTAGCCACCCTTATCCCGACGCCCGATTATTACGCCACGCACAAGAACTACCGCTCCAAGTACTCAAGCGCCGTGCAGGGCAGTGATTTCACGGGCATCGTCTATTACCACAGCCTCGACGGCCGCTTTGTGCACGCCGACCGGCTGGATCGGGGGACACTGGTGAAAAGGGTCTATGCCGGCGACTTGTCGGACGCCGAAGTATCGGAAGAACTCGAAGCTATGGTCGGCAAAGCCGGGCTGGTCGGTATGGGCGGCAGCTATTCGGTCAACAGCGCCATCATTGATGCCAACCCGGTCATAGTCACATCTTGTGCGATATGCCACCAGATGAAACCCGGTTGCGCCTGCGACGACTTTTACCAGCAGAACTGCTGGAAGTGCTTTAACCCGCTACCCTGCCCCTGTAGCAGTTTCACTTTTTTGTGTACCATATGCTACAGGGCCCAGAGCGAATGCCCCGGGCATCCGACCGACCCCGATCCCGGCACCGACCCCAATAACGGCACAAGATGCCCCAAATGCTTCTCGAAGCCATGTATTTGTATTAATCCCCCGGTCAATCCCGGGACACCCACGAACCCGACGCCCCCGACCGGGAAACAGTGGAAAAGGGACACCTCGAAGACCAACTGCCCCGACGGGTACAACACCAACACCCTGCGGGCCGACGCCACCTTCGGTTCGCTGAAGGGGGCCGAGTACAACGCCTGGATGCTGAAAGCCTTTACCGACGCCCGGGAGAACGAGCACTCGCTGTCGCTGATCAGGAACAACCGAGGAGAACTGGAATGGCACTCAAGAACAGGAGATAAGAGTTGGGTCCGTATAGTCACAGCTGACGAGACCAGTGGGGCCACCACCATTGCCCATATCCACAACCATGTCGGCCCTGATGCGTTACCCCCGTCGCCGCTCGACATTTACACGTTTGCAAACCAAATGAATGATAACGGGAAACGAACCCCCATGGAGATGTACGTGGCGCTCACCGGCGGCGAAGTCTATTGCCTGCGCATCGAAAATACCCAACAGGCCAAAACGTTTGCCGGACTGCTCGACAAACAGGGCACCGACAATTACATCAATACCAACAACAAGTTCCCTCCGGGTTCGGTGATCAGCCATGCCTTCAACGCCATGGAGGCCCAGCTCAAAGAGTACAACAAGAACTGTAACGCCAACGACAAGCTTTCGCCCCGAGACATTTACGCCTACAGCATGGCCTACGGCCTGCAACAGTCCAACAGCGGCATCAGGCTGATGAAGATGGACAAGCAAGGCACCTTCGAGCAACTCGGCATCGACAAAACCTCCGACACCCACCCGATCACCAGGCAAGAGGTCGTGAAACTCACCTTCAAAAATTGCAGATAGCCATGAAAACAAAAATGTCAATATTATTGATTGTTGCGATGGCATTAACGGGCCCGATCACCTCCCAAGCCCAAAGGCCGGGAACGGATTACGCCTACAAACCCTGGGCGGAATACAACGGAGATACGGCAAGGTATTTAAAAGAGAATTTCCAACCAGGATACGAACCTTTTAACTTCCGCCCCCTAAAAGAGATCCTCAACAAACTGGAATTGCCGATCAAAGGGGTCAGGTATTCCGGGAAACCGCCTTATATCAGTTCGATACAATTGGTGTTCGAAGAAATATCCGCCTACCGCTATAAAGAGCAATTCGGACTAACATTGCCTGACGAATATGTCATCTTTATTTTTGATAATAGCACAGGGGGAGGGGTAGGGAATATTCCTTATTCTACTGCCAAATCAATATTCAAAGTCGACCAATGGGTGATTACACCTATGACGGGCGAGATCATGCGGTGGCTGTACACATTGACGGTATCCAGAACAAACTTTTTAATTCGCTCACTACAGAATTGATAAAAGACGGATGGTCCGCTGAGTATCTCCAAAGGTTCCGGCACCCACCCGATCACCAGGCAAGAGGTCGTGAAACTCACCTTCAAAAATTGCAGATAGCCATGAAAACAAAAATGTCAATATTATTGATTGTTGCGATGGCATTAACGGGCCCGATCACCTCCAAAGCCCAAAGGCCGGGAACGGATTACGCCTACAAACCCTGGGCGGAATACAATGGGGATACGGCAAGATATATGTTGGAAAACTTCGAGCCCGGATATAGACTATACGACTTCCGCCCCCTAAAAGAGATCCTCAACAAACTGGAATTGCCGATCAAAGGGATCAGGTATTACGGTAAACCGCCCTATGTCAGCTCGATAGAATTGATATTCGAAGAAATATCGTCCTATCGCTACAAGGAAGAACACGGGAGACCTTTCCCTGACGAGTATTTCATTAATGTCTTTGACGAGAACATAGCAAAAAAGGGAGGAGGATATTCTAACAACATCCCCTATGCGACTGCCAAATCGGTATTCAAAGTCGACAGGGAGGTAATCACCCCCATGACGGGCGAGATCATGCGGTGGCTGTACACATTGACGGTTTACAAAACAAACTTTTTAGTGATCTCACTGCTGAATCGATAGAAAAAGATTTGTTTGAGAAACTCGGCATCGACAAAACCTCCGACACCCACCCGATCACCAGGAAAGCGGTCGTGAAACTCACCTTCAAAAATTGCAAATAGCCATGAAAACAAAACGATCTGCCGCCCCATAATTATCGCGGCAAAATACCCCGAACTTAAACTACAAACAACATGAAAAAAACCACCCTTTTCCTGATCCCGCTGACCATCATCGCCACCATCGTGCTGGCGTTCGTGCTGTTCCCCGGCGAGAAGAGCCCCCTCTTCTGGTTCAATACCGCCTACCTGTGCCTGCTCGAAGGCCTGCTCTTCGGCGCCCTCTACTGGATCAGCCGCCGCAAGAACTACAACGTGCCCAACGTGTCGATGCTCTACAAAGTGGTACAATTCGCCGTCTGGGCCCTCGTACTGATGGTCGTCTACGGCCTCCTGATCCTGGCCGACGTATCCCTCGATCCCCGCTTCTACTACGCTGCGCAGGGCGTCGTGGCGCTGATCTACATCATCGTGATCGCCTACGTCAACCAGGGAGCCAGGCACCAGACCGAGTTCCACGAAACCCAGAAACAGATGCAACGCGAACGGGTCGCCACCCGTGTGTCGTTTGCCTCGCTCTCGTCGCTCTACGCCTCGGCCATCGCCGGCAAAGGCATCGAGTACGCCGAAACTGAAAAGGGTAAGGCCGAACTCAACGCCCTGATCTCGAAAACCGACATGATTCCCGCCGCAAACCTGGCCAAAGCCCCCGAGATTGCCGAAGAGCTCAACAACCTGCTGATCGTGGTGAAACAGGCGCTCACCCAATTGCGCGACAGCGAAGGCGAAGCCGCCCAAGCCCAGTTCGCCGCTGCCCGGCGCACCATTCAGAACACCACCGCCGATGTCGAAGCCCTCAAGCAGCAACTCAGCAACCGCTTCTAACGACCCGTGAGCGCGGGACCGCCAAGCGGCCGACTCGCCCCATACCGATTCAATAACCCTTAACACATATCCAACACTTAAAAAACAACCCTAAGCATGTCATCATTTTCCCTGCAACAAGTCGAGTGCCCCAAATGCCACGGCACCCTGAACGCCACCAAACCTTTCTCCGGCATCCGCACCTGCGCCTACTGCCACACCGAATTCGAGGTGACCGGCAACATGAGCAAACAAACCGACTCGCCCGAACGCCTCGTCCCCTTCCACGTGACCAAAGACCAGTTCGAGCAGGCCGCCTTCGAAGCCCTGATCAACGCCGACTACACCCCGCAGAACATCTTCGAACTCACCTCGTTCGACGACATCGAGGGCATCTACATGCCGATGTTCCTGTACGAAGGTAAATTCGACGCCTCGTGGAGCTGCCAGATCGGCCAGTATGAAAACGAAGTACGCGTATCCGGCGACACCATCAAAAACAAACAGGTGCTCCGCTACCGCCCCCACAGCGGCACCACCAAAGGCAACTACGCCTTCCTGTGCCTCGCCTACGAAGGCCCCGAGGCCCGTCCCGAGCTGGTCGACTACTCGCGCACCTATGTCTACAACGCCCACCTGTCGAAGGCCTTTGATGCCAACGACCTCGACGGCTACAACTTCCTGATCCACAACCTCGACAAAGAAACCACCTGGAGCCGCTTCGGCGAAAGCACCCTCAAATACCAGGGCGAACGCGAGTGCGAGCGCCAGATTCCCGGCGAACACTGGAAAGACCTGCGCTGCAACATCTCGGCCGAACCCAAGCACGACGGACGCCTGGCCTTCGTGCCCTTCTGGATGGTCTACTACAAGTACGACAACGAGAACCACTACATCATCATGGACGGCACGGGCACCAACGGCCCCGTCGGCTCTACGCCCGTCGACCACGACCGCGTGAAAGCCGTCGAAAGCCCCTACAAGATCGCCAAGATGATCGGCTGGGGCGCCCTGGCGTTGTTCGTCATCCTGTGGTTCACCGTAAACTTCAGCGTGGGTTTCTACACCGGCCTCGTCCTGCTGCTCGGTTTCTTCGGCATGAAGATCTACGCCGGCATGAACAAGAAAAAGATCATCAACACCGCCCGCGACGAACGCTGGGCCAAGTTCAACGCCCTGCAATAACCCGCGGGCCGAACATCCCTGAACACAAAGCGGGAGGATCGTACAATACGATCCTCCCGCTTTCTTTTTACTACGGCTTAAGTTTTTACGGACCGGGGGCTTGGAAAAGCGTGAGCCTGCGACAGCATATTGATGATCGAAAGAAAAGCTTCCTGCGAGTTACCCTATCACATTTCGAGTTCTAATCATCCCATCTGTCGGTGATCAAATCTGATTCTGTAAGAGGATCCGAATCATCTTCTTCTGAGGACATAGCTGGGCCAGAACCTTCGTAATTAGATATAGATTCTCTATAAGCTTCGATTAAGTCTTTCTCTGTTTCATAATCGCTGTGCGTGAGCAAATCGATTTCTTCTTCAAAATAGTCAGCAATCCCCGCATCTATTTTTCGATACTTCTTGATAATCTCTTCGACGTTTTCTCTTTTCATAAACTTAATGCGATTAAAAAAGGCCGCAACGCATATGCGTTGCGGCCTGTGGGCCCAGCAGGGCATGATCCTGCGACCCCCTGATTATGAGTCAGGTGCTACTAACCAACTGAGCTATGGGCCCGTGGGGAACAGGCAATAGCCGTCCCGGGACGACAAAAATACAAAATTCCCTCGACATCGCAAATCTGCCCGGGCAATCGCCCGGCCCCCCACTGCTTCGACAAAAGCCCCCCCTCCCGCCGGCGGCAAGGCTCTTTTATGGCGGCAACACTCGCCGAACACCCGGAAATCCACCCCTCCGGATCCATATCCCGCAATCCGGCCGGCACTGGCTCCGGCACCCCGCAACCCCACCCTTCATTTCGGACAAAAACCCCGCCATTCTTGCACTTTTCGCCCCGAATCGCTATCTTTGAAACTTATAGGCCTTTTGCAAAAGGCCACCCGGACCGAAAAACACGCGTATTCACACACATAACATCCGCAATATGAGCGAAACCGTACGACAAATACCCGACCTGCTGTTCGAAGTCAGCTGGGAGGTATGCAACAAAATAGGCGGCATCCATACCGTCGTCAGCACCAAAGCACTGACCGCCACTACCCTGCTGGGCGACAACTACATCGTCGTGGGGCCCGATCTCACCCGCGAACAAGAGAACCCCGAATTCGAGGAAGACAAAGAACTCCTCGCAGCGTGGCGCCAGCTCGCCTACAACGACGGCCTGCGCGTACGGGTCGGACGCTGGAAAATTAAAGGCTCGCCCATCGCCATCCTGGTGAACTACTCCGACATGATGGGACAAAAAGACCAGATCCTCGGGTCGCTCTGGGAAGGCTACAAAGTCGATTCCATCACCGGGCAGTGGGACTACATCGAGCCCGTGCTCTTCGGGCACGCCGCCGGCAAAGTGATCGCCAGCTACGTCGCCTTCCACAGCCAGCCCGGCAAACACGCCGTGGCCCATTTCCATGAATGGATGACCGTCAGCGGCGGCCTCTACCTGCGCCAGAACGGCTCGACCGTGGCCACCGTCTTCACCACCCACGCCACTGTGATGGGACGCTGCATCGCCGGTCACGGCCTGCCCCTCTACAGCGAACTCGAAACCTTCAACGCCGACGACCTGGCCCGCCAGTTCGGCGTGCTGGCCAAACACTCCATCGAAAAAGCCGCCGCCCACCACTGCGACGCCTTCGCCACCGTGAGCCACATCACCGAGCGCGAATGCAAAGCCCTGCTTGACGAACAGCCCGCCGCCATCACCCCCAACGGCTTCGAGAACAGTTTCGTGTGGCAGGGCGACGAAGCCGCCGCCAAGCGCCGCGAAGCCCGCGAGATGCTGCAACGCGTAGCCGAAGCCACCCTCGGCACCAAAGTACAGGACAATCCCCTGATGATCGCCATCAGCGGCCGTTACGAATTCAAGAACAAAGGCATCGACGAGTTCATCGACTCGCTCTCGCAGCTCAATGCCGACCCGGCACTACAGCGCGACATCCTCGCCTTCATCATGGTGCCCTGCTGGAACCACGGCCCGCGCCGCGACCTGCAAGCCATCCTCGGCGGGCAGAGCAGCGACCCCATCAGCACTTCCGACGCGCTGAACAGCACCCACTACCTCGGCGAGCGCGACAACGACCCCGTCGTGAACCGGCTCCGTTCGCGCGGCCTGCTCGACAACAGCAAACACGTGAAAGTCGTCTTCGTACCCTCGTACCTCAACGGCAACGACGGCATTTTCAATAAGACCTACTACGAATTGTTGGCCGGGATGGACGTGACCGTTTTCCCGTCGTACTACGAGCCGTGGGGTTACACCCCCCTCGAAAGCATCGCCTTCTCGGTGCCCACCGTCACCACCACCCTGGCCGGATTCGGCCTTTGGGTCGAACGCTACGCCGAAGGCGCACACGAAGGCGTGACCGTCGTACCCCGCAACGACTTCAACAGCGCCGAACTCACCCAGGCCATCGCCTCGACTCTGCTCACGTACGCCACCATGGACGAACCCACCTGGGAACGCCACCGCCACTCGGCCCGCGAGATTGCCGCCACCGCCCTGTGGGGCAACCTGTTCGACAATTATCTGACCCTCTACGGCATCGCCATCGCCCAGTCGACCCGGCGCGTGGCCCGCATCCTCGCCGACAGCGGAATCCCCGCTCCGGAGCCCCACGAACAAGTGTTGGTGCGCCAGCAACTCCTTTCGGGCAGCCGCCCCAACTGGAGCCGCGTGATGATCGAACGCACCCTGCCCGAGCGCCTTCACCCCCTCGAAGTGCTGAGCCGTAACCTGTGGTGGTCGTGGTGCGACGAAGCCCGCGCCATGTTCGAATACATCAGCCCCGAGCTTTGGGCCGAAGTCGACCGCAACCCTATCGCCATGCTCGACCGGCTGACCCTGCCGCAACTCCGCGAACTGACCGAAAACCAAGAATTTCTGGCCCGCCTCGACAGCGTGTACGCCCAGTTCGAGGCCTACATGTCCGCCAAACCCGCCATCGCCGCAAAAAAACCCAGCGTGGCCTACTTCTCGATGGAATACGGCCTGCACCACTCGCTCAAGATTTACTCCGGCGGCCTCGGCATCCTGGCCGGCGACTTCCTCAAGGAATCGAGCGACAAAGGCGTGCCGATGACCGCCGTGGGCCTGCTGTACCGCTACGGCTACTTCACCCAGCGCCTTTCGACCGCCGGCGACCAGGAAGCCAGCTACGAACCCCAGAACTTCTTCAAACTGCCCATCACCCCCGTGCGCGACGAAATGGGCAACTGGCTCAGCGTAAGCCTCAACTTCCCCGGGCGCAAAGTCGTGGCCCGCGTGTGGCGTTGCGACGTGGGGCGCACCGAGCTCTACCTGATGGACACCGACCACGACCTCAACCTTGAAGAAGACCGCTCGATCACCCACCACCTCTACGGAGGCAACTGGGAGAACCGCCTCAAACAAGAACTCCTGCTCGGCGTCGGCGGCATCCGCGTGCTGGGCGCCCTCGGCTTCGAAGCCGACGTCTACCACTGCAACGAAGGGCACGCTGCCTTCATCGGCCTCGAACGCATCTACAACCACATGGACGAACACGACCTGAGCTTCGGCGAAGCCATGGAAGTCGTGCGCAGTTCGTCGCTCTTCACCACCCACACCCCCGTGCCCGCCGGCCACGATGCCTTCCCCGAGGACATGATCCGCCAGTACATGTCGTTCTATCCCGACCGCCTGCAGATCACCTGGGAGCAATTCATCAACCTCGGGCGCACCAACCCCGGCGACCCCTCGGCCAAATTCTCGATGAGCGTGCTGGCCTCTACCCTTTCGCAAGAGGTGAACGGCGTCAGCTGGCTCCACGGCGAAGTGAGCAAAGATATCCTCGCCGACATGTGGCCCGGCTACCTGCCCGACGAACTGCACATCAGCTACGTGACCAACGGCGTACACTTCCCCACCTGGGCCGCCACACGCCTCAAAGACCTTTTCTACCGCCGCTTCGGCGAAGGATTCCGCAATGGCGACTACTCCAGGGAAAACTGGGACAAAGTCTACGGGATCGACGACGAAACGATCTGGAATTCGCGCCTCTACCTCAAGGAGCGCCTGATGAAACTCATTCGCCGGCGGCTGGCCGATCCCGCGCAGTTCCGCTTCGATTCGCCGCGCCAGATGGTGCAGATCCAGGACTCGCTGCGCAACGACGTGCTGACCATCGGCTTCGCGCGCCGTTTCGCCACCTACAAGCGCGCCCATCTGCTTTTCACGAACATGGATCGCCTGGCCCGCATCGTCAACGACCCCGAACGCCCCGTACAATTCGTGTTCGCGGGCAAGGCCCACCCCGCCGACAAAGCCGGGCAGGACCTCATCAAACGGATTGTCGAAGTGTCGAAAATGCCGCAGTTCCTGGGCAAGATCATCTTCCTTCAAAACTACGACATGGAACTCGCCCGCCGCATGGTGCAAGGCGTCGACGTATGGATGAACACCCCCACGCGGCCCCTGGAAGCCAGCGGCACATCGGGCGAAAAGGCCGCCATGAACGGCGTGATGCACTTCTCGGTGCTCGACGGCTGGTGGGTCGAAGGTTACAAAGAGGGCGCCGGTTGGGCCCTGCCCCTCGAAAGCACCTTCGAAGACCCGCGCTACCAGGACGAAATGGACGCCGAACTCATCTACACCACCATCGAAGAAGAGATCGCCCCGCTCTACTACAACCGCGAGTCCGACGGTATATCGCACGGCTGGGTCGACTCGGTCAAGAAATGCATTGCCGAGGTGGCCTCGAACTTCACCACCAACCGCATGATGCAGGACTACGAAGACCGCTTCTACGCCCCGCTCTTCGCACGCCACGAGAAAATGAAAGCCGATGACTTCGCCAAAGCGCGCGAGATCGCCGCCTGGAAACGCCGCGTGAGCCGCTCGTGGGACAACATCCGCGTGGTCGAGTTCAAAAACTACGACGTGGGACACGGCTCGGTCGAAATGGGGAAACACTACAACCTCGAAGTCAAGGTCGACATCGACGGGCTGATGCCCGAAGACATCGGCGTCGAAATGGTCGTCGTCGACGAAGTGATCGAAAGCAAAAAGATCAAACTCCACAAACGCATGGGCTTCACCCGTGCCGAAGCCGAAGGAAACGTAGTGACCTTCCGCCTCGAAGCCATCCCAGAGAACAGCGGCTCGTACGACACCGCCATCCGCATCTACGCCAATAACCCGGCCCTGCCGCACCGCATGGACTTCGCATTGGTGAAGTGGGTATAGGATGCAAGTTGAATAAAGGAATAGCCGTTTTGTTAAAACGGCTATTCCTTTATTCGGGATTTTTTGTTTGAGGGAACGGTTTTCCGGGTATTTTGTCTGAAAAAGCATTGACGCTCTCCCTCGCACCGCTCCAGGTCCTTTTTCAGACCAAACATCCGAAAAACCTTGAGAATAAAATAATTGAAGAGGGAGGAGGGTGCCGTGGGGCTACACCCCCTCAACAACATCGCCTTCTCGGTGCCCACCGTCACCACCACCCTGGCCGGATTCAGCCTTTGGGTCGAACGCTACGCCGAAGCGGAAGAAGCGCCCGGCCCCAGCCCCCAGATGCGCGGAACACGTTGTGGCCGGGCACTCTCCTTTGCCGGAATCGCCGGCGCGATTCCAACTCAGTCGGCAATCATAGCAACTTTCGCAGAGAAATACGCCGCCTGACGGCGGCGGCATTTCTCACATGCCATACCGGGCGCAGCCGAGGGATGACATGAATAATTACAGGGCGTCAAGCCGCTCCCGGCGCCGCCTAAATTCCACAAACGACCGGGAATAACCTGCGACGTATAAAGCAACCTCAAAACCGCGCTGCACCACATGAAAAGAATCCCCCTCTACCTGCAGATCCTGGCCGGCATGGTGCTGGGCCTGCTGCTCGGCTTCGTGGCCGTACATGGCGGCTGGGCCGGCGCCGTGACCGACTGGATCAAACCCTTCGGCGAGATCTTCATCCGGCTACTCAAAATGATTGCCGTGCCGCTCGTATTCCTCTCGCTGGTCAAGGGTGTGGGCAGCCTGTCGGATATCGCCTCGCTCTCGCGCATCGGATTCAGGACCATCGGCATCTACATCGCTACTACCGTTCTGGCCATCTGCGTCGGGCTGGCGCTGGTGAACACCATCCGCCCCGGCGCCGTGGTGTCGGACGAAAGCGCTGCCGCCATGCAGCAGACCTACCTGGTCAACGTGGCCGAGCGGCAGGCATCCGCCGAATCCGCCGCCGACCTGCCCCCGCTGCAGTTCCTGGTGGATATGGTACCCGACAACCTGGTGGGCGCGGCAGGGTCGAACAACAACATGCTCCAGATCATCGTCATCGCCCTGCTGATCGGCGCCGCGGTGCTGCTGGTCGGCAAAGACCGTTCCGGGCCGTTTATGGCCTTTGTGAGCTCGTTTAACGACGTAGTCATAAAACTTATCGACCTGGTGATGAAAGTGGCTCCTGTGGGCGTTTTTGCGCTCATGGCGGGATTGGTGGCCGACACGGCCGGAAACGGCGAGTTGCTCGGCGCCCTCGGACTCTATGTGCTGACCGTGGCATTGGGGCTCCTGCTGATGATCCTGCTGTTCTACCCGCTGATCGTGCGCCTATTCTCGAAGCAGAAACCCGCGACGTTCCTGCGCGAGATGCTCCCGGTGCAGATGCTGGCTTTCACGACCAGTTCGAGCGCCGCCACGCTGCCCCTGAACCTCGAAACGGTGCAGCGGAAACTGGGTATCTCGGAGCGCGTCGCCTCGTTCGTACTGCCGGTGGGCATGACGATCAACATGGACGGCACGAGCCTCTACCAGGCCGTGGCGGCGGTATTCATCGCCCAGGTGCTGGGCATCGACCTCGGCTGGACGGGTATGCTGGTGATCGTGGCCACCTGTACGCTTTCGTCGATCGGCACGCCGGGCATTCCGGGTGGCAGCATCGTGGTGTTGCTGATGGTGTTGGGCGCAGTGGGGATTCCCGCCGAGGGACTGGCGCTGATCCTGGGCCTCGACCGGCCGCTGGACATGCTCCGCACGGTGGTCAACGTGACGGGCGACGCGGCCGTAGCCACAGTGGTCGATGCGCATACTCCGCCGGAAACAGAGAAATAAGCGTTCTCTTGAAGATATGGCGAAGTTGTTGGGTTCATCTTGTCATGGCAAGGAAACCGCAGCCCGGGAAGCGCTCCCCTGAATATCATCCCAAGCCCCGGAGTCGTCCCGCTCCGGAGATGAAAGACGGCCGGTTACTTTCGGCTACAGCTTAGCCGCATTCTCCGATAACGCACGAGGCGCCGTACATCTTGATGATGTACGGCGCCTCGTTCTATTTGCGGCGGATAGCCTGTCTTCCGGCGGCAAGGGCCAGACAGGCAGTCCCGTGTGGGCAAGAAAGGAAACGGGATCCGGCGGCACAGGGAGAGCAAACGCCCCCGCAGCGCCACAGCCACTCGCTCCGGCGGCTTAATAGAACCGGTAGCGCTCGTCGGTGATGTCGCTCAGATCGAGCAGGGCCTGGTAGCTGATCTGCAGGGCGTTCTGCTGGATTTCGGCTTCGAGGCGTACTTTTTCAAGTTCGGGCGATTGTTCGGCATCAGCCACCTGGGTGATCTGAGCCAGGTAAACACCGATGCGCCCCACGATGGGCTTGGTCAGGGCGCCCTGGGCCAGTCCGGCCAGTGCGCCGGGGAAGGCGGGATCGAAGCCTGTTTCGGGTGCCATAAAGCTCTGGAAGTTGATCCCGGCGGCTTCGATGATGCCGGTGCCGAGGGTTTCGGCCAGCACGTCGAGCGAGGTGGCTCCGGCCATTTTTTCTTTGAGCAGGGCGGCTTTCTTTTCGCCGACCAGGTAGGGGCGGATATATGCTTTCGATTCTTCGAACGAACCAATGCCTTTCTCGAAGACGCCTTTGATGGCGGCGATCACGTAGGTGTTCCCGTATTCTTTGACGTCGGAGACATCGCCCTGTTTGCCGTTGAACGCCCAGGTCACCATCTCGCGCGACGAGGCGATACCGCCCAGGGCGCGGTCGTTCGACGCCAGGGTGGCCACGCGTTTGGCCAGGGCCTGGTCGGCCACGGCTTTGTCGAAGCCTTCGGCGGAAACGGCGGCGGCAAATTTCTCGGCCTTATCGAAGGCGGCGTTACGGGTCGAATCGCTGGCATCGACGCGGTAGGTGAGCACGCCGAGCTGTACTTTGCGCGATATACCGGTCACGTTATTCACACGGATGACGTGTACGGCCTCGGGGGTCGAGATCACACGCACGGCGCCTGCGCTAAGTCCTTTGAGCACTTCCGAAAACTGGGGTGCGAGTTCCTGGAAGTCCATCGAGCCGATGGCGCCTCCGGTCTGGGCGGCCTGCGGATCCTGCGAGAAGGATGCGGCGGCGGTCGTGAACTCGGCCATGCCTTTGCCTTCGAGTGATTTGGCGAGGCTGTCGGCCACGGTCGTTTCGGTGGCGGGCAGCACGATCTGGCTGAGTTCGATGCTGTCGGGAAGCACGGCGATGTCGCTGATGCGGGCCATGGTCCACTGGTCGGCGTCGAAATAGGGGCCCCATACTTTGTCGGGGGTTTCGGCAAAGGCGAAGGTGCCGAGGGTGCCGCTGAGTTGTCCTTCGTTGTAGTAGCGGCTGTCGAAGGGAGTCGACGAGACGGGGGAATTCGCGACCATGAACTGCTGTACGCTGGCGGCAGTTTCGAGTTCGCCGGCGAGCTGCATGACGGTTTTTTCGGCCTCGGCGTAGTCGGCGGCGGAGGGCAGGGCCTCGAAGGTCACGTATTCCACCTCGCGGGCGGCTTCCTGGCGGAAGGCGTATTTGTAATTGTCGTAATAGCTGCGCATTTCGGCGTCGGTCACGGCCACGGTACTGTCGGCAATGGCGTCGTAGCGTTGCACGAGGTAGCGGACGTCGTAGTTATTGCCGGCATAAGCGGCCATCTGTTTGGCTTCGAAGCCGGTAACATAAGCGGCACCACTGACGAGGCTGCGGAATTTGTAGATCAGGCTTTGGGCAGCGGCTTCGTCCTGCAGGTAGTTCCAGAGCAGGCGCATGTCGCCCTGCGGGTCGTCCTGGTTCATCTGGGCGATGAAGTTGCTCAGGTATTCGGGGCTGAAGTATCCGGTGCGGGGGTCGGCAAAAGTCTGCATGATGATGGGCGAGATGTAGGCGCCGCTCACCATTTCGATCATCTCTTCTTCGGACACGGTCAGGCCGAGTCCGGCCACCGAGGGAATGAAGGCGCGCTGCCTTACCACCTGGTCCCAGGCCTGGTTCATCAGTTGCTGGTTCTGTTCTTCGTTGGGGTTGGCGACTCCGGTGAGCATCGGGTAGATGCGGTTCATCCGGTTCAGCGCGTTCTGGTATTCGTGGACGCTGACTTTATCGCCGCTGATCCGGCCGATCGTGCTGTCGCCCTGCGAGGGGTTGCTGAAGAAGGCGTCCTGGATAACGAATGAGAGCAGGGCCAGCCCGATCAGTACGATGAGGATGATCCCGCCTTTGTTCCTGAGTGTGTTGAGTGTTGCCATTTATGTTTTGGGGTCTAAATATTTCGGTGTGTCCCGTGGGGTTTTGATATATGGGCGCAAATGTAGCTTTTTTTTTCGGATTTTCCGCCGAGGGGCTACAAAATGTGCGGGGTGACATCGGCGGACGGCGAGTGTTACAACCCGCCGCACGGGACGACTGCGGACCTCCGGGATCGCTTACGCGCCCCGGGCAACATGCCAATAGCCCTCGAAAACAAAGGATAAAACGCCGGGGTATTGCGAATAAACATAAACGGGATATGCGGCAGCCCCCGGAGGCCGGGCGGCTCATGCCCCGGCACCAACGGCCCCGCCCTACCCTTCGGGAACGGCCGTCAGGTGCACGAGTTCGATTTTCGACGCGCTGGTGCGCAGCACCCGGATCCGGAACCGGTCGGCGTGCAGTGTGTCGCCGGGGCGGGGAATATCTTCGCTCCGGAAGAGGATGTAGCCCGCCAGGGTGTCGTACTGGTCGCTTTCCGGGATGCCCAGGTCGTATTTTTCGTTCAGGTAGTCGACTTCGAGGCGGCCGGCCAGGACGTACTCGCCGGGGGCGGTCTCTTTTTCGACAAGGTAGTCGGCATCGTGTTCATCTTCGATCTCACCGAAAATCTGCTCCAGCAGGTCTTCGAGGGTGACCATCCCGGCGGTACCTCCGAATTCGTCGAGCACCACGGCCAACGACCGGCGGGTGCGGGTGAATTCCTGCAACAGTTTGCGCTGCGACATGCTTTCGGGCACATCGATGGTGGGTTGCACGATCTCGCGGATGGTGGCCGGGCCGGTAAAGAGGCTCTTGAGGCTGGTGTACCCGACGATCCGGTCGACAGTGCCTTCGAACACGGGAATGCGCGAGTAGCCGCTCTCGATGAACAGGCGGGTCAGTTCGCCGACGCTGCTGTCGATATCGATGGCTTCGACTTCGGTGCGGGGCACCATGCAGTCGCGCACACGCTGTTCCGAAAAGCCGAGGGCGTTCTGGAACAGGCGGACGCTGGTATTGTCTTGTTGCTGGCTCTCTTCGCCGCCGGCAATGGGGACGCCGGTCTCTTCGACAAGCGAAGCGAGATCGATTTTGCTGAAGGCGTCGCGTTCACGCTTGCGGTCGATCTTGCGCCCGAACAGGCGGAACACCCAGGTCGAAAGCCAGGTCGTGAACTTGGTGACAGGATAGAACACCACGTAGCACACGTAGAGCGGCACGGCAAACGTACGCAGGTAGAAGTTGGGATTGGCCTTGACGATGGCTTTGGGCAGGAACTCGGCGGTGAAGATGATGATGACGGTCGATATCAGGGTTTCGAGGGCATAGTTGTCGATGCCGAGGGCCCGCCCCAAAAAACGGCTCATGAAGAGCGAGAAGACCACCAGGGCAATGTTGTTGCCCACCAGGATGGTCGAAAGGTACTGGCCGGGCGAACGCAGGAAGAGCGAGGCGATGTGGTTGTAGTTCCGGCTCTGTTTCTTTTCGACTTCGAGGCGCAGCTTGTTGGCCGACACGAAGGCGATCTCCATGCCGGAAAAGAAGGCGGAGAAGATGAGGGCAACGACGATCAGGATGACTTCGGTCTGCATAAGGGGGCTGTGTTATGGGCCAAAGGTAGTGAAAATGCGGGGATTCCGTTTGCGCGGAGTGTCGGCCCCGCCAGAGGCCGTATTCTCCGGAAACGCTCAGGCGCCCCGGCCCACGGCGAGCCTGGGCGCTTCGCTGCGAAGGGTGCGGTGCTTATACCGCAGGCACCGGTAATTTTTCCGCCATGGAAGCGTGAAACGCGACGAAGCCGTCGCGCCGGGCCCCGCAAGTGCGGAGCCCCCGACGACCGCTTTCAATGACACGCTACACATTCACATTGCCAATCGCACGGAAGCGGGCGTACACGGCTCCGATGTCGTCTGAGAATTCGCGGCCCACCATGTCGATCTTGGCCTTGGGCACTTCACGCAGGTCGAGCACGAGCATCGCGTCGAGCGAATCGTTGAACAGCGGATCGACGTTGAATCCGGCCACTCTGCCCCCCAACTGGAGGTATTTTTTAATCAGGACCGGCACGCCGGCGGCGGTATTTTCGATATCCCGGATCAGCTTGTCGAGTAGCTCCGGCGAATCGATGTTGGCCAGCAGGTCGGGATCGAGCCGCTGGCGCCCCAGCGCCGAGATGCCGTGGCGGGGCACTACCGCGCGGGCGAGTTCGGTATTCCAGGCGTGGGCGCGGATGTAGTTCACCAACAGCCATTTCGAGGTCGACATGTAGCTGCCCGACATGCTCACCGGGCCGATCAGGTAGCGGTAGCCCGGGTTGCGCAGCAGCACGTCGAGGATGCCGCGCCACAGCAGCAGCAGGGCCTGTGAGCGCCGCTGGTATTCGGCCGTGATGAACGAACGGCCCAGTTCGAGCGACTGGCGGAGCACATCGCTCATCCCGCGCGAGAATTCGAATAGCGAATAGGTGTAAAATCCTTCGAAGCTGCGTTCGTCCATCAGGCGGTCGCCGAAACCGACGCGGTAAGCGCCCACCAGGGCGTGGTTCTCGGTATCCCAGATGAAGAGCTGGTCGTAGTAGCGGTCGTAGGCGTCGCTGTCCTGTTCAAGTAGCGTCCCCTCGCCGATGGCGCGGAAGGTGATCTCGCGCAGGCGGGCAATCTCGTGCATCACCACGGGAATCTCGCCGCTCGGCGCGAAAAAGAGTTGCAGTCCGCCCATTTCGGTGATCATCCGGCGTGGTTTTATGGCTTCGAGCTCGGCGGTGATCAGGCCACGGTCGGCGGCCGGAATCACTTCGCGGGCCTTGAGGTTCTGCTGTTGCAGCGAAGTGGCGGCAGGGCGCGACGCGGCGTCTTCGACCCCCTCGAAAAACGGATCTTCGAGTTCGCCGAGCGTGGCACGCAGGCAGTAGACGTTGGCCCGCAGGAAATCGGAGAGTTTCTGCACGCTGCCGATTTCGTGCTGGCGTTTGGGCGAAAGCGGCGACCCGATCGAGAGCGCCACGGTACTGTCGCGCTTGCCGAGCAACTCAAGCGGCAGCCGGATCGTCCGAAAGATGGGGTGCGCTTTCCCGAATATTCTGAATTTCAGACTATTACTTCCGTCGATAAAGAGCGGAACCAGTGGAACGCCAGCCCGGAGCGCCATTTTCATCATCGACGATGACCAGGGCTTGTCCTGAAGCTTGGTGAAGCCTTTCTGGTAGGTCGACACTTCGCCGGCCGGGAAGACGATCAGCGGAGCCCCGCTTTCGAGGTGCTCCAGCGCCCGGCGGACTCCCGGGATGTTCCGTTTGTTACGCGGATCGAATGGGTCGACGGGAATGAAAAGTTCTTTGAGAGGATCTATTTTCGAAAGCAGGAAATTGCCGAGGAATTTGACGTCGGGGCGGATCTTGGCGACAACTGCGGCCAGGGCCAATCCGTCGAGTGCGCCGTGCGGATGGTTGGCCACGACGATGAACGGGCCGGTGGCGGGGATGTTCTGAAGGCGCGCGGGCGCTACCTCGATTTTGATCCCGAGGTTCCGGAGGACGTCTTCTGCGAATTCGCGGCCTGTGAAACCGGCTTCGGCACTTTCTCCGTAGAGGGCGTTGATGCGGTTGATCCCCAGAGCCGATTGCGCAAATCTGACCAGTGCACGGTTCCAGGGTGTGGTATACGGGATTCCCAGGTCGGTTTTGCTCACCAATTTCGGGAGCCGGGCCGTTTCAGGATATTTGGCCCCACCGGAAGCAGAAACTTCCCCGGAGCTGGCAGTGCCTTGGGTGGTAGCGCCAGAGGTAGCGCTATCGGGAACGGGACCTCCGGAGCCGTCGGCACTACCGGAAGCAGCGGCAGCACGGACTTCACTGTCGAAGGTGGCGTCTCCGGACGAAACGCTTTCAGGACTTAGGGGTCCACCTCTTTCTCGGTTTGTTTTCGACTGCGGGGATTCGCCGGCCCGAAGAGGCTCGGCACCCGTCCGGATTTCGTCCGGGTCTTGTTTTATTCTGGCCATTTTCGCGCGGTTCTCTATAGAATTATAACTTTCGCAAATTCAAAAATAACTATTTTCCGGAAATGAGCAAAGCATTACCCGAAAGCCTTGCCCCCACTACTCTTCCCGATTGTTCCACGTGGAACAAACAGAAATCCGGCCGGTGTTTTCGCGGCCCCACACTCCGGTGAGTCAGAGAATCAACCCTTTGTCCGCCCCGGTGCAAAGAAGAAGACGCCACCGCCTATCTCTCCGCAATTCAACGCCCAAAGTACACCAACAATACACTGACGTCGGCAGGCGATACGCCGGGAATGCGCGATGCCTGCGCAATGGTCGACGGACGGATGCGGGCGAGTTTCTGGCGCGCCTCGGTCGAAAGAGACTCCAACGCCGAATAATCAAACTCCGCAGGGATCCGCACGTCTTCGAGACGATGGAGCTTCGCAGCCAACTGTCGTTCGCGTTCGATGTACCCGCTGTATTTCACTTCAAGTTCGACGGCTTCGAGCTCGGCAATGCCAGCCTGCGAACGGGCAATAAACGCCCGGAGTTCGCCCGAAACTCCGGCCAATCCGGCCAAAGTCACGGCATTGCGCAACAACAAGTCCCGCAGGGGCCTTTTTTGCAAAATCGGAGCCTCGCCGAGCCTTTCGAGCCAACCGTTCACCTCGCCGGGCGCAATACTGGTCTTGCGCAGGAATTCCATCAAGGCAGCGATGCGCTCGTTTTTTACCGACAAGGCATCATAGCGTGCGTGCGCAACCAGCCCGACTTCGTAACCCCGGACGGTCAGGCGGCGGTCGGCATTGTCCTGCCGCAGCAGAATGCGGTACTCGGCCCGGGACGTGAACATCCGGTAAGGCTCGTCCACGCCCTTGGTCACCAGATCGTCGATCAGCACGCCGATGTAAGCCTCGTCACGACCCAACACCAGCGGCCCGGCGCCGCGCAAAGACAGAACCGCATTTATTCCGGCCATAAGGCCCTGGGCCCCAGCTTCTTCGTATCCGGTTGTCCCATTGACCTGCCCGGCAAAATAGAGTCCGCCAAGCACTTTGGACTCCAGCGTATGGAACAGTTGCACAGGCGGAAAATAGTCATATTCGATGGCATAACCGGGACGGTAAATCTGAGCCTTTTCGAGCCCCCGAATGCGCCGTAGCGCCTCGACCTGCACCTCAAGCGGCAGCGACGACGAGAATCCGTTCAGGTAATATTCATGCGTGGCGCGTCCTTCGGGCTCCAGAAAAAGTTGATGCTCAGTCTTGTCGGCAAAAGTGCGGAGCTTGTCTTCGATACTGGGGCAATAGCGTGGCCCGATACCACGGATCACACCGGTAAACAGCGGCGAACGACCGAAGCCCGCACGCAGAATATCGTGCACTTCGGCCGACGTATAAGTAATATAACAGGGCATTTGCTCCGCTAGAGGAACGGCCTGCGTCTCGTCCGAGTAGGAAAATTTCGAGGACTCAGCGTCACCCTCTTGTCGTTCGAGCACCGAGAAATCGATGGTGCGGCCATCGATACGGACGGGAGTTCCGGTTTTCATGCGGGCCACCTCGATGCCGAACGATGCGAGTTGCGCCGACAAACCATGACTGGCCGGATCGCCCGCCCGCCCACCCTCGGCCTGCGCCCCGCCGACGTGCATCAGCCCACCAAGGAAGGTTCCTGTGGTAAGAACCACGGCACGGGCGCGGAATTCGGCGCCCAGCGCGGTCGCCACGCCCCCTACCCTGCCGCCGCCGTCGACCAACAGGCGCACAACATGATCCTGCCAGACCGAAAGGCCTTCGGTCGCATCGAGCGTGCGGCGCCACTCGGCCGAAAAAGCATATTTGTCGCACTGGGCGCGGGGACTCCACATAGCCGCCCCTTTCGATCGATTCAGCATACGGAATTGGAGCGTCGTGCGGTCGGTAACCAGCCCCATCTGCCCGCCGAGCGCGTCGATCTCGCGCACGATCTGGCCTTTGGCCACACCGCCCACCGCCGGGTTGCACGACATCTGCGCCACCTTCGACATATCCATCGTGACGAGCAACGTGTCGGCACCCATGCGCGCGGCGGCCACGGCGGCCTCACACCCGGCATGTCCTCCGCCCACCACAATAATATCGTATTCAAACCTCATGCGCCAAAAGCTTTCAACGCCAGCCCTTCGGGCAGCTTGTCCATATAATGATTTTCTCGTTCACGCATCGTTTTCGTTTCGGATCGGGTTTTATCGCCATACCCGCATAAGTGCAAGATACCGTGCGAGATAACCCTCGAAAGTTCCACGTGGAACATCTCGCCAAGCCCTTCGGCGTTGGAGCGCACGGTATCGACGCTGATGAATATGTCGCCCGAGACCACGCCATCGCCGGAATAGTCGAAGGTGATCACGTCGGTGAAATAATCATGGTTAAGGTACTGCCGGTTGATGCCGAGCAGGTAGGCGTCGCTGCAAAAGACCAGCGACACGTCGCCGAGGGTCCCCCCCTCGGCGGTCGCGATCGAACGAAGCCACGCGGCGAGTGCCCGGCGTTCGCGAACCGCAAAACGGCAATCTTCGGTATGATAACTTACGGCCATTATATAGAATCTCGCTTCAAAAATACCTAAGGTTGAACATGAGGCAGGTTACGCGCTACATCCGGCTCCTCTTTTCATCCGAAGAAAAGGAGCGCGTGATACAGCACCACCTTTCATCCAGGGCCGAGAAAATCCAAGCTGGGACACTCCGGTCAAAGCGCAAAATCCGGAATCATGAGCCCGAGAGTGCAAGCCACGGTTCGGGATTCAGGGTGTCATTTTCGAGCCAGAGCTCGAAATGCAATACCGACTGTTGCCCATTGTTGCCGAACGAACCGAGCGACCCGAGGCTTTGGCCTTCGATCAGCCTCTCGCCCTCGCGCACGAAAACCTGCGAGAGGTTGGCATAGATCGTCAGGTAGCTTCCGTGACGTACGATCACCGAGTTACCCAGCCCTTGGAAGAAGAAGACCTTGCGCACTTCACCCTCCCATACACAGCGCACTTCGGCGCCTTCACGGGCGGCGATATTCACGCCTTTGTTGTTCATCTTCGCGCCGCCGTGCATGTTCGTACCGAACCGCTCGACCACTACACCGCCCTCGACCGGAAGCTGCAGCCTGCCCTGCCGCCCGGCGAACGCGACCGAAGCGGGCGACCCGTCGGAGACGCTGCGCCCCGGGGGCGGAGCCGCGGCAGTGCGAGAGGAGGAAGGCTTTGCCCCTGTAGCGGATTTCGGGGCGTTGATTGTTTGCTTGCGCGCCTTGACCTCTTCGGCGACCACGCGCTGAAGTTCTTGCTGGAGCTGCTCCAGGCGGCGGCGGTTTTCGGCCGCCTTGTCGGTGAGCTCTTTGGTGCGGGCACGAAGTTTAGCCTCGGCCGCACGGAGCCCTTCCTGCTCCCGGCCGAGTGTGGCAATTTCTGCAGCCTGGCGCTCTTCGACGACGGCCAATTCAGCCTGGCGCGTTTCAAGTCCCCGAAGCTCTTCGGCGAGGCGGTCGTGAGTCGCGGAAATTTCACGCCCTTGCTGTTCGGTCCGCAAACCGATCTGTTTAACATAATAAAGTCTCCGTGCGGCGTCTGTAAAGTCGCGCGCCGAGAAGATGAACGAGAGATAGCTGTTATTCCGGTAATTTTTGTACGCGATCCGGATAAGGGCTGAGTACGAGGCTTTTAGATCAGCGTAGCGCGTACCGAGCCGGACCACCTCCAGCGAACGGGAGGCGATGTCGGCCGAAAGGCTCTTTTTTTCTTCGGCCAGGCCATCGACGATTTTCCGCCGGTTGACGATTTTTGTTTCGAGGAGCCGGAGGTTGATCTCAGTGGCGTCGACCTCTTTTTTGGTCTGGCCGACGAGTTTGTCGATGCGGGCGATCTCGGCCTGGGCCTGCTTAATCTGCTGCTGAACGCTACTCTGTTTTTGAGCCCGCGCCATGAACGGCAGAACCGACAACAAAGCGGCCGACAAAAAAATGACGGAGATGTAAATTCGTATGGATCGCAGGCGGCTCATCGTCAGGGTCTTCTCCCTTGCAGTCGCTTTTCGACTTCGGCGGCATCGGCCCCGGCCTCAAGGGCGCGTTTCCAGTAAGTTTCGGCCATGAAGCGGCTGCCGAGGGCATCGAGGATATCGCCGTAGTGCATCAGCACGTCGGGTCCCGGTTTGTCGTCGAGTACCATCACGCGGCGCATGAGCGCCTGAGCCTCGTCGTAGCGCCTCATTTTGTAGAGCACCCAGGCCTGCGTATCGAGGAAAGTGGCATTCTGGGGCGAGAGTTCGTTGGCGCGCTCGGCCATGACCAAGGCCTCGGGCAGTTGTTCGCCGAGCAGGCTCAGGTAGTAAGAATAATTATTGAGGATCAGGGAGTTATCCGGATTATAATGCAATGCCTTCCGGTACTCTTTGAAGGCGGTTCGGGTGTCGTCGGCCTTGTAGGCAATGTCGCCGAGGGCGCCGTGGAGCGACGAACGGATGGAGTCGTTGCGGGTCGCCCTGAGGGCCTGCCGGGCAATGGCGACGGCACCGTCGGGGTTATCGTCGCGCAGTTCCATATAGAGGGCCATCAGGGCCACGGTATCGTTGCGGGGGTACTGCCCGAGGGCCAGGGCCATGTAGCGGCGCGAACTATCTCTACTCTCCTGATATTCAGCGAGTTCGATGGCAGTCTGAAAATCGGACACAGTGGCTTTACCGGAGCGGATCCGTTGGTCTTCGAAAGCGGCCAGGCGGTCCAGGTCGCCCCGGTCGATCAGGTGCATCGTGTAGAATTCGCGCACGGCGGGATCGTCGGGATGGGCGCCGAGCATCAGCCCGGCCAGACTGTCGACGGCTTCGCCGAGGTAGGTGTAGTTCTCGGGAGTGCGCACGTAGTCGTTGAAGTAGCTGATCTTGGTTTTCGCATCGAGCCCTTCGGGCGATGCGAAAACAGGAAAGAGGGCTTGTATGAGGGGCGCGGAATTGCCGCCTTTGATGCGGTAGTATTCGGCCAACGCAATGCGGGGGGCGACGGAGAGGGAGTCGATCCGGATCGCGGTTTGGTATTCGGCCAGCGCGGTACTGTCGTCGCCGAAGGTGGCGGCCAGTTCGGCAAGGTAGATGTGCAGGCGCGAATTGTCGGGATTGGCGGCCGCGGCGCACGCCATGTAGTCGTAGCTTTCGCGGTAGCGTTGCCCCTGCACGAGGATCTGGCGTTTAAGTTCGACCATGGGAGGGCTGTAAATCCCGCGCCGCTCGGCCAGATCGATCAGCCGGAGGGCTTCGCTGGTGTCGCCGTGCTGAGACTTCAGGGCGGCCAGCATGCCGACGGCGGCGATGCGCGAGGAGTCGGCGGCGATAAGGGCTCCCAGTACAGTCTCGGCCTCGTCGTATTGTTCGTTCAGGGCGAGCAGACGACCGTAGTTTTCGGCGTAGTCGAGGTTTTCCGGGACGAGTTCACAGGCTTTGCGGGCGTAGGGAAGAGCCTGCCCGTAGGAGTCGAACATGCCGAAGATCTGTCCGAGCTGATAGTATGAGGGAGCATGCGCAGGGTCGTATTTCAAAGCGCGGGTAAAGAAATAGCCGGCAGCCTGCCAGGACTCGTCGGTCATGTAGCGTACGCCTTCCAAATAGTAGTTCGAGGCTTGCAGTTCGGGGGTGTACCGCTCCCGCCGCTCGCCGCTCCACGAACGGCCGACGTGCTCGTCCCGCGGCCCGGCAGCACGCACTACCCCACTCATCCCCAACGCCAATATCGCTATCAGTATTTTTCTCATCGTGTTGATCAGGCTGGTATTGCCGCTTTTTTGCAAAAAAGCGGCGCAAAAACTTTTGTGGAAACTTCGTTTCCGGCCTCGGTTTGTGTTGCAGTGCAATGCCGAAGGTATTGGTTGTGTATTTCAATAAGAAATTCGGCTCGAAGGTGAACTTTCAGAGCGAATTTCTTATTGAAATACAAGCGCTACGCGCCGCAACGAAAATACAGAGGAATGCCTAGCATCCAAAATCTTCGCCCGAAACGAGGGCAATCGAACTTGTTCGGATTGCCAAGCAAGCAGAAGGAAGAGTCCACGTTGTGGACCCAAAAATTCTTTCGGTTCTTTTCTTTAGAAAAGAGCGATGCCTTCGCTATCGGCCGGTAGAGCCGAAGCCTCCCGCACCACGCGAGGTGTCGGAAAGTTCCGTGGAGGGCTGCCATTCGAGGCGATCGTAGCGGGCAAAAACCAGTTGGGCGATGCGTTCGCCGTGTTGAATGGTGAACGGTTCGTTCGAGAGATTCACCAGGATCACCTTGATTTCGCCGCGGTAGTCCGGGTCGATGGTTCCGGGCGAATTGAGCACCGTGACGCCATGTTTGGCCGCCAGTCCGCTACGGGGGCGCACCTGGATCTCGTATCCGGGAGGGATTTCGACATGCAGGCCCGTGGGCACGAGGGCCCGGGCGAGCGGTTCGAGCGTGACCGGTTCGGCGAGCGCGGCGCGGACGTCGAGGCCCACCGAGTGTTCCGTTTCGTATTGCGGCAGCGGATTTGCCGAGCGGTTGATGACTTTTACTTTTTCCATAATCTATTCGGACCGGCGCCGGGAGAAGCCCAGCACCGAGGCGAGGGTACGACCGGGGAATTCCATCCGGAACGCGATCGCCCCAAACATCAAAAGTAATAAAAAGTTAAGACTCCACTGCCACCAGCCGCCCGGCAGCGCCGTAACGAACGACAAACCGTAAAATATTCCGCCCAGCAGGAAGTAAAGCCCGATGCGGCGCAGGTCGAACGGCACCGGGTAGTGGCGCTGGCACAGGAAATAGCTCGCCACGACCATCACCACCGTCGTGAGCACGCGCGCCCAGGCCGAACCGTAATACCCCATCGGCGGAATCATGATGACATTGGCCGCAATGGTGATCAACACGCCGATGCCGGTAATGTAGACCGCTATGCGGGTCTTGTCGGCGGCCTTGTACCAGAACGACAGGTTAGTCAACAGGCCACCGAACAGGTTGGCCAGCAACAGCAGGGGCAGCACCGGCATCCCGATCCGGAATTCGGGCCCGATGAAGAGCGCGAACAAATCCTGGAAATAGATGATACCCAGAAAGATCGCGATACCGACGATAGTGAAGAATTTCGTGGCTTCGGCGTTGGTGCGCTGGAAGCCATTGCCTTCGAAGTGTTGCAGGAAGAAAGGCTCGGCCCCGAGCGTGTAGATCTGCCGGAAAATCACCATCAGGGCGGCAACCCGGCCCACGGCACCGTAGATGCCCACCTGCGCCGCGGCAATGCTGTCGGGCAGCATGAAGCGGAGCATGAGGCGGTCGATAAAGTCACCCGACACTCCGAACAGGCCGGCCATGAGCAACGGCAGCGAATAGTGCCAGAGCGACCGCAGCAAGGCGGGCGAAAATGTGCGCGACAGCAGGCGGATGGTGTTGGGCATGAGCATCACAGTGCTCACCAAGCTGGCCGCGAGGTTGGCCACGATCACCCACAGCGGGGTGTAGGCCTGCGGGGGCAGTCCGAACCGCCGGGGCATGAAACTGTAGAAGAAGACGCACAGCGCCACGTTGACGACCACATTAACCACATTGACCACCGTATAATAGACGGATTTACGCTCCTCGCGCAGGGCGGCCAGGGGGATGGCGTTGATGTTGTCGACCATGATCAGGGCGCCGGTGGCCAGAATACACGACAGGCTGACCTCGAAGACACGTGCCAGGGGAGCGCTGAACAACCACACGGCCAGCATGAAACACACGGAAAGCATGCTCACGGATACCCACGAGGTGGTGAACAGCTCTTTTTTAGCCCCGGGGGTCTCGCACCGCGAGGCGTAGCGGAAATAACTGGTCGCCAGGCCCATGGTCAGCAACACGTTGGCAAACGGAATGATGGAATAGAGCAGGGTGACGTCGCCGTACACGCTCCGTCCCATGATGTTAGTCAAATAGGGGGTCAGCAGGTAGTTGATGAATTTCGCAACGATCCCGCTGATCCCGTAAATGGCTGTCTGTCCTACTAATTTTCTGAGCATATGCGTCGCGCTCGCCGCGCAGGCTGGATAATATCGCCCTCGCCGGGGCAGGCATTCTTTTCTAAAGAAAAGAATTTTTCAGGAAGCCTAAGTCTACACGCAGCCTTTCCCATCTTGCACCTCGGCAATTTGCAAACAAGTTTGCATTGCGCCCGGTGGTGGCAGCGGTTCGTTTCCTTCTTTATTGATTCGTTGCGGTGCAATGCCGCAAGCTATTTTCCTTTATCATCATTGCGGAGAGCGTGAAACGCGGCGTGGCAATCTTCCCTTTCGAGAGAGAACCGGGAAGATTGCGCCTGGCTTATAGCCCTTGCAATGACGAAAATAGGTTATGGCGGGGCATCCGCAAAAGTCTTTCGGGTGGCGTCCGCCGTATGCCCCCCCTTCGGTGCTCGGCAATGCAAGCAAACTTGATGGCACTCATTGCCGGCATCGGCCCTTTTCTACAGAAAAAGAACGACACCCTGCCAATCGAGGCAAGCGAATGGTTACTCGGCAAGCATGGTGCAGCCGCGAAGCTGGGCGCCGGCGAGTCGTCCGAGGAGGCGGTACGAGCCGTCGGCGTTGACGATAGCAGAGTCCTGCGTCGCGATGAACGAGCACGAGAAACGGTTGGCCAGGTCGATCACATTGACCGCAGCACGCACTCCCGGTGCGGCTGGTCGCAAAGGGTTCTGCAAGTCGCGGCCCGCAATACGCATCCACGGCGGGCATTCGAAAATGCCGCCGCTTCGGGAGTAGGCTTGCGAGAGTAGTTCCGTCATGCCGTATTCCGATGCTACCGTTCCGACCCCAAAGGTACGGCAAAGGACCGAATGCAACTCCTCGCGCGAGGTCTCGCGGCGGCGCCCCTTCATGCCCCCCGTCTCCATCACGACCGCCGAATCGGGCAAATGCAGCGACAGGCCTTGGGCTGCGAGCCATTCCGAAAAATCCAGTAGCGCGAAACTGACGCCCAACAACATAATGCGCCGCGAACCGTCGGCGGCCGCTTTCTGCAACCCGTCGAGCAGCGCCGCGAAGTCGTCGAGGAAAAACCCGCCGTACAGGCTTCCCGAAGCCTCCATAAGCCCCTTTGCCATGCAGACGAGGGACGAACCCGCGCGTTCGAGATACGACGGCAACAGGGCGAAAAACAACCATTCCTCAGGCTGGCCCCAGAAACGCCCGAACCCGCTCAGGAACGATTCGCGGTACAGCGCCGCCGAAGCCACATAGTGCGTACTCGTGTCGTGCCCCGTGGTGCCGCTGCTCGTAAAGACCAATTCGGCCTCGTTCGGCAAAGCGCCGGGGCTGCCATACACCTCGCGCACCTTGAACACTTCGACCGGCAGGAACGGAATATCCGCCACTGTCCGTATCGTCGCCGGATCGACGCCCAGCAGGTGAAGGTATTCGGCATACGGCGCGCAATGCGCGGCCTGGAAACGAAATGTTTCCAGCGCCGCCGCCTCGAACTCTGCGTCGCTGCAGATGGCAAATATGTCGTTGGCGAATGGCATGATAAAGCCTCTTCTTCATGTCATCCCGGGCGTAGCCGAGGGAACTTTGCAAGGGAGACAATAATGGATTGTTATCGCAAAGTTCCCTCGGCTACGCCCGGGATGACATGCGAGGTAAGCATATTCAAAGAATCAGTACAAATAATTATTGAACGGGTAGCGCCCCGCGTGAATCTCGCGCACCATGCCGTAGAGGTCGGCGCGCAGCTTGTCGATGTTCGTGCGCTTGACGGCCGAAATAAAGATGCAAGGGCGAGCTCCGGGGCCGTGTTGCCAGCGCTCCTGCAGGTCGTCGAGCGTCAGGTTGGCGTCGGTGGGAGGCGTCAGGTCGTCTTCCTCTTTGGGGGTATAGGTATAGGCATCGATCTTGTTGAACACCAGGAACGTGGGCTTTTCGCCCGCTCCGATCTCGCGCAGGGTCTGGTCGACCACGGCGATCTGGTCGGCGAAATAAGGGTGCGAAATATCGACCACGTGAAGCAGCAGGTCGGCCTCGCGCACCTCGTCGAGGGTCGATTTGAACGACTCTACCAGCTGTGTGGGAAGTTTGCGGATGAAACCCACCGTGTCGGCCAGCAGGAACGGCAGGTTATCGAGCACCACTTTGCGCACCGTGGTGTCGAGCGTGGCGAAGAGTTTGTTCTCGGCAAAGACCTCGCTCTTGCTGACAATGTTCATCAGTGTAGATTTGCCGACATTGGTGTAGCCCACCAGCGCCACGCGCACGACCGAACCACGGCCGCTACGCTGGGTGGCCATCTGGCGGTCGATCTTGCGGAGCTCTTCTTTGAGGTGGGCGATGCGGTTGCGGATGATCCGGCGGTCGGTTTCGATCTCTCGCTCGCCGGCCCCGCCGCGGGTACCGGTACCACCCCGTTGGCGTTCGAGGTGGGTCCACATGCCGCTCAGGCGCGGCAGCAGGTATTGCAGGCGGGCCAGTTCGACCTGGGTCTTGGCATAGGCGGTGGTGGCGCGCTGGGCGAAGATGTCGAGGATCAGGTTGGTGCGGTCGAGAATCTTTATGGAGAGTTCTTTCTCGACGTTCCTCAACTGCGAAGGCGAAAGTTCGTCGTCAAAGATAACGAGCCCGACGCCTTGATTAGCATCGCCTGTGTCGGCTTCTGCCTGCTCGCGCGAGGCGGTGATGTAGGCTTTGATCTCATCGAGCTTACCGCTGCCGATGAAGGTGCGTTTGTCGGGTTGCGAGAGTTTCTGGGTGAATGTGGCGACGCTCCGTATCCCTGCGGTTTCGGCCAGGAAGCGGAGTTCGCCGAGGTATTCGTCGGTTTCGTGCTGGGGCTGTTTTTCGCGCACGACGGCCACCAGTACGGCGTTTTCAGTGTATGGTTGATTGTGTTGGGTCATAGGTTTTACTGGCAGAGGCCTGTTTGTTTTACGGCGAAATACCGTACGGCATAGTACCTCTCCTGCGATAAATGCGGAGCGGAACCGTCCGGGATATTTCCCCGGACTCGGACGGGAAGGCACTACAAAGGTAATGATGGACCGGCTAATCCGCACCATGTCCGGCCGCGCGGAATTATGACGACTAATGGAATCTACGGATCAGGCGGGGTGCTTTGGCCGACCACCGATGGAATCGGAGAACCAAAGCGGCACCACCCGGGCCGACGGAAAAATCAGCCTTAATTTTCTTTGACGATCCCTTTGTAATACATGGTGCCGTAAAGGCTTGAGTTGATTTTCAGGGCCGCCTTGGCGGTTTTGGGATTAACGATGAGTTCGTAGCGCTCGACGGTGCCGTTGACCGGGCTGGACCTGACGATGAGGTTGATGATCCAGAGCTGGTTTTCCCAGACCACGCTCTGCCATTCGTACATGACGGTACGGAACGAGACGCTTCCGGGCAGGTTGACCTCAAGATACCCGGGTTCTATTCTGACATAGCGGTAGCCATTGATGCTGTATGTGCTGCCCGTGGGCCGGTTCATCTGGTAGCCCAGGAATTGGAAATTACGGTTCATGATCAGGTTATTGATCTTCAGGAATCGCTCTTCGGCTTTCCGGGCTTTCTTTTGTTCTTTGCGTTGTTTTCCTGCGCTGAGTTCTTGCCGCGGAGCGGGATCTTCGTGCCGGAGCGGCTTGGCATTTCCTGTCTCCGTGGCTCCGGAGAAAAGGAAGACGGCCACAACCGACAGGACAATTCTTTTCATGGCTTCAGGTGTCGGGTATATAAAAAGTAAGAGGGGGTAGATCTTGAAAACCTCCCCCCTCTTTTGTCTTGCGCTTGAGATGCCTTGATGAATTAGAACGCGCGTATGCTGCCGCGGTAGGTGTAGGTGTTATCCACGCTCGAACGGAGTTTGACCGTGGCTTTCCCTGTGGCGGGAGAAATCACCATTTCGTATGTCTGGATGCCGGGCGTTTGGGATTTAGTCACCGTACGTGTTTCGACGGCCATCCCTACAGTCACTTTTTCCTGCATTTGGTACGAGCCGCCCGGGCTGCTGATCTGTATTTTGATCACCCAGTTGCCTTTTTTATCCTGTTCGCAAGATTGCCACTCATACATGACGGTGGTGTAGCTGATGGTGTTGGGCAGGTTAATCTCGAAACGGCTGGGTTGGATTTTTATGTATTTGTACCCGTTGATGGTTTCGGCGGTTCCGGTTTGCGGTATCACCTCGTAGCCAAGGAATTCGAAATTTTTTGCCGGGACGATGGTGTTCACCAGTTGCGTCATTTCGGCTTCTTTTTCGGCTTTGGATTGTTTTTGGGCCCATGATGTTGCGACAGTCAGCGTGACAAGTGCCATGGTCATTAGTACGATCTTTTTCATATTTTCCTGAAATTTTAGGTTAGTTGAAGGTTAGTCCTTTGCATTATCGTTCCCTGGGTGCCTCTTGGATAGTACCTTCGTACACCACGTATCCTGCTTTGGAGGAGTTAATTTTGAGTTTGGTTTTGGCGGTTTTGGGATCGATGATAAAGGTTAGGATAACCTGGGAATTGTCGTCAGCAGTGGCCTTGATCTTCACCTCACGGTTATTTTTAACCATTTCATCCGAAACGACTTCGTATTCGTTGGTTCTCACGAACGAAGTGGCGCCCAATGAAACCAGAATATTATCGGGTCGAACGATCAGCTGATCCTCTTCGAGTGCATTTTGTTTCAGGCTGTTGCCTCGTGTATACTCCACGGGCATGTATTGAAAGTTACGGGCATCCACGATTTTCTTCACATAGGCGCTCGTAGCGATTTCCTGCTGCATTTTGGCAGCTTCTTTTTCGGCTTTGGTTTGTTTTTGGGCGGCAGCGGTACCGAATGCGAATACGGCGGCAGCGGCGATCAAAAGTAGTTTTTTCATTACTGAAATAAGATTAGTGTGTGGTTCCTAAGTTGTGTATAACCGGGTTTCTTTGCTTATTGGACTGACCGAAGCAAAAAGGGTTTAATCCGTAATTTCCCGGCGTCTGTAAGGCACTGACGAAAGGTATCGTCGATGAGCGGGGATATGGTAGCCGCCTGCAGCGGCCGACACCAGGCGAGGGCATCCGAAAGATGAAATCCAGCATTCCCATCCAAAGGTATGCAAATCTTTCCGGACTTAAAACGAATAGACTGTTTTTTACAGGAAATCGATCTCGGTCTGGGGGCCGTGCGGTTTGACAACACCGAGGTGTTCATAGGCCCGGGCGGTGGCTTCGCGGCCGCGCGGTGTGCGTTTGATGAACCCTTCTTTGATCAGGAACGGTTCGTATACCTCTTCTATCGTTCCGGCGTCTTCGCTCACGGCGGTGGCGATGGTGCCGAGTCCGACAGGGCCACCCCCGAATTTTTCGATAATGGCGCGAAGGATACGGTTGTCCATCTGGTCGAGCCCGCGGGTATCGATGTCAAGGGCGTCGAGGGCCCGGCGAGTGATGCCTAATTCGATTTCGCCGGTACCCTGCACCATGGCGAAGTCGCGCACGCGGCGCAACAGGGCGTTGGCAATGCGGGGCGTACCGCGGCTGCGCAGGGCGATTTCGCCGGCAGCTTGGGCATCGATCGGTATTTTAAGCACACCCGCCGACCGGTCGACAATACCGGCCAGGGTACCGCTGTCGTAATATTGCAGGTGGCACTGGATGCCGAAACGGGCCCTGAGCGGGCTGGTCAGCAGGCCGCTCCGGGTCGTAGCTCCCACGAGTGTGAAGGGGTTGAGCTTGATCTGCACGCTGCGGGCGCTGGGGCCTTTGTCAAGTACGATGTCTATCTTATAGTCCTCCATCGCCGAATACAGGTACTCTTCGATGGCAGGATTTAACCGGTGGATTTCATCGATGAACAGCACATCGCCTTCGTTCAGTCCGGTAAGCAGTCCGGCCAGGTCGCCCGGTTTATCGAGTACGGGGCCCGAAGTGACCCGCATCGACACTCCTAATTCATTCGTAATAATGCTCGCCAATGTAGTCTTACCAAGGCCGGGGGGGCCATGCAGCAGTACGTGGTCAAGGGCTTCGTCGCGCATGACGGCGGCTTTAATGAAGACCGAGAGGTTATCGACGATCTTCTCCTGCCCCCGGAAAGCGTCGAGCTCCCGGGGACGGATCTGTTCTTCGAATTCGGGGTCTTTTTCTATTTGGCGTACGTCGCTCATCAGCCCAAAGGTATGAATTTTTTACGTATCCGTTTTTATATTGTTTTCCGCTGGGGTTCCGGAAAGATTTGTTAAAAAGCAAAGAGAGGGCCGCGCGATGCGATCCTCTCTTTTTCTGTTTTCCGTAGGTACTTCCGGTGGCCGGAAGCGGCGGGGTTATTCTTCGTCCCTGTGCAGGCCCTGAACGTATACGGCTTTTTGCTTTTGTTTACGTTTGGTCACCGACGGTTTGGTGAAGTATTGGCGTGCGCGGAGTTCTTTGATGACTCCGGTCTTTTCATATTTACGTTTGAATTTTTTGAGTGCGCGTTCGATGTTTTCGCCCTCTTTCACTTGCATGATGATCATAATCTATCGTACCACCTCCTTTCGTTCGGTTATGGGGTGGCAAAGGTAGCGATTTTTCGGGATTATCCAAATCCGGCCGTCTTCGGTTTGCCCGGGCTTCCCTTTTTCCTTATTTAAATTTTAGATTATAGAGTAGATTTTAAATAAGAAGTGTAATCCATGTGGATGGTGTCGGTATCTTTTCGTTTTTCCGTTGGCAAATAGGTTTTCCATAATTGATAAACAATATATGTACAGTTGAAATAGTTGCTGTTGTTTATTTTTACGGAGTTTTCCACAGCTGTTGATGTTTGATTCCCGACAGGTGTTAATTCAACACCCGGTGCCGCAATCCCGGCTTTTTTACAGGACGGCATGTGGATGGTTTTCGATAATTTTTTCTTGCAGGATCGAATGCGAATTCCATATGTTTTTTTCGCCGGAAACGGCAATAGCCCGCCGCTCTCTTTTATGAAAATTTCTCAACGCCGGGCCGACGGGTTTTCAACAACTTGTTAAATTTCGTACTTTCGTACTATGGAAACGAAAAATGTATCGCAAGACGAGCTCCGGCAACGGATCGCGGAACTCAAACGGGAACGCCGCGCGGTGATCCTCGCGCACTATTATACGGAACCCGGCGTGCAGCAGGTGGCCGATTTCGTGGGCGACAGCCTGGCGCTCTCACAGCGGGCCGCCACCACCGACGCCGAGGTGATCCTCTTTGCGGGGGTGCATTTCATGGCCGAGACGGCCAAGATCCTCTCGCCTTCCAGGAAGGTATTGCTGCCCGATCCCGAGGCGGGTTGTTCGTTGGCGGACTCCTGTCCGGCCGAGGCGTTCGGGGAGTTCATCGCGGCGCATCCGGGCCATACGGTGATTTCGTATGTGAATACGACGGCCGCGGTCAAGGCGCTCACGGACATTGTCTGCACATCGAGCAACGCCGTGCAGATCGTCGAATCGCTGCCTGCCGACCAGCCGGTCATTTTCGGCCCCGACCGCAACCTGGGCGATTACATCAAACGCCTGACGGGCCGCGAAAACATGCTGATCTGGGACGGCGCGTGCCATGTACACCAGCAGTTCTCGCTGACAAAGATCCTCGGACTCAAAAAACAGCATCCCGAAGCCAAAATCCTGGCGCACCCCGAGTGTCCGCGCCCGGTGGTGCTGGCGGCGGATTTCACGGGTTCGACGGCCGAAATGCTCCGTTTTTCGCAATCCGACCCGGCGCCGGCGTATATCGTGGCCACCGAGTCGGGAATCCTCCACCAGATGCGTCTGGCCTCGCCGGGCAAGTCTTTCATTCCCGCCCCGGCCGAGGATTCGACGTGTGCCTGTAACGATTGCGCGTTCATGAAGCTCAACACACTCCCGAAGATCGTCCGCGCCCTCGAAACGCTCCGGCCGGAAATCACGCTCGACGAGGCGCTCCGCCTCCGCGCCGAACGGCCCATCCGCGCCATGCTCGACATCTCCGCCCGCCTCGGCCTCGTCTGACCTTGCCGGGAAGGGTGCCGTTCTTTTTCTTCATAAGAAAAAGAACCCCAAAAGAATTTTTCAGGAAACGAAGTTTCCTGCCCGCTTTTTTCGCGCGGCCGGAATGCTCGCATGTTACCCCGCCAATAAAATGGATTCTGATCTCGTCCCGAAAGCGTGCTTTCAGAAATCAGGGTCCATCTTACTTTGGGGAACCCGAAGCACTTCGGGCTCCCCGTAAATCAAAGAGGAATGCGAAGCATTCGCAGGTGCGCCGATACTCGGCAAGCCTGGCCCGGCGAGTGCGACGATGTGCGGGATTGGCACGTTATTTGTGTAGGGAGTAGCCGGAACAATTAACACCCCAATCACCATGAAATCCAGAATCCTTACCCTTAATCCGGTGCGTATCGGTGTATCGTCGGCAATAGCTTTGTTGTCGATGCTGTATGTCGCCACCGCCCAGACTCCTCCCCCCGCTTCTCCGCACCACATCGACGAAGAGACCCTGAAAGCGGCCAACGACCCCATGTCCAGCCGCCAGGCCCTTAATCTTCATAACTATTATATCCCGTCGCTTTTCGGGATGGACGGCGCCACGGCCAGCACCACAATGATCCGCTACGCCCAGCCCGTGGGCCGCTGGATTTTCCGCGGTACGCTACCGGTGTCTACCCTCTCGGTTCCCGGCGAGAATACCGAGACCGGCCTTTCCGACTTTTCGCTGTTTGCCATCTACAAGGCTTACGAAAAAGAGGGTACTAAACTCGGTATAGGCCCGGCCCTGACCGCCCCCACCGGCACCAATGGCATGGGGCAGGGCAAATGGCAGGCAGGCCTTTCGGCCCTTGCTTTCGTTTCGGGCGACCCTATTTTCCAGTATGGTGGTCTGGTGACCTGGCAAATATCGTTTGCCGGAAACAGTAGCCGCTCGATGGTCAATTCGCTGAGTGCCCAGCCGTTCCTTATCTGGCAGATCGGCAACGGCTTCTGCCTGCGTTCGTCGGGCATCTGGCAGTTCGACCTGCGTAGCGGCAACTACAATATCCCGGTCGGGCTCGGCGTGGGCAAGGTGATCAAGGTCAACAATGCGATCTGCAACATCTTTATCGAGCCCCAGTATTCGGCCCTCTCGTACGGGATCGGCCAGTCGCGCTTCCAGCTCTTCATCGGGTTCAATACTCAGTTTTAGCGGGATCGCTCCGGTGCCCCTGTCATAAAGGAATGCAAACAAAAAGCGGCCACCCATCGGGTGGCCGCTTTTTTGTGTTGCTCCGGCGCGCAGAGGGCGGTGCGGGCAACGCAAACGCTGTTGAGCCTTACAAAAGCCGCAGGGGGCTTTCTGTGTGTCCCAAGGCTGTGGGGGGGACGTCGGGCGCGGGGTTGTGTGTGTACCGGGCGGATGGGAGGGCGCAGGGAACCGGGATTCCCGGATTTCCGCCACCTGGGCCGCTTCGGCAGGTGCAACCCGCAGGAGAATTACTTTTTGTCGAAGAATGCTTTGACTTCCTCGTTGGGAACGATCTCTTCTTTGAAGGTGTAGGCGCCGGTTTTGGGCGATTTGACCATCTTGATGCATTTGGTGACGCTCTTGGCGTTGGCGGCTGTTTTGAGCGTTGCTACTACTTTCTTTGCCATTGTTTGCTTTCGTTTTCGGGGTGATCGGCGGGCTCTCCTGTCGGATTTCGCGGTATATGCTTACCTGCCGGCGGATTGTATGCGTCCGGGGTGTTGCAGTATGCTTAATCGTCAGAGGGCTTGTTTACCGGAGGTTATCTCCCCTGGTTTACCCTTGCGGCGACCTTATTTGATTTCGCGGTGTACGGTTACTTTCTTCAGTATGGGGTTGTATTTCTTACGTTCCATACGGTCGGGGGTGTTCTTCTTGTTTTTGGTGGTGATGTAGCGTGACGTGCCTGGCATGCCGCTCTCTTTGTGCTCGGTGCACTCGAGGATCACCTGTACTCGGTTTCCTTTTTTTGCCATTGTGGTTAGTAGACTTTGGGAAGCGCTTTAGCCTGCTTGAGGGCCGCGTCGAGTCCGTTTTTGTTGATGGTGCGCATGGCCGAGGTAGTCACTTTGAGGGTAACCCAGCGGTTCTCGGACTCAAGGAAGAAGCGTTTGCTCTTCAGGTTGGGGCTGAAGCGGCGCTTTGTTTTCTTGTTCGAGTGCGACACGTTGTGGCCGACCATGGCCTTCTTTCCCGTGATTTGACACTGTTTCATGATGTTGTTTATTTATTGGTATCCCCGCTTTACGGGCAAGGGAGTGCAAAGAACGGTATTTTTTTCCGGAAAAACAAAGGGGGCTGCAAAAGCCCCCTACTTTTTCTTGCGGCTACCGAAAAAATTGTTGCCGCCTTTGTTGTCCGAATCTTATTTATGCGGATTGCTTACGGATTCGGCCTGGCGCCCGGGATCGCGGGCTGCCCCGCCGATCGTCCCTCCCTTTGCCCGGAACGACAAGACCTAAAGGGGTAGTTTCGCTTGTTTTTCGCGCCCGGCAATCGGTCCGTACTCCGCTAATCGAGGCACTCTTTCGGGGTGGCGTGCGGGCGGCGGATCCTGACGCCCAACAGTGCTTCGAAAGAGGCGATTTCCTCTTCGTCCAATACCTCGCTCATGTGGTAGATGTGGTATTTGTCGCGCGCGAGCAGGTACTCTGCGTTGGGGATCGGCTTGAAGCTGCCTGCGTCGGCGCCGCCGATCTGCTGCCCGGCCACGAAGCAGAGGTTCTTGTCGCGGGCGAAGTGGGGCGCCTCTTTGAACACGCGGAACGAGCGCGGGTCAATGTCGTTGCCTACGATCATGTATCCGCCGTAGACCATCGGGTGAAGGATGTAGATGTGGCTGTCGTCGGCAAAGTATTCCGGGCCGAGCGCGCGGAACGTCAGGGTGTCGACGATCTCTTTCAGCTCGGTCAGGAAGTCGTGCAGGGTGTCGGCGGCGTTGTAGGCCCACGAGATGTAGAAATCTTCGGCGCCGAGGTCGTCGTCGGGCCGGGCGTCGGGGTCGCTCAGGTCGATGACCGGCTGCCCGGTGGCGGCGATGTCTTTGTAGGCGACATCGCCCATGGCGTTTATCCACAGGCCGCACTCCATTTGGCGCAGGGGGGGGTGTTCCTCGAAGGTGCGCAATTCTCGCCCTTCGCCACTCTCCTGAGCCGTGGCGACGGGCAGGGCACCGCCCGGAATCATAAGGGCCAGGCCCAGAAACAAGGCCCGAAGCTGCAGTGTTTGTTGTCTGTTCATTTTTTTCATGCTCATTTTTATTGGTCTTCGCCGCACAGGCAACCGTAGCTGCCGCACTCGCAGTCGTCGCAGTGACACTCCTCGCACGCGCACTCACCGCATTTGCACTCTTCGCACGCGCACCCGTCGTGTTTTCCGGTGCGGGTGCCACATTCGCAGCCGTTGCATTCGCACTGCCCGCAGTGGCAGTCGCCGGACTTCTCGGCGCAGGTGCCGCATTCGCACTTTTCGCACGCGCACTGCTCACAGGCGCATCCTTCGTCGTAGTATATTTCGTGGCTTGTGCGGATGATGTCTTCGTACTCTTCGCCATACTTGAGGAACAGCATCGAGCGGATCAGGCCGATCTGGGTGAAGTAGACGCCCCGGCGCACGGCGGGCATATCCTCTTCCTCGGCCACGTAGCCGTCTTCGCTGCAACCGTTGTTCCCGATGATCTCCCGGCAGATGCGTTTTTCGTCTTTGAGGGCAGGTTTCAGGTAAGTGTCGAAGAGCAGCGCGAATTCTTTGAATGTCGCCATGCCGAGGGTTTGCAGGGTGGAGAAAAGCTCCTGCTTGTCCTCTGTGTTCATCCACTCGCGGTCGGGGAGATAGACGTACGTGGTGGCGAACATGGTTCCGATCGTTAGCGGGCTGTCCGGAATGCGCGCGCTCTTTTTGGCGCCAGCCGGGGCGTTGCCGGAGGCCAGCAGGATGCAGCACAGGATGGCGGCGGCCAGCAGGCAGGGCTTCAGGGAGAAGGAACGAGTGTTCATGGGGCGTGTGGTTTGGCGAGTAAGCGTTAGGGGCGGGGGCGGAGGAAGCGGCGCAGCAGGCCGGGCTCTTCATCGTATCCTCCGGCCCGGCATTCGCCGCAGGCGGCCTCTTCTTCCCCGGGGTCGTTGTAATTCCCGTTGCGGATCACCTGCTCGTATTGCGGGCCGAATTTGGTCACCAGCAGCTCCCGCATGAACCCGATCCGGGTGAAGAAGATGCCTCGTTCCACATCGGGCATCTCTTCGGGGCGGGCGACAAATCCGTCGCCCGATTCGCCGTTTTCGAGGATCTCTCTGCAGATCCGTTTCTCGGCCTTGAGCACGCGTCCCTGGTATTTTTCGATGATACCGGCCAGTTCGCCGTTCGTTTCCACTCCCAACTCGGTCAGGGCTTCGAACAGGGCTCCGCTGTACCCGTCGTTCATCGGCTCGCGCCCCGGCAGGCAGGCATTTACGATTGCGGTCATCGAGGCTTTGGTGAGCGCGGCTTCGGAACCGGATGCGGAGTTTTGGGCGGTGGCGGCCTGCGGTGCGGCGAACGCCACGAACAGCAGGGCGACGATCAATGTGTTGATGCTGTGGGCGGGTCTTGTTTTCACGGTGGCGGCTGTCTTGTGTTTTTAGGATCGGAAGGGGTTGGGTTTGTCCGCGGGGCGTGCGCGGTCTCAAAAACTTTAATTGCGCGTTCCCGGCCAGGTGAGGCGGTGCCAGAGTCCTTCGAGCGGTCCTTGTTTATGTCTATGCAGCCACCAGCGGCAGCACATCACCTGGATGCAGAGTACCGCCACGCCGATCAGCAGGCTGGCGGTATAGCCGCAATAGGGGGCCAGGTGGAGCGCAAAGGGGAAGTAGATCAGCGCGCCGATGATGGACTGTGCTACGTAGTTGCTCAGGCTCATCCGGCCGTAAAAACGGAGCGGGGCGGCGAGCCGCACGAAGCGTGGCGCATTGTGATAGAGTAGTACGAATGAGGCCACGAGCACGGCGGTGAAGGCGAATTTCTGCCACATGTCGAACGCGGTGCCGACGGTCTGTTGCACCACGGGGCCGCCTTTTTCCATTACGAGTTCGTGCAGCGAATAGAGCGGGCAGAAGGCCACCGCTCCGCCGATCAGCGTCCATAACCAGAATTTCACGGGGTTTTTCGTTCCGCGGGCGGCGGGTTGGGGTGTTTCCGCAGGAGCGACCAGCGAGGCCCTGGCGGCGAACAATCCCCGGCGGCCAAGCAGCATGCCGAGCAGGAACAGGCCGGCAGTCTGCGTCACGCGTCCGGCACCGACGGCCCACAGCAGACTGGCTTTCTGTCCGGTGGTGACGTTCACGGCGACGAACTCTCCGAAGTTCCCCGAGCGGGTGGCTTCGGCCACAGTGCCGTAGAGCGTGCCGATGCCGAGGTCGGGTATAGTATACGAGGGGCTGAACAACGAGGCGAGGTAGTGGAACCATTCGACGGGCTGGAGCAGCAGTACGAGGGCGATAATCAACACACCCCGGTTGCCAAGTTTGCGTACGGCGGGCAGGATCAGTCCCACGATAGCAAAGAGCATCAGGACGTCGCCGCCGGGGAAAAAGGCGGCGTTGAGGGTGGCAAACCCGGCGAGCAGGGCGAGCCGCCACACAAATCTCCAGCCGAAGTCGCGGCCCCGGGCCTGCCGGTTGGTGTATTGGATGTGGTAGGTGAAGCCGAACAGCAGGGCAAAGATGGCGTAGGCTTTCCCGGCGAACAGGGCGAAAGTGAAATCGAAAATCCCGCTGTCGAGGGCGTTGAGCCATGCGGGTTGCAAGGCCGGGTCGGGGTAGACGGGGAAGAGGAAATGTTCGAGGCTATGCACAAGCAGGATAGCCATCACGGCAAAGCCGCGCAGGGCGTCGATCATTTCGATGCGGGGCTTTTTCGATGGTGTGATTGTCATAGGGTCTCTGGGTTAAAGCAATCGCTTGAGCATGGCCCGGATAATGGCCCGGTGGAACGGCTTGACGAAGAAGAAATAGAGCCGTCCCCAGCGGTTGTGGAACCGAACGGCGGTGATGCAGTAAAGATGCGGCCCGGCGAGGTCGGCCAGCAGCGAGGTGCGGAAGTCGAGGTGCTTGTCCTGCTCGCCGGTCACGATCTCGCGCTCGTTGCGGGCCACGACGGAAAAGTAGGGCGCCCGCGACCCGACGGGGTAATAGGGCCTGCCCGGAGGATTACTTTGTTGCGCTGTACTGTTGCCGGGAGCCGGACTGTCGTCGTTTGCGGTTTCTGTGTTCGGCGGATTATCGGGTGTTGCCCCGGCGATCGGCGACGACCGGCCGTTATCGTTTGCCATTCCTGCACACGGCGACGATTGGCTGTTGTCGGGCTCGCCCCTGTCGTTCGGCTCCGGTTTTTTCCCGCCCTGTAGTCCGAAAGGGCGCACGAGGATGTTGCGGAGCCGCATCAGGGCGTCGACCCAACGGGGGGCTTGCCAGAAACCGGCACTCAGGCGGTCGATGCTCTGCCCGGCAGGCAAAGCGATGCGGTAGGTGTCGGCGTATTCGGCGGGCCCGAAGTTTTCCAGAATAATGGAGAACTCCGGGACCGTGCGGATTTTTTCGACGCGTTTCATTGCGGAACCGTTGAATTTCATTCGACGTTTCTCACGCTCGGCACCGGCCATCCCGGATGGCCGTGCCCTTGCTAATCAAAACGTTGGATGTATTCAGGCAAAATGATTGCCCGTGCGGAGACACGCACCCGTGCGGGAGCGCACTTAGCGCATTTTCTCGCTGTCCTTGATGAACTGGGCGAGCCCTTTGTCGGTGAGCGGGTGGTTGAGCAGCCCGAGGATGGGGGCCAGCGGGCAGGTGGCCACGTGGGCGCCCACTTCGAGGCACTGGATGATGTGCAGGGTGTGGCGGATCGAGGCGGCGAGCACTTGGGTCTGGTAGCCGTAGGTGTCGTAGACGTCGACGATCGAGGCCACGAGCGCCATGCCGTCTTCGCAGATGTCGTCGAGGCGGCCGACGAAGGGCGACACGTAGGTGGCGCCGGCTTTGGCGGCCAGCAGGGCCTGGCCTGTCGAGAATACCAGGGTGCAGTTGGTGCGGATGCCTTTGCCTGTAAAGTATTTGATGGCTTTGATGCCGTCGGCGGTGCAGGGCACTTTCACAACGATGTTCTTGTGCAGCGAGGCGAGGTGTTCGCCTTCGGGCACCATCTCTTCGAAGGTGGTCGAAAGCACTTCGGCGCTGATGTCGCCGTCGACCATCTCGCAGATCTTTTTGTAGTGGGCCTCGATGGCTTCGGCGCCCTGTATGCCTTCTTTGGCCATGAGTGACGGGTTGGTCGTCACGCCGTCCAGAATGCCTAATGCCGCGCCCTGCGCGATCTGTTCCAAGTTTGCGGTGTCAAGAAAAAATTTCATCGGTTGTTATTTGGTTTTTGTTGAATTGGCTGGTGTTGTGCTCGCCGCGGTACGTCTGAGTGCCCCGGTGATTTCTTCGTCATTGCGAGGACTGAAAGTCCGAAACAATCCTCCCGTTCTGGTTCCGGGAAAACAGGAAGATTGCTTCGGCGGCTTTTACAAAGTTTTTTCGCAATGACGAAGGCCCCGTGTTTTTATTGTCCGAAAAGAAGAACGAGACTCTCCGTGACGAAAGCGACATAAAACTATTGGACTTGCCAGGAGCTGCCGGAGCGGACGAAGGTCCGGGTGTCGATATGTTGGGTGCCGTCGGTATAGCCGAGGAACGTGCCGAAGGGCGTGATGTTGCGTTCGGCGAAAGCGTAAGTGCATTCGACAACTTTATCGGGGGTGACGGCGAGCATTCCTCTGATTTCGCAGGGCACCATGTAGCACACCTGGACGTAGGCCTGGTGGTCGTTACCCCGGCGGTTGTCGCACATGGCTTTTCCCTTATCGGTGAGTTCGATCAGGATCACCGCGCGCCACGAGCTGCGGTCGGTAACCGTCACGTCCAGCACTCCCGCGTCGAGCAGCGGGCCGTAAGTGTCGCGGATGAATTGGTCGGCGGATTCCGCTTTTTCGTTCGTGAGCACCATTTCGCCGATGCGCATCGGGGCGAAAAACGGCGCACGGAATTCGCTGAGCGACGAAAGCTTTTCGAGAGCCGTTTCCTCGGTCAGTTCGCGCGAACACGCGGTGGCCAGCAGGGCCGTGAGCAGCAGGGCGGCAAAGAGAGTCAGTCGTTTCATATTTCGGTTATTGTCTTAAATATGTCATCCCGGGCGAAGCCGAGGCGTCAGAGACGTTTTTTTCATGTCATCCCGGGTTTATCGGGGGATCTTTTCAATGGGTGCTCAGCTCAGGGGTGTGTTTGCAAAGTTCCCCCGGCTTCGCTTGGGATGACAGGGTCAGAGACCCTTTACCCGGCCAAAACCGTACGGGGTTCATGTCCGGTTCAAGGGCAAAATCACATAGTGCGCGGACGCACTACAGCGCTTCGACGATCCCTTCGACCAGGCGGCTCATGCGCGGCGTCGCGGCGGTGCCGGCCTGCATCACTTCGTCGTGACTGCCGAACCCGGCGCCGGGCGTGTTTCCCGTGCCCACGTTCGTGATGAGCGACAGCCCCAGCACGCGCACCCCCTGGTGGCGGGCGACGATCACCTCGGGCGTGGTGGACATGCCTGTGGCGTCGGCCCCGGCGGCATGGAACATGCGGTATTCCGAAGGCGTTTCGAATGTCGGGCCGCTCGACCCGATGTAACATCCCTGCCGCAAGGAAAAACCCTGTTTGCGGGCTGTGCGGTGGGCCAGCGCCAGCAGTTGGCGGTCGTAGGCCCGGCTCATGTCGGGGAACCGGGTGCCCAGTTCGTCGAGGTTGGGCCCCACGAGCGGGTTGGGCAACAGGTTGATGTGGTCGCCGATGGCCATGATGTCACCCACCGCGAAGAGCGGCGAAAGGCCCCCTGCGGCGTTCGACACGATCAGCGTTTCAATGCCTAAACAGCACATGGCGCGCACGGGCAGCACCACGTCGTGGATCGGGTAGCCTTCGTAATAATGGATGCGCCCCTGCATGGCGATCACCGTTTTGCCGCCCAAGTGGCCGTAGATGAATCGCCCGTTGTGTCCGGCCACAGTAGAGCGTGGGAAGTCCGGGATTTCGGCGAACGGCAGCGTTCCGAAGGCTTCGATGCGTTCGCCGAGCAGGCCGAGCCCCGAACCGAGGATCAGCCCCACCGCCGGGACTGGCATTCCGCCGCGCTGCCCGGGTTCGCTGCCTTCGCGCCGCTCGGTGAAATAGTGGTGCGGGGCGATGCCGAGGCGGCTACGAATGAAGCAGGTGGTATTTATGATTCTCTCTAACATAGCGGTGTATATCCTGCATGAACGCGTATTCCTTATTCTGAAGGAAGCCGACGCTGACCGACACGTAGAACAGCCGGCGGCGGATGTTATCGCTGAGCTTGCGGCTGTTGATCAGGCGCACGGCATCTTTTTCGGTCATCACGACCACGGTCTCTTCGGGCAATTCCTGCAGCCGGGCCTCAAGGGCGGCCATATCTTTCATCAGGAACGCGTGGTGGTCTTCGAAAATTATCTGCCCGACCACATCGTAGTCGGCGGCCAGCCCGTCGACGAACGGGCCGGGGTTGGCGATGCCCGCCATCACCAACACCGGCGCCCCTTTCGGCAGGGGCGGCTGCCCGAATCCGGGGAAGAGCGGGATCGGCGGGTGCGATACGAATTGGGTAAAGTAGAGGCTCTGGTAGGGGTACAGATCGAGCCGCTTGGTCAGGATCCGGTAATCGAGCGGGCTCAGGTTGCCGGGACACTTGGTCATGATCACGATCTGGGCCCTGGCCAGTTGTTTGGGGCTGTCGCGCAGGCGTCCGGCGGGCAGCAGGCGGTCTTCGTAAAAGGGGCGGTGGTAGTCCATCAGGATGATGTTCACCCACGACTCGACGTAGCGGTGCTGGAAGGCGTCGTCGAGAATGATGAGGTTCACCTCGGGATGGGCTGCGCGCAACTTGTGTATCCCTTCGGCCCGTTTTTCGCACACGGCCACGGGAATATGGGGGTATTTCAGCTTGATCTGCTTGGGTTCGTCGCCGATGGATTTGAACGACGACCGTTCGGTGGCCAGTACGAATCCTTTGGTTTTGCGCTTGTAGCCACGCGAAAGTACGGCGACCGAATAGCTGCGGTCGAGCATTTCGATCAGCCGTTCGGTGTGAGGCGTTTTGCCGGTGCCGCCGACGGTGATGTTGCCGACGCAGATGATCGGGATGTCGAACTCCTCGCTTTTCAGGATCCGCCAGTCGAACATTTTGTGCCGGATGTTGATAATTCCCCCGTAGATCCAGGCGAACGGAGCCAAGAGTATTTTGGAGAATGCACTCATTGTCGGGGGGGGGGCCGGGGGTTTGGTTCGGGTTCCGGCGGCTGTTTCCTTGTCCTTTACGGTTCTGTGCCCCGCGCCGGGCGCAGGGGGATTTGCGGCCGGTTCGGTAGTCGCAGGGGCGGCACGCACCAAAGGTAGGGTTTATTTTTGAAAATACGGAACGAAGAGAGTAATGTAACAGGCTTTTGCTTACCGGATTACCGGAACGAAGGTGCCTCTTTCGGATGAGCGATAGGTTTACGCAGGAGAAAGAATCGTGCCTCTTCGCTCTTTCCCGGGGCGCTTTGAGTCCACTGTGCGCCCTCTCCCTCCTGCCCGCTTTGACGGAATCCGCCAGCGATTTTGCTCCCGCTTCGGGCGGCTTGCCGCCCGAAGCGGGAGGGGCAGACGTATGGGGGTCAGGATCGTATATTCCGCCGGACAAAAAGTTCCCGGGGCCCTAATCCAGCGAAAAAAGCAGGTCGAACGGCATGGCCGCCTGTACATTCCCGGAGCGTCGTTTGAGGCCCTCGAAGGCGGAGGCCGCGTCGGTCAACGCCTCGGGCACCACCGGCGCCGTTGAGGCTTCGACCGACGTGACACCGAGCATGTGGAGCAGGGCGCCCAGCGGCGACGCCTCGCGTTCGGGGTAGGTCTTCACCAGGAAATCGCCCGGCGCAAGCCCGGCCAGCGACTGGGCCTCGAAAATAGCGTCGCGCAGGGTGCCTTCCTTGTCGGCCAGACCCCGGACACAGGCGTCGCGGCCCGTCCATATCCGGCCCCCGGCCAGCCGCTCGACACTGTCGCGACCCAGGTTGCGCCCGTCGGCTACCACGGCCACGAACCGCGCATAAACGCTGTCCACCTGCCGTTGCATGAAGGTTCGTTCGGCGGGCGTGATCCCGCGCAACATGTTGCCGATGTCGGCCGACGTGCCCGTGCGGACGGTTTCAGTCGTGATGCCGAGTTTTTCGCGGGCGCCCGCTTCGGCGTTGAACATCAGGCTGAACACTCCGATCGACCCGGTCAATGTAGCCGGACCGGCGATGATGCGGTCGGCGGCGCAACTCATGTAGTAACCGCCCGAGGCCGCGTAGTCGCCCATCGACACGACGATAGGCTTGCCGCTGCGGCTCATTTCGTCCACCTCGCGCCAGATGCACTCCGAAGCCAGGGCGCTGCCGCCCGGCGAGTTCACGCGCAACACCACGGCTTTCACGGCCGGATCGCGGCGGAGTGAGCGCAACGTCGCGGCCAATTTGTTGCCCACGATTTCTCGCTTGCCGTTACCCTCGTCGAGGATGTCGCCCTGCGCATACACGAGCGCAATCTGGTTGGCCGACGATGGGTTCCCGATCAGGCCGTGAAGGCCGCTGTTGTATTCGGCCAGCGACACCAAGAGGGGTTCTTTGTCGGTTTCTTGGGCGGTGAGTTGGCTGAGCAGGGTGGCCAGCTGGTCGCGGTACATCAGGCTGTCGACCAGGCCGCGGGCCAGGGCGTCGCCCGGCGTGACGACTGACAGCCCCGACGCCCAGGCCTTGAGCGAATCGGCGCTCAGCGAACGGCTCGCGGCAATGGCGTCCGTAATCGTGTTCCAGAGAGTCGCGGTCATCTGTTCGAGCTGGGTGCGGTTTTCGGGACTCAGGCTTTTTTGGATGAAGGGTTCGCCGGCCGACTTGAACGCGCCGTGGCGGATCAGTTCGGGCTCGATCCCGAGTTTGTCGAACAGCCCTTTGTAGAACATCACGCTCACCGACAGGCCGCGCCAGTCCATGCCTCCCTGCGGGTTGAGCAGCACGCGGTCGGCGCAGCTCGCCAGGTAGTAGCCGCCTTGCGAATAGTTATCGCTGTAGGCCACGATGAATTTGCCGCTCCGCTCACGGAACAGTTCGAGCGCCTGCCTCAGTTCGTAGAGCGCTTCGGCCGAGGTACCCGAAGAGGGTGGCGCGCTGAGGTAGATGCCGTCGATGTGGGGATCGTTTTCGGCACGTTCGATGGCCGCTACGGCGCCGAGCAGGTCTTGCCGCTGGTCGTTCAGGCCGAGCATGCCGCCGTAAGGGTCGAAATAGTCGAGCGGGTCGTTGCTGGCGTTGTCCACCACGGGCACCGACAGGTCGAGTTTGAGGATCGTGTGCGCCCGGGGCCGGTATCCGGTCTCGGGCCGCGAGCCGAGCGACGATACGATACCCACGATGAAGAGTGCGAATAATATGGTCGTTACCAACCCGCCCACGACGATGGCCAGCAGGCAGGCCAGAAAGGTCTTGAAAAAAGGATACGATTTCATAGCAGTGGCTTATCTGTTTTATATCTTTGCTAAATTAAGTTTTTTTAAAGGAATGGCTCTTGAGATTCCGAAAAAAATAGTTACATTGCCGTGTAATTACCCCGTTTTCCCAACCTGCACATTTTTATTTTATGGTAAACAAAGTTATCCTCATCGGTAATGTGGGCGCCGACCCTGAAGTGCGCGCCCTCGAAACGGGCGTCAAGGTGGCACGATTGCGCGTGGCCACCACCGAACGCATCTACAATTCCTCGACAGGCGAGAAACGCGAACACACCGAATGGCACACGGTGGTGCTGTGGCGCGGACAGGCCGAATTCGCCGAGAAGTATATCCACAAAGGTTCGCAGGTGTTTGTCGAGGGCAAGATCCGCTCGCGCGAGTGGACCGACGAAACCTCCGGCGTCAAACGCTATGCCATCGAGGTGCTGGCCGACGAGATCCGTCCGTTGGGGCGCCGTCCCGAAACCGGAGCCTCGGCAACCCCGGTTGCGGCCGAGACCGCCCCGTCGGCTCCTGCCGCCCCGGCCCCCGACGCCGACGACCTGCCGTTCTAAACCGGTTGCGGAGTGCCGGTCCCATGCCGGGCGTATCCGCGCGATGGCTAGAAAGCCCCTGTATTTTTCCCCTGCCCCGATGGCCCCGACAGGCTGTCCGGGCAGGGGTATTTTAATTCCCGCCGGTATGGCGCCGCCCCCGTCCGGCGTTCAGCCGGAGAGCATCCGGTTCCGTTGCCCGGCGAATAAGGGCTTCTATCCTTTGCAGGGCACATCGAGCGGTTCGACCCGTACCACGGCGTGGGTGTTGTCGCCGAAATGTTCTTTCAGCCGCTCTTCGATCTCGACGGTGCGGCGGTGCGCTTCGTCGAGCGGGGTGCCGCCCGCCATCCGGATGTGGAACTCGATGGCGCAGCCGTTTCCGATCTTGCGTGTGTGCAGGTCGTGGATATGGCTCACGCCTTCGAACGACGCGGCGATCTGTTCGATCTCGCGGCACACCTCGTCGGGCAACGAGCGTTCCATCAGTTCGCCGATGCTCGACCGCACGAGCCGGAAGGCGGTGCGCAGCACGAAGAAACTGACGCAGAGCGCCGCGATCGGGTCGAGAACGGCCCATTTATCGCCCAGGAAGATGGCCCCCGCAATGCCGAGCGCAGTGCCGATCGACGACAGGGCGTCGATCCGGTGGTGCCAGGCGTTGGCCACCACCACGTCGGAACGGAGCCTGCGTCCGCGCACGATCATAAAGCGGTACAGCCCTTCTTTGCATACGATAGCCACCAGGGCCGCCACGAGGGCCAGTTTGCCGGGGCTTTCGATCGCCTCGCCGCGGATGGCGCCGAGGATCTCCTCGCCGGCGTGCCAGACGATGCCTCCGCCCACGCTCAGCAGCAGGATCCCGATGATGAGTGTGGCCAAGGTCTCGTATTTGCCGTGGCCGTAGTTGTATTTGCGGTCGCTCGGCTTGCCCGACCGGCTCACGAAAACGAAGACGACGATGTCGGTGATGAAGTCCGAAAGCGAGTGGCTGGCGTCGGCGAGCATCGCGGCGCTGCCCGCCACAATCCCGGCGGTGAATTTGAACGAGAGCAGCACGAAGTTCACGATGCTGCCCACAAGGGTCACTTTGTAGATTCCGTGTTCGCGGTGTTTGTCGAGGTGCATGGCGGCGTGGCAGAGGGTAAGGTTTTTTTGACGAAAACCCAAAGGTAGCAAATATTGTGCTATTCATTTGGTTTTCGTGCGGGCGGTGATTACTTTTGCGTTGGCTCGGGATGATGTAGCTCTAGATAAAAGTGTCTTTGACGCCGTGCCGTACCTGCGGTTACCGACCCGTCTGCAGGCGCTCTCGCTGTCAGTGCGGGATAATACCGCAACCTTTGACGCCGTGCCGTACCTGCGGTTTTCCAAACCTGTCCACATTCGCCTTTATGGAGAAAAAACCCATTACCCGCCAGCAGGGCCTGATGATCGCCCTGCTGATTACAGTTTTCCTGTTTTCCATCGCCGCTTCGTTCATCATTCACTTCAAGGTCAAGGACCGCTGGTACGAAAGCCTTGACGAAAGCAGCTACACCTGGGTCAGTGGCGAACTGGCCGACCTGAAGATCAAAACCGTCAAATCACACGGTGTGGTCGTCGAGCGGAACTACCAGCTCTACCTTGCAGGACAACCCGAACCGTTCCAGACCTACAACCTGATGCATGCGCCCGGCCGCGGCAAAAACACCATCGAGCGGTTGCGCGAAGGCGATTCCATCGAGGTCAAAGTGCTTACCGACCAGTATGAACACCGGGGACACTGGGGGCGCAATCCGTTCAGCACCCTCTATTTCGTGCAACCCCGCCATCCGCTCATCGTGGGCCTGAGAATTAACGGCGCCGAGGTTTCGCAAAGCGAGTATAATGGAGAAATGGCCCTGTGGACATTCCGCGACTGGCGCAATGCTTTCGTGGTGCTTGCCCCGGCGATCGGGGTGGCAATCCTGATGATCATTTTCCTGGGGCTCCGTAGAAAAGAGGAATAACCACAGAGAGGGTTGCCGCCGGCAGGCGGTCCATTTCGCCGGGCTTTGCGGCCGCTCTGCGTAAGCGATGTCTGAGTTCATTTTGTGGCCTCTTCCTCCTTGCGCCCCCGCAATTGCCCTTTGGCTTCCTCGCGCTAACTCGGCATAGCCCCCGCAACCGATGCTGGTAGTGAGGGCTATGCAAGCTTCCTTGTAAATTGCCGAGCACCTAGGAGGAAAAAGCCACGAAGTGGATTTAAGCGGTCTCTGCTCGCGCCACGTCGCTCGGTTCAAACAAGGTTGATTGCGCGCGGCTGCTTCGTCGGTCATCGCGTCGCAAACGGCTCGGCGCACCCGCCCTGAAAGGGTGGAGGGCGGGCACGAATTTCTCCGGGGCTACTCCTGCGGGAACCGCCACTCCTACATAAGAATTACACAGAACGCACGCATCTTACCAAACCCCATGAGAAACATCCTGATCGGCGTAGGCATCGCCTTGTTGGTGCTGGGCTTCGGCACCTTCGCTTTCCTGAAAATGTCGCTTCCGGGGGGCACCTCCGGCGCCTCGGGCGACTATTCATTCGACATGGCCGAGTTGATGAAAGGCTCGACCGCGCTTACCCTCGAACAGGGCGCATCAGGCCTTGAATACGATTCATTGATCGGACCCGAGGCCCCGGCGCGTTACCGCCGGGTGCTCGGTAGTGAGCTCGACCTGTTCAAGCGGCTCGGCACGGGCGACGAGGCCGCCTTCACGGCCCGCATCGCCGCCGCCGCCGACTCGCTCGCAGACCTGATGGTCAACGAAGGCGTAATCGGCAACGTGACCCTGTTCTTCCGCGTGGCCAATCTCGAATTCGGACGCCGTCACCCCATCGGGTTGGCCGAACGCACTGTCGACCAGTGGGTCGCCGGGCATCTGACCGCCGGCCAGCGGCTCGACATGGTGCGTCGTCATGTCGAATTGTATACCGATACCAAACGCTTCGGCGATGGCAGCTACGGCACCGGGGGAAACTCCGAGGACGACAAAAAGATATACACGGCAGTACGCGCAACGCTGCTGGCCGACATCGCCGCCGTGGGTGCCCGGCCGGGCCTGTCACCCGAAGAGTATGCGGCATTGACAGCCCGGGCGCTGCCCGGCTTCGACGCTATGGACATCAAGCCCGGCGGAGGCCGCAACCTTACGCTGGTGACACTCATCCCCAAGACTTACTACGACATGGCGCGGGTACTGGGAACTACCGCCGCCGTTGAGGATACGCTCCGCGCATGGTATGCCCGCCAGACCCACTATACGCCGCCCGGCTTCGGCGAGCTGGCCGACAACGCCCGCAAATATGTGAGTTTCATGAAAGAGGCCGGCCTGGTGGGCGAATCGGGATGCCGACGGATCGAAAATATATTGAACGAGGATTTCGTGCTATTCCGAAACTCGGCCGATACAGCATTGCTGGCCCGTACGGCCATCGAAAGCCTCGAAAGGCTCGAACGCGAGGCGGGCGACACCGAAGACCGCGAATTCTTTGCCGGGCTTTACTACGACATGGCCAGGAACAAGGGCCTCGATATCGGCTGGCGGATCGACCGCTGGATGTACGGTCCCGGCGATCCCGAGGTGAACGCCGAATACGCCGCCCGAATGCCTTGGGACAGGCGGTAATCGTTTGCCGGCTCCGCGAATGGCACAATAAAACACACCATATATATGAAACAACCCAATCTGCTGGCCGCCCTGCTGGCCGCCCTGTTGGCCGTCGCCTGCGGCCCGGCCACCCCGAAAGCCCAGCCCGCAGCCACCGCCGAGACCCTGCGAGAAGTCACCATCGACGATTATACCGACAATAGCGGAACCTTCGAGCTTACGGCCGACCAAACGGTCGCCGCGTTCGATGCGATCCGCTGGGAGGACGGCTCGTTCATTACCATCGCCGTCAATGACACTTGCGTATTGCAGGCCTATTGCGAAGAGCCCGCGCGGCTGCTTGCCGAGGTCACCAACGACAGCGATCCGATGGTCTTCCACCAGAAGTACGTGTCGGCCGGCGAGTTCCGGCAGATGATCCGCGACGTGTTCGGGCTCGCCGAAGCCAACGGCGCTTTCCTCGACGGGTTCAGCCCCGTGGACATTATGGCCGAGACGCTCGACGAAGTCCTGGAACGCGCAAACGGTGAATAGTGCGCATCCGCACGGAATCTTGCCGGCCAAATCATTCAGCAACCAAACCCTATGAAATCCCTCGCCAAATACTTCCTGCTCCTACTGAGCGGACTACTCTCCGCTTGCACAGGCAGCGGCAGCCAGAAGATCGGCATCTATGTCGCCCCCTTCTACAACTCCGACCCGCTGAGCATCGCTGTAGGCCCCTACAGCGAACGCCTTGCCACCGATAGCCCACGCAAGCTGCTGGCCCTGGCCGACGAGATCAAAGAAAATATCGACCAGACCAACGCCGTAGTACTCTACGTGCTGGCCATCCGCCTCTACGACCTCGGCCAGAAAGACCAGGCCGCCTACTGGTACTACAACGCCCAGTTCCGCCGCCGCATCTTCCTGCGGATGGAGCAGGGCGCCGACCCCACGGGTATGCCCGCTACCCTCGAGGCGTTCAACGACCTGTCGGGCCGTTGGATCAACGGCTATGCCTGGGGCGACCCCGACAAACTGGCCTCGATGATCGAGGGATTGCTCGACGACTGCGCCACGATGGGTTACATCGGGCAAGCCTATCCCGGCTATGATTTCCGCCCCGCCGACGAGCAGCAGGAAGTGGTCGATACGCTGATCGCCGAGTGGCGCGAAGAGGGCGTGAAGTACCTGCGAGAGCACAAGGAAGACATCCTGCGCCAGCGCCGCGAGAACGGCGTCGAAGGGAAATATTAAAACTCCATCGCCCTCCCTCCTCTCCTCCGCCTTTACCCAGCTTTCGTTTCGGGCTTGGGCGTATGGTTTCAGAAAACGCCTCGCCCCGCAGCGAACCGACGCAGTAGCCGAAAACAATCAAGCATGCTTGAATACCTTGAGGCACAAGGAGGAAGAGCCCACAAAGTGGACTCAAGCGAGGAGTGAACGTGGCTTTTGAAATCATACACCGCAAAGCCCGCCAAACTCGAAAACAACATAAAAGAACCCCGAAAGCTGTTTGAAAACCGGGAGCGGTTTTCAAACAACGTTCACTAAAGTCCCCCCCCCCAAACCCCATGAACCAGACTGTCATTCCTTTCGACACCAAAAAACGCCTCAAAAACCTGCTGCTCGGCATCGTCCTGCTGGCCGGCGGCGCCATCTTCACCTACTACGACCTGTTCGTGGCCGACCGCATCGAGGTGATCTACGCCGCGCTTTCGATCATGGTCACCGTTGCGGCCCTGATCATGATCGTCATCGCCGTGCGCGACCTGCTCCGCAAAGACAAGGCCGGGCTGATCCTCGATGCCGAAGGTATCTCGTTCCGCGGCACGCCCGTGGGACGCAAGGCGGGACACATCGCCTGGCGCGACATTATAGAAATCACCGAAGGCAAAGTCAGCAAAGAAAAGTTTCTTTTCCTGAAACTGGCCGACCCCTCGAAATACCTGAACGCCGTATCGGCGACGCCCCGCAAGATCCCCGAAGAGCGGGGTGTGCCCGTCGGCAACAGCGAACTTGAGATCAGCTTCCGCGAAATGCGCGAACTGATCGAGCGCTACTACGCTGAATCCAGACAACCCAAAGGGTATTAAGTCTCCTTCGCCCAACCGGTCGTGTGCAAGACCGGGCCCTCCCGGAAGCCCCGGCATGACCGTATTCCGGGTCCGATTCCCTCCGCATCCGGCGGGAGCGAACTTGCAGATTCCGGCCCCGCAATTGCCCATGCCCGGATCAGCGTTTCCCAACAACCGGAAAATGTGTACCTTGCACTTCCTCAGGGAGAGAGAGCCGATATTGCAAAAATTTAGTTTATGAAGAAAACACCTGCCCCGACGACTGCCTTTGCAGACACCAAACCTCACTATGACATTCTCGACGGCCTGCGCGGTGTGGCGGCCATCATGGTGTTGCTGTTCCACCTTTCCGAAGCGTTCGCGCAAAGCCATCTGGAGTATATCCCCAACCACGGCTACCTGGCCGTCGATTTCTTCTTTATCCTGTCGGGCTTTGTGGTGGGCTACGCCTACGACAACCGGTGGGGAAAAGGCAAGATGAGCACCTGGGAGTTCTTCAAACGAAGGCTCATACGCCTGCAACCGATGGTGGTGATGGGGGCGGTCATAGGCGCCGTGATGTTCTACACGCAAGGGTGCGAGGCCTGGGACGTGACGAAAGTGACGATCTGGGCGCTGCTCGGCGCCACGCTGCTGAATATGCTGCTGTTGCCGGCCACCCCGGGGACCGAGGTCCGGGGCGTGGGCGAGATGTTCCCGCTCAACGGTCCCAGCTGGTCGCTGTTCTTCGAATATATCGGCAATATACTGTACGCCCTGTTCATCCGCAAGCTGCCGACCACCGCCCTGGCCGTGCTGGTCGGTATGGCCGGGGCCGGACTCGCGGCTTTTGCCATAGCGGGGCCGACGGGCGACTTGTGCGTCGGATATTCGCTGACCGGGACCGAATTCACCGGAGGATCGCTGCGGTTGCTGTTCTCATTCTCGGCGGGGCTGCTGCTGAGCCGCGTGTTCAAGCCCGTCAAGGTCAAGTCGGCGTTCCTGATCTGCAGCCTGGCGGTGATCGCGCTCTTCTCGGTGCCGCGCATCGGAGGGGCCGGACACCTGTGGATGAACGGAATATACGACGCGGTATGTTGTCTGGCGTTTTTCCCCCTGATCGTCTGCCTCGGGGCTTCGGGCAAGATCACGGGCAGGGCTACGACCCGCGTCTGCAAGTTTCTGGGCGACATATCGTATCCTTTATATATGGTGCATTACCCGTTCATTTACCTCTATTTTGCCTGGGTGAACAACAATGGGCTCACGTTCGCCGAGTCGCTCCCGGGCGCTGCGGGGGTCGTGGTCGGCAGCATCGCCCTGGCCTACGCCTCGCTCAAGCTCTACGACATTCCGGTGCGGAAATACCTGAGTGATAAGTTTCTGAAACCCAGAACCAAATAGTCATGAAACCCGGTAAGCTGGTTATCTTTTTCGTTATCGCGTGCCTCGCTGCAGCGGGCACCCACGCCGCCATAGCTAAGTCGCCGAAACCATCCGTGCAGTGGATCCCGTTCTACTGGCAAGGCGACTCCATCTCCGGGAAATACATTGAAAAGGCCTACCTCTATGTTCCCGTGAAAATAGAGGACCTGCCGTACAATTTTTCGATGCAGCTGGACCTCGGGACGCCGAACACACAGTTTTATGGGAATCCCCTGAAGCCTTATCTGGAAGCATCCCCTGCGTTGGCGAGTAAATTGGGTGACTTCATATTCGGGGGTGTAGACCTCCGCATGGGCCCCGTTGATTATCCTTCCGACATTTGGCATCGCGCAAATTTCGGAGAGGCCATCCCCGCGGATTCGCTGTACACCGAAACGCCCAAACATATCGGGACGATTGCTCCCGACATATTCCAGGACAAGGTCTTGGTGATCGACTACCCGTCGTGCAGGTTCGCCATAACGGACGACCTCCCGGCCGAGTACAAAAAATTGCCGGCCGTGGAATTCGAGGTGGAGAATGGAATCATAAAACTTCCATTCCTTATCGAAGGCCAGCAGTACAAGCTGATGTTCGACACCGGTTCGAGCCCGTTCCCGCTGGCCACATCGAAAGAGCGGGCGCAGGCAATCTCGGATGGCGAGATCATCGACTCCCTGAGCGGCCCGCTGTGGTGGGGCCAGGAGATCACTTTTTACGGGCTCGAAGTGAATAAGCCTGTGGAACTTTCGGGACAAGCGCTCAAAAATGGCAGGGTCTACTATGATAAAGAAGGGTTGTGGGAGGAAATTTTCAACTCCCTCGATATTTGGGGGCTAACCGGCAATGCCTATTTCTTCGACTATGTCGTGATCCTCGACTATAAGAATAAGTTGTTCTACATAAAATAAGATGCTTATCCGCAATCATACCCCCTGCGTTTTAGCCTTTTTTTCGAGAGGTGTTTTTGCTTTTACCCGGGTCGCGTAAGCGATCCCGGCAGTCCGCCGCCCCACGCGGCGGGCTGTAACATTCGCCTGCGGCTCGTTTACGCCCTCCGCCGACGGCGGACAGAAGGGGCGTTATTGTGGATAAGCATTTAGAATAAAACCCCGTGCGGAGTTTCTGCAAAACAAAATTCCCTGTCAATCATGCGATTAACAGGGAATTTTTGTACCCGGAGCCGGGATCGAACCGGCACGAATTGCTTCATTGGTGTTTGAGACCAACGCGTCTACCAATTCCGCCATCCGGGCAGTGTGTGATAAAGATGCTGTCGGGAGTCTTGTCCGAGACGACCGGTGCGGCCTGGCCTCCGGCGGAGCGGAAACTTAGACGTTCCTTGTCCGGCGTCCTCCGACGCCCTATCCAGCATGGCAAAAGTAACCCTTTTTTGCGAAACTCCGACCAACACACGGCAAATTATCCTCCGGGCGCATTGCCCGGAGTGTCTCAGGCAGGGGCGGGGAGTTCCGGCGGTGAGTGGCTTATCCGGTTCGCAGAGGATATTCCCCAAGTAGAAACCGGGAGAACGAATAGAACCCTTATTGACGTTGGATTTCAGACAATTTCTACTCGCTCGGAAAATTTACGGCACGGAAGTTGCTTTTACCTCAGCAACCCACAAATAATAACCCCTAACAGGCTCATTGCCATGAAAAAACAACTCATAACCTTAGCCATGCTCGCTGTAGCAGCCCTGATCGCCGTGCCCGCTACAGGGCAGTCGAAAGCCGACGAAAAAGCAGCGAAAAAACAAGCCAAACAAGAAGCTCAGATGGCTGCTGCGGCCAATAATATCGCCGCCCTTAAAGAAGCCAACTTCCTTTTCCAGGCCAATGAAGCCTCGGCTGAATTCGGCGGCGACGTCACGCTCAACAGCAACAGCAGTTTCCTGTATGTAGCCCCGGGGCTGCTCAAAGTGCAACTCCCCTATGCCTCGAAAGTCGCAGGCCGTGGCACGCTCCGTGTGCCGCTGGTTTTTCAGACCGGCCGGTTCGACATTACCCAGAACGCCCTCAACGGGAATTACTGGGTGGTCATGATCAAGGTCGACCAGGGGGCCCAGAAGTACGACTTAACCCTTCGTTACAGCATCAAGAACGGCGCCACCTCGCTCGTCGTGAAGCCCGAAATGGGTGATGAAGCCACCTACCGGGGATCGGTGCAACCGAACTAAGAAAGCCTATCTATCATAAAAAGTGTTAATGTGTTAATTAATGGGTGCGCCGGCCTGCTTCGCAAGGAGCGGGCCGGCGTTTTTACGGCGTTCTTATGGCGTTTTCCGGAGAACAGCACCGCCCGGCCTGTCGTTTATCTGCGACAGGCCGGGCGGTACTGTTATTATTGCAAAAGTCCGATCCCCCGGCGATATCCAAGGAATGTAGGCGGAGCAGTCAGGGGGTTGTGCCCGAGGGAGGTGGAAGCGCCCCCCTAAGGAATGAACGTGGCGCAGGAGTTGGCCGTCTCGTAGAGCGTAACTTCGGCGAGCCGCACCCCGGCGGGCAGCAGGGGCGCGATCCCGGCGGCGATGTGTGCCACCAAGTTCTCGCACGTGGGCTGGTAGTCGGTCAGCACGACCCGCTCCCAGCGCTGCTGCATCGCAGCGCCCAGGGTAGCGCTGTCCGGCGTGCGGCGCATCAGGAACGCGTGGTCGAAGGGCTCGGTCACTTGATTGACCAACGCTTTGAGCTCGCCGAAATCCATCACCATGCCGAAGGTGGGCGACTGCTCGTCGCGGTTCGGTTCACCCTCGACGCTCACCAACAGGCGGTAAGAGTGTCCGTGGATGTGGCGGCAAAGGCCGGCGTACCCTTCCAGGGCATGCGCCATCTCGAAGCGGAATTCCCGCGTAAGTCTGATCTTAGGCATTGTGTATCTCGGTTTTGCTACAAATTTACGGAAGGCGTGTCGAATATAAAAGAATTTCGCTACATTTAGGGTCGAATCCCCCTCCGTCATTGCGAGGAGGCTTTGCAGATGCCAACGAAGCAATCTTCCTAATGTTACAAGAATGGGAAAATTGCTTCGCTCCGCTCGCAATGACGGCATACGGCTGTTTGGTAGTAAAGCCAGAGAACACCATTGGCCAACACAAACACCACGTCGAATAACAACTAACCCAACAAAATACCCAAACACTCTATCACGATATGAAAAACTACCCTACCAACGAAATCAAGAACATCGTTCTGCTCGGGAACTCCGGCGCGGGTAAGACCACCCTCGCCGAAGCCATGGCCTACGAAGGCAAGGTGATCGAACGCCGCGGCACCGTCGACGGCGAGAACACCCTCTCGGACTACTCCGAAGTCGAACACCAGAACCACCGCTCGATCTTCTCGACCGTCCTGTACAGCGAGTTCAACGGCTACAAGATCAACATCATCGACACCCCCGGGGCCGACGACTTTTGCGGCGCGCTTTTCTCGTCGTTCAAAGTGGCCGACGTGGGCGTGATGCTGCTCAACGCCCAGAATGGGTTCGAGGTAGGGACCGAAATACAGGCCCGTTACGCCCGCCGCCACGAAAAGCCCGTGATCGTGGCCGTCAATCATCTCGACTCCGACAAAGCCAACTGGGAGGCTACCATCGACTCGCTCACCGCCAACTCGCAGGTGAAGCCCGTGATCGTACAGTATCCCGTGAACCCCGGCCCCGGCTTCGACTCGTTCATCGACGTGCTGACGATGAAAATGTACCGCTTCAAAGGCGACACCGGCCAGCGCGAAGACCTTGAGATTCCCGCCGCCGAAATGGAGCGCGCCACCGAATACCACCGCATCCTGACCGAGGCCGCCGCCGAGAACGACGAAAAGCTGATGGAACTCTATTTCGAAAAAGGCACCCTGACCGAAGAAGAGATGAAAGACGGCATCAAGATCGGGCTCGCCCAGCGCGACATGATCCCCGTATTCTGCCTTTCGGCCTCGCGCGACATGGGCACCAAGCGCCTGATGGAATTCATCACCAATGTGGCCCCCGGCCCGCTCAAAGCCCCCAATTTCCGCCTGGTGGGCGGCGGCGACATCAACGCCGACGTCACCAAGCCCTGCTCGGTTTTCGTGTTCAAGACCGCCGTCGAACCCCACTTGGGCGAAGTGGCCTTCTTCCGCGTGATCAGCGGCAAACTTACCGAAGGCATGGAGCTTACCAACATGGGTACGGGCAATAAGGAAAAAATCTCGCAACTCTTCGCCAGCGCGGGCAAAAACCGCATGAAAGTGGCCGAACTCAGCGCCGGCGACATCGGTTGCACCGTCAAACTCAAAGGCACCCGCGTGAACCACACCCTGTGCGGCCCCGGCGCCGACTGGCAGGTCAACCTGATCGGCTTCCCCGCCCCCCGGTTCCGCACCGCCATCAAGGCCAAGAACACCGCCGACGACGAAAAACTGGGAGAACTCCTCACCCGCGCCTCGTACGACGACCCGTCGATCATCGTCGAATACTCCAAGGAACTCAAGCAGATCATCCTGCAGGGGCAGGGCGAACAGCACCTCAACATCCTGAAATGGCAGCTCGCCAACCTCAGCAAGATCGAGGTCGAATTCTTCGCCCCGAAAATCCCCTACCGCGAAACCATCACCAAGGTGGCCGCCGCCGACTACCGCCACAAGAAACAGTCGGGCGGCGCCGGGCAGTTCGGCGAAGTGCACCTGGTGATCGAACCTTATTTCGAAGGCATGCCCGCCCCGTCGCGCTACAAGATCGACGGCAGGGACCTGGTGGTGAACGTGAAAAGCACCGAAGAGGTGACGCTCGACTGGGGCGGCAAACTCGTGTTCTGCTCGGCCATCGTCGGCGGATCGATCGACGCCCGCTTCCTGCCCGCCATACTCAAAGGGGTCATGGAGAAAATGGTCGAAGGGCCGCTCACCGGTTCGTACGCCCGCGACATCCGCGTGGTGGCCTACGACGGCAAGATGCACCCGGTCGACTCCAACGAACTCTCGTTCATGCTGGCCGGCCGCAACGCCTTCCGCGAAGCGTTCCGCAACGCCGGGCCGAAGATTATGGAACCGATCTACACCATCGAGGTACTGGTCCCGTCCGACAAACTGGGCGATGTGATGAGCGACCTGCAAAACCGCCGCGCCACCATCGAAGGCATGGTCAGCGAGAAGGGCTTCGAAACGCTCACCGCCCGCGTGCCGCTGGCCGAACTCAACAAGTATTCGACCACGCTCAGCTCGCTGACCGCCGGACGCGCCACCTACACCATGAAATTTCACAGCTACGAGCAGGTGCCCGCCGACGTGCAGGACAAACTGCTCAAAGCCTACGCCGCCGAGGAAAAGGACGAATAGGGGTCAGCGACCCTTTTGCCCGCCGAAGCCCGTAAAGATTACTTTTTCTTTCAATGGGCGCCAGATTGTCGGGACGGCCTTCTTTCCATGTCATCCCGAGCGAAGTCGAGGGACCTTTTCAAAAACAGATGCCGATCCGTGTTTGCAAAGGTCTCTTGGCTCCACTTCGCTCCGCCCGGGATGACATTAATGTGTTATAACCCATGATTCCCAAACTCACCAACATCACAGCAGGCACGCTATTTGCCCTGTTTTTGTCGTGCGGAAGCGCCGCAGCACAAGCGACATCTGTCGATGGCTATGACCCCGCGATGGGCAAGCCCGTACCGAAAACAGAGCCTCAAGCCGCCGAACGCCCGGCGCCGAATGAACTCGCCGTTGGGAAAGGCGGCACCCTCACCCCCGGAGCCTTCGACACCCTCGGAGAGACCAAGACCTTCGGCATCGCGGGCCTCGACCCGGCGTTCGACGAAGAGAGCCAAGTGTTCGAAGTGGTCGACCGCATGCCGCGCTTTCGCGGGCAAGAGGATTCGGTGGAATTCGGGCGATGGGTCGCTTCTCAGGTTCGCTACCCCGAGGATGCGCTTGCGAACGGCATACAGGGCCAGGTGGTTGTGCGGTTCATTGTCGAGAAGGACGGGAGCGTGAGCCACACCGAAGTTATCCGCAAGGTGCATCCCTCGCTCGACGCCGAGGCGTTGCGCGTGGTGCAGATGTCGCCGTGCTGGACGCCGGCTATGCGCGAGGGGAAACCTGTTCGTGTGCAGATGAGTCTGCCGGTCAGGTTCTCGCTGCGATAAACAACTGCGCGAGCGGCGGCCCCGCGGGGGCCGAATCGACTGAATCGAGATCCGCGTAAGCGATTTCGACGAAGGAGAGCGCCCGCCCCCTCGCGCTTCGCGCGATCGGGGGCAGGGGGCGGGCGCTTCTTTTCGGACGAGTGTGGAGTGACCGCGGATAAAATGAATCTTGAATAAACTTCTTTATATGACCCGCGAAGAGATCACCGACCTGCTGAAAACCATCGAACACCCCGAACAGGGGCGCGACATCGTGACCATGGGCATGGTACACCGGGTGGACGTGTCGCCCGACGGCCGCATAACCGTCGACCTGCACCTGACCAAGCCGCGCGACCCGATGGGCTCGTCCATCCGGCGCGCCGTCGAAGGCATCGTCCGGCAAGTCACGGGCGAAGTCCCGGCGGTATATGTCACCGAACCGCACATAGGCTCCGGAGCGAAACACACCTCCGGAAGTACTGCCAAAGGTCACGCTCCAAGCGGGCAATCCGGCAAAGACGAAGGACAAAAGATCGCCACGCACGTCATCGCCATCGCCTCGGGCAAGGGCGGCGTGGGCAAGAGCACCGTCACCGCTAACCTGGCCGTGGCACTGGCCGCTGCGGGGCACCGCGTGGGACTGCTCGATGCAGACATCTACGGCCCGTCGATGCCCAAGATGTTCGGCCTCGAAGGCTACACGCCGCTTCCGGCCTCGGTGCGCGAGGGCGATACGCCGGGCGGCGACCCCGAGTTGGAACTCATCGCCCCGGCCGAGAGTCACGGGGTGCGCGTGATGTCGATCGGATTTTTCATCGGTCCGTCGGATGCGCTGGCCTGGCGCGGCCCGATGGCCACGGGGGCGCTCAGGCAGTTACTCCACCAGACGGCGTGGGGCCCGCTCGACTACCTGCTCATCGACCTACCGCCGGGGACGGGCGACCTGCACCTGACGCTGATCAGCGAAATAAAGCTCGACGGGGCGATCATCGTCACCACGCCGCAAGCGGTGGCCTTGCAGGACGTGGAGCGCGGCATCGCGCTGTTCCGCAACGAGAATGTACAGGTGCCGATCCTGGGCGTCGTCGAGAATATGGCGTGGTTCACTCCCGCCGAACTGCCGGATAACAAGTATTACATCTTCGGCCGCTCCGATGCGATCGACGCCCTGGCGGCCCGCGAAAACATCCCGCTACTCGGCCGGATCCCGCTCGTGCAGTCCATCGCAGAAGGCGGCGATGCCGGTACTCCCGTCACCCTCGCCGACTCTGCTTCCGCCCAAGCCTTCCGCTCCATCGCCGCCCGGCTCTGAGCACCTTGAGAGTACTGCCGCTTTTTTGTAAAAAAGCGGCGCAAAAAACTTTTCCGGATGCTGCGCATCCTGCCTTGGTTTGCGCTGCGGCAGAATGCGCAGCATTCATTTCAATAATTTAGGGGTGATTCACTCTCGAAAGTTTACTTTCAGAAGATGAATCACCCCTAAATTATTGGAAACACTACGTGTTTCATGCCGCAGCGATGCAGGAAAGGGAACGGAGTTTCCAGGAAAATTCTTTTGGTTCTTTTCTTTAGAAAAGAACCGACGCTGCCCCGAGTGCAATCAAGATTGCTTGAATTGCCGAGGGGCGAGGAGAAAAAGGGCACGAAGTGGACTCAACGCCTGCCCGGCAAGGGAAACATTAGCAGGGGGTTACAGCTCGATGGGGCGGCAGGAGTAGCCCTGGCGGCGGATCTCTTCGAGGACCCGGGGCAGGGCGTAGCGGAGGTTGGGGGCGGCTTTCACGGAGTCGTGGAAGACGATGATGGCGCCGTCGTAGAGGTGCTTGGTGACGGTCTTGACACAGGTGCGTCCCGAGATCACGTGCGAGTAGTCCCGGCTGATGATGTCCCACATGATGATGCGGTAGCGTTCGCGCAGGCGCCGGATCTGCGACGGCGTGATGCGGCCGTAGGGCGGTCGGAACAGGTTGGAGTGCAGCAGGTCGTTGGCCAGGTCTACATCCTCGACATAGCGTCCGGCGGGCATTCCCCACCCTTTCTGGTGGCTGTAGGTATGGTTTCCCACGGCGTGCCCGCGCCTGAGGATTTCCGGCAAAATATCCGGATGCAAATCGACATTCTTGCCCAGGCAGAAGAATGTCGCCTTGGCGTCGAAGCGGTCGAGCGTGTCGAGCACCCACTGTGTGATGCCCGGCGTGGGCCCGTCGTCGAACGTCAGGTAGACCGCACCCTTGCTCCCCGGGATGCGCCAGTAGAGCCGAGGGGTCAGTTTCTTTATGAATTCCGGAATTTTCATGCGTATTGCCATACAAACGTATGCCACCGCAAAGATAGGTATAAATAGCCCCGAATTTTTCAATACCTTTGCAGATACCTCCCGTTTTGATTCGCAAGGGCACGGCTGTTGAACGGGCGATGCCCGGCGTGAAAACGACGGATGGAATTCACCCCCTTCCCCTCCTTTGAACCCCTAAAAAATAACGCCATGAAACAGCGAAGCCTCTTCTCCTTCGTGTCCGCCCTCGCCGCCGGGCTCATCCTCAGCGGTTGCTCGGGCGATGTCCTCCCCTCGTCGACCGGCCAGCCCTATGAGATTCTGGTCGTCTCGCCGAACAACGCCTGGGAAAGCACTGCAGGCGATACTGTCCGCGCCATCTTCGGGCAGGAGGTCGAAATGACCAACCAGCCCGAACCCATCTACGACGTGCTACGCGTGACGCCCGAGGCTTTCAACAAGCCCCTCAGCAAACACCGCAACCTGCTGACTCTGAAGATCGACCCGGCCGCCGACAGCGCCGCCATGTCGGCCCGCTACGACATGTACGCCCAGCCCCAGTTGGTGATCAGCGTGACCGCCCCCACGGCCGACTCGCTCGCCTCTTACCTGTGGCGTTACCACGACGAGCTCGTGTCGCTCTACAGCATTGCCGAGCGCGACCGTTTCATGAAACGCGCCTGCCAGACCACCGACACGAAAATCAACGAGTTGGTCAAACAAAAATTCGGTTTCGACATCTGCATCCCCAAAGGCTACACCGTGCGCAACGAGCAGCCCGGCTTCCTGTGGGTCTCGTACGAAATGGCCCTTTCGAGCATCGGGTTCATCATCTACACCTACCCGGCCGACACCACCCTCTGGCACAACGACTTGGCGGTCAGCATTATCGCCGCCCGTAACGCCGCCGTGGCCAAAGTGCCCGGCCCGGTCGACGGCAGCTACATGACCACCAGCACCGCCGTACCCGTCGAACAGGAAATATTCACCGCCTACGGCCGCCAGTGGAACCTCGTGAGTGGTTTCTGGCGCGTCGAGAACGACTTCATGGGCGGCCCGTTCCGCAATTACACCACCTACGACCTGGTAAACAACCGCATGATCGCCATCGACGGCTACGTCTACTCGCCCACCGACAAACAGCGGCTCGGCAAACGCAATTTCATCCGCCAGATCGAGGCGATTTTCATGACGGTGCGTATGGAAGGCACGACGCCCGGCGTTAAGGCCGAATAAATAAGGATCGCCCGGCCCCCGCCGGCGCGTGAACCTTTTTCGGAAAAACTCGCGCCCACCCCACCCGCGCAGTTTGCGTAGCGAATTGGGGTGGCCGTGCCGCTTGCTACATGCTAAAGCCATTTCGCAGAGCGGCCGCAAGGCTCAGAGAAATTCGGGCGCGCGTAAAGCGCGGCCGCCCATAATCAAACCCGCATCAAACCATGCAAAAATTACTAATCTCAGCAGCCGTACTGCTTCTTGCCGGCTTCTGCGCAGAAGCCGCCGCCCAACAGCCCACGAGCCCCAAAACCGTCACCTCGCGAACCGCCCCCGTGTCGGGTGGATACACCGTCACGGGTACCCTCAAAGGGCTCGAAAACACCACAATCTACCTCGGCATCGCCCGCGGCGGAAAAACCGAATTCCCGGCCGAAGCCTCCGACTCGGCACTGGTGTCGCCTGAGGGCGCTTTCACGTTTCGCGGCCAAGTCGCCGAGCCGGTCATCGCCTGCCTGATGCCCGCCCGGGCGCTCGACAAAACGAACTTCGAAACGATACAGAAAACAAGGCCCGTCGCCTCCTTCTTGCTCGACAACGGGCAGACGACCATCGAAGGTACCGTGCCCGCGACTTCGGCCGCGGACTTGCCGAAAGTCACCAGCACCTCGCCCCTGACCTTGAAGTGGGAAGCGATCGTCCGTGACATGCTGGCCCTCGCCGAAACGAGACGCACCGACAAAGCGCCGGGGGAAATACTGGATTCGTTGGCCTATGCGAACATCGCCCTGAATCGCGACAACATGACCGGGGCGCTTCTGCTGGCCTCGATCGCCGGCTGGACGCCGCTCGACAAGCTCGAAGCGGGTATCGCCTCGATCGACCCGTCGGTCAGCTCGGCCTACCTCGACCGCGCCCGTTTTATGCTGATGAAACGCTCCGGCCGCTACATCGATATCGAGTTGGCCGACTCCACCGGGCAGTCCGTAAAACTCTCGGACGTGCTTGCGCGTAATAATAAATACGTGCTGCTGGATTTTTGGGCTTCGTGGTGCGGTCCCTGCCGCCGCGAAAGCCCGCACCTGGTGGCCGCCTATCAAAAGTACCACGGCCTCGGGTTCGAGATCTACGGGGTGTCGCTCGATAAGCCCGAAGCGGCCGACGCCTGGAAAAAGGCGATGTGCGACGACGGCTTCACGTGGCCCAATGTCTCTGCGCTCCAGACTCACCGCTGGGTTGCCGAGAATGAAACGGCACGCCTCTACGGCGTCGAAAGCATCCCCTCGAATTTCCTGATTCGTAATGACGGCGTCATCGTCGCCACCAACCTGCGCGGTGCCGATCTCGAAGCCAAACTCGCCGAACTTCTCGGCCAGTAACGTACGGGATCGCGCTGCGGGCGGTTTCATGCCTTTTTGACGTCATTGCGAGAAGGCCCCGTAGGCCGCGAAGCAATCTTCCTAACCAATGAAGGGGGGGGGCTTTGTCGCAAAGTTCCTCGCAATGACGAGAAATCACCATGCACCGACGCGGCTCGCGTGCATCGAAATATATGACTGTCGAACAGTTGAAGGGCCTCATCGCTTCGAGCGAGGCGATGGGGCAGTTTATCGAAAAATTTGAGACCACCCGCACCCTGAAAGTCAGGGGAGCGGGCGGGTCGTTATTGTCGTTTCTGGCGGGCGAGGCTGCGCAGCGAGCCGCGGGCGATGTGCATATCATCGTGGGCGAAGATCGCGATGCCGCGGCTTACCTGTGCAACGACCTGATCAACCTCTACGGCCCGGATGCCGCTCTCTTCTTCCCGACCGCCTTCAAGCGTTCGGTGCAGACCCAGAGCGAAGACGCCGCAGGCATCGTGCAACGCACCGCCGTGTTGGCCGTACTGGCCAACCGGCTGGCGGCCTCGACACCCATTATCTGCACTTATTCCGAGGCCATTGCCGAGAAAGTCGTCGACCCCGGCAGGCTCACCGACAACACCCTGCGGCTGCGCAAGGGCGAGGATGTCGGCATGGACTTTGTCGAGGAGATTCTTCAACAATACCTGTTCGAAAAAACCGATTTCGTGGGTGAGCCCGGCCAATATTCGCGCCGGGGAGGCATCATCGACATCTTCTCGTTCGCCGACAACCACCCCTACCGCCTCGACTTTTTCGGCGACACCGTCGAATCGATCCGCATCTTCAACATCGGCACCCAACTCTCGATCGACACCCGCGACGAGGTCGATATAGTGCCCAACCTTAAAAACCCCGTGTTGGCCGAGCAGCGGGTAAGCCTCGCCGAATACATCGGCTCCGGGGCCGTGACCCTCTGGTTATACAATGCCGAGCAGGCCCTCGCCAAGATCGACAATGTGCGGTCGAAGTTATTGCAGGAACTCAAAGAACCGCGCGAGATCGACAACCAGGTCACCAGTCGCCGCGCCTTCGCAGCCGAAACCGCCGCCTGGCGCTACGTGACCCTCGGCAGCACCTCGGTCAACGAACGTCCCGCCGACGATGAAATAGACCTCGGTGCCGTCCCCCAGCCCGCTTTCAATAAAAATTTTCAATTGCTGGCCGACGACATCGCCGAGAAAGCGGCTGCCGGCATTAAGACTTATGTCTTAACCGAGAATTATGCGCAGATGGAACGGCTGGAGAACATCCTCGCCGAGGTGTCCGCCGCCAAGGCCCCGCTCGGGCACGTGACCCTCACCCTGCACGGCGGCTTCGTACTGCCGGGCGCCGGGATCGCCCTCTATACCGACCACCAGATTTTCAACAGGTTTCAGCGCTATACCGTCCCGAAAGAGATCGACCGTGCGGGCAGCTTCACCATCGCTGAACTCAACTCCTTGAAAATGGGCGACTACGTGGTGCACATCGACCACGGCGTAGGCCGTTTCGGCGGCCTCGTGCGGCAAACCGACCCGCAGGGCCTCGTGCGCGAATTCGTCAAGCTGGTCTACCGCGACGGCGACGTGCTGATGGTCAACATCCACTCGCTGCACCGCATCAGCAAATATAAAGACGCCGACTCGCCCGAGCCCAAGGTCCATAAGCTCGGCAGCGGCGCCTGGCAGAAACTCAAGCATACCGCCAAAAGCCGCGTCAAGGACATCGCCCGCGAGCTGACCGCCCTTTACGCCAAACGCAAAGCCACCCCCGGGTTCGCCTATTCGCCCGACAGCTACCTGCAACAGGAGCTCGAAGCGTCGTTTATCTACGAGGACACCCCCGACCAGCAGAGCGCCACGGCCGCCGTCAAGGCCGACATGGAGGCTGCCGTACCCATGGACAGGCTCGTGTGCGGCGACGTGGGTTTCGGCAAGACCGAGATCGCCGTGCGCGCCGCCTTCAAGGCCGCCACCGACGGCAAGCAGGTGGCTGTGCTGGTGCCTACCACCATCCTCTCGTTGCAGCACTACCGCACTTTCACGCGGCGCCTCCGTGAATTCCCGGTGCGCATCGAGAATTTCTCGCGCGCAAAAACCGCCAGGCAGGCCTCCGAAATTCTTGCGGATTTATACGCAGGCAAGATCGACATCATCATCGGCACCCACCGCCTGCTGGGCAAGAACGTGCAATTCCACGACCTCGGGCTGCTGATCATCGACGAGGAGCAGAAGTTCGGCGTAGCCAACAAGGAGCGCCTACGATCGCTCAAGGCCAACGTCGACACGCTCACCCTGACGGCCACCCCCATCCCGCGCACGCTGCAGTTCTCGCTGATGGGCGCGCGCGACCTGTCGATCATCAATACCCCGCCGCCCAACCGCCAGCCCGTCGAGACCCACGTGCTGGTCTACAACGAAGACACGATCCGCGAGGCTTTAGAGGCCGAGCTCCAACGGGGCGGGCAGGCCTTTTTCCTGCACAACCGGGTCGACAACATCGAGTCGATGGCCGCCCGCATCCAAAAGCTGGCGCCCGAGGCCCGCATCGCCATCGGCCACGGCCAGATGCCCGCCGAAAAGCTCGAACGCGTGATGATGGATTTCATCTACGGCGAGTATGACATTCTTATCGCCACGACCATTATCGAATCCGGCATCGACATCCCGAATGCCAACACGATCATCATCAACAACGCCCAGCGGTTCGGCCTGTCTGACCTGCACCAGTTGCGCGGCCGCGTGGGGCGCACCAACCGCAAGGCCTACTGCTACCTGCTGATCCCGCCCGACGGCGCGGGCATCACCGACGAGGGACACCGCCGCCTGCGCGCCATCGAGGAGTTTTCCGACCTGGGCTCGGGGCTCAATATCGCCATGCAGGACTTGGACATCCGCGGGGCGGGCAACATCCTGGGGGCCGAGCAGAGCGGCTTCGTGGCCGACATCGGCTTCGAAACCTACCAGAAGATCATGGCCGAGGCAGTGGCCGAGCTCCGCGAGGAACAGGGCCTCGAACCCGAGATGACAGCCATCGACTGCGTGGTCGAGAGCGACACCCCGGCGCGCCTGCCCGACGACTATGTGCCCAGCACGTCCGAGAAGCTGCGCCTTTACCGCGAAATCGACGGCATCACTTCGCCCGAAAACCTCGACAAATTCATCGCTGCCTTGCGCGACCGTTTTGGCGAACCGCCCCCCGAGGCCGCTGAACTGTTCGAAGTGGTGCGGCTGCGGCAGGTGGCCGCCGCGTGCGGCATCGAACGCATTGTGCTCAAGGGACGCAAGGCCGTGCTCTGGTTCGTGGGCGACAGCAATTCACCGTTCTACAAGAGCGAGCGTTTCGGCACGATCCTGCGGCACGTGGGCGCCGACGCCGGGCGCCTCCGTCTGAACAATGCCAGCGGCCGCCTCTCGCTCGCCGTCGAACATGTGGCCACGCCGGGCGCGCTGCGCGCCGTGCTCGAAGGGCTGGTGGAATAGCATGCGGCCACGCGGGAGATTAGCCGACGTGCCCTTCACAGAGAAAGAAGCGTCCGGCCCCAGTCCCCAACGGGCAAAGCCCTTGGGGCCGGGCGCCTGGCCTTGCTACGCGCGCTTATCGCGCGCCGCTCGACCGTCAAAACCGGAGAAAGCGGGCCGCGCTTTATACGCGGCCGACATAGATATCCCAACCGCAAAATTCCTATCTTTGGCCTGCCCCGACTGTTACTATCCATGAACCTGATCATCGACATAGGCAACACCTTCGCCAAAGTCGCCGTGACCCACGGCGGCGATATCGTGTATAGCCAGGTGTTTAGCGGCCCGGCACCGGCAGACGTCGATGGCGTGGTCGCCGCCGCCCTCCGCGAACGCCCCGGCGGTACGATCGGCGCGGCGATCCTCTCCACGACCCGGCATCCCGACCCGGCCTTGACGTCCTACGTGGAACAATTGGTTGGGAAGGTATTGTTTTTCAACAGTTCCACGCCCACTCCCCTGACCGTCAGGTACGCTACGCCGCACACCCTCGGTACCGACAGGCTGGCTGCCGCCGTAGGGGCCTGGAGTCTGGCCCCCGGCCGTGAGATTGCTGTGTTCGACTTCGGGTCGGCGCTCACGATCGACCGCGTAAGCGCCAGCGGCGAATTCCTGGGGGGGAACATCTCGCCCGGCGTGAGGATGCGCTTCGAGGCGCTCCACCGGCTCACCGACCGCCTGCCGCTCGTCGAGCCGCCCTACGGCGACCCGCAGCCCACCGGAAACAACACCCGACAGGCCATCGAAAGCGGCGTCCTGTTCGGGATGCTCGGCGAAATCGAAGGCTATATCAGCCGGTTCAGGGAAGAAACCGGCGAAATATCCATCTTTTTTACCGGCGGTGACCACAAACTCTTTGCCGACAAAGTAAAAAATACGATATTTGCAGCCGGCGACCTCGTGATCCGCGGCCTCGACCGCATATTGGACGGTAATGCAACCCCGTAATCCCCGAACGGAACGCTTTCCCAGAATCATCCGGGACACAAGCCCCCGGGCCCCGGAGAACCGTAATAAGCGCCTTCGGCCCCGTCTCGTCGCCCGACCAAACAGTTCCCGCCTGCGCGCGGGACGGAACAAAACAGCATGTCCCAACCCAACTACACATACCCATTCCGCCGCGCCACCCTCTGCATAATGGCCGGAGCGCTCGCGGCGGCCGTCCTGCTCGCACCGGTGCCCGCCGCCGCGCAGGGCAACACGACCACTTTCTCGCCCTACACCATCTACGGCCTCGGCGACGGCGCCGTCGGCGGCAGTTCGTTTAACCGTGCCATGGGCGGCATCGGTGTCGGTTACCGCAACCCCTTCAACTTCAACTACCTGAACCCCGCTTCGATGAGCGCCATGCCCCAGCAATCCGCCCTGTTTAACATCGGCGCCGAAGGGCAGAACATCTACTCCAAGACCCAGTACACCTCGACCAGCTTCAACAGCTTCAACATGCACGACCTGGGCATCGCCTTCCCCCTGGCCAAAGGCGTGGGGCTCGGGTTCTCGATGACCCCCGTGAGTTCCGTGGGCTACACAAGCCGCATTATCGACGATGACAGCGACGTCATTTCCGACATCGGGCGCGCCGTATACGAATACTCCGGCGATGGTGGCGTCACTCAGATCGCCATGAGCCTGGGCGTCAAAATCACCCCCAACCTCTCGCTCGGCGCCAACCTGATCTACTGGTTCGGCAACATCGAGCGGCAGTACAACACGATCATCTATCCCTTCATATCGAACGACAGCTACCGGGCTGCCTCGAACAGCGAAACCCTCAACGTCAGCAAAGTGCTGGGTGAATTCGGTGCACAGTATACCGTCAAACTGGCCGAAACCAAAGCCCTCACTTTAGGGGCCACCTACCAGCCGAAAGTAAATACCTCGATCAAACATACCGATCTCTCGCTCAGCATCGGCGGCTCTGCTGCCGATACCGTCGCCTACAACGTCTACCGCCGGGACTTCGCCGTCCCCGCCAAAATGGCTGCCGGCGTCTACTACCAGACCTCGCGGTTCGGCGTCGGTTTCGACTACGAGCGCCAGGATTGGTCGGGCGCTTTCGAGATACCCGCCGACCAGGCCCTGACCCTCGGGGCGCAGCAACAATTCAAGCTCGGGGCCAACTACACCCCCAACCGCTTCTCGACCCGCAACGCCCTGGCCCGCTGGACCTACAAAGCCGGGCTCCGCTACGGCACCAGCTACCTGCGCAAAGACAACTACACCATGAACGACATGGCCGTATCGCTGGGCGTCGATTTCGGGCTCAAAAAAGGCACCTACTCCCGGGTGGGCGTCGGCCTCGAATACGGCGAACGCGGAACCCCGGCCAACCAACAGGTCAAGGAGCGTTACTTCCGCCTCTTCCTATCGCTCAGCCTCTACGGCGACGGCTGGTTCGTGAAACAGAAATACCGGTAATCCCCGCCCAATGCAGGGGCGGCCCCTATGTTGTGAACGCCCCCGCCTGCTCCGGCGCCTTATTAAACCGCCGCCCGCCGCCAACGTCTAACACACAAACGCCGCCTCCCGCAGGGGGGCCGGAAACAACAGATACCGGAGGGAACCACCGCTCCCCCCCTCCCGCAAAAGCCTAACCAACCCGGATTTTATCCTTGCCGGCACTCCGGGAGGATATTTACGCAACACCACAAATTTCCCCACAACGATGAAAGCCAAAATTTTCAGCCTGGTCGCCGCCCTCGCACTCTTCGGAATGTCGGCCGTACGCGCCCAGGACTACCGCGAAGACCCTAACTACGGAGCCACCGTCGAAGACCGCGAACAGACCGCCCGCCTGCTGATGATGCTCAAAGATGCCTACGACAACAAAGCCTGGGACGAAGCCTCGGTCTACGTAGTGCGCCTGATCAACACCGCCCCCAAAGCCAGCATGAACATCTATGTCCGCGGCCGCGAGATATACTGGAACAAGGCACAGCGCGCCAAATCCAAAGAAGAGCGCCTGCTCTACGCCGACAGCCTGATGTGGATGTACGACAAACGCATCGAAGCCTTCGGCGACCACCCCCAGCGCGGCGAAGCCTATATCCTGGCCGCCAAAGCCACCGACTTCATTAAGCTCGCCCCTGCGGAACGCGAGAAATTTTTCGAGATCGTTAAAAAAGCCCTGGCCTCGGGATCGCACCACCTCGACCCCGACCTTACGGTACTTTACTTTAACTCCGCCGTCGAAGCCTTCAAGCTTGACGACATCACCACCGAGGAGCTGCTTGACATCTACGGTAACATGAACACTCTGCTCGGCGAACTGCCCGTCAGCGGCGAAGTCAACGAAGCCAAAGGGGCGATCGAGATCCTGTTCGCCAACAGCGGCGCCGCCAACTGCGAAACCATCGAAAAAATCTACCGCCCGCAGTACGAAGCCGACCCCAACAATCCCGAGCTCGTCGAGAGTATCCTGGCCCTCTTTCAGCGCGCCAATTGCGACAACGACTTTTACGCGACCATACTTGAAAAATACTATCAGCACAATCCCAAGCCCGAGGTGGCCCTCCAGCTCGCCGCCATCTTCGAGCAGAAACACGACTACGCACGCGCCCAGCGCTTCCTGCGTACCGCCCTCGAAGGCCAGAGCGATCCCGTGGTCAAGGCCAACCTGCTGGTCCGTAGCGCCGGCATCAGCCTTTCGTCCGGCGACTACCGCGGTGCCGCCAGCGCCGCACAGCAAGTGCTGAGCCTCGAACCCGGCAACGGCTACGCCTACCTTTTCCTGGCCGACGCCTATGCCAAAGGCAGCGGAAGCGCCTGCGGCGACTTCGACCAACAGACCGTCTACTGGCTCGTGGTCGACAACCTGCAACAGGCCCGCAAATACTTTGCCGACGATGCCGCTCAGGTGGAACGCATCAACCGCATGATCGGCTCCTACGCAAGCAACTTCCCGAAAACCCAGGAGACGTTCATGCGCAACCTGCAGCCCGGGCAAGCCTACACCGTAAGCTGCGGCTGGATCAGCGGCCGTACCGTCGTCCGCGAACGCTAAACAGGCCCTCGTAACTCATGTATCGTCATTGCGAGGAGCTTGGCGACGAAGCAATCTCCCCTCTCAATGAACGAAAGGATTGCTTTGTCGCCTCCGGCTCCTCGCAATGACGACCTCAAACAATGCACAACCGCATAGTACATAAACCTCTGATGGTAGCACTGGCCCTCGCCAGTGCTGCCGTCGTTTTTGGGTGTACGCCGAAGGATCCCCCTCCCGCCATGGCAGACCCCGAAACCACCCCCACGCTGGTGAGCCACAACCTCACGGTGATTAACTCCATGAACGGCCAGCGGCGCTACCGCATGGAAACCCCCCTGGCCGAACGCTACGAAGAAGCCACAGAACCGTTCACCGAATTCCGGCAAGGGATCAAAGTAGAAACCTTCGACTCGCTGCTGCAGATCGACAGCGACATCATTGCCGACTACGCCCACTACAACGAAGTCACCGAACTGTGGACCGCCCGTGGCCACGTCGTCATCAAGAGCTACAAGCGCGACCGCGTCGTTTACACCGAGCGCATGTACTGGAACCAGAAAAGCGGCCGCATTTACAACGACACCGTCGCCAAAGTGGTCGACGGCGGCAGCGTACACATCGGCTGGAACTTCGACGCCAACCAGGAGTTCACCGAATGGCGCTTCTACAACACCTCGGGACAGGTCGAAGTTGACGACAACCCCACGCAGCCCTCCGACAGCATAACTTCCGATCCGCAGGAAACCGCTCCCGTTTCCGCGCCGCCCCCCCCTGCCGTTACCCGCGGCCGGGCTCCCTCGTCCGGGTTCTCGCCTGCTGCCACCCACCGCGAAGAACCTGCGCCCGTAAAACCTGCTGCGCGCCCCGCACCCATCGGCTCAGCCCAGGATCCCGCCGTCAGAGCCGCAGTACCGCCCCTGCCCGAAGAAAACATAGTCATCCAATAGCTTCGCATCCGCCGCTGCCGGACAGCCCCGCCCAAAGCCATACCGTCCGGATGAGGCATGATACTCTCCGCGGTTCGGATACTCAGGAGGGCCCCGAGAGGGACCGGAGGCGACGGAACCAGACCGCAAACATTCCCGATGTCCCGCAGGCTCGTAGAGAACATAACCTCCGACTACCTCGAAGCCGCCGCCGCAATGGCCGTGGCTGCCGAGCGCAACCGCGTCGTCGTCTACGTCGAGGGCTACGACGACATCCCCTTCTGGCGCAACATCTTCGACCTGTACGAATCCCCCGCGCACCGTTTCGAGATCACCACCCCCGTCCGCAACGACTTCGCCAAAGGCAAAAAAGTCGTGCTTGGCTTCGCCCCGCAGGCAGGGCCCCGCCTGCTGCTTTGCGTCGATTCCGACTTCGACCACATCTTCCCCGACCAGAGCAGCGTATCGCGTACCATGCGCGACAGCCCGTGGGTACTCCAGACCTACGCCTACGCGATCGAGAACTACCTCTGCTATCCCCCCTCATTGCACTCGGTCTGTACCCGCGCCACCAAATGCGACGCGCGCATCTTCGACTTCGAGGGCTTCATGGCCGACTATTCGCGGATCGTTTTCCCCGTCTTTGTGTGGTACGCCTACGCCGCGCGCGTCGACCGCCCGAGTTTCTTCACCCTGACCGACTTCCGCAACACCGTGAGGCTCAATTACCTCAATCTCGACGAGGGTGGCGAAGAGACCCTTGCCTGGCTCAGGCGGCAGGTCGATAAACGGCTCAAAATACTCTCGTCGAAAAACAAACGCTGGATTCCCGAGATCGAAAAGCAGCGCGCCGAACTCCTGGCCAAAGGCATCAAACCCGAGCAGACCCACCTCTATATGCAGGGGCATGCCCTGATGGACAACGTGGTCTCGGTAATCGTGGCCACCGTGTGCAGCGCCCTGCGCAAGATATGCATCGACAAAATCATGAGCGGTTCGCAGCGCGGCATGACCCAAAGCAACGAGCTCAGCTACTACAACAACTCCTTGTCGGACTACACCGAATTGCTGTCTACCAATACCGGCTACCACGGGTGTCATCTTTACAAACTCCTTGAAGCCGACATCGAACGCATACTCCGCCAACGCGATGAAAAAAGCAGTCATTAGCGGTGCCACGGGTCTTGTGGGTAGCCACCTGGTCGCCGAACTGCTGCGCGGCGGCGGTTACGCCGTGCGCATTATCGCCCGTTCCGAAAGGTCGCTCGCCAAGCTTGATTATATCCTCGGAAGGCAGGGTCTTCCGCCCCTTGCCGGCCTGACCGCCGAAGGGCGGGTTGCGGTCGAATACGGCGAACTCGACGACATCGGGGACTGCCGCCGTTTCGTGCGGGGCGCCGACATCATTTTCCATTGCGCTGCCCAGGTATCGTTCATCGGTCCCGGCACCGGGAGCGAAGAGATGGTGCGCGGCAACGTCCGCATCACCCACAACCTGCTGACCGCCGCCCTTGGGGCCCGCTCCGCTCCATCGGCACCTGTAGCGGCCGCCCGGGAGATTCCGGCTACCGGCGAGTCCGCCAACGCTCCGGCTTCGGAAATATTCCCCCGTGGATGCCCGGCGTTAGAACCCGGCGTGAACGAGGCGGTTCTTTCGTCCGGCGAAACACCTCCCGCTTGCGAATCCTCCGGAAATCCCGCCGACAAACCGGGTGCCCCGTCCCGGCCGTTGTTCGTACACGTCAGCTCCATTGCCGCACTCGGCACCGAAGCGCCTCCCGCCCTCATTACCGAAGCGACCCCCTTTACCCATATCGCGGGCGCCAGCGCTTATGCCCGGAGTAAATTCCTTTCCGAGAACGAAGTGTGGCGCTTTGCCGCCCTGGGGCTTCCGGTCGTGGTGGTCAACCCTTCGGTGGTGATCGGCGACCGCCTCGCCCCGAAGGGCGAAAACAACGGCATCAACGCGTTGATCGGTTTCATCGGGCGGTATGGCTTCCCGCTTTGGGTCGAAGGGCAGACCGGCTTCGTCGGGGCTCCGGACGTGGCCCGTGCCATGGTTCTGCTGGCCGCACGGCCAGCCTCGTGGGGGCGGCGCTACATCGTGTCGGCCGAGAACCTGGCCTTCCGTGCCTTGTTGGGAATGTTGACCGAGGCTGCCGGCAAAAAACCACCCCGTATCCGTGTGGCACCCCGGCTCGTGCGGCTGGCCGCGCGATTCGCGCCCGGCATCCGGTCGGTATCCGGGCAGAACACCCTCTACGACGGCGCGCCCCTCTGCCGCGCCACGGACTTTGCATATACGCCCATCCCGGACGTCATCGCCTCTTTGTAGCACCCCCTGTTTTCCGGTCCTGTCCGAGCGATGGAAAGAACTGTTTTCCGCATGGCGTCCGCCCCCGGCACAAATCCGGGCGTACCCGGAGTGTAGACCCATGCAACCGCTTCAGACGCCCGCGGCAGGGGCAGATACAAAACGCGCCCGCCGTAACCGGCACGACCATCTCCGGGAAAAGACAGCGCGCCGCCACGACGGGCGTTAAGTGTATATTTATAATACCCCTTCGGTCCGCCTTCGACGGCGGGCGTAAACGACGGACCTCGGGCGAGTGTTACAGTTTGCCGTTTGGGGTGGCGGCGCGGGGTCGCCTCACGCGACCCCGGTACATACCTCCCCCTCGAAGTCAGGGGTTTATATTTCCAGGATGGTTATGCCGAAGCCCCGAGGATACGGCTATACCGGCGGCACTGCTCACAAATACCGTAGCCCAGGATCGCCCCGAGCATGAAATCCTCTTCGGGCGAAAGCTCATTCAACGGCTTATTGCAGAAACGCTTCACCACTTCCACGCAGACCTGCTCGCCGAAAAAAATGTTGATCTTCCGGCTGTTCACACAATTGATAAACCACGCGATACCGCTCGACTCCAGCTTGCGCACCGCCTGTTCGCGGCAATCGGCCGGTAGCGTGCAGAGCGCCATGCTGCGCACGCCTTTGCGGCACTCGTAGATCTGGTGGACGAACACTTTCATCTGATCCATATCCGCTACTTCTTTCCGTACCCGATCACAGGCCGCACTCGGTGCGCAGCCTGTCGATCCATTGCGAAATACGTTGATCGGACTTGTTGTCCTCGTTGTCGTAGTCGAGCGGAAGGCCAAGGAACGAACCGCCCTCGAAAGCCTCGGAGTCGTCGAAACTATAGTCGGCTGCCGGAACCCCGGTGCCGGCGAGCCGGGCCCCTGCTTTTTCGGCTGCCCGGGCGATGGTGCCGATGGCGCTGCAAAAGCTGTCGGAGTAGGAGACCGAGTCGCCGGTGCCGAATACCGCCACCTGCCGTCCCGAGAGGTCACCCAGCTTGGCGATGAACCCTTCCCAGTCGTCCTGCAGGTCACCCAGCCCCCAAGTCGAGGAGCCGAAAAGCAGTACGTCGTACTTTTGCAGGTCGGCGCCCGAGGCACGGCCTACGTCATACAGGTCGCCGGCGGTGACACCCAGTTTCGAAGCGATCAGCTCGGCCGCCGCCTGGGTGTTGCCCGAGGTCGATCCGTAAAATATACCGATTGTTTTCATAACACGTTTTGGTTTAATGATTATTACCTGCAAAGGTATCGAGCGCAGCCCCGCCCCGGAATACCTACAAATGAGTGTTTTAACACCACGCATGTCACTACAACAGGCTAACAACAAATAGTTATAAAGCGGCTTTCCCGGAATGCCGCGGAGACCGGGGGTGTGTAAATTTCACTACATTTGTCCAATAAAGCCATCCGTGGCGTATTCCCGCTTCAGATTATGACCCCGCACCGGCCGCTATCCGGCGTTCGGTTTGGCAACTGCAACCGAGGTATGCGCCGCGGGGCCTCGAAAACAAAAAACCAAACTTATGATGAAGAGAACTCTTGCGGCGCTCGTGCTTTGCAGTGCCATCACAGTCCCTGCCGCGGCACAAACCGCCGTGCAGAAAACCCTCACCCCCAGAGTCGAACAGGTAAAGGTCTATTCGCAGGGGGCCTACGTCAACGCCACCGCCCAGGGCGACGTGGCCGCGGGCCCGCAGACCTTCGTGATCGACGGCGTGCAATACCTGCAGGAAAATACCCTGCAAGTGAAGATCACCCCGCAGGTAGCCTACTCGGTGTCCGAGGTCGAACGTCCCCGCAGCGTGCAGGAGCTTGCCGAATACAAGCGCCTGACCGCTTCGCGCGACTCCGTGCAGTCACTCTGGGTAACTGCTAACAATAAGCTAGAGATTATTTTGCAAAAGACCGAATTCCTGAAAAGCAATTACTCGGTCAAGGGCGATAACGCGAACCTCTCGGTCGAAACCCTGCGCTCGGTGTCGGCCTACATCGACACCGAAATGACCCGCTACTACGGTGACAGGTTTAAGTTGGGGCAAGAGATGGCGCGTTATAAGCAAGAGACTGACGACCTTAATACCAAGATCGGCCAGCTCAGCGTGAACAACACCTCGCGAATCCTGATCCACGTCGAGAACCCGCGGGCCCAGCACGTGCGCTTCGAGCTGTCGTACTACACGTCGGCCGCCTCGTGGAACCCCGTCTATTTCTTCAAGTTCGACCAGGCCAAGAACGGCGCCCAGCTCGAATACCTGGCCAACGTCGGTCAGTGGACGGGCAGCAACTGGAACGGCGTGAAGACCCAGCTGAGCCTCAACCAGCCGTCATTATCTTTGACCCTTCCGGTGCTCAATACCCAGTATGCGCGCTGGTACCAGGACGAGCCGAGGGACAAGTCCCTTTCGCGCAAAAGCTACGCGGCTGCCGAGATGACGGCGGTTGACGCTGCTAAATTCGGAAGAACTTACGCAGACTCCGAGGAGACTCCTGCCGTACTCAACAACCGGGTGAACGTCACCGACGTCGAGATCAACTACGAACTGATCCAGCCCGTGAACATCGCCGACTCGAAACGCTCGTCGGTCACCATCCCCGTCAAGAGCGAGAACATCACCGCCCTCTACACCTACCAGGTGGCACCGCGCATCAACGGCGACGTGATGCTGGTGGCCCGTATCCCCGACTGGCAGAAGCTCAACCTCACCAACGGCCGCATGAACGTGCTGTTCAACGGCCAAATGCTGGCGCAGTCCTACCTGTCGGTGGCACAGGTGGGCGACACGCTTTCGATTCCGCTGGGCGTCGATCCGTCGATCATCGTCAAGCGCGAACGCATCGGCGAGTACACCGAAAAGGCCTCGGGCCAGAAGATGGAGCAAACCTTCAACTTCCAGATCACCGTGAAGAACAACAAGAGCTTTGCTGCTACTGTCGAGGTGAAGGAAAATTACCCGCTGAGTTCGAGCGGCGACATCGAGGTGCAGCTCCTAGACATTTCGGGCGCTGTGGCCGACGCCAAAACCGGCATACTCACCTGGGAACTCCCCCTGCGGCCCGGCGAAGAGCGCAAACTCACAGTGCGCTATACGGTACGCTACCCGAAGAACGGGCAACTGTCGGTTTATTAATTCCCTGTGGTTTCTAACCAAAACAGGCCGCTCCCGAAGAGCGGCCTGTTTGTTTGTGATTCCGGCTTTGTTATTGACCTCCGCGCAACGTTCTTCTTTTCCCGCGAAGCCGCCATGCTCGTTTTGCATATGGCGGTAGCAAGCAAGGAGTGCAGGAATGGCTTTTGCGCATGGAGGGCGCGGAGTTCTTTCGTGTATAGCGGAAACCGTGCGCGGGTTTCTCCGTGCCTACCGGATCACGTCGAAACCGGTGTAGGGGCGCAGGGCCTCGGGGATCCAGATGCCTTCGGGCGATTGGTTGTTCTCCAGCAGGGCGGCCACGATGCGCGGAAGCGCCAGCGAACTGCCGTTGAGGGTGTGGGCGATCTCGGGTTTGCCGCCGCCGGCGGGGCGGTAGCGCAGCTTCAGGCGGTTGGCCTGGAACGATTCGAAGTTCGACACCGACGACACTTCGAGCCAGCGGCCCTGGGCGGCCGACCACACTTCGAAGTCGTAGGTCAGCGCCGAGGTGAAACTCATGTCGCCACCGCACAGGCGCAGGATGCGGTAGGGGAGTTCGAGCTTTTTGACGATGCCCTCGACATGGGCCACCATTTCATCCAAAGCGTTGTACGAGGCGGCGGGGTCGGCGACCTGTACGATCTCGACCTTGTCGAATTGGTGCAGGCGGTTGAGCCCCCGCACGTCTTTGCCGTACGACCCGGCTTCGCGGCGGAAGCAGGGGGTGTAGGCGGTCAGTTTGACGGGGAGTTCCGCCGCGTCGACGATCACGTCGCGGAAGATGTTGGTCACGGGCACCTCGGCCGTGGGAATCATGTAAAAACCGTCTAAGGGGGCATGATACATCTGCCCCTCTTTGTCGGGGAGCTGCCCGGTGCCGAAACCCGAGGCTTCGTTCACCATGATCGGGGGCATGATCTCGGTGTAGCCCGCGGCGGTGTTGATGTCGAGGAAGAAGTTGATCAGGGCGCGCTCCAGCCGGGCGCCTTGCCCTTTGTAGACGGGAAATCCGGCGCCGGTGAGCTTGTTGCCGAGCTCGAAGTCGATGATGTCGTACCGGGCACAGAGGTCCCAGTGGGGCACGGCGCCTTCGCTGAGCTCGGGCACGGTGCCGCCTTCGCGGACGACCACGTTCTCGTCGGGGGTACGGCCTTCAGGCACGATGTCGGCGGCGCGGTTGGGCAGGGTCACGATCAGCGCGTCCATCTCCTGTACGGCTTGGTCGTGTTCGGCTTCGAGGCGGGCGGAGTCGGCTTTCAGCTCGGCGACTTTGGCTTTCAGGACTTCGGCCCCGGAGGCGTTGCCGCTCTTGAACATGGCGCCGATCTCTTTGGCCAGGGCGTTCTGCTCGGCGAGGTTGGTGTCGAGGGTGTGTTTGGCGGCTTTGCGCTGGTCGTCGAGCGCGGCGATCTTGTCGATCACGGGCGCAGCATCGACGCCTTTCTTGGCTAATCGCTTGATGGTCTCCTCGCGCTCCTCGCGCAGTTGCTTTATCGTCAACATATCGGTTCGGTATTTTATTTCAGAACTTCAAAGATAATGAATTCGGAGGGTGTTGCCGCTTTTTTGTAAAAAAGCGGCGGAAAAAACTTTTCCGGATGCTTCGCATCCTCCCTTTTTGCGTGCAGTCCCAAGCACTTCGCGCTTTCCGAATAATTAAAGGGATTTTGATCTCGAAAGTTCACTTTCGAGATCAAAATCCCTTTAATTATCGGAATGAAATGCGTAGCATTTCGGGCCGCACGATGCAGAATGGGAAACGAAGTTTCCGAAAAATTCTTTTGGTTCTTTTCTTTAAGAACCGACGCTGCGACCGAACGCCATCAAGCTTGCTCGAATGGCCGAGGTGCGCGGAGGGAAAAGCCACAAAGTGGACTTAACGCCAGCGCGGCGAGCGCAATACCTGTTGTTTACTCGGCCGAGGGGGTCACGCTGACGAACGATTTGCCGTCTGCTTTCTTTTTGAAGCATACGGTACCGTCGACCAGGGCGAAGAGCGTGTGGTCTTTGCCCATGCCGACGTTTTCGCCGGGGTTGTGTGTGGTTCCGCGTTGGCGGATGATGATGTTACCTGCTTTGGCGACTTGTCCTCCGAAGAGTTTCACGCCGAGGCGTTTGCTTTCTGATTCGCGTCCGTTCTTGGAGCTACCGACGCCTTTTTTGTGTGCCATGGTTTCCTTTCGGTTTTTAACCCAATAGGGTTCGTTATACTCGGGTTTCGCGTCCTCACGCACGTCAAGTGCGCTGCGGTTCGAAATCCTCGCAAGCCTTCCCTATTGGGTTAAATTCCCGAAAGGGCGCTGCGAATTGTTCTTTATTATTTCGATTTCCCAAATCTTCACGTACGTAAAGTACGCTGCGGTTTGAAATCCTTGCCCGCCTTCTCTTTCAGCTTAAAACTCCCGAAAGGGAATTGCTTAATTAAATTTACATCCCGTCTCCTCGGGGAGCGGGGAGGGTCCCAAGGGATGGGTACTACTCTTCTTTTTTGGCGGCCGGTTTCTTAGCGGCTGCGGGTTTGGCCTCAGCCTTGGGAGCGGCGGCTTTAGGGGCTGCGGGCTTCTCTGCCTTCGGGGCGGCTGCGGGAGCTGCTTCGGCTTTGGGCTCAGCGGGCTTGGGGGCGGGAGCGGCTTTGGGGGCCGAACTCTTGGCGCCGATACCGGTGATCTCGATCTGGCTCAGGTACTGGCGGTGGCCGTTCATCTTCTGGTAGCCTTTGCGGCGGCGTTTCTTGAAGACGAGGACTTTGTCGTCCTTGAGGTGTTTGATCACTTTGGCTTCGACCGAGGCGTCTTTAATCGAAGGCGCGCCTACTTCTACCTTTCCGTCGTTGTCGATCAGCAGGACGTTGTCGAAGCTCACGGCCGAACCCTCGGGGTTGGCCAGACGGTGAACATAGAGCTTACGGCCTTTTTCAACTTTGAATTGTTGACCTGCAATTTCTACGATAGCATACATAAGTTGCTCGTGGTTTTAATTAGCGTCCGGAGGACCGTTTTGCTGCACTGCCCGCGGCGTTCTTGTTGCGTTCCCGGCCGTAGCCCGGACACGCCCCGCGGTGTCGGTACATAGTTCTCCAAACAGGTTATTGGGCTGCAAATGTAGTGATATTTTCCGGAACCGCAACTCTTTTGTGAAAGAAGTGTTAACAATTTTCGATCAATGTGTTGTTAATGATAAAATTGTATCTATCTTTGCAGTCCGTTTTTTCCCGCACTGTGTCCTGTCCCGAGGGGCCGGAGGTTCGGCAGGAGAGCGGAGCAAAACAGAAAACATACCATATATATAAGGAAATGCCAACCATCCAACAATTAGTTCGCAAAGGCCGTACCGCCGTTCAGTACAAGAGCAAATCGCCCGCGCTCGAATCATGCCCGCAACGCCGCGGCGTGTGTGTGCGTGTGTACACCACCACCCCCAAGAAGCCGAATTCGGCCATGCGTAAGGTGGCCCGCGTGCGCCTGACCAACACTAAAGAGGTGAATGCCTATATCCCCGGCGAAGGCCACAACCTTCAGGAACACTCCATTGTGCTCGTGCGCGGCGGCCGTGTGAAAGACCTTCCCGGCGTGCGCTACCACCTGGTGCGCGGCACCCTCGATGCCGCCGGTGTCGACGGCCGCAACCAGCGCCGTAGCAAGTACGGCACGAAGAAGCCTAAAGCCAAAAAATAGTTTTTCGGCTTTTTAGACCGATATACTGCGTCGCACTCCGGTTTCGAATCCTCACGTACGTTAAGTACGCTGCGGTTCGAAATCCTCGTGTTCCTTCTCTATCGGTCTAAAAGTTCCAAAAACCCGGAACGGGATATGCCAAAGATATAGTACACCCGTCCCAACGTGAAAAAGCAACACACAACCAACAAATAACAATGAGAAAAACAAAGCCCCAAAAGCGAATTCTACTTCCCGATCCCAAATTCGGCGACGTTCTCGTGACTCGTTTCGTGAACAGCCTGATGCTGGACGGCAAGAAGAGTATTGCCTACGGAATTTTCTATGATGCCATGGAAATCGTAGGCGAGAAGATGAAGGACACCGACAAGGCTCCGCTGGAGATCTGGAAAAAGGCCCTCGAAAACCTCACCCCCCAGGTCGAAGTGAAATCCCGTCGTGTCGGCGGCGCTACCTTCCAGGTCCCCATGGAAGTGCGTCCCGAGCGTAAGGTGGCGATCAGCATGCGCAACATGCTCGCCTTCTCAAAGAAACGTCCCGGCCGCTCGATGGCCGAAAAGCTCGCCGGCGAGATCCAGGCGGCCTACAACGAAGAGGGCGGCGCCTTCAAACGCAAGGAAGAGATGCACCGCATGGCCGAGGCTAACAAGGCCTTCGCTTACTTCCGCTTCTAATTTTCGTTTTTTAGTCCGATATAGTTCGTCGCGCTTCGTCCGTTGCCTCGGTCACATATTCAAATATGCTCCCTCGGGCCGGACTCGCGCTCCTTCTCTATCGAACTAAAAATTCGAAAATCCGGAGAAAGACAGATAACAAACACTGAAGAAAAATAAAGAAATGATTTTGGAATTTTCGGGCCGATAGGGAAGGCTTGTGAGGAGGGCGCAAAGGAGCATATAATCATATGTGACTGCGCGACCGACGAGTATAACGCACCACATCGGACAGAAAAACCAAAATCCCCCATACTATATGGCAAGAGACTTAAAATTCACGCGTAATATCGGCATCATGGCGCACATCGATGCCGGTAAGACCACCACCTCCGAACGCATCCTCTTCTACACCGGCAAAACGCACAAGATCGGCGAGACCCACGAAGGAAGCGCCACCATGGACTGGATGGCCCAGGAACAGGAGCGCGGCATCACCATCACCTCGGCGGCGACCACCACCTTCTGGAACTACAAGGACAACACTTTCCAGATCAACATCATCGACACCCCCGGCCACGTGGACTTTACTGTCGAAGTGGAGCGCTCGCTCCGCGTACTCGACGGCGCCGTCGCCACCTTCTGCGCCGTGGGCGGCGTCGAGCCCCAGTCCGAAACCGTGTGGCGCCAGGCCGACAAATACCAGGTGCCCCGTATCGGATACGTCAACAAAATGGACCGCACCGGCGCCGATTTCCTCGGTGTGTGTGCCCAGATCAAAGAACGCCTCGGCGCCAACGCCGTGCCCGTGGTGCTCCCCATCGGCTCCGAAGAGAAATTCGAAGGCCTGATCGACCTCGTCTACAACCGCGCCATCAAATACTTCGACGATAAGACCGTCCGCGACAACTTCAACCTCGTTGAGATTCCGGACAACATGAAAGCCGAAGCCGCCGAATGGCGTGCCAAGCTCATCGAAGAAGTGGCCGCTTCCGACGAAGCTCTGATGGAAAAATTCTTCGACGATCCCGACAGCATCACCCCCGACGAAATCATCGCCGCCCTGCGTACCTCGACCATCAACATGAGCGTGATCCCCATGCTCTGCGGTTCGTCGTTCAAGAACAAAGGCGTGCAGCTCCTGCTCGACAGCGTGATCGCCTACCTGCCCTCGCCGATGGACATCGGCGCCGTGACCGGCACCGACCCACGCGACCCCGAAAAGGAATTCAGCCGCAAGCCCGACGAAGCAGAACCCTTCTGTGCGCTCGCCTTCAAGATCGCTACCGATCCTTTTGTCGGCCGTCTGGCCTTCATCCGCGTCTATTCCGGTAAACTCGATGCCGGCTCGTACGTGTTCAACAGCCGCAGCGGCAAGAAAGAACGCATCAGCCGCATCTACCAGATGCACGCCAACAAACAGAACCCCATCGAATTCGTAGGCGCCGGCGACATCGCCGCCGTCGTGGGCTTCAAGGAAATCCGCACCGGGGATACCCTCTGCGCCGAAAACGCCCCCATCGTCCTCGAATCGATGACCTTCCCCGAGCCCGTGATCGGCCTTGCTGTCGAGCCCAAGACCCAGAAAGACCTCGACAAGTTGGGCGTGGGCCTGGGTAAGCTCGCCGAGGAAGACCCCACCTTCACCGTCAAGACCGACGAAGACAGCGGCCAGACCGTGATCAGCGGCATGGGCGAACTCCACCTCGAAATCATCGTCGACCGCCTCAAACGCGAATTCGGCGTCGAGATCAATCAGGGAGCTCCCCAGGTGAACTACAAAGAAGCCCTCACCGGCAGCGTCGAGCACCGCGAAGTGTTCAAGAAGCAAACCGGCGGCCGCGGTAAGTTCGCCGATATCATCTTCGAACTCACCTACTGCGAAGACAAAGAATACCAAGGCCTCGAATTTATCGACCAAGTCAAGGGCGGTAACATCCCCAAGGAATACATCCCCGCCGTGCAAAAAGGCTTCGCCTCGGCCATGGCCAACGGCCCCCAGGCCGGCTTCCCCATCGACTCGATGAAGGTCGTGCTCAAGGACGGTTCGTTCCACCCCGTCGACTCCGACGCCCTCTCGTTCGAGATCGCAGGCCGCAACGGCTTCCGCAAGGCAGCCATGAAAGCCCGTCCCGTGATCAAGGAACCCGTGATGTCCGTCGAAGTCGTGACTCCCGAAGAGAGCATGGGTGACATCATCGGCGACCTGAACAAGCGCCGCGGACAGATCAACGGTATGGAATCCAAAGGCACTGCCCGTGTGGTGAAAGCCAAGGTTCCGCTCAGCGAAATGTTCGGCTACGTGACCGTGCTCCGCACCATCTCGTCGGGCCGTGCCACCTCGTCCATGGAGTTCTCACACTTCGAAGAGGTCCCCGCCGCCGTCAGCAAAGAGATCATCGAGAAATACGGCAGCCGCGCCAAGAAGGAAGAGGAATAACCGGGCAAGAACACAGTTCTTGCAAAAGGTTTTTGGGCGCTTTTTGTCAAACAGCGCGATACTCTCAAACAACTTTATGTTCACGCTCGCGCTTTGCGCGAGTTGAACATAGAAGAAAACGGCACAATCGGCGCGAACATGTTCGCGACCGCACAGCCAAAACTACTCAACCGGCGACAATCTTGCTTGTCGACCGTGCAGAAAAAATCGCTTTACCAAAGGCAAAACCAAAACAGAATCACAGGCCATAAACAACCAATAGAATGAGCCAGAAAATACGCATCAAACTCAAATCCTACGACCACAACCTCGTCGACAAATCGGCCGAGAAGATCGTGAAAACCGTAAAGACCACCGGTGCCGTTGTCAGCGGTCCCATCCCGCTGCCCACCGACAAAAAGATCTTTACCGTGAATCGCTCGACCTTCGTGAACAAAAAATCACGCGAGCAGTTCCAGCTTTCGACCTTCAAACGTGTACTCGACATCTACAGTTCGACGCCCAAAACCATCGACGCGCTGATGAAACTCGAACTGCCAAGCGGCGTCGAAGTCGAGATCAAAGTCTGAGGGTCGGAGACCCTTTTCCCCGCCGGGATGCCTGAATCGGCATAATCCGGATCAAGGGCAGTCTAAAACTTGGCTCGCTCCTTCATCTATTCGGCCACAGCCATCCGGGTCAGACTATAAAGAAAAATTGCAAAAAGTTACGCTTTCGTGTTGCAAATCAACATAAAAGCGTTACCTTTGCAGTCGCCTTTTTGAATTTCTGGAGCGTAAACCCTTGGAAAACAAGGAGCTTTACCAAAGGAAGAGGCCGCTTTTCGAGGCGGTTGCGAAAACAGTAAAGGCAACAACACCGAGGGCCGTCCCGCGACGGACGAGTCTTCACAAGGGAGCCACCTTATTAATAGCGAATCGTTATTAATTAAGACAAACTCCAAACCAAGAGGGTTGCATAAACCATAACCCTCACCCAAGGGGCCGGACTTTTGTAAATTGCGAAGCGAGGCGAGCAAGAAACCGGACTTTTTCGGATCAAGAAAGAGTCGGCAAAAATCAGGAAAAGGATTGGCTGCCCCGCAGCCCGGATTCCAAAGCCGTACGAATCGGCACCTGAAAACCCTTGGAAGCCAAATTAGAAGATTGGCGCTGCCGGCCACCCCGCCGGCAACCAGTAATAATAAACCCGGTGGCAATGCCCGGGCCCCGATCCCGGGGCGGCTCAGAGGGAATGCAGCTTGAAGCAGTAAGGGCCACAGCCCGCATAGCAGGAGCGACGACATTCCGCTAAAGAGCAAAATACACGGCAACCACCCCAAAAAAGACAGACAATGTCAGGACTAATTGGAAAAAAGATCGGAATGACCTCCGTATTCAGTGCCGAAGGTAAGAACATACCCTGCACCGTGATCGAGGCCGGACCGTGCGTCGTCACCCAGATCAAAACCGTAGAAAAAGATGGCTATTCAGCCGTGCAACTCGGATTCGACGACAAAACCGAAAAACATACCAGCGCACCCATGGCCGGCCATTTCAAAAAAGCCGGAACCACTCCCAAGCGCAAACTCGCAGAATTCAAATCCTTCGAACAAGAACTCAACGTCGGCGACGTCGTTGGGGTTGACGTCATTGCCGAAGACGACTGGGTCGATGTGACCGGTATCAGCAAAGGCAAAGGCTTCCAGGGCGTCGTGAAACGCCACGGCTTCGGCGGTGTTGGCGGACGTACCCACGGTCAGCACAACCGTGCCCGTCATCCGGGTTCGCTCGGTGCCTCGTCATGGCCGTCACGCGTCATGAAAGGCAAACGCATGGCCGGACGCGACGGCGGATCACAAGTCAAAGTGCTTAACCTGAAAGTCCTCAAAGTAATTCCCGAAAACAACCTCATCCTCGTCAAAGGCTCCATCCCCGGCCCCAAAGGCGCCTACCTTCTCCTCGAAGACTAAGCTCCGGCCGCGACGATACGTCCCATAGATAAGAACATCCTCCAGAGGCCACAGCTACGTAAGAAACGTTGACCGCCCGGCCGGAAAGGGAGACAAAGACAAGAGAAACATGGAACTCACGATATACGACATCACCGGCAAAGACACCGGCAAGAAAGCCAAGCTCGACGACGCCATCTTCGGCATCGAGCCCAACGATCACGCCATCTACCTCGACGTGAAACAATACCTTGCCAACCAACGCCAGGGTACCCACAAGTCAAAAGAGCGCAACGAGATCGCAGGTTCGACCCGCAAGCTCAAGAAGCAAAAAGGCACCGGCGGCGCCCGTTCGGGCAGCATCCTGTCGCCCCTGTTCCCCGGCGGTGGCCGCGTGTTCGGCCCGCAGCCCCGCGACTACAGCTTCAAGCTCAACAAAAAGCTCAAACAGCTTGCCCGCAAAAGCGCGCTGACCTATAAGGCCAAAGAAAAACAGATCACCGTGATCGACGCGATCGACATCGAACCCCGCACCAAAGAGTTCGTCGCCGCCGTGAAAGCCCTCGGCCTCGAAAAAAGCCGCCGCATGATCGTCGTGCTCGGCGAATCGACCCCCGCCGTCGTGCTCGCCGCCCGCAACATCCCCGGCGTGAAAGTAATGCAGGCCTCAGACCTGAACACTTACGACGTGATGAACTCAGGCCGCCTGCTGATGACCGCCGGCGCCATCGACGTGGTCAACGCCCAATACAGCGCCACCAAGTAAGGGGCTGCTGCTCCGGGGCCGGAACTTGTGACTTGAACGGGGAAGCTCCCATCTGAAATGAAAGGGGGCACCTGAATAATAAGGAACGACCACAAACGCCCCGCAACCAACCCAAAGGGCCCGGCCGACCAAGGCTCCATAGCTACAACAATAACAAGAAACACACACCACCATGGAAGTGCTGATAAAACCGATACTGACCGAAAAGATGAACGCCCAGAGCGAGAAATTCAACCGCTATGGCTTCATCGTCGATGCCCGCGCCAGCAAAGACCAGATCCGCTCGAAAGTCGAAGAGATCTACGGCGTGGCCGTCAAAGAAGTCAATACCATGAACTACAACGGCAAACTCAAAAGCCGCTACACCACCGCCGGAATGCTCGAAGGCCGCACCGACCGCTACAAAAAAGCCGTTGTGACCCTCAAAGCCGAAGACAAAATCGACTTCTACGCCAGCATCTAACCGGCCCCGGGAGGGAAGCCCCCGCCACACATCCGGCGCGCGGCTGCACAGCCTCTCCCCCGCAAACAGAACCACGCAATACACGCATAGTGAGCTCCGGAAAAGAGCGGAGCCCAAGACAACGCAAAATTATGGCAGTTAAGAAATTCAAACCCGTAACTCCGGGTCAGCGACACAAAATAGGCGGCACGTTCGACGACATCACCTGTTCGACGCCCGAAAAATCGCTGCTGTCGCCCCTCAAGAACAGCGGCGGCCGCAACAACTCAGGCAAGATGACCATGCGCTACCTCGGCGGCGGACACAAACGCCAGTACCGCGAGATCGACTTCCTGCGCAACAAAGATGGCATGAGCGCCACCGTGAAGACCATCGAGTACGACCCCAACCGTTCGGCCCGCATTGCCTTGGTTACCTACGAAGACGGCGAAAAACGCTACATCGTGGCCCCCGTCGGCCTTACCGTAGGGCAGAAGATCAAGAGCGGCGCCGGCGTGGCCCCCGAGATCGGGAATGCCCTCCTGCTGGGCGAGATACCCCTCGGTACCGTCATCCACTGCATCGAACTGACCCCCGGCCGCGGCGCCGTGATGGCCCGCTCGGCAGGCACCTATGCACAACTGCTCGCCCGCGAAGGCAAATACGTGATCATCAAACTGCCTTCAGGCGAAACCCGCATGGTGCTCACCAGCTGCCGCGCCACCATCGGCACCGTGTCGAACCCCGACCACTCGCTCGAACAAAGCGGTAAAGCCGGCCGCAAACGCTGGCTCGGTCGCCGTCCCCGCAACCGCGGTGTCGTGATGAACCCCGTCGATCACCCCATGGGTGGCGGTGAAGGCCGCGCCAGCGGTGGACACCCCCGTTCGCGCACCGGTGTGCTCGCCAAAGGTTATAAGACCCGCGACCCGAAGAAAAGCACCAAATTCATCGTTGCCCGCCGCAAGAGCGGTAAATAGGGCCACCTGAGACCCGGTCCCCGCCGGGATACTGCGGAATAGCCGCGCACTAAGCGGAACCCGCACCAACAGTAAACAAAGCCGCCCGCAAGGGCACCGTGAATAAAAACACAACAGCATGAGCCGTTCACTCAAAAAAGGACCGTATATCGAGCCCAAACTCGAACAGAAAGTCCTCACACAAAACGAAGCCAACAAAAAAAGCGTCATCAAAACCTGGTCTCGTGCCAGCATGATCTCGCCCGACTTCGTGGGCCACACCCTCGCCGTGCACAACGGAAACAAATTCATCCCCGTCTACGTGACCGAAAACATGGTCGGCCACAAACTCGGTGAATTTGCCCCCACCCGCAACTTCCGCGGCCACGCCGGCAACAAGAAGAGATAAGGGGTCAGCACCCCGGGGCGTAATCCCCGTGCGATGTTTCGTAAGGGCCGTTCGTATGGAACGTCTGTATATACGAAACATTCCCCGACAAACCGAAAGAGAACCACACCCAATTAAGATAGACAAATGGGCGCAAGAAAAAGACTACGAGCCGAAAAGCTCAAAGAAGCAAAAAAAGAAAAAGCATTCGCCATCCTGCGCGACTGCCCCACCTCGCCGCTTAAAATGCGCATCGTGGCCGACATGATCCGCGGCGTCGAGATCAACAAGGCCCTCGGCATGCTGCACTACAGCAAAAAAGAAGCCTCGATCCGCCTCGAAAAACTGCTCCGTTCGGCCATTGCCAACTGGGAAGCCAAGAACCCCGGCCAGAGCCTCGAAGCCACCCCCCTGTGCGTGAGCGAAATCTGCGTCGACGGCGCCCGCCAGCTCAAACGCATCATGCCCGCCCCCCAGGGACGCGCACACCGCATCCGCAAGCGCTCTAACCACGTGACCATCGTGGTCGACAAAATCGTCGAAAAGGAGAAACCCGCGGTTGCCAAAAAAGCCAATAACAATAAAGCACAAGCAGCTCAATAAATAACAGATGGGACAAAAAGTAAATCCAATAGCAAACCGCCTCGGCATCATCCGCGGTTGGGACTCAAGCTGGTACGGCGGCAAAGAATTCGGCGCCAAACTCGTTGAAGACTCCAAAATCCGCAAATACCTCGGCGCCCGTCTTGCCAAAGCCAGTATTTCGAAGATTATCATCGAGCGTACCCTCAAGCTCGTGACTGTCACCATATCGACCTCGCGCCCCGGAATCATTATCGGTAAAGGCGGCTCGGAAGTCGACAAACTCAAGGAAGAGCTCCGCAAACTCACCGGCAAAGAAGTACAGATCAACATCTTCGAGATCAAACGCCCCGAACTCGATGCTGTACTCGTCGGAACCAACATCGCCCGCCAGGTCGAAGGCCGCATCTCCTATCGCCGCGCCATCAAGACCACCGTCGCATCGACCATGCGCATGGGTGCCGAAGGGATCAAAATCATGATCTCGGGACGCGTAGGCGGCGCCGAAATGGCCCGCAGCGAGAGCTACAAAGAAGGCCGTATTCCCCTGCATACCTTCCGCGCCAACATCGACTACGCACTCTCCGAAGCCCTCACCAAAGTCGGTATCCTCGGCGTAAAAGTGTGGATATGCACCGGCGAAGTCTACGGCAAACGCGACCTCAGCCCCATCGAAGGCATGAACATCTCGGCCGCCGGCCAAGCCGGCCCCCGTCCCGAACGTTCGGAACGCGGAGACCGCGGTGACCGTCGCGGAGGCCGCGGAGGTGACCGCCGCGGAGGCGATCGCGGAGACCGCCGCGAAGGCGGACGCTCGGGTGACCGTCGTCCCCGCCAATAAAGGGGCCGCCCGGGGAGCCGAATATTGAGTCCAGGGGGATTCCCGGACCAGAAACAAAGAGGCTGCGATTTAACATAATCAACCCTGCGTCCACCCCAAAACCGGGTCGCGTAACTGTCCCGGGGTTACATAAAACAAAGAAACGAAACGGCCTCCGGGCCGAGCAAATAACGAACAGCAATGTTACAGCCCAAAAAGACCAAATTCCGCAGGATGCAAAAAGGCCGGATGAAAGGCAACGCCCATCGCGGCCACGAACTCGCCTTCGGCTCGTTCGGCATCAAAGCCATGGAGTCCACCTGGATCACCGGTCGCCAGATAGAAGCCGCCCGTCAGGCCATCGTGCGCCACATGAAACGCGAAGGCCAGATATGGATCCGCATCTTCCCCGATAAACCCATCACCAAGAAACCCGCCGAAGTGCGTATGGGTAAGGGTAAAGGTGCTCCCGAAGGATTCGTGGCCCCCGTAACTCCCGGCCGCATCATTATCGAAGCCGAAGGGGTGCCCCTGAGCGTGGCCCAGGAAGCCCTGCGCCTCGGAGCCCAGAAACTCCCCATCACCACCAAATTCATCATCCGCCGCGACTTCGAAGAGTCCGCCGAATAGAGCCGGACCGGAGAGGGAGGCCGGGGGTATACCCGCGAAGCGTCCAAAACCCGAGTGTCCGCCCCCACCTGTCAATAAAGGATTCGCAGTGCGCGGACGCACCGGAACCGCAAAAAGAGAACCGAACGTTTTGATCAGCTAAGGCACAGCCGTTATCCGGAGAGTGCTGGGCGCTCAACACGACGAATGAAATTCAAAAGATGAAAACATCAGAAATACGCGAGCTGACCGTCGCCGAAATCATTGAACGCACGGAAGTTGAACAGACCAACCTGCTCAAACAAAAACTCAACCACGCCGTATCTCCGGCCGAGAACACCGCCGCCATGCGTAAGACACGCCGCGACATCGCTCGCCTGCAGACCATACTGCGCCAAAAACAATCCGCCCGATAAGGAGGATTAACAAGGGGCCCGAGGGGCAGGGGATTTCCCCGGACTTGAAGAAGAATGCGGCCCTTCCGCATAAATTCCAAGAACAAAACCCTGAGTAACCCCGCGTAACACAGAATACCCATAGGAATACAATGGAAAGAAATCTCAGAAAAGAGCGTATCGGCGTAGTCGTAAGCAACAAGATGGACAAATCCGTCGTCGTTGCCGTAAAACGCAAAGTGAAACACCCGATCTACGGTAAATTCGTGAACAAGACCACCAAGTTCACCGCCCACGACGAAGCCAATACCTGCGGCGAAGGCGATACCGTACGCATTATGGAAACCCGCCCGCTCAGCAAGACCAAACGCTGGCGCTTAATCGAAATCATTGAAAGAGCCAAGTAAACCATGATACAACAAGAATCCAGACTATCAGTAGCCGACAACAGCGGCGCCAAGGAAGTACTCTGTATCCGCGTACTTGGAGGCACCGCCCGCCGCTACGCCTCGATCGGCGACAAAATCGTCGTGACCGTGAAGAGCGCCACCCCCGGCGGCGATGTAAAAAAAGGCACCGTATCGAAAGCCATCGTCGTGCGCACCAAGAAAGAGATCCGCCGTCCCGACGGTTCTTACATCCGCTTCGACGACAACGCTGTCGTACTGGTGAACAACGCCGGCGAGATCCGCGGTACCCGCATCTTCGGCCCTGTAGCCCGCGAGCTTCGCGACACCAACATGAAGATCGTGTCGCTGGCCCCCGAGGTGCTGTAGCACCCGGCGGAGAACGCAAGAAACGGGCCTTTGGCCCCGCCCGCGCGGCGTGAGCGCGATACCCTTAAACCACTTTTTGATCAAGCTCGCGCACCGCGCGAGTTGAGCAAAAAGAAAAGCGGTACAATCGGCGGGCGCATGCGCCCGACCGCAAAGAAAAAGCTTCCCGGAGAAGGATTTCGCCAACCGCGCAGTACAGGGATATCCCTTAAGAAAGAAGCCGCCCTCAAGGCGCAAACCATACAAGCCGCCGCGAGGCGCAAAACCACAGAGAAGCAATGAAACTGCACATCAAAAAAGGAGATACAGTCTACGTGAACGCAGGCAACAACAAAGGCCAACAAGGCAAAGTCCTCGAAGTCATTGTTGAGAAACAACGCGCCATCGTGGAAGGCGTCAACATGGTGAAAAAACACACCAAACCCAACGCCACGCACCCCCAGGGCGGCATCATCGACCAGGAAGCCCCCATCCACATTTCAAACCTCCAGCCCGTCGACAAAAGCGGCAAACCCACCCGCGTGGGCCGCAAAGAAAACGACAAAGGCAAACTCGTGAGAATAGCCCGCACTACCGGCGAAGAGATCAAATAATTATGGCAACAACCTACACCCCCAGCCTCAAGACCAAATACAAAGAGGAGATCGCTCCCGCGCTGATGAAACAATTCGGCTACAAGAGCATCATGCAGGTGCCCCGCCTGCAGAAAATCGTCGTGAACCAAGGTCTCGGCGCCGCAGTGGCAGACAAAAAACTCATCGAAGTGGCCCAGACCGAGCTTTCGGTGATCACCGGCCAGCATGCCGTGCAGACCAAGTCACGCAAAGACATCTCGAACTTCAAACTGCGTAAGCAAATGCCCATTGGCGTGCGCGTCACCCTGCGCAACGAACGCATGTACGAATTCCTCGAACGCCTGATCGTCGTGGCCCTGCCCCGTATCCGCGACTTCAAAGGCATCAACGACAAATTCGACGGCCAGGGCAACTACACCCTCGGTATTCAGGAGCACATCATCTTCCCCGAGATCGACATCGACAAGATCGTCAAAATGTTCGGCCTTGAGATCAGCTTCGTCACCAGCGCCGGCACCGACAACGAAGCCATGGCCCTGCTGAAGGAATTCGGTCTCCCCTTCAAGAGCACCAAAAAAGAGGCCACCGCCTAAATGCCCTCGGGCCGGAACGGAGCCCGTCCGCACAGCGGTGCAAAATCCGCCGGACGAACCCTTAAACGCCCCCCGGAACCACACAAGCAATAAAGACACCACAGATACAATGGCAAAAGAATCAATGAAAGCCCGCGAGGCAAAACGTGCCAAACTCGTTGCACGTTACGCCGCGAAGCGCAAAGCCTTGAAAGAAGCCGGCGACTACGCCGGACTGGCCAAACTGCCCAAGAACTCGAACCCCATCCGCCTGCACAACCGTTGCCAGCTCACCGGTCGGCCGAAAGGCTACATGCGGGCGTTCGGCATCAGCCGCATCCAGTTCCGCGAAATGGCCTCACAGGGTCTACTTCCGGGGGTTAAGAAGGCTTCTTGGTAAGTCCATAGGGTAGAGGCTGCCAATAAACGGGCCTTTGGCCCCGCCCGCGCGGCGTTAGCGCAATACCCTCGGCCTCGTGCAGCGCCTTTTGATCGAAGTTCGCGATAGCGAATTCGATCAAAAGAAAAACTATCCAACCGGCGCGAATATCGTTCGCGACCGCCCAGAACGAAAAACAACAGTACTACAAGTACACAAATAACAATCATGACAGATCCAATTGCAGACCTCCTGACCCGAATCAGGAACGCGGTGAAAGCCAACCACAAAGTGGTTGAAGCTCCCGGCTCAAAAATGAAGCAGGAGATCGTACGCATCCTGCACGAACAGGGCTACATCCTCGCTTACAAATTCGGTACCGACGAAAAAGGCTTCCCCACCATCAAGATCGCCCTGAAGTACCAGCCCGAAACCAAAATCCCCGCCATCAAAGGCCTGACCCGCGTGAGCCGTCCCGGCCTGCGCCGCTACGCCTCGGCAGCCGACATGCCCCGCGTACAGAACGGTCTCGGCATTGCCATCGTATCGACCTCGAAAGGCATCATGACCGACAAGCAAGCCCGCAAAGAAAACGTCGGCGGCGAAGTCCTCTGCTTCGTCTATTAAGAGGCGTTAATCCCGTCGCAAAAGCGGGGGTACTATCCCCCGGTCCATAGCGGCGCCACCACAAACCGCAAACAATACAAAGTGCGCCCCGCTCCAATCAAGCCACGCGCACACAACCATAAACAGTATGTCAAGAATAGGAAAAATGCCTGTAGAACTGCCGGCCGGAGTGACCATCGAGATCAGCTCCGACAACACCGTCAGTGTGAAAGGGCCGCTCGGACAACTCAGCCAGAAAGTCGATCCCGACATCGAGCTGTCCGTAGAAGGTACTACCCTCCACGTGAAACGCCCCACCGACCAACCCCGCCACCGCTCGATGCACGGCCTCTACCGCGCCCTGATCGCCAACATGGTCAAAGGCGTCAGCGAAGGCTACAAGATCCAGCAGGAGCTCGTCGGCGTCGGTTTCAAAGCCGAAGCCAAAGGCCAGATCCTCGAAATGAGCCTCGGCTACTCGCACGACATCCACCTGATGATCCCCGCCGAAGTGAAAGTCGAAGCCCTCACCGAGAAAAAGAACAACCCCATCGTGACCCTCACCAGCCACGACAAACAGCTCATCGGACAAGTGGCCGCCAAGATCCGCTCACTGCGCAAACCCGAGCCCTACAAAGGCAAAGGGATCAAGTTCGTGGGCGAACAACTGCGCCGCAAAGCCGGCAAGTCGGCCAATTCCAAGTAGGCTTGAAGGGGAGATGGGCCTTTGGCCCCGCCCGCACGGCGTGAGCGCGAACCGTGACAGCAGCCGAGAGCATCAAGTTTGCTTGAATTGCCGAGGCGCCGGGAAGAAACCGCTGCGGAGCGGATTCATACCCTCGGGTCACTTTCTGATCAAGTTCGCGGCCGCGAGTTGAGCAAAAAGAAAAACAGCCCAATCGTCGGGCGCATGCGCCCGACCGTAAAAAGCCAGAAAAGCCGTACCCCGGCAGGAAAATAATAACTAAAAGCACCGGACCGCGCCGCCGCACGGAGAGAACGGAGCAAAAGCATAAAGCATAACCATGGCACTCACCAAAACAGAACGCCGCGAACGCATCAAAAAACGCGTACGCAAAGTAGTCAGCGGAACCGCCGCCAAGCCCCGCCTGACCGTCTTCCGCAGCAACAAACAGATCTACGCCCAAGTGATCGACGACCTTTCCGGCAAAACCCTTGCCGCCGCTTCGAGCGCCGACCAGGAAGTAGCCTCGGCCGTTGCCGGTCTCGACAAAACCAAAGTCGCCGGCCTCGTAGGCAAACTCATCGCCGAGCGTGCCAAAGCCAAAGGTGTGGAAACCGTAGCCTTCGACCGCAACGGCTACCTCTACCACGGCCGCGTGAAACAACTCGCCGATTCGGCCCGCGAAGGCGGCCTCAAATTCTAAGAGGGACCCAGTAAAAATAAAAAGGTATAGGACACCCGCCGGGCAGTCCGCAGAACCCAAAGAGATATGTCAATCAACAACACCAAAAGAGTACGCACCAGCGACATCGAACTCAAAGACCGCCTCGTGAGCATCCAGCGTGTTACGAAAGTAACCAAAGGGGGCCGCACCTTCACCTTCTCGGCCATCGTCGTCGTGGGTGATGAAAAAGGCATCGTAGGCTACGGCCTCGGCAAAGCCAGCGAAGTCACCTCGGCCATCGCCAAAGGCATCGAAGACGCTAAGAAGAACCTCATCAAAGTACCCGTGCTCGGCGGAACCATCCCCCACGAACAGACCGCCAAGTTCAGCGGTTCGCGCGTGCTGTTGCGTCCCGCATCGCCCGGTACCGGCGTAATCGCCGGGGGTGCCATGCGTGCCGTGCTTGAATCAGTAGGCGTGCACAACGTACTCGCCAAGAGCAAAGGCTCATCGAACCCCCACAACCTTGTGAAAGCCACCATCGCCGCCCTGGCCGAGCTCCGCGACCCCGTCAGCGTGGCCCAGCTGCGCGGCATCTCGCTCAGCAAAGTCTTCAACGGCTAAGAGAGAGGGCTCAGATTATCCGGGCTTTCCGGGGCGCATGCCGTACAGTAGCGGCGTCCTTTGGGATTACAACCCCCTTGCCCGAAACACACCAAGAGAAAAACCATACGACAATGGCAACCATAAAAATCACCCAAACCAGGAGCCGCATCGGAGCAACCAAAATCCAACGCGCCAACCTCGATGCCCTCGGCCTGCGCAAGATTCGCCAGACCGTTGAACACACCAAGACCCCCCAGATCGAGGGCATGGTGATCAAAGTAAAACACCTGGTAACCGTAGAAGAAGTAAAATAAAGGGGCCCAGCCCAGGGGCCGGCAAAGTATCGTCAGTCGAGGAGAGCGAACACGTTTCGAAGGAATACGACCCGTTTGCGACACCTGCCGGTTACAACCCCGGGAATCCCAAATCATAAGAGAGCTATGAACCTCAACAGCATAAAACCAGCCAAAGGCTCAACCCGTACCAACAAACGCCTCGGCCGCGGACAAGGATCCGGCCGCGGAGGCACTTCGACTCGCGGACACAAAGGCGCCCAGTCCCGCTCGGGCTACTCGTCCAAACGCGGCTTCGAAGGCGGCCAGATGCCCCTTCATCGCCGTCTGCCCAAATTCGGGTTCACCAACATCAACAAGGTAGAATACAAAGCCATCAACCTGTCGGCCCTTGAGCAATACGCTGAAAAAAGCGGGCAGACCATCATCGGTATCGAGCAGATCGTAGGCGCCGGCCTTGCCGCCAAAAAAGACCTCATCAAGATCCTCGGAACCGGAAAACTGACCCGCGCCGTCGAAGTGACCGCCCATGCTTTCTCGAAAGCCGCTGCGGCCGGCATCGAAGCCGCCGGAGGTAAAGCCACCGTCGCTGCCACCGCCGCCCCCAAAGCCGAGTAACGCCCTCCCGTGCCTCCTGTCGGGGAGACCGTACGTACTGCGGTAAGTCTCCCGGAGGCCCCAAGGGATTTTTTCCCAAAACCGATTCATCGCCTGAATGCGGGCGTCCTGCATACGGGCGACAACCGGGACCGGTACAGCCGCCCAAGGCCCCGGCTATACACAGTATAAAACGTACCGCAACCCGCGCCGGCAAAAAATAACAGGTGTCCGTGCCACCGCCACGAGCTAAACAACTAGCCCACGATGAAAAAACTAATCGAAACCCTTCGAAACATATTCAAAATCGAAGAACTCCGCAAACGTATCCTTTATACGTTGGGGATTCTTCTCATTTATAGGCTCGGCAGTTTCATAGTGCTCCCCGCCATCAACCCCGGCGCACTTTCGGCCCTCAAAGACCAAACCTCCGACGGGCTTCTCGGCCTGCTCGATATCTTCTCGGGCGGCGCCTTCTCGAACGCCTCGATCTTCGCCCTCGGGGTGATGCCCTACATCTCGGCGTCGATCGTGATCCAGCTGCTCGGTTTGGCCATCCCCTACTTCCAGAAACTCCAGAAAGAAGGAGAAAGCGGCCGCCGTAAGATCAACCAGTGGACCCGCTACCTGACCATCGGTATCCTGTTGCTCCAGGTGCCCGCCTACCTGGCCAACCTGCACTACCAGCTTCCCGCCGGATCTTTTGTCGGCGCCGGAATATACTCATTCAGCTTCTTCGGCCTCTTCACCGTCGACATGGCCACCATCGTGCAGGCCACGCTGCTTATCGCCGGCACCATGTTCGTGATGTGGCTCGGCGAACGTATCACCGACAAAGGCATCGGCAACGGCATCTCGCTCATCATCATGACCGGGATCATCGCCCGCCTGCCCCATGCCCTCATCGGCGAGATCAACTCGCGCTTCACCACCGCCGGAGGCGGCTTCGTGATGCTCATCATCGAGATCGTGCTGTTATTCCTCGTCTTTGCCGGGACCATCGCCATCGTGCAGGCCACCCGCCGCATACCCGTGCAATACGCCAAACGCATCGTCGGCAACAAACAATACGGCGGCGTGCGCCAATACATCCCCCTGAAGATCAACGCGGCCGGCGTCATGCCCATCATCTTCGCCCAGGCCCTGATGATGATTCCCATGATGTTCTCGAAATTCGAAGCCACCCAGGGATTCGCCGCGATATTCAGCAACATGTACGGGTTCTGGTACAACTTCGTGTTCTTCCTGCTCGTGATGGGCTTCACCTACTTCTACACCGCCATCACCATCAACACCAACCAGATGTCCGAAGACATGAAGCGCAACGGAGGCTTCATCCCCGGCATCAAACCCGGTAAGAAGACCGCCGAGTACCTCGACATCGTGATGACCCGCATCACCCTGCCCGGCTCGATCTTCCTCGGTGTGATCGCCATCCTGCCCGTTTTTGCCAAAATCCTCGGTATCGACCCGCAATTCGCCATGTTCTACGGCGGCACCTCGCTGCTGATTCTCGTGGGCGTCGTGCTCGATACCCTCCAGCAGATCGAGAGTCACTTGCTCCTGCGCCATTACGACGGCCTGATGAAGAGCGGCAAGATGAAAGGCCGCCTGAACTAAGGGGCAGCCTGCGGGACGCAACATAAGCGGGGGCATCTCCCCCTTCCGGGGAGGCACTGCCGCCCCCACGCCACAAGCATAAAAGAGTTCTTTAATATATAAATGATACACCTAAAGACCAGAGAGGAAATCGAACTGCTCAGAGCATCGAATCAACTCGTCAGCCGCACGTTGGCCGAAGTGGGCAAACACATCCGCGAAGGAGTGAGCACCGCTGAACTCGACGCCCTGGCCGAAGAGTATATTCGCGCGCACGGCGCAGTCCCGGGCTTCAAAGGTTACGGAGGGTTTCCCGCCACACTATGCATTTCGGTCAACGAAGTCGTGGTGCACGGCCTACCCTCGGAGTACAGGTTGCAAGACGGCGACATCGTGTCCATCGACTGCGGCGCATTTATGAACGGTTTTCACGGCGACTCGGCCTACACCTTCGCGGTGGGGGCAGTAGCACCCAAAACATTGGAGTTGCTCAGGGTTACCAGGGAAGCGCTTTATGAAGGCATCGCGGCGGCACAGAACGGCGCGCGCGTGGGCGACATCTCCCACGCCGTCCAGAGCCACGCGCAATCCCACGGGTTCACCGTCGTACGCGAAATGGTAGGGCACGGCCTCGGCCGCGACCTCCACGAAGAGCCCCAAGTGCCCAACTACGGGCGCAGGAGCAGCGGCGCGAAACTACAACCCGGCATGGTACTCTGCATCGAGCCGATGATCAACCTCGGCAGCCGCAACATAGTCTTCGAGAAAGACGGTTGGACAATCAGAACCGCCGACCGCCGCCCCTCGGCCCATTTCGAGCTCGCCGTAGCGATCACCGAAACGGGTCCCGCCGACGTCCTTTCCACCTTTGAGTATATCGAAAACCCAAGTTAAACCCAAACGTTTCGATTAGCGAGGGCCCGGCCGTTACACGGACGCCGCCTCCAAAAGTATCAGAAACGAAGAATGAATCAACTTACTCACCAAGCACCACCCAGATGGCCAAGCAGACCGCAATCGAAAAAGACGGAACGATCATCGAAGCCCTTTCGAACGCCATGTTCCGCGTAGAGCTGGACAACGGGCACGTCATCACGGCCCACATCTCCGGTAAAATGCGCATGCACTACATCAAGATCCTGCCCGGTGACAAAGTAAAAGTCGAGATGTCCCCCTACGACCTCAGCAAAGGCCGCATCTCCTTCCGCTACAAGTAGGCCCCGGCCGTGCAAGGCCCAAGCCGAAAGTTCGAAGGAAAAGACACCTCACCCCAAAAACACTCAAAGCAATGAAAGTAAGAGCCTCCATCAAAAAACGCAGCGAAGACTGCAAGATCGTGCGCCGCAAAGGCCGCCTCTACGTGATCTGCAAAAAAACTCCGAAACTCAAAATGCGCCAGGGGTAATCCCCCGCTTTGCGACAAGGGGCCGGACATTATCCAGCGAGCAGTTCCCGATCGGGATAAAGTATCGGATAACCACCCCCACGGCATTTGAGAAAAACGAAACCAAAAACAGTACAGAAACACAATGGCACGTATAGTCGGAGTAGACCTCCCCAAAAATAAGCGAGGCGTAATCGGCCTCACCTACATCTACGGCGTCGGACGCAGCACCGCCGCCCACATCCTCGATAGCGCAGGCATCGACCAGAACATCAAAGTCAAAGACTGGAGCGACGACCAGGTGGCCGCCATCCGTAACACCATCGCCGACCAGGGCATCCGCGTCGAAGGCGAACTGCGCAGCACCGTGCAGCTCAACATCAAGCGCCTGATGGACATCGGCTGCTACCGGGGTATCCGTCACCGCATCGGCCTGCCCGTCCGCGGTCAGAGCACCAAGAACAACGCCCGCACCCGCAAGGGCCGCAAGAAAACGGTTGCCAACAAGAAGAAGGCGACGAAATAAAGCCTACTTGCCAAGAGTGCAGGTAAGGAAACCGCAGGTTTCCGAGCGAGTGCCGCGAGGCATAGCCCGCGCGGCTTGAGCGCAAAACCCTCGGTTCTTTTGTTCAGTCGCTTCGAGAGCGATTGAACGAAAAATCAAACGGCTCAATCGGCGACAAGTTTGCTTGTCGACCGCAGCGCAAAGGTAATTCGAGGAAATCGCGCGTTCAACCTCAATCAAGTCAAAAAAGGTTCAAGAGAACAACCCAATAAAAATGGCAAAAAAAACAGTAACCAAGAAGAAAGTCGTTAAAGTAGACGCCATGGGCCAGGCCCACGTCCACTCGACCTTCAACAACGTCATCGTCACGATGGCCAACAGCCGCGGCGAAGTTATCAGCTGGAGCTCAGCCGGTAAGATGGGCTTCCGCGGGTCGAAGAAAAACACCCCCTACGCCGCCCAGACCGCCGCTCAGGACTGCGCCAAAGTAGCCTACGACATGGGCATGCGCAAAGTGAAAGTCTACGTCAAAGGCCCCGGCTCAGGCCGCGAGTCTGCCGTACGTACCATCAACGGTGCCGGTATCGAAGTCGTCGAGATCGTCGACGTGACCCCGATGCCCCACAACGGCTGCCGTCCGCCGGCCCGTCGCCGCGTCTGATGCATATGTCCTTATTCCCGTTGCGCTTAACGTGTTTCGGAGAATATAAGGCATGCACTATTTTTGTCCGCGTACTGCGACAACAATACCGGGTGCAGGCCCCACTCCAAAACCTGTACAATAAAGGGGCCGAACTCTCGGCACGGCAACGGACGAATGCCTTTGCACGACAAGAGAGGTAAAACCCCACAACCTCGCACGGCCGCCGCGCCGCGCGGATCCCCCTTCGATACGCAAGGGGCAGGAAGTAAACAGGGGGCAATCCCCAAACAAACAACAAAACATGGCAAGATACACCGGTCCGAGGACCAAAATCGCCCGCAAGTTCGGAGAACCCATCTTCGGCGCAGACAAATCATTCGAGAAAAAGAACTATCCTCCGGGACAGCACGGCCTGATGCGCCGCCGCAAAAAAGTTTCGGAATACGGTATCCAGCTTAAAGAAAAGCAAAAAGCTAAAGCCATCTACGGCATGCAGGAAAAACAATTCCGCCGCACCTTCGAGGCCGCCGAGCGCGCCGGAGGCGTGACCGGCGAAGTGCTCCTGCAACTGCTCGAAAGCCGCCTCGACAATGTCGTGTACCGCATGGGCATCGCCCCCACTCGTGCCGCAGCTCGCCAGCTCGTGTCGCACCGCCACATCACCATCGGCGGCGAAGTGGTGAACATCCCCTCGTACAGCCTCAAACCCGGCCAGATCGTTGCCGTGCGCGAGAAATCCAAAAGCCTCGAAGTGATCCAGGAATCGACCGCTTCGAACCCCCGCAGCCGCTTCCCGTGGATCGAATGGGACAGCGCCAGCCTCAGCGGCCGCTTCATGGCCCGTCCCGAACGCGCCGAGATCCCCGAGAATATCAACGAACAGTTGATCGTCGAGCTCTACTCTAAATAACCGGATAAAACGCCTTCTGCCGGAGGCCCGGATCACGATCCGGGCCATCCGGCAAGGTATTTTCTGCCGCGCAGCGCCCCGGAGCCTCGTCTGATGCAGCCCGCTGCATAAACAAGTCTCCCTCTTCCCCGCTTCCCGGAAACCCTTCCGGACTCCGCGCACCACAGCCCGCAAGGGTTCCGTGTGCACGCCCCGCCGCCCCGGTTTCCCGGGAGAGGCCACACTTCCGCCCTGTCCCGTACGCCGGGCGGCCACACACCAAAAAAAGAGCATCAACAAAATGGCAATACTAGCATTCCAGAAACCAGACAAAGTGATCATGCTCGAATCGACCGCCCAATTCGGGAGGTTCGAATTCCGTCCCCTCGAACCCGGCTTCGGCATCACCGTAGGCAACGCCCTGCGCCGTATCCTGCTGAGCTCCCTCGAAGGATACGCCATCACTACCGTCAAGATACAGGGAGTCGACCACGAATTCGCATCTATTCCCGGCGTCATGGAAGAGATGATCGAGATCATCCTCAACCTCAAACAAGTACGCCTGGTACGGACCGTCGAAGCCGCCGAGGCCGAGAAACTCACCGTGAAAGTAGCCGGAGTCACCGAACTGACCGCCGGATACCTTTCGAACCACATGAGCAACTTCAAGGTCCTCAACCCCGATCTCGTGATCTGCCGCCTCGAACCCAACGTCAAACTGGAGATCGAACTTACCATAGGCAAAGGCCGCGGCTACGTTCCCGCCGAAGAGAACAAACCCGCCGACGCCCCCATCGGTCTGCTGCCCATCGACTCGATACACACCCCCATCAAAAACGTGAAATACACGGTAGACAACTACCGCGTCGAGCAGAAGACCGACTACGAACGCCTCACGCTCGAAATCACCACCGACGGATCTATCCACCCCAAAGACGCCCTCAAGGAAGCCGCCAAGATCCTTATCTTCCACTTCCAGCTCTTCTCCGACGAGAGAATCACCCTTGAAACCGAAGAGCAAAGCGTCCCCGAAGAATTCGACGAAGACATCATGCAGATGCGCACTCTGCTCAAAACCAAGCTCTCCGAAGAAGACCTCTCCGTGCGTGCGCTGAACTGCCTGAAAGCCGCCGAAGTCGAGACCATCGGCGACCTCGTGCGCCTGCAGCGTTCCGACCTGCTCAAGTTCCGCAACTTCGGCAAAAAATCATTGTCCGAACTCGACGACATGCTCAAGGCCCATAGCCTCAATTTCGGCATGGACGTCGTCAAATACAAATTAGACAAGGAATAAGCAGGCAGCGCCTGTTTTCCCCGCCGGAACCCGGTGAAGCTACAAACCAAATCAAGGGTAGCCCAAACGTCGGTGCGGGCCCATCCGGATAACAGACATTACCCTCTACACAAGTAACAGAGCGAGCCCTCGTCCGCGAGGGATTCCCGAATAGACCAAAACCATGAGACACGGAAAAAAAATTAACCACCTCGGCCGCCAGGCCTCACACCGCAAAGCGTTGATGGCCAACATGGCAGCCTCGCTCATACTGCACAAACGCATCAGCACCACCGTGGCCAAAGCCAAAGCGCTGCGCACCTACGTGGAACCCCTGATCACCAAATCCAAAGAAGACACCACCCACAGCCGCCGCACCGTATTCAGCTACCTGAAAAACAAAGAGGCCGTGACCGAACTCTTCCGTACTGTCGCTCCCCAGATCGCCGACCGTCCCGGCGGATACACCCGTATCCTCAAGACCGGTTTCCGTCAGGGCGACGCCGCCGAAACCTGCTTCATTGAACTCGTAGACTTCAACACCGTTTACGTGAAAGAGAAAAAAGCAGGCGGTGCAGCCAAGCGTACCCGTCGTGCCGGTTCAGGTGCCGCTGCTCCCGCAGCCAAGCCCGCCGAAACCCCCAAAGCCGCGCCGGTTGCCGAAGAGGTAGCCGCTCCCGCTGCCGGGGAAACCGCCGCCGAGTAAGTCCCCCTGCGGATTCCCAACCCCTTCTCCGCCTACCCCCCCTTCCCCCGGCTTTTTCGATACTCGGGGCTTGGGATAGTTCCCTTAAAAAAGAACCTGGCGCGGTGCGTGGGCATATGGCGAGGGATAGCGTCACGGCTTTTTTAAGGGAACTATTCCGGAAACCACGCCAATACAAAGAACAACAAAAAACACCACGAAAGCTGTTTGAAAATCAACACCGATTTTCAAACAGCTTTCCATAAAAACGACACCACACCATGGGACAAATCATCAGCGTACACGCCCGCGAGATCATCGACAGCCGCGGTAACCCCACCATCGAAGTAGAAGTACTGACCGCCAGCGGCGCCTTCGGCCGCGCCGCCGTACCAAGCGGCGCCTCGACCGGCGAAAACGAAGCCCTCGAACTGCGCGACGGCGACAAAGGCCGCTTCGGCGGCAAAGGCGTCCTCAAAGCCGTACAAAACGTCAACGAAGTGATCGCCAAAGAGATCGTCGGCATGCTCGTCACCGAACAAGTCGCCATCGACCGCGCCATGATCGCCCTCGACGGCACCTCGACCAAAAGCAACCTCGGCGCCAACGCCATCCTCGGCGTATCGCTCGCCGTGGCCAAAGCCGGCGCCGCCTACCTCGGTATGCCCCTGTACCGCTACATCGGCGGCACCAACACCAAAGTGCTCCCCGTACCCATGATGAACATCATCAACGGCGGTTCGCACTCCGACGCCCCCATCGCCTTCCAGGAATTCATGATCCGCCCCGTAGGCGCTTCCAGCTTCCGCGAAGGCCTCCGCATGGGTGCCGAAGTATTCCACGCCCTCAAGAAAGTATTGCACGACCGCGGCCTGAGCACCGCCGTGGGCGATGAGGGCGGATTCGCCCCCACCCTCAAAGGCACCGAAGACGCCCTCGAATCCATCATCCAGGCCATCAAGAATGCCGGTTACAAACCCGGCCGTAAAGAAGAAGGCGGTGAAGTGTCGATCGGCCTTGACTGTGCCGCTTCGGAATTCTGCAAAGACGGTATCTACGACTACTCGAAGTTCGAAGGCGCCGGCGGCGCCAAACGTACCTCGGCCCAGCAGGTCGACTATCTCGCCGAACTCGTAGCCAAATACCCCATTGACTCGATCGAGGACGGCATGAGTGAAAACGACTGGGACGGCTGGAAAATGCTCACCGATAAGCTCGGCGGGAAATGCCAGCTCGTGGGCGACGACCTGTTCGTGACCAACGTCGATTTCCTGCGCAAAGGCATCGAAATGGGCTGCGCCAACTCGATCCTCATCAAAGTGAACCAGATTGGTTCGCTTACCGAGACCCTCGACGCCATCGAAATGGCCCACCGCGCCGGCTACACCAGCGTCACCTCGCACCGCTCGGGCGAAACCGAAGACGCCACCATCGCCGACATCGCCGTGGCCACCAACTCGGGTCAGATCAAGACCGGTTCGATGAGCCGCTCCGACCGCATGGCCAAATACAACCAGCTCCTGCGCATCGAAGAAGAGCTTGGCGACGAAGCTATCTACGGCTACACCAAAGTCTACCGCAAATAACCGGCCTCGCCGCGTAGATTTACCAACGCAAGCAGGGTTGCGCCTTCGGGCCGCGACCCTGCTTTTTTATCCGGGGGATTCAAAGCCCCCTCCCGTAGATACCCGGATGCAGCGAGTGCCGGATAAGTCCGAAGATAAACGCGCTGCAGGTCGCCAAAATCCCCGCGAAAAGAATTAACTTTGTGATTCTCCGGAAAACCCCGCTGCCATGAGCCAATACCAACTGCAAGAAGTTAAAACCCGAAAAGACAAGCGCGCATTCCTCGACCTGCCGGTGCGCCTCTACCGAGGCGACAAGAATTGGGTACAGCCCCTCGACGACCAGATCGAAGCCATATTCGACCCCGCCAAGAACAAGCTCTTCACCGAGGGCGGTGGCGGCGAAGCCATCCGCTGGCTGCTCGCCGACAGTTCGACCGGCGAAATCGTAGGCCGTATCGCCGCTTTCTACAACCGCGCACAAAGCCGCGAAGAGAGCCAACCCACCGGCCGTTGCGGATTCTTCGAATGCATCGACAATCAACAGGCCGCCGCCATGCTGTTCGACGCCGCCCGCGTGTGGCTCGCCGAACGCGGCATGGAAGCCATGGACGGCCCGGTGAACTTCGGCGGAAGGATGATGTGGTGGGGCTGCCTGGCCGAGGGAAACGACTTTCCCCTTTACGGGATGCCCTACAACAAGCTCTATTACGCTTCGCTGTTCGAGAGTTACGGATTCTGCAACTATTTCAACCAATATTCCTATCTGCGTATTCTGGACCTGAACGTGATGCCCGAGGCGCTTTACGCCAAAGCCGAACGCCTCTACGCCAACCCCGAGTACCAGTTCCTCGAAGTCGACCTGAGCGACATCCGTAAAGTGGCCGACGATTTCCGCACCGTATACAACAGCGGCTGGGCCGAGTTCACCGGTGTCAAACCCATGACCCACGAGGAAGCCCTCAAAGAAGTCAAGGGGCTCAAACCCATCATCGACCCGCGCGTGGCCTACTTTGCCTACCACAACGGCGAGCCCGTCGGGTTCTTCATCAATATTCCCAACATCAACGAGATCTTCCAGAAACTGCACGGCCGGTTCGGCCTGTGGCAAAAGGTGCGTTTTTTGTGGGCGCTGAAACGACACAAGTGCCGCAACCTGTACGGTGTGGTGTTCGGCGTGGCCTCGTCGCACCAGGGGCGCGGGATCGAGGCGGCCATGATTAACAAGTTCGAGACCTTCGTCGCCAATAACCCCGAAGCCTACGGCTACCTTGAGCTGGCCTGGGTGGGCGACTTCAACCCGCTGATGATCCGCATGGTCGAAAGCTACGTGAGGGCCGTGAAATGGAAGACGCACGTGACGTTCCGCTACCTGTTCGACCGCACCCGCCCCTTCGAGCGCGCACCGCGCCTGGGCCGGGCGGCCAGGAACGCATAAGGGAAATTGGTACTACGGACGATGCGCACTCTTCGCAGAGAAGCGGCCCGCGCAAACGCTATTGCCTTCGCAGAGAAAAGAAGGGCCCGGCCCCGGCCCCATGCGCTTTCAGCGTACCGTAGGGCCGGGCGTTCGGCCTGAGTCCATTTCATGGCCTCTTGCTCCTACTAGCTCACAGCATAGCTCGCAAGTGATCTCCGTGCTTGCCACGGGCGCCGCTCCGCTAAGCACGCCTGAGGGCATACCGCCCGGCCGGTTTGGGTTTCGCACTCTTACACCGAAAAAGGCCATACAGCCCCAGATATTAACCGCTAAAACAGCAACGAACATGTTCTCAGGAATCGTAGAAGCCCTCGGTACCGTAACCCGCATCGACCGCGAAGGCGATAACGTGCACATCACCCTGCGCGCCCCCTTCACCGACCAGCTCCACATCGACCAGAGCGTGGCGCACAACGGCGTCTGCCTGACCGTCGTATCGCTCGACGGCGACACGTATACCGTGACCGCCATCCGCGAAACCCTCGAAAAGAGCGCCTTGGGCGACCTCTCCGCGGGCGACGAAGTGAACCTCGAACGCAGCATGCGCATGGACGCCCTGCTCGACGGCCACATCGTACAGGGGCACGTCGATACCACCGCCCGCTGTATCAAAGTCGAAGAGGCCGAAGGAAGTTGGTATTACACCTTCGAATACACGCCCGACCCCTCGCAGCCCGGCTACATTACCGTCGAAAAGGGCTCGGTGGCCGTGAACGGCGTGAGTCTCACCGTCGTGAACTCGCGCGAGGGCGGTTTCCAGGTGGCCATCATCCCCTATACCCACGAACACACCAACTTCCACGCCTTCCGCCCTGGTACCCGTGTCAACATCGAGTTCGACATCATCGGCAAATACGTGGCGCGGATGATGGGGAAATAAAGGAGAAGCGAATAATCGTTTGATAAACGATTATTCACTTTTTGCGAGGATACGGTTTTCCGGGGTGTGGACTGAAAAAGCAGCGACGCTACCCTCGCCTCAGACTCTCGCGCCGCTGCTTTTTCAGTCCACACCCCCAGACCTTGAGCAAAAAGCGAGGGAGAGAAGGAGGGCGGCGGCCAAGCCGTCTGATGCCACCCGTTTCCGAAAAGAATCGCCCGCGGCCAGGGGGCGCTCACATTGAGTCCACTCCGTGGCCTCTTCCTCCTGTTTGCTTGGCAATCCGAACAAGTTCGGTTGCCCTCGCTTCGGGCGTCGATCGCGAGTTTGCCTGCGGGCGATTGAATCCACCGCGTGTCCTTCTGCTCGCCCGGTATTCGAGGAAGCCCGGTTGCCCTCGGTGCGGGCGGCGGTTTAGCTTGCCGGCCGCTTCACCTTAACTACGGGCAGCCCCGGGGCCATTGGTGAGCAAACAAACCCGGAATCATACGTCTACCCGAAACACCCTCCTGCTCCGAAACACAACTCTCTACGTACCGCAAACCCGACAGACCACCCATGTCCCGAACCATACGGCAAACCTTGAAGTACATTAAAGAGCGACCCGATCTGGTCGTCGCGCTGCTGCTCGGGCTGTGGCTCGTACTGAACCTCGTGCAGGCCGCGCTCACCCCCTTGTCGTCCGACGAGATCTACTACTGGTACATCTCGAAAGAACTCGCGTGGGGCTATTTCGACCACCCCCCCATGTTCGCCCTGCTGACCCGGTTCGGCGTTGAGATCGGCGGCGACGGTGCTTTCTGGGTGAGGCTCGGGGCCGTGTTGTTGCAGCCGATTTATCTTTATATCTTCTGGACCCTGGTACGCATCCCTGCGGGGCCCGGAAAACTTACAGGTACGCCTGCGGCGCGCACCACCTGGCGTTCGGCCGTGTGCTACGTGCTCGTTGCCTTCAGTATCCCCCTGCTGCAACTCTACGGCTTTGTGCAGACCCCCGACGCCCCGCTGATGCTCTTTACCGCCTGTACCCTCTGGAGCTACCGTTATTACCTGCGTTCGCTGCGCAGACCCGCCCCCGGCGTTTTGCTGCCTGTGGGCAAGAGCCTCGGCCTGCGCTACGAACCCATCGTCGGCGCGCTGCTATTAGGCGCCAGCATGGCCGGACTGGCCTACGCCAAATACCACGGCGCACTGATCGTGCTGCTGCTCTTCGCCTCGAACCCCGGATTGGTGCGCAAGGCCAGTTTTTGGTGCGCCTGCCTGTTCGCCGCGCTGCTCATCACACCCCACCTGATGTGGCAGGCCGACCACGACTGGGTGTCGTTGCGCTACCACCTTGTCGGGCGCAACAACAGTTTCCATTGGGGCAACATCAGCGAATATCTGCTGAACGTACTGGCCACCTTCAATCCCATACTGTTGCCGGTATTCGTGATCTACCTTGTGCGGAAGCGTTCCGCCGACCGTCTCGAACGCGGCCTCAAGTTCCTGAGCTGGGGCTTTTTTATCTTCTTCGGATTTTCGACGTTGCGGGGCCATGTACAACCCCAGTGGCTGATTCCCGTGGTTTTTGCCATGCTCTATTTCCTGGTGCGCAACAGCGAAGGGAGGCCCGGCGTATCGCGGTTCCTTGTGCGCACCGGCTGGGTGATGGCGGCCCTGTTCCTGGCCGTGCGCGTCTTCGCCATGGCCTATCGCGGCGATGCCGTCCGGCAGGACATCTTCTATAACCAGCGCCAGGCCGGGATCATCGAACAACAGAGCGGCGGACTCCCGTTGATCACCGACAGCTACTCGCGCGCTGCCGCCTACACCTATTATACCGGGCTCGAAGCCTACGCCGCGCCCTCGATCTACACCCGCAGCAGCCAGTACGAATTCCTCGACACCGACACCGAACTCTACAGCCAGCGCGTAGTGCAGATTCTCGCGCCGCCGGTCGTCGACTCCGTGTTACGCGGCAAGGGCACTTACCCGCTAAAAACCTTCGAAGACTTTTCGCCGCTGAGACCCTTCGCCTACTACGATACCGTGGAGTTCTACATCCCCTCGCGCAAAGTAGAGATCACCGCCACGCCCGCCTTCCCCCCGAAGATGATCGCCGGACAAGAGATCATGCTGTCGCTCGCCGTCCGCAACCCCTACGGGTTCGATATTCCCCTCGGGCGGCAGGCCGACGGCAAAGAATATTTCGGTTTCAAGGTGCAATTTTGGGTGAACCGGGGTAACAACCTCGATGTGCCGCTTACCGTGGAACCGCGCACCGTACGCCTGGCGGGTGGAAGTACCGTCCAGCTGCGCACCGTGCTGAAAGTGCCCGCCTCGCTGCCCACCGGCAAGTACAAAATAGCGTTCACCCTGCAACGCTACCCCTTCGCCTCGTCGTACAACTCTCCCCAGACCGAAGTATACATCGTAAACCCCAACCGGCGCTAAGTTTCCGCCTTTTTCCCCGGCAGTCAACTTCCGGGACACAAGGCAGGCTGCACAGCCCGAACAACCACACCATAGCTATGAGCACACCCCAAAAAGAGCGCGTAGTGAGCGGCATCCGCTCGACCGGCAACCTCCACCTCGGCAACTACTTCGGGGCCCTGCGCAACTTCATCAAGATGCAGGACGCCGCCGAATGCTTCTTCTTCATCGCCGACTACCACTCGCTCACCACCCACCCCGACCCCGCACAGCTCAATGCCAACGTGCGCAACATCCTGTGCGAATACCTGGCTGCCGGACTCGATCCCGAACGCTCGACAATCTTCATTCAGAGCGACCAGCCCGAAGTCGCGGAACTCTACCTGCTGCTCAACATGCACGCTTATGTCGGTGAGCTCGAACGCACGGCTTCGTTCAAGGACAAAATGCGCGGCCAGCCCGAAAACGTCAACGCCGGGCTGCTCACCTATCCCACGCTGATGGCCGCCGACATCCTGATCCATAAGGGGCATAAGGTGCCCGTGGGCAAAGACCAGGAGCAGCACCTCGAAATGACCCGCAAGTTCGCGCGCCGCTTCAATAACATGTACGGCGTGGAATTTTTCCCCGAGCCCGAGCCCTACAACTTCGGATCGGAACTGGTGAAAGTGCCGGGGCTCGACGGTAGCGGAAAAATGGGCAAAAGCGAGGGCAACGGTATTTTCCTCGTGGACAGCGACGAGGCGATCCGCAAGAAGGTGATGCGCGCCGTGACCGACAGCGGCCCTACCGCGCCCGGCGAGCCGATGAGCGAGCCGATCCGCAACATTTTCACGCTGATGGATATCGTGTCGGAACCTTCGACGCTCAGGCATTTCCTCGACCTGTACAGTAAGTGCGAGATCCGCTACGGTGACATGAAGAAACAGCTGGCCGAAGACATTATCGCCCTCGTGGCTCCGATCCGCGAACGCATCGAGGCGTTCCGCAACGACGGGCCTGCCCTTTCGCGCATCGTGCGCTACGGGGCCGAAAAGGCCCGCGCTTCAGCCTCGGCCACCCTGCGCGAGGTGCGCGGGATCATGGGCATCCGGCAGTTGTAGCGGGAGGAATCGCGGGGGGCTTGCCATGCGACTAAGGCGGCCTGAACGGACTTCTCAAGCTGATGGTCTGAACGGTACCTGCCCCGTCCGGCCAGGGCGATACGTTTCCGGGCAGGGAAGGAAACAACCTGAACGCACAAAGCGGGCGGATAGTACAAGCATGTGATTGTACTATCCGCCCGCTTCGCGTAGCCGGGTCGTGTGTGTGGGGGGCTCTGTGCCTCCTCTGGGGATTATTGCTGGCCTTCGCCGGTTTCGGTAGCTGCCGGTGTTTCGGTGCCGGTGGTGCTGGCGCCGGGCATAGTGCCGAAGTCGGAGCGGATGCCGGTGCTTTCTGCGGCCTGTTCTACGGCCTGGTTGCTACGGTTGATGTTGTCGCGGGGCATGGCCATGGTGGCCGAAAGGCTCAGCACCACGATCGCGATGGCGAGGCCCCAGGTGAGTTTTTCGAGGAAGTCCGAGGTCTGGCGGGCCCCCATGACCTGGTTCGAGGCGCTGAAGTTAGCGGCCATTCCGCCTTTGGGATTTTGTGCGAGTACGGTAAGTACCAGCACGAAACTGGCGATCATGATCAGAACGATGAGGAAAAGGTACATAGTCCGTTGGTGGTATTTTGGGGTCTTTCGGGAGGCCCGGATGTTAGGTTTTGTTAGGGCTTCCGGGGTTGTTTGAGGAGTTCTCTCCCCGGAAACGTGCCCCGGCGGGCCGGGGTTTAGTGGTAGTAGTCGCGAACTAACGAAATTCGGTCTGCAAAGTAATCACTTTTTTCGGGATAAATCAAACTTAATTTCGAGTAAACGGCAATCGCTTTATCGGGAAGCCCCTGGGCGAGGTAGATTTCGGCCAGAGTTTCGCTGGCCAGGTTGTCTTGTTCGTCTTCGGCCACCGAGTGTTGCGAGATGTCTTCGTGGGGGGTGTCCTGCGGCGGCGGGGTGATGCGGGTGACGTTTTTGTCGAGGAACCGGTCGATGATGATGATCGAGGGTTCGGCATGCTCGGGCAGTTGTTGCGTCGCCGGGCAGACGGCGCCGAAGTTTGCGGGCAACAGCGAGCGGATGTCCGTATCGGACATGACGGTCGCACGGCGTTCCGAAGCGAGCAGGATGCGGGGATAGGGGTGGGTGAACATTTGCACGCGGGCATTGTTGCGGGCCCGGTGGTAGGCGCCGGGTTCGGTGGTGGCCAGCGCGCGCAGGTACATGTAACGCCCCAGCGTGAACCACGGGTAACTCCTCACGATCTGGTGCAATACGGGCAGCGCGGCGCTGTTTTCGAGCGCCGCGTAGTCGTCGAGGTATTTGCCTATGGGGTTCTCCATGTATACTGCCTGTTGTCCCACGTCCGGGACGGGTTTTCAAGAGGGAAGCTGCGGGCGGTGGTTGTAAGTGCGGCAAGCACCGAAAGGGTTTTGCGGCTTAGATTTCCCGCATCGAGACCGGGCAGATCTTCGGGTGGGTGGGTGCGGTAATCGCAGGTGCGGTAAGCCCGGGTGTGCACTTACCAGCCCGAGAAGGCGTCGTTGAATGCATCGTCCACGATCTGGGTGACGATCTCCGGGATCAGGCTCCGTTCCGCATCGCTCAGCAAGACCTGAGAGTCATAGTCCGCATAGCGGCTGTACACTTTGTCGTAGCTGAATTTTGGTTGCACGTTGTTCACGAAACGGATCTTGACCACGATCGTCAGCCGGTTCATGACCGCATACTCGTTACTTGAGATGGCCGCCGGATCCGATCGGTAATCTATGATCTCGCCCGAGAAGGTAAGGTCGGCATCGTCGGGGTTGTTGACGATTTGCAGGCGCGTTTCGCGCGAGATTTTGGTCGAGAACATGTCGTAGATCGTCGGCGAGAGGATTGGCGCCACCATGGCCGCCATGTTGTTGAAGCGGGCTATGCTCACCGTTTTGATCGCCGGGTCGATGCTGGCCCCGGAAAACGAGTACTTGACCGTGCATCCGGAGGTGAAAAGCGCAACGGCAAACAGGGCTGTCGTGCGGGCCGCGCGGCGTATGCTGAAAGATAGGGTCATCGGTATGGGTCCTTGCGTATGTGTGGGTGTTATAATTTTTGGCCCGCTGCTTTGCCGTTGCGGCTACTTCCTTTCGGGGCGCGGCGATGCCGGAGCCTGCCTTGAACGCAATCGGGGCTCTTTCCCCCGGGCGGGCAAGCCGGCGAGGGGAGATGGAGTCCGTGCGCGGACGGCGCGGGAGCTATTTGATCGCCTCGTCGTCGATACCCAGGTCGCGCATGCGGCGGTAGAGGGTGCGTTCCGAGATGAAGAGTTCGGCGGCGGCTTCTTTGCGGCGGCCGTGGTGCTTTCTGAGGGCTTTGACGATGGCGTCGCGCTGGACTTGTTCTTTGGTGGGCCGTGCCGGTTCGTCGGGCTCTTCGGTGGCGTCGATGTAGTCGCTGTCGGTAGGGTTGTGTCCTGCACCTTCGGCCACGCGAATGACGTTGCCATAGGGTGCTTCGCTGAGCGGTTGCGCACCTGCGGCGGGCATTCCCATGCGCTCGCCGCGCAACTCGGCCACCATGCCTTTGAGTTCGGAGACTTCGCCGCGCAGGTCGAACATGATCTTGTAGAGCAGGTCGCGTTCCGAGGCGCTCATCGGTTCGCCGTCGGACGTGCGGCTCGGGTGGAGCATTGGCAGCGCGGTGGTATAGTTGGGCAGGTAGGTGCTCAGTACGTCGGGTTCGATCTCGCGTTTTTTCTCGACGGCGGAGATCTGTTCGGCGACATTCTTGAGTTGGCGGACATTGCCGGGCCAACTATAGTTCTCAAGTATTTTCTCGGCTTCGGGGGTGAGGGTCACCACGGGCATCCGGTATTGGGCGGCGATGTCGGAGGCAAACTTGCGGAACAACAGGGGGATGTCGCCTTTGCGTTCCCTGAGCGGCGGCACGCTGATGGGCACGGTGTTGAGGCGGTAGTAGAGGTCTTCGCGGAACAGGCCGCGCTCGATGGCTTTGAGCAGGTCCATGTTGGTGGCGGCTACCACACGCACGTTGGTCTTCTGGGCTTTCGACGACCCGACGCGAATGAATTCGCCGCTCTGCAACACGCGAAGCAGGCGCACCTGGGTCTGGGGCGGAAGTTCCGAGACTTCGTCGAGGAAAATGGTACCGTTGTCGGCCACTTCGAAGTAACCTTTGCGGCTGTCGCTGGCCCCGGTGAAGGCGCCTTTCTCGTGGCCGAAGAGCTCGGAGTCGATGGTGCCCTCGGGGATCGCGCCGCAGTTTACGGCGATATAGTTGCCGTGCTTGCGGGCGCTATAGGCATGCAGTATCTGGGGAAAAAACTCTTTCCCCACGCCGCTCTCGCCGCTGATCAGCACGCTCAGGTCGGTCGGCGCCACGCGCAACGCCACCTCCAACGCCCTGTTCAACCCCGGCGAATTGCCGATGATCCCAAACCGCTGCTTTATCTCCTGTAACTTCATACTCCCACAAAGATACGCTTTTTGCCAGTAACTGCTCCAGCGGGGTGTCGTTCTTTTTTTATAGAAAAAAAGAACCGACGCAGGCAGTGAGCGCAATCAAGCTCACTTGGATTACCGAGCGCCGAGGAAGAAGAGGCCGCATAGCGGACTCAACCAAAAAGACTTTTGCGGATGCTACGCATCCTGCCTTGGTTTGCGCTGCGGAAAAACACTTTGTGTTTTCATGCCGCAGCGTTGCAGGGCAAGGAACGAAGTTTCCTGAAAAGTTTTTTGGGCGCCTTTTTCCACAAAAGGCGCGATGTCCTCGGGCCCGCGCGGCAAGCGCGACACTATACAGTGGCGATGCGGAGGATGAGCTCGCGCAGGAGTTCGGCGTCGTCGGTGGAGTCGTTGCCGAGGCCTTTGGACTTCATGTCCCACTCGCGGAGCAGGCCGATGATCGCGAACGCCTTGGGCGTGGGATAGTTGGCCGCTGCCGTGAGGTATTCGCGGGCGAACGTGGCGAACGGCAGTTTGAGCAGTGCCGCGACGTCCGATTCGCTCATCGGGGGGCGCGCCGCCTTCTTGAGCTCCCACTGTTTGATGCCCAGGGCCGCGATGCGCTGGAAATGCGTAAAAAGTGTCGATACGATCACCGTGAGCGGATGATCTTTCGGATTGGCCGCCAGATTCGCCCCGATGCGCAGGGCGCGGGCGATGTCGCGGTCGGAGAGGGCGCGCGTCAGTTCGAACACATTGAATTCCTTGCTGATGCCGATGTTCTGTTCGATATGTTCGGCCGTGATCTGCCGGGTACCTTCGGGCAGGCGCGTGAGGAGCTTGTCGGCCTCGTTCTCGATCTTCTGGAGTTCGGCACCGAGGTGTTCGGCTACCATGGCGATCGCTTTCGGTTCGATTTCACACCCTTTCTCTTTGAACAACTCGCGGATCCAGCCTTCGATTTCGTAGTCGCGGGGCGGCGTGCTTTCGAGTACCGTGCCCGCCGAGGCCAGTTGTTTGTAGAGCGCCGTGCGCTTGTCCATGCTCTTGCCCTTGAAGCAGAGCACCAGCACCGTGGTGTCTGACGGAGTGGCCGCATAGGAAGCCAACCCGTCAAGCCCTTTGAGGTTCTGGGCTTCGCGCACGATCACCACCTGCCGGGGAGCCATCAGTGGGTACTGCCGGGCCAGCGCCGCCACCGTGCCACCGTCGGCATCCTTGCCGTAGACGACGGTCTGGTTGAACTCGCGCTCCTCGGGGCCGAGGGCGTGATCGGCAATGTAGGCCGCCACCTTGTCGGTGTAGTACCCTTCTTCGCCCATCAGCAGGTAGGTACGGGCATACTTGCCCGTCTGCAGGTCTTTGCGGATCGAGGCGTACTGGGACTGGAGGTCGCGGAAATTCTGTTTGGCCATGGGTTGTTGGGGGGTGAAAGCTGTTTGAAAATCAATATTGATTTTCAAACAGCTTTCGGGTTTTGTTTTTTGTGTGGGCGGGCTTTCGTGAGTGTTACTTCCCGAAGCGCGGTTCCTCCTCGCTTGGCTGTGGTGCAAGGCGCTTCGGGAAGTAACATTCACAGGCCCGAGAACGAAAGCTGGGGTAGAGGGGGGGGGAGAGAGCGGAGGGAGGGGAGAGAAACTAGTCCGTGCTTGCTCGCTGCGGTTGCGGGGCGTCTTTTGAGGCAATACGCCCAGGCCCGAGAACGAAAGCTGGGGAGAAAGGAGGTGTGTTAATTTGAAGTGTATTTTCTATTCGCGTTCGATGGGGATGGCAGGGGGCAACTGGGCCCGCTTGAAGGCTGACCCGGCGTGCAAACGCGCCACTTTTTCGACCGTGGCGGCCGGGAATGTGCCCCGGGCGGCCAGTTCGGCGGCCGGGACGCCGTTCTCGACCAGTTCGTAGAGAATGGGGTCGAGCAGGTCGTATTCGGGCAACGACTGGTGGTCGAACTGGCCTGGGCGCAGTTCGGCCGAGGGGGCCTTGTCGACGATGGGCTGCGGAATGGGCTGTCGGAGTATCCCGTTCGGGGTTTCCAGGCCGTTATCGTTGATCTCGCGGGCGAGGGCGTAGACTTCGGTCTTGTAGAGCCCGCCGATCACGCTCAGGGCGCCCGAGGTGTCGCCGTAGAGGGTGCCGTAGCCGACCATGATCTCGCTCTTGTTCGAGGTGTTGAGCATCAGGGCTCCGGTGGCGTTGGCCAGGGCCATGGTCATCATGCAGCGGATACGCGACTGGATATTCTCTTCGGCCAGGGCGCAGTGGGGGGTACCGTCGAGCACGGGCCCGAGGGCGGCGAGGGCGGCGGCGAACACGGGCTCGATCCCGGCGATGTCGCCACGGATACCGAGCCTCCGGTTCATTTCTACGGAGTCGTCGACCGAATGCCCCGACGAGTAGCGCGAGGGGAGCATCAGCGCCCGCACGTTGCCGGGCCCCAACGCTTCGACCGCCAGCGCCAGCACCACTGCCGAGTCGATGCCGCCCGACATCGCCACCACGGCCTGTGTGGCCCCGGCCGACGCGAAGTAGTTGCGCAGGCTGCGGATGATGGTGAAGTGGGCTTGCCGGGGATCGACTGGTTTCATGGGGCGGGTGTGTGGTTATCTTTTAATGCTTATCCGCAATAATATCCCCTTTCATCTGATCTTTTTTCAGGGGTTGTTTGTGTCATTTACCCGGGTTGTGCGAGCGATCCCGGCCGTCCCGCGGGTGGTAAACGCCCGCCTGCGGCTGGTGACCCGCCCGTCGCCCACGATGACAAAGGAGGAACCATAGCCATAGCGGTAAATAGTTTATCTCCTGCAGTGAACAGGGTTGTTTTGCAGGGAAGAACGGCATGATTTGCCCGGGGCTTCGGGAGCAACCTTCCCAGGCAGAGGCTGTTTGCCGGGTTGCTGCAAAGGTCGTATTTATTTCGCGGATTTGCCGGTGCTGTCGAGCACTTTTTCGACTTGCTGCTGGGCTTTCAGTAGTTTTTCCTTGCAGAGGCCGAGCAGTTCGGTGGCGCGTTCGACGTACGACGCGAGCTGGTCGACGTCGAGCCCCGGGCCGTTCATCTTGCTTAGGATCTCTTCGACCTCGGCGATCGCTTCGGCGTAGCTTATCTTTTTCTTTTCCATAATCGTGCAGTTCCGAAACCGGAAGAATTATCACATTACATTTTGTCGTAGAGCCAGCGCGGGACCCTTTTCAGAAACCAACCGACCAGGCTCCAGCGCCGGGTTACATAGGCTACCTTCCGCCGGCGGGAGATGGCCCGTATGATCTGTTGCGCCGCTTTTTCGGGCGGCGCCACCCAGAAAAGCCCCTCCCCCTTGGCCATGGCGGTGTCCACAAAACCCGGACGTATGTCCGTGGTGAGGATCTCCCGGCCGGAAGAGTGGCGCAGTTTGGCGGCTTTCTGGCGCAGGGCTTCCAGGTAGTTGATCTGGTAGGCTTTGGTGGCGTTGTAGGCGGGCGCTTCGCTGCTGCCGCGCAGCCCGGCCACCGAGCTGATCGTAACCAGGTGCCCGTGACCCTGTGCCGCGAAATAGCGGAACACCCATCCGGCCACAAAGGTAAACCCTGTGACGTTCACCTCAATGGTTCGGTGTTCGGTCTCAGGGTCGAGGGCGGGGTTTTCGTCGCCCCATCCGGCCGCAAGGACGAGCAGGTCGATGCCCCCCAGCCGTGCGGCCAGCGCATCGAGCCCCGCACCCAATTCAGCGACCGGGGCGGTCACGTCGAGCGTCGCGGGAAGGAAGGCCTCCGGATTCCAGGCTTTTAGCGTGTCGAGCAGCCCGGTGCGGCGCCCGGTAATGCCCACGCGCCAGCCTTGGGCGCCCAGTTGTAAAGCGACAGCCCGGCCGATGCCCGAAGTGGCGCCAACCACGACGGCGCGGCGGATTATGGGTTGAGTGGTCATTGTCTGTTTATTCAATGGAAAGATTTATATGCTTATCCGCAGCAACATCCCTTCTGTCCGCCGTCGGCGACGGGCGTAAACGAGCCGCAGGGCGGGTACAGACCGCCGCGTGGGGCGGCGACGGACTGCCGGGATCGCCTCGCGACCCGGGTAAATACAAAAGCCCCTTCCCGAAATCAGAGGATCAGACACAGCAGGTGTTATAGCGGATAAACACTAAGGTTTATTGGCGGTCGCGAAGTGGCCGTATTTCTCCGGTACGGCTCAATGCGTCCCGGCCAGCGACGCATTGAGCCTGCGCTTCGTGGCTTTTTCGTCTCGTTTGCCCGGGTACTTCGGGTTTGGCCCGATTGCCCCCGTTTCGGGCGTCAGCCGTGCTGCCGGAGGGGGCGGCTGGGGCGACCATTTCTCCGAGAGCACCCGGCTTCGTGCGCAGGGGTGCATCGGACGTGTCCCATTTGAAGAAGCGTGGCCGGCTTCTTCGCTATGCCGGCTCAAGGCTTATCGTGCCAATTCTTCTATGCTGGTCACTTCGGCACCGAGGCGGCCGTCGGCCAGTTCGACCGTGATGGCCGAACCCACCGGGGCGTCGGCTATGCTCCGAACCCCGCGCACAAAAGCATACCCCCGTTCGAGGATGCGCCGCGGGCTGAGTCCCTCGACCCGGGCCCCGAGCAGCTCGACCTGTGCGGTGCGGCGCTCGATTGCCGCCCGGGCAGCGGTGCGCACCTGTTCGCCGAGGAGTTCGATGCGGTTCAGGTTCAGTGCCGCCTGCGCGCGCGAAGCAAGCAACCGCGAAGCGTTCTCGATCCGCAAGCCCTCTTGCACGAGCGTACGGCGGGCGCTCTCTATAATTTCGCCCTCTAACCCGCCGATCACCGCCCACACTTCGGCGGCGCGGTCGACAAAGAACCCGGCCACGGCGGTCGGGGTTTTGAGCGACGTATGGGCTACCAGGTCGGCTACGCTGACATCTTTGTCATGGCCGATGCCCGTGACCACCGGCAACGGAAACTGGGCGATGTGTGCGCAGAGCAGGTAGCTGTCGAACCCTCCGAGGTCGCCCTGCGAGCCGCCGCCGCGGATCAGCGCCACGGCGTCGAACTCCTCTTCGCGCCCGGCGATGGCTTCGAGCGCGGCGATGATGTCGCCTTCGGCCTGCGTGCCCTGCATGGCAGCGGCGAACAATTCGATCTCGAACAGGAACGGCGAGGCGCCGATCTCCCGGCAGAAATCCTGGAACCCGGCGGCCTGCGGCGACGATACCACCGCCAGTCGTTGTGGCACCAGCGTCAGGTCGGTACATTCGCGGTTCATGTCGAAGACCCCTTCTTCGCGCAGGCGGGCGATGGTCTGCTGCCGCTGCAGTTCGGTTTCGCCGAGGGTGTAGGCAGGGTCGATGTCGCTCACCGAGAGGCTCAACCCGTAGACGGGATGATAGGCGGGCGTGCAGAGCAGCATCACTTTCATCCCGGAGGCCAGGTCGGAGCCGGTGACGGTGCGGAAGTAGCGGGCGATGAGCTTGTATTTATTGACCCAGATCGTGGCGCGGGCCTGCGCCACGGGGGCTTTGCCCGCCGGGTCGCGCTCGGTGAGTTCGAGGTAGCAGTGCCCCGAGAAGTTGACTTTCATCTCGCTGATCTCGGCCACGACCCATTGCGCCCCGCCCGCATTCTCTTCGACGGCGGCGCGGATGCGCTCCTGCATCTGCGAAAGGGTAAGGGCTTGATCGGTGACGGGCATAGCTTTTTTCGTTGACAGTGTATAGCCGGCTGGTCGGGTTGCGAAGCCACAGCGGCGGGCACGAAGCAAACTCCGCGCCCCTGCCCCCGGGGGCAGGGGCGAAATTAAGGCTGGTATTTTGTTGTGGTAAATGAGTGTATGGTCGCCATGATTTATTCGACGATCAGTTTCACGTTCGGGGTTTTGGTACGGGCGGCGAGCCACACAGTCAGGGCTTCGCGCTGGGCGGCGGTCAGCGGTGCGGTGCCTTCGCGCAGTTGCAGGCTGCACATCAGCAGGGTGTCCTGCACATGCCCGGCCGAGTCAAGGCGCTCGGTGCGCGAAAGGCCGAAATCGCAGACGTCGTAACCCCAGAGTGCACGCATTTCGTGCAGGATGTCGCGCGAGGGGATGCTTTCGAAGTCGTGGCGCCGGGCGATGGCGCGTAATTGGGTGATCTCGCGGTTCTTTTCGTCGAGGATCGAGAGGTTGGCGGTCAGCAGGTGCTGCAGGCTGCGGCTGTCGACCCCGGCCGACCCGGCGGCCTGCCTGACGGTGAGTTCGGTGCTGGTCAACCCGTAGGCACCCAGTTGGTTGCGGGCCAGCGCCAGGGCATCGTCCGATACGGGCGTGCCGACCAACCATACTTCGATTTGCGAGGGTTTGTGGTTCTTGGATTCGTATTTTATGGTTTTGCCGACCACTTCGGTCCGCTCGAAGACGAGCACTTCTTTGATGAAGCGGTTGGCATTGTTCTCGAAAATGGTGCGCTGCACAATGTCGTAAGCCATGAAGATGCTGGGCACCACGGTCAGCACCACGGTCAGGGTCATCAGGTTGCGGGCGTGCCGGGCTTTGCGCGGGTCGACGAGCTCGACCTTGCGGAAGCCCATAAAGCGCACGACCGCAAAGGCAGCCAACGCAATGAATACGGCATTGATGAAAAAAAGGTAGAAGGCGCCGACGAAATAGCTCATGTTGCCGATGGCGAGTCCGTAGCCGGCGGTACAGAGCGGGGGCATCAGGGCGGTGGCGATGGCTACGCCGGGGATGACAGTGGTGATACGGTCGCGGCGGGTCTGGGCGATGATCCCGGCCAGGCCGCCGAACAGGGCGATCAGCACGTCCCAGATGGTGGGGGTGGTGCGGGCGAGGATTTCGCTTTGGGCGGCGCTCAGGGGGCTGACGGCGAAGTAGAGGGTCGAGGTGAGCAATCCCATCAGCGCTGCCCAGCCGAGGTTCTTGAACGAGCGTTTCATAAGCTCGAAGTTGCTCACGCCGAGCGCCAACCCGATGCCCATGATGGGGCCCATGAGCGGCGAAATGAGCATGGCCCCGATGATCACGGCCACCGAGTTGACGTTCAGCCCGATCGAGGCGAGGATGATGGCGCAGACCAGGATCCAAAGGTTGGCGCCTTTCAGGTCGACGCCTTTGCGGATGTTGTCGCGGATCTCGTCTTCCGAGGCTTTGTCGTCGTCGAGATTGAAGCGTTCGCGCAGGAAGCGTTTGAAACTGCTCCACAGCGAGGGGTTTTTGTCGGGTTCCCGGGTTTCGGTGTTTTCGGGGGGTAAGAGTGGTTGGTTGTCCATAAAGCTTCGGGCAGGGGTAATCTGGTCGGGTTCGGGCGGCAAATCCGGTATTGTTTTCGGGAAAAGGCTCGGGCGGGTTAGGACAAGAGAAAATTGCAGGTTCGGAGTCGTGTGGCCTGCCGTTAGGCAGACCTGCTTTTCTCTGGCGTCAGTCAAGCGGGTACTCCTTCGTGCGTTGAGTCCTCGGGCCTCTTGCTCCTTGTACCTCGGCAATCCAAGTAAACTTGATTGCACTCGGTTACTGCGTCGCTCGCGCGATTGGGGGCAGGGGGCGTCCGCTGCTTCACTTCCCGGCTCCGCCCACCACCACCACGATTTCGCCGCGGGGTGGTTGGGCGGTGAAGTGTGCGGCCAGTTCCGCGAGGGTGCCGCGGACGGTCTGCTCGAATTTCTTGGAGATCTCGCGGCTCACCGAGGCGGGGCGGTCGCCGCCGCACGCTTCGGCCATTTGTTCGAGGCATTTTACGAGGCGGTGGGGAGATTCATAAAGCACGACAGTACGTGTCTCCGAGGCCAATTCTCTCACGCGGGTCTGGCGTCCTTTTTTCTGGGGGAGGAACCCTTCGAAGACGAAACGGTCGCAGGGCAGGCCGCTTGCCACGAGCGCCGGGACGAAAGCCGTGGGGCCGGGCAGCACTTCGACGGCGATGCCACGCTCGACGGCGCGGTGCACGAGCAGGTAGCCGGGGTCGGAGATGCCCGGGGTTCCGGCGTCGGAGATCAGCGCCACGGTCTCGCCGCGTTCCATGCGGGCCACGACGGCGTCGACCGTGCCGTGTTCGTTGAATTTATGGAACGAGCCCATCGGTTTGCTGATGCCGAGGTGCTTGAGCAGGACCGAACTGGTGCGGGTGTCCTCGGCTACGATGTAGTCGGCCTCCCCCAGCAGGCGTTGAGCCCGCAGGGTGATGTCCTCAAGGTTCCCGATGGGGGTGGGTATGACACAGAGTTTTGACACGGTCCGGGGAGCGCGGGTTAATTGAACCGCTTTTCGAGCAGGTCGATGAATTTGATGGTGGCGGCATTCTCGGGGATCCAGCGGTGATGCTGCCCGATGTAGACCAGGGCATCTTCGAGCGATCGCATCTCGTTGATGGTCTCGCATTCGGACTCGAAGAGGGCGACGTCGCCGCGGAACAGGGTGTCGATAATTTCGTGGCGGCCGTATTCGCTGATCTCAATGCCCAGGATGTAGTATTTTTCACGCTGCGGACCGGAGGCGCGGGCGACGGGCGGTTCGGGCGCTTTGTCGTCGGCCGGGGGAAGGTTGTCGTCACTGTTGTCTTCGGAGAGCACTTCTTCCCCGGCGGGTAGATTGACTGGCGCGGTGTCCGGCCCGGTGGTGTCGTGCGATCCGTATTCCTGTTGCATGTGGGTTTCTGCGGCGTGCCCGCTGGCAAGTTCTCCGTCCGGTCCGGGGCAGGGGGCGGCGGTGTCGTGCGATCCGTATTCCTGCTGCATGTGGCTTTCCGAGGCGTGCCCGCTGGCTTGTTCTTCTTCAGGAGCCGGGCAGGCGGCGAAATCGCCGTCGTCGTCGGCTTTGGGCTTTTCAGGTTCGGCCGCGGCTTCGAATGACTCGTCACCGGGCGCGTAGGCGCCGGAGACCGTTTCGCCGTCGGCTTCCTGCAATGGGGCGGCGTCCGGTACGTCGGCCAGGAGTTTGGCGGTGGACTCGGATATTGCCTCGCCGGGAGTGTTCAGCAGGTTGAGGTATATGTTTTGCAGGCGCCCCAGGGCGATCTCTTTTTCGATGGCCGGGAGGCTGCCGAACTCGCGCCAGCGCTCGATGAGCGCCAGTACGCGGCGGATTTCCAGTTCGAGGTTGTTGTAAATCATGGCGCTGGTGTGTTGTTGCGGAGGTGGTTTCCGCAGGTTGATAGCTTGGGTCGTATGTGACGGCAGGATTGCCGCACCTTCAAATATACTGATTCTCGGGGCGTTTTGCAAGGGGTGTAATGTGCGGCCTGCGAAGCGAAGCAGGCCCGCTCCGTTCCGGGCTTTGCGGCCGTGGCGTGTAGCGACGGGAGTCGCGGAACACACGACTCGACACGCTCACCCCGAGGGTGTGTGTGGGGGGCGCGAGTTCTCCGGGCTGGGCCCGGGCGGATTCTTTCGTGCCGGACGGCTCACGCCTACAGCACCTCCAGTAATTGCTCCAAAGCCATGCCCCGCGACCCTTTTATCAATATATGCCAGTGTTCCAACGAATGCTTTTCCAGGTAAACGGCCAAGGCGGACGTGTTGGAGAATACGTCGATGTCGGCGTCCTGCAGGTGGGCTGCTACTGCGGTAAAATTTGCCCCGACCAGAAAAATCTTGCTGGTGCTCGTTTCCTTTTGTAGTTGTCCGACAATGGCGCGGTGTTCGGCCGCCGCGTATTCGCCGAGCTCCATCATATCGCCCAGGATGATCGCTTTCGGTGAAACCTGTAACGACAAAAAGTGTTCCAAAGATGCGGCCATGCTCGACGGATTGGCGTTGTAGGCGTCGAGGTAGAGGGTATTGCCGCGCTGTCCGGCCAGCACCTGCGAGCGCGAGTTGTCGGGGCGGTATTCGCCTATCGTCCGGAGCATGTCTTCGGGGGCGATCCCGAACCGCAACCCGATATGAAAGGCCGCCGAGGCATTGAAGCGGTTGTAAAGGCCGCTCATCTGTGTGGGATATTCGCGCCCCTCGCGGCGCAGTGTGAGCATGCCGTTGGCCGAGGTGTAGCCGTCGAGCGGTTCGTAGGGGATGCCCGCCAGGCGGGGTCGGTCGGCGATCATTTCGTTCAGCACCGGGTCGTCGGCGTTATAGAAGGCTCTGCCACCGTGGGTTTCGAGCCAGTCGTAGAGTTCGCCTTTGGCGCGGCGAACGCCTTGTTCCGAGCCGAAGCCTTCGAGGTGGGCGCGGCCGATGTTGGTGATCAGCCCGTAGTCGGGTGCGGCGATCTCGCACAGGCGCGCGATCTCACCCACGTGGTTGGCACCCATTTCGACGATACCGATCTCTGTGATTTCGGTCATAGAGAGCAGGGTGAGCGGCACGCCGATGTGGTTGTTGAGGTTGCCTTCGGTGGCCGTGACGCGGCCCGCCAGGCCAAGCACGCGCGTGAGCAACTCTTTGGTGGTGGTTTTGCCGTTGGTGCCGGTCAGGGCGATCACGGGGAATCCGCCGTCGCGTCCGGCTTCACGTTGCTTACGGCCGAGTTCGCGGCGATGCCAGGCGGCGAGTTCCTGTAAGGCGAGAAGGGTGTCGGGGACGGAGAAATAACGCGGGTCATGCCGGACCGCTTCGGGTTGCAGCCCGAGCCATTCTTTGGACACTACAGCGCATACAGCGTCGCCCGCGAGTGCCTGCGGGGCGAATTCGCTGCCGTCGAAACGGCCGCCCTTCAGTCCGAAAAAGAGCTGCCCGGCGGCCGAGCGGCTGTCGGTGGTGATGCGGCGTGCGGCGAGGAATATATCGTACAGTTTTTCTGTCATGGCCGGTCTAAGCAAAGGGGGTGCAACACTTTCGCAGTGCCGCACCCCTTTGTCTGATTCATGTGGGTAAGGGTTACGCGTTGTTGGTGGCGCGTTCGAGTTTCTTCATCACGCTGAACAGGAACAGGGCCGAGAGGGCGCAGCATACCACGAGCACACCCCAGACGATCCACAGCGGGAGGCCGCCCCAGAGGTATCCGATGATGGCCACCAGGTAGTTCCCGATAGCGGTGGCGGCAAGCCAGCCGCCTTGGGCGAGCCCTTTGTATTTGGGCGGGGCCACTTTCGACACGAACGAAATACCCATGGGGCTGAGGAACAGCTCGGCGATGGTGAGGATGAAATAGGTCGAGATGAGCCAGTTGACCGATACGCGGCCGGCTTCTTCGAGGCCGCCCATGTTTTCGACAGCGTGCGGGGTGGGCAGGCCGAACGACCCGAAGGCCAGCAGCACGAAGGCCAGCCCGGCGATCACCATCCCGTAGCCGATCTTGCGGGGGGCGGTGGGTTCTTTGCCGCGTTTGTTGAGGGCGGCGAAGAAGGCCACGGCCACCGGGGTCAGCACGACGATGAAGTAGGCGTTGAACTGCTGGAAGATCTGCGGGGTGATGTTCATCACATCGGGACGGGTGCTGTAGGCCCACCAGGCGCACACGGCTCCGACGATCATGACGATGGTGCCCGAGACTTTACCGCGCGAGGTTTTCGACTGGAAGATATTGAGCAGTCCGTAGAAAGCCACGGCGAAAGGCAACAGGGTGAGCAACGAGAAACCGAAGCGTTCGAATCCGCTCACGGCGGTCTTGGTGTAGTCGCGCGCGAAGTATGTCATCGTAAGGCCGTTCTGGTGGAACGACATCCAGAAGAAGATCACCACGGCGAAAATCAGCCCGAGGGCCACCATGCGTTCTTTGACCTGCGCGGCGGTGAGTTCCACCACGTCGGCGCTTTTTTCTTTGGCTTTCTGTTTTTCGGTCTTGTCGGCGGCTTTGTAGTATTTGCGGAAGCCGAGGAAGATCAGCATCGAGATGATGAGCGAGATGCAGGCCACGCCGAAACCGTAGTTGTACGACTGGCTGAGCGAGACGACGTAACTGGCACCGAAGGTTTCGAGCTGGGTGCGGTCGATGGCGCCGATCAGCTGGTTGTTGGTGGCGGCGGCGAGCAGCGCGTTGACTTTCTGGGCGGCGGTAGTGTCGCGTTTGGGGAATTCGAGCGAGGGGAGTACTTCGCCGGTCTTTTTGTCGACCGCGGGGGCCGTGCCCAGGGCGGCGAGCGATTGGTTGCCGATGGTTTCGAGGGCGGCACGCAGGCCCACGGTGTCGGCGGCGGGCGCAAGGTTGCTCAGGATGCCGGTCTTGATCGCGGGCACGTTCACCGGAGCCGATCCGGCTACATAGGCGTAGCGGGCGGCGATAACCGAGTCGAGGGCCAGGTCGGCTTTCATCACTTCGTCGGCACTCAGCATACCGCCGTAGAGCGAGGCCACGGTGGGGGTCAGCGAGTCGCCCTGAGCGGCGTTCTGGGCAGCCAGTGCTTCGGGGTTCAGCACGAGGGTGTTGCCGTGGCTGGTCACGCCGGCCAGGCGGGCGAAGTTGACGTAGGCTTCGGGTTTGATCTCGGCACGTTTCGATTGGTGGTACATGGCCGATACGTTCGAGTTGTAGGTATAGCCGTCCTTGCCCATAAAGTAGTCGGTCACCGCGTCGGCGGCCGAGGGGGCGAAGAAAGCGCCGATGTTGATGCACATGTAGAATATGCTGAAAGCCATGTCGCGTTTGGCGCTGTATTTCGGGTCGTCGTACATGTTTCCCACGAGGGCCTGCAGGTTACCTTTGAAGCAGCCGGTACCGATCGATATCAGGGCCAGCGAGCCGATCATGGCGACTTTGGCGCCGGTGCCCGTGCCGGTGGGGATGGCGAGGCAGAAGTAGCCCGCGAACATGATCACGATCCCCAGGGCGATGGTCTTGCCGTAGCCGAGCACTTTGTCGGCCAGCAGGCCGCCGAACAGGGGCAGGAAGTAGACCATGCTCAGGAATACGCCGAAGATGGTCGAGGTGGTGTCGGAGGTGAAGCCGAATTTTGCCTGCATGTAGAGCACGAAGATCGCAAGCATCGTGTAGTAGCCGAAGCGCTCGCCCATATTGGCAAGAGCAAGCACAAAGAGGCCTTTGGGTTGTCCTTTTAGCATAGGTTCCGGGTTTTGAAGGTTAGTTTGTGGTTCGCGGGGATACGCCGCAGGGGCCGCATTCCGGTTCCGGCAAAATACCGGTTTCGGCAAAGGTATAAAAAAATGCGGGGCGGCCTATAGCTGCCCCGCATTTTTGAGGATGCGGGCCGGACGGCGTGTGATTGGCAGGAAGCCCTGCCGCACATCCGGTCTTCCGGTTTTGAAGAGTATGGACTGTTCTTGCCGGGGTCCTGTGTTCCGGCTCGTTCGCAATCCGGCACCCCTGGCCGCCGGGGTTATTCGATCCGGCGGGCGCCGTCGGAGATCACCACGGGGTAGATCTTGCAGTCGATGCCGAATTTCTCTTTGTATTTCTTCTGTACGGTGGCGACGAAGTTGTCGTACTTGGGCGTGGCCACAATGTTGATCGTGCAGCCGCCGAAGCCGCCGCCCATCACGCGCGAACCGGTTACGCCGCACTCCTTGGCCACTTCGTTGACAAAGTCGAGCTCTTCGCACGACACTTCGTAGAGCACGCTCATGCCGATGTGGGTGCCGTACATTTTGCGGCCCACGGTTTCGTAGTCGTTCTTTTCGAGGGCGGCGCAGGCGGTGAGCAGGCGGTCGACCTCTTCGATAGCGTACAGGGCGCGGATGTAGTCTTCCTGGGTGATTTTGCCGATCACTTCTTCGAGCCACTCGACTTTGGAGTCGCGCAGGAATTCCACTTCGGGGTGTTTCTCCTGGATGGCCTTGACGGCGCGTTCGCACGATTCGCGGCGGCGGTTGTAGGGCGAACCTACGAGTTCGTGTTTCACGCAGGTGTCCACCAGCACCACTTTGTAGCCGTGGGGCTCGGGATCGAAGGGCACGTAGGTGAATTCGCCGGTTTTGCAGTCGAGGCGCATCAGGTGCCCGGCCTTGCCGTGCAGCGAGGCGAACTGGTCCATGATGCCGCACTTCACGCCCACGTAGTTGTGCTCGGTCGATTGGCCGGCGCGGGCCAGCTCCATGCGGTCGAAACCGAGCGAGAGCATTTCGTTCAGCGCCCAGGCGTAGGTGCTTTCGAGGGCGGCCGACGACGACATACCGGCGCCGAGCGGAACATCGCCCGAGAATACGGTGTCGAAGCCTTTGATGGTGGCGCCGCGTTTGGTCAATTCGCGGCAGATGCCGAAGATGTATTTGGCCCAGTGTTCGGTGGGGGCGTCGGCTTCGGTGAGGCCGAACTCGGAACTTTCGCCCAGGTCGAGGGCGTAGGCGCGCACTTTGTCGGTGCCGTTGAGGATGATCTCGGCCACCATGCCTTTGTCGACGGCCCCCGGAAGCACGAAACCGCCGTTGTAGTCGGTGTGCTCGCCGATGATGTTGATCCGGCCGGGCGATGCGTAGACGCTGCCAGTGGTGCCGTAGAGTTCTTTGAATTTTGCTCTGATTTTTTGGGTATCCATCTTTTCGATTTTAAGTTGAGTTATTCTTGAGGGTATCGCGCTTTTTGTAAAAAGCGCACAAAAACTTTTCTGGATGTTTCGCATCCTACCTTGGTTTGCGTTGCGGCGCAATGCCGAAGGCATTGGTTAATAATTTCTTAGGGAAAATTAACTCGATAGCCTGCGGCTTTCGGAGTAATTTTCCCTAAGAAATTATCAGGTGCTACGCGCCGTTACGCCGCAACGAGGAGCTAAAGAGGGAAACGTAGTTTCCACAAAAATTCTTTTGGTTCTTTTCTAAAGAAAAGAACGCCCGCCCGGCGAGGGCAACACAGCGAAATTATTCGGCGATCAGGTCTTGTTTGCGGATGCGGCTGCCGACGAGCGCATAGTAGAGCAGGTAGACTTCGCCGACGATCACGATGGTCCAGGTCCAGGTCCAGTCGCCGCCGAACCAGTCGGCCATACCGCCTTGTACGAGCGGAAGCACACCGCCGCCAAGCACGCCGATCATCAGCGCACCGGAACCGGCCGAGGTGTATTTGCCGAGGCCTTTGACAGCCAGCGAGAACGTGGCGGGCCACATCACCGAGTGGAACAGCCCGACACCAACCAGCAGCCAGGGGTTTGAAGTAGCCATGGCGGCCGCCACGAGTACGCCTGCGGCAATCGAGGTGACGGTCAACTGTACTTTAGCCGAAACCTTGCTAATCACGGCGCCGATCAGACGGCCCACGAGCATACCGCCCCAGTAGAGCATAGCCATAGTGGCGGCCGTTTCGATGAATTCGCTGCCGAACGAGCCGGCGCTCATCACGATGTTGGCGCCCACGCAGACCTCAACGCCCACATAGACGAAGATGGCCACCACGCCGAGTACCAGGTGACGGAACGACCAGATCGAGCGTTCGAGTTTACCGCCGCCTTCGTTGGTGGTGCCTTCGATGTGCGGCAGGTTGAGTTTGTTGACGATAAAGGTCACCAGGGCGATCACGGCCATCAGGCCCACGAACGGCCAAATGAGCTGGTCGATCACGATCTTTTCGGTAGCCAGGCCGCCGAAGATCACGCCGCCCACAAAGTAGGGGGCGAGAGTGGTACCGATCGAGTTGGCCGATCCGCCGATGTTCTGGCGCTGCACGTCGCTGGTGCTGCCCACTTTACAAGCCACCAGGTAGGGGTTGATCACCACCTGCATGATGGTCACGCCGCCACCCACGATGAACGAGCCGAGCAGGAAAATGAAATACGATACGGGGATGGCTGCGATGTTGCCGCCCACGAATTTTTCGTACAGCACGGAACCTTCGAAAATAGCCAAGCCGACCACCATGATCATCAAGCCGCGGATCAGGGCGCCTTTGTAGCCGTGCTTGTTCACGAATTTGGTGCCTACACCGCCGAAGATCGGGTACGAGAGGAACCACGAGAAGGTGATCATCACAGCCAGCGTATTCTTGATGTTTTCAAGCGCGTCGCCCGAGAGCAGGATGGCTTGCAGCGGTTTCTGGAACTGCTGGTTCACCACGGTCAGGAAACCGACGATGAAGAACAGGAATACCATCGTGATGAATGGCCCTGTGTAGTTGGTAGTCTTTTGTTGGGTCATAATGAAAGTGTTAAGGTTATGTGAATGGGTAAAATAAATTTGCCTGAGCAAATATAGGTTTTTTCCGGCAGACGGTGCGCACCGGGCGTTCTTTTTGTTTTTGCAGTGTGTCGATTCGCGTTGATGCGGGGCTTTGCGGCGGCCCCGAAGGGGCCGTATTTCTCCGTGAAGGGTAAATCTGCTTCGAGGCTTTTTCTCTTCGACACTCGACAATACAAGTTAACTTGTATTGCACTCGTTGTCAGTGTCGGTTGCAGAGAAGCCCGGCTGAACTTTTGAATGTCAGCGGCATTCAAAAGCTCAGGAACGCGCCCACCCCCGAGGGGTGTGTGGGGTGGGCGCGGTGTCGGAGGCGCTTTTCTTGTCGGGCTATTACAGGTTATTAACTTTCCAACGGGGAACTATCTTACCAGCACACACTCGATCGACAGGTCGGTGATGCGCAGGCCGTCGTCGTCTTTGCGTATGTCCATCGTGCGGAAGATCACCCGCACCGGGCCGCGGTCGTAGGTCAGCAACTGGTTGCTGTGCTCTTCGAGCGATGAGACGTCCTCCCCGCCCCACGGGATGTCGCGCAGCTGCTGGTCGAGGATGCTTTGCAGGCTCTGCTCGAAGATCACCTCGCCCGAGTGGGTGTCCCGGATTTGCAGGATGTCGTTGATATTGTCGAACACGTAGCGGTAGTTGTCCGAGTCGTAGTCGTCGTACTCGGCCACCTTGCCCATGCGGCTGAATCCGCTGATGTCGAACGAGAGGTCGGGGCTGTCGGTCAGGTAGACATAGACGTAAGAGTCTTCGGGCGCGTCCGCATACGCTTCGGTATAACCCTCGTAGTAATAGTCGGCCTCCTGAAGCGCTTCGGGGAATACCTGCTCTTTCAGTTCCGAGGGATAGCCCACGCCGTAGCGTTCGTGCAGTTCTTCGGTGTCGGTTTTCCAGTATACGTACTCGAAGGCGTTGTACAACGCCTTGTACTGGGCGCGGTAGGCGGTGTCGGCGTCGGGGCGCTTGCTGAGAATGAAGCGGCCCGCGGGATCCATGAGGCCCAGGGCGCGGGCGTTGTTTTCGAGGCGGAACTCTTGCGAGGCCATGGCCAGATCTTTAGCCTGCATGCCGGGGATATAGGTCACTACGGCGGGAAGTGCGGCGGTCAGCGCCAGCAGATAGGTGTATCGGGCTTTTTTGCGCACGCCTGGCAGGAACATCAGCACGCCGGCGGTCATCACCACGCCGCAGATGAGCAGGTAGATGCGCCACTCGGTCAGTCCGTATTCGGCGCAGCGGTGGCCGGTGCCGATCCAGAACATCAGCAGCGCCGGGATGGCGAACCAGCAGAAGTTGTCGAAGAACCAGCCGTAGACCTGTTTCCCGAGGAAAGGTTGCAGGGCTTTGGCCAGCACGGCGAGCATTCCGAAAGCGAAGATCATCCAGGCGAGGCCTCCGGCGGGCAGTTCCCACTGCACGGCGATCTTCACGAAGTAGGCGTACAGCACGAGGGTGTAGGCCAGCAACGCGGGGGTGATGATGTAGTTGAGCAGGATGTCGACGAAGCGGTAGGTGCGGATCTTGGGCTCCCGTTCGCGGTCGAGGCGGCTGACGGTCACGAAGGTCACGGGCAGCAGGATCAGCCCGAACAGCGAGCCGAGGTACACCATCAGGCGTTCGCTCCATTCGAGCTGGAACACGTAGACGACGGTGGCGTAGATAGCCATCGTGAGCCCGAAGGCCACGGCGATCAGCAACCAAGATACGAACACGTTCTTGACATTGAGGATCAGCTCGAACATGAACGATTTGTTGTCGCGTTTCCAGGGTGCGGTGAATAGCGCGAGGAAACTGAGGGTCAGGGTCAGGAAGTAGGGGGCGGTGGGGATCCACTCTTCGAGGTCGTCGACTGCCAGGAACGGCAGCGCGAAGACGAACGACACGTAGTAAATCCACCGGAAACGTGCCCGGGGGCCGCTCCCGTCCAGCCAGTTGTTCAGCAGGTAGGATACGATCAGGGCGATGGGGAAGAGGGCCAGGCCGATGGCGCGGTCTTCTTCGATTACTTCTTCGAAACAGAGGACTGCGAATACGGCGAAGAAGAGTGAAAGGGCGGCCTCGACGGGCGAGTGTTTGATGGTTTTGCCGAGGGCGCCGGCGAGCTTTTTGAACCAGTCTTTCATTGTGTTCGGGTTGATTGGATTTTTAGGATTTATGCTTTCTCTAGTGTGTCATCCTGAGTGAAACGAAGGATCTTTTCATTCGCAGGGGGGCTTCTTGTCCTCTGTGGAAGAACCGAAATCTGTTCCTCAATCCGCCTGTGCGGCGAGCCACAAGTAGCCAAAAGCGTATCCAAGGGGGGGCTGGCTACCCCCTTGGCCATCCTCCGCTTTAGGTTGCTACTTCTACTTTTGTAGTGCGTGAGCGCCCGACGCCCGCAGCGAGGGCAGTCGAACTTGTTCGGATTGCCGAGCAAGTAGGAGGTGGAGGCCGCGAAGCGGACTCAAATCCACATTGGGTGATCTAAACGCTGAAGGGTGACAGGGGGAAGGAGCAAAGCCCCCTCCCCGCTCTTTTATTTCGCCGAGAACTTATAGCTGATTTTCTGCTCGTAGGTCTCGCCGGGGCGCAGCACGGCGCTCGGGAATTGGGGCTTGTTGGGGGTGTCGGGGAACGACTGGCATTCGAGGGCCACGCCGCTGCGGTCTTCATAGTCGCCGTGTTTCCCGGCAGGCGAGCCGCTCAGCCAGTTCCCGGTGTAGACCTGGATGCCGGGCTGTGTGGTGAACACTTCGACGCGGCGGCCGGTGGCGGGGCTTTCGAGCACGCCTGCGGGACTGAGTTTGCCTTTGGCGTAGCCGTCGATCACCCAGCAATGGTCGTAGCCTTTGCCGATGATCAGTTGCTGGTATTTGTCGTGGATGCGCTCGCCGATAGTGTGGGGCTCTGTGAAATCCATCGGGGTTCCGGCCACGGGTTGCATCACGCCGCTGGGGATGGCGGTTTCGTCGGTGGGCAGGAATTTCGCGCAGTGGAGTTGCAGGGTGTGGTCGAGGATGTCGCCCTGACCGTCGCCCGTGAGGTTGAAGTAGACGTGGTTCGTCAGGTTGAGGATTGTGGGGGCTTCGGCGCGGCCGTAGTAGGTAATTTCGAGGTTACACTCGTCGTCCCAGTCGTAGCAGGCTTCGACGGTCAGTTCGCCGGGATAGCCTTCCTCGCCGTCGGCGCTCAGGTAGGAGAACACCACGCGGTCGGTTTCGACGCGCGACTCCCACACGCGGTTGGCGAAGCCCGCGGGGCCGCCGTGCAGGTGGTTGGGGCCGTTATTGATGGCCAGGCGATATTCCGTGCCGTCGAGGACGAAGCGCCCCTTGGCGATGCGGTTGGCGTAGCGGCCGACGCTTTTGCCCATGGCGGCGCCGTCGCCCTGATAGGACGGCCACTCCTTGTAGCCGAGCACGACGTCTTCGACACGGCCGTCGCGGTCGGGAACCCCCACAGCCACGATCGTGGCCCCGAGGTTGGTGAGGCGGACGTAAGCGCCACTGGCGTTGGTCATCGTGTAAAGGATCACGGGCTGGCCTTCGGCGGTCATGCCCCATACTTGTTGTTCGATGTTCATGGTATCGTGCGTTTTTGAGTTAGTAGGTCGGAGTATCGTCGTTTTTAACGCTTATCCGCAATCAGGCCTCCTGCGTTTTAGAGGGGTGTTTTGCATGTACCCGGGGCGCGTAAGCGATCCCGGCTGCCGCTCCACGCGGCGGACTGTATGCCCGTCCAGGGCTCGTCTACGCCCTTCGCCGGCGGCAGACTGCACCGGGGCTGGTATTGCGGATAAGCATATCGTTTTTACCGAAGTGCGCGGGGCGAACCTGCCGCAAGGGGCGGGTGCGGTTGGTTAGCGGGATAGCCAGTGCATTCCCGGGGCTACCGTGCAGGTGCGTGTTCGGGCACCGGGCCATTCGATGCGCACGCGGGCCGGGCGGCGCAGGTTGACATGCACTTGCGATACTACGCTTTCGTTGGGTACGATGGTCAGTTTTGCGGGGCCGTTCTGAGTCAGATGGCAGTTGAAGGCGACGAACGTCCCGTCTTCGCGTTCGGCCACGTGGGCACTCGTGAGCGCGATTTCTTCGAGGCATTTGAAATGTTCGTGCACGTCGTTGTCCGAGCTGTTGGCGGTGAACCAGCCGGCCACCATCGGCACGTATTGCTCGCCGATCACCACGGGCACTGTTTCGCCTTCTTCGGCCTTGTGCTGGTTGGCATTGTAGCTGTCGGGGCGGGCATCGGGAAAATCGTAACCGCGCCGGGTCTGCACGGTGCGTACCTGCGGGTCGACCACGAAGGCCCAGTAGAGTTCGCCTGTGTCGGAGTTTACCGAGCGCACCGAACTGCCGAGCGCGTTCATCGTCTGGATGAGCCACTTGACCTCGCCGGTCAGCAGGTAGACGTAATACGTGGCGTAAGTGCGCCATGAGGTCCAGCCGTGCGGCGAGGTGAGCATGTTGTGCCCCGTCATCACGTCGTACTGCGCTTCCCAGAACCGGAGCGTCCCGCCGCGCATCCTCTCGTCGGGGACCACAAGTTGTGTCAGGCAGTCGTGGCTGCGGAGCAGGTCGATGGCTGTTTTCGTGTAGCGTGCGGCTTCGGCCGGGTCGCTCTGTTCAAGCTGGAGCGCGAAGGCGGCGATCTGCAGGGCACTGCACGAGATCATGCCGTCCTCGAAGGTGAGTTCGCCCTCGGTGTCCATGGCGCCCACGCCGAGCATCAACTGGTCGACGGCGCGCTTGGCAGAGTTAAAGTGCCGCAGGTAGCGCTCCTGCCATACGGCGCCGGGTAATTCCCGCTCGCGCAGGTAGAGTTCCATGAGGCTTTTAGCTACGTAGATTACGCTGGTGTAATGCGTCTTGCCGCGGCGGTACGACCCGTCGGGCACCTGTGCGTTATCGATGATCCAGTCGGCGAGCAGGGCGGCTTTTTCGAGGTCGCGCAACGAGCCTGTGGCGCGGTAGCGGTCGACGTACATCCCGATGGTGGTGGAGTGGTTCTGGATGCGGTCGGGCATCCGACCGGGCAGCGGGGCCATGGTCACCGTGTCGTACATCTGGGCCATTACCAGCCCGAAGCGCTCGTCGGTCTTTGCTAAAAGTTCCGCATCGGGAAAATAGATATGGGCCAGGTAGGCTGAGTAGAAACCGTACCAGTTCTCGCAGTTCCAGCTGGCTTTCTGGGTGTCTTTCAGCGCGGCTTCGCGGGCGCGTTGCAGATACCAACTCCAGGGCCGCGGCGGGGCGGGCATGATCTCGATATTCTCGAACGGATGCCCGCTTAGGGCCGAAAGGCTTGCAGGCACGTCGGCCAGCGAGGGGATGTCGGTCAGCAGGATCGTCCACGAGCGGGTTTCGCCGGGTTCCAGCCGGTCGAGGGTCTGCGGGTGCCTTTCGGGCAGGGGCCCGGCGCACAGCAGGTCGAGGTCAAAAGTGTAGACGCGGTGCCCCCAGAACGGGGCGCCGGGGATGCCGCTGCCGTAACCCGCGTTGTAGCGCAGGCTCCACGAGGCGATGGAGTCGGGCGAGGCGATACCGATGATCCGGCCGTTGGGGTTCATCAGGTAGCCCCAGAAGTGGGTCTTTTCGCACCGCAGCATCGTGGGGAAATAGATTTCGTTCCATGCCGGGTATGCGGCCATGTAGTTGCTCAGGCCGAAGGTCAGCCCGGCTTTCTCGGGAGCGTAGGTTTCCCCGGTGCCGTTGTGTATCCGGGCGATGACGGCCAGCCGGTCGCCGTCGAGGCGGTAGTCGACCGTGCGTTCGATGCCTTCGGGCGCCTGGCCGTACCATTTCGGCCCGGCGTGGCGGTCGTGGCGGAACGATACGGTGTCCCACGTTTCGCCCCGCTTCAGGCTGAGCGAGCGGATGGTACGGTCGGCCGCGAGCTCGACGCGCCAACGGTCGTTCTCCAATCCCGAGGCCTGGGCCCCGGGGCTGCAGAGCGACCACAGGCCGATGGCGGCGGCCAGCATGGCGAGGGGTTTCATCATGGCGGGCCGCGGAGTTACAGGTTCCAAAGGTTCTCGGGGTAGACTCCGGCCTCGACGAGCGCGCGAATGCGGGCCATGGTCTCGGGCTTATCTTCCTTGTAGGTGACGCCGAACCAGTCCGAGGTCGTGGCGAGCACCTTCATGCGGACGATGCCGCTTTCGACGAGCTTGTTGACCAGCAGCGGGATGAAGTATTCGGCTTTCAGGTTGCCGCCCTGGGTGAGCAGGAACTCTTTGAAATATTGGTCGGAGTATTCGAAATAGTCGGGCGTGAAGCCGAACAGGTTCATCGACACGGGAGTGTCCTCGCCGAGCGGGTGGCGTCCGTCCTCTTCGATGTAGACGATCCGGCCGTCGGGCTGGCGTTCGATTTTGGTGCGTTCGACGATGGATTGCAGGCAGCCGTCGGGGCTCACCGAGCATTCGCCGCGGCTCACGGTGCCGAAGTCCGAGAGGGTCTTGCGCACCTGGTATCCTACCATGGCGTAGAGATCGCGGCTGCCGCCGGGCAGCGTGGCCAGGAATTTACCCATGGTCTCTATGGCGTTCTGGCCGTAGAAGTCGTCGGCGTTGATCACGGCAAACGGTTCGCGGATCGCGCTTTCGCCCATCATCACGGCGTGGTTTGTGCCCCAGGGTTTTTCGCGTCCTTCGGGCAGGTCGAAACCGTCGGGGAGCATGTCGAGTTCCTGATAGACGTATTTCACTTCGATCTTGTGGCCGAAGCGGCGGTCGTTGAACACTTCCTGGAATTCTTCGGCGAACGAGTGGCGGATCACGAACACCACCTTGCCGAATCCGGCGCGGATGGCGTCAAATACCGAATAGTCGATGATGGCTTCGTTGTGGGGGCCGACGCCGTCCATTTGCTTGAGCGAGCCGTAGCGCGAACCCATGCCGGCGGCGAGTACGAGTAGTGTAGGTTTCATGTGTGCGTGTTATGTTACTGCGAATATAGTGTTTTTGCGGAAAATTTGCCGGAGGGTGGTTGCCTTTTCTACGACGGCCCCGCAGGGGCCGAATTTCTCCGGACTTGTTCATGCGCCCCAGCCCACGCGCGAAGCGCGTCGGGGGGCTGGGGCGCCCGTTTCTCTGCGACGGCGCAGCGCTTGCGCGAGCATAGCGGGCACCCGCTTCTTCTTGGAAGGGAGTGCCTACAGTTTGGCGCTTACGCCGATCCACCCGGGGGTAAATACCTGGCCGGCGAACGATACGCGGGGCCTTATCTTGAGGGCCACTTTCGAGTCCTGCTGATTCGCCTGGCCGAGGTGAAGCAGGCCGTTGGCAAAGCTCATCATGTCGTCGCGGGCCTCTTTATTGAACAGTTGTGCCAGGTCGATCTGCACGGTGAGCGGCACGATGGCCGTGCCTCCGTTGGGCTCGACATAGATGCGTTGCTGGGTCTCGCCGCCGATCATGCTGGTGCCGTTGAACCAGAGGGCCCATTCGAGGCCTTCGATCTGGGCGGCGGTGCCGTTGGGGTTGTTGACGCCCACATTCACGGTGACCGACAGGGGCAGGCTGCCCGTGAGGAGCGTGGCGGCCACTTTGGCAGCCGAACTCAGGTCGAGGTTGGTCAGGTCGGCGGTGCTGGTGAGGCTGATGCCGGCCAGGCGTGGGTCGGTCACCTGTTGCAGGTTGTAGTTGCAGGTCAGGAACGAGCCGATACCTTTGAGCGTGGCGCAGGATACGAAAAAGAGGGCGGCAGCGGCGGTCAGCGAAAGTTTCAGCGTGCGGGTTTTCATGGGTCTGGTGTGTTTCTTATAAGTATGATAAGTGTTGAATTGCAGTTGGGTGACGCGTTCCTCCGCAGCTTACGGCCGAGCGGCACTCGGAAAGCGTGCTTAGCGGAGCGACGCCCGTGGCAAGGTCAGAGATCGCTTGCGAGCCATGCCGGGCTAGTAGGAGCAAGAGACCATGAAATGGACCCGGGCCGATCGCCCGGCCCCCAGCCTCCGACGGTGTGGAACGCCGTGGGGCCGGGCGATTCTCCGGGCAGGTGCCCGGTACTTCCCGGCCAGGCAATTTGGTTAGGGTCTATCAATAAATCTCAAGGCCACGCGCCGTGCCTCGGCATCCACCGCAGCGAATTCTTCGAGCGATGCGGGAGCACTATAGGGGATCGCGGACAACGTGCCGGCGACCACTTCGCCGATCCGGGTAAAGCCGATGCGCTTTTCAAGAAAAGCTGTCACGGCCACCTCGTCGGCGGCGTTCAGCACGCAGGGGGCCGAGCCTGAGGTGCGCATCGCTTCGTAGGCCAGCGCGAGGCAGGGATAACGTTCCGCCGGGGGTTCTTCGAAGGTGAGGGGGCCGCACGCAAACAGGTCGCAGGGGGCGACTCCGCTCGCTTCGCAGCGCTCCGGAAAGGTCAGGGCGTATTGGATCGGGAGCCGCATGTCGGGCGCGCCGAGTTGCGCTTTGAGCGAGCCGTCGGCGAACTCGACCAGCGAGTGCACGATGGACTGGGGGTGCAGGGCCACGTCAATCTGTCCGGGCGTGAGCCCGAAAAGCCACAGGGCTTCGATGGCTTCGAAGCCTTTGTTCATCATGGTGGCCGAGTCGATGGTCACGCGGGGGCCCATCGCCCAGTTGGGGTGGCGCAGGGCCTGTTCGGGGGTGACGCCCGGCAGGCCGGCCACGGGCACCGAGCGCAGGGCGCCGCCGCTGGCCGTGAGGATCACGCGCCGCGGGGGTGTGCGTTCGCCCACCAGGCACTGGAAGATGGCCGAGTGTTCCGAATCGACGGGCAGGATGGGCGCGCCGCAACGCCCCGACTCGCTGATGACGAGCGATCCGGCGGCCACTAAAGTCTCTTTGTTGGCCAGGGCGATTTTTTTGCCGGCGCGGATGGCGGCCAGCGTGGGGGCGAGCCCGGCGAAACCGACCAGCGCCGACACCACGGTATCGACGCTCGAACAGGCCACGGCCTGTTCGATGGCTTCGGGGCCGCAATATACTTTGACGGGCAGGTCGCCGAGGGCCTTTTGCAGCGCAGGATAATGCTGCTCGTTGGCGATCACCACGGTGTCGGGCAAAAACTCGCGGGCCTGGGCGGCCAGCAGTACCCAGTTATTGCACGCGGCGAGCATTTCGACCACGAACCGCTCCGGATGCGCCCGCACGATGTCGAGGGTCTGCCGTCCGATCGAGCCGGTCGAGCCGAGGATCGCTATGCGCTGCGGGGGTTGTTCCATCTGAGGTGTTTTGGGGCGGGGGATTTGGGTTTTGGGAGGGGGTGCTTCGTTGTTCCTGCGCGGCTCGTTGGAAAGGGCGCGGGAAGAGGGCCGGTTACTGGAACGTGATGTAGCGTTCGGGGTCGACGGCCACGCCCGAGAGCCAGAGTTCGAAGATGACGTGCGGGATCTTGGTGTCGGTCACCTGCCCGCTCAGGGCGATCACTTCGCCGGCCTTCACGCGGTCGCCGGTGCGGCGTAGCGAGGCGCCCACGTTCTTGTAGACCGAAATGAACCCGCCGCTCTGCTGAACGACGACGGTGTTGCCTTGTGCAGGATCCCAGCAGGTCTGGATCACGGTGCCGTCCATCACGGCCAGGATCTCCTGATTGGGCGCGGGGGCCAGTTCGATGCCGTTGAAGCCGCGCCCGGGGGCAAAACGGTTGACGATCATTCCTTTGACGGGCGGGATCATTTCGAAGGTGGGCACGTAGCGGCGCACTTGCTCCCGCGTTTCGAGGCGGTAGGGACTGTTGGGGTCGGTCATCTCGGCACGCAGGATCGAATCCATGCGGTTGCGCAGGGTGATCTCGCCGCCCACTGATTGACGGGTGGCGGTGTCGGCGGTGTGTTCGACCTGGCGGCCGTCGAGGATCAGCGCGAAGTCGTGGTGGTATTGCTGCCATTTGCCGACTTCGTTTTGCAGCGAGTCGAGTTTGGCAATGTTGCGGATCAGGGTTTCGCGCGACTTGGCGCCGGGGTAGCCGGGCAGGAAATCGAGCAACGGGGTGTAGGCCATCACCAGCACGGCGGCGGCGAATATGACGACGACCGAGGCCGCGAGTACCCCGGTCATTCCGGCGCGGCTGATGAACACGTGCCATATCTCCTGCCCGCTGCGGACGCTGCGGAGCGAGAGTTTGTGCTTTTCGCCGAATTTTCCGAGGAGGTTGTTCTTGGTGCCCATGGGGTAAAGCGTGCGCTGAGGGGTTGCAGTTTCGTATGCAAATATAGGTAAAAAAAGGAAAGGCCGGTCGGTGCACCGGAAGGTTCACCGACCGGCCTTTTTCCGGGTTTTGCGGCCGGGCCTGTGTAGCGACAAGAGTCGCGGAACGCCCGGCTCGGTGCGCCCACCTTCGAAGGGTGTGTGGGCCGGGCGCGTATTTCTCCGCAAAGGTTGCAAAACAGACTCATGCGCTTCCGCCGACGGTGCTTCACGCCGTCGGGGTGGGTGGGGCGCTCGTTTCTCCGGGAGAAAAAACCGATCCCCGTGCGGGTGCGCACTATAACATTTCCGAGCGGGGGCGCGATTCGGGGGCGGTGCCGAACTCCTTGTTGGGCTGCGGGCCCATGGTGAATTCGAGCTTGCCGCCGGCCATGATCTCGGCGTAGGTGATGTACGCTTTGTCGTAGGCCTTCCCGTTGAGTTTCACCGACTGGATGTAGATGTTCTCGGGCGACAGATTAAGCGCCGTCACCTCGAAGGTTTTGCCTTTCGAACCCACGGGGAACGACACTTTTTCGAAGGCTGGAGAGCCGAATACATAAGCGCCGTTGCTCGGGTTGGCCGGGTAGAAGCCCAGCGCGTTGAATACGTACCAGGCCGACATCTGGCCGCAGTCTTCGTTGCCGCACAGCCCCTCGGGCGTGTCGTTGAAGAATTCGGTCATGATGCGGTTGGCCAGGGCAGCGGTCTTCCACTGGCGCCCCATATAGGCGTAGGCGTAGATCGTGGAATGGTTGGGTTCGTTGCCCTGGGCGTACTGGCCGATCAGTCCCGAAATGTCGGGCGAGGCATCGGGGCCGCCGTCGTAAGGGATCGTGAAGGTACTGTCGAGTTTGGCCTCGGCGGCTTCCGGCGACGGGAAGAGGGCGAACAGCCCCTCGAAGTCATGGGTCACCATCCAGAGGTATTGCCAGGCGTTGCCTTCGCAGTAGTCATCTTCGCGGTGGCTCGAATACAACGGGTTGAAGGGCGTGCGGAACGAACCGTCGGCCATAACGCCTTTGAGGAAACAGTCGGTGGTGTCGAAATAGCGCTTGTAGTTTTTCGAGCGTCCGATGAAATAGTTGTAGTCTTCGGTGCGGCCGAGTTTTTTGGCCACCTGGGCGATGGCCCAGTCGGAGTTCGAGTATTCGAGCGCCTTGGCCACCGACTCGTTTTCAAGGTCGCCAGGGATCCAGCCCTGTTCGCGCACGGCTTTGAGGCCGCGCTCGTCGAGCCGGGCGTAGGCTTTCATCGCCTCGTAGGCCTTCTCGACATCGAAGCCGGGAATCCCCTTGAGGATGGCGTCGGCCATGATCTGTACCGAGCTGAAGCCGACCATGCAGTCGGTCTCGTTGCCGGCCAGGTGCCACACGGGGAGCTTGCCCTGCTGCTCGTAGATCTTGATGAAGGTGGCCACGTAGTTGCCGGCCCGCTCGGGAGCGGTGATGGTATAGAGCGACCCGGCGGCGCGGTAGGTGTCCCACAGCGAGAAGATGGTGTAGCTCTGGAAGGTTTCGTCGGTATAGACCTGACCGTCGGCGCCGCGGTAGGTGTGGTTGGCGTCGGAGAAGAGCGCCGGGAAGATCGAGGCGTGGTAGAGCGCGGTATAGAAGGTGCGCAGGCGGGCGGTGTCGCTGCTTTCGACGCGGATGTGGCCGAGCAGGTCGTTCCAGTCGGCACGGGCGGCTTCGCGTACGGCGTCGAAGGTCACCCCGGGGGCGGCTTCGGCGGCGAAGTTGGCGCGGGCCCCTTCGATGTTCGAACCCGAAATGGCCACACGGGCTTCGATCACTTCGCCCTCTTCCACAGGGCCGAAGTCGAGCACACCGTAGCAGTCGGGCATGATAAGGGTGCGCGTGGGGATGGTCACCTTGTCGGGGCGCATGCGCTCGGGGATCACAGTGGTGTCGGCGCTGACGGTCAGCGTGAAGGGTTTGCTGAACTCGGCGTAGAAGTAGACACGGTCGTCGGCCGCCCAGCCGCGCGAAAGGCGGTAGCCTTCGACGGTACGGTCGTTCACGGCGGTGATGTGGCACTCGGTAGCGGCGTCCCAGCCGATGCCCTTGAACAAGTTCACCAGCACACGGGCGGTGTCGGCCGCCGGGAAAGTGTAGCGGTGGAACCCGGTGCGTGCGGTGGCTGTAAGCTCGGCGCGGATGCCGTAACGGTTGTCCGTGAGGGTGTAGTAACCGGCCTGCGCGGTCTCGTTGTCGTGCGTGTAGGTCGACAGATAGTCGGCGGCCTTAACGCCGGTATTGTTACCCGTGACGGGCATCAGCAGGATGTCGCCCTTGTCGCCGATGCCGGTGCCGCTCAGGTGGGTGTGGGCGAAGCCGATCAGGGTAGAATCCGAATAATGATAGCCCGAACACCAGTCCCAGCCCTGGGTGATGTTCGAAGGGCCGAGCTGCACCAGGCCGAAGGGCACGCTGGCGCCCACGAAGACGTGGCCGTGGCCGCCACTGCCGATCAGCGGGTCGACGTACCGGGCGAGGTCTTGGGTGTTCTTTTTGGCGTCGGCGGTGCCGCACGAAGTCATTGACAGGGCGAAGGGCAGCGCGAAGGCCAGCAGGCCGAGGAGGTGTATCCGCGCACGGCGGTTCTTGGCGGGGATTTGTTTTTTCATTGTGTATAGTTGGGTTAATAATTTCCTGAAGGTGTCGTGTCGCGGTTCCGTGGCTTGCCGGTACCGGGCCGGGGCCGCGCACACTGCCTCAAAGTTAGGGATAAATTTCGGGTTTTCAGGTATCGGGCATCGTCATGTCATCCCGAGCGAAGCCGAGGGATCTGGGGACAAAATTGCAAAGCATTGTGCTTTGCAACTATACCGCTCCCGGCTCCCCCGGCTTCGCTCGGGATGACATAATAATTTAATAAAAAACCGCGCCGCGGCGTGGGCCGTGGCGCGGTTGTCTTGGCACGCTTGGGACGTGCGCGGTCTTAGAATTTGTAGGTAAGACCGAAGTTCAGTGAAGAACCGTCGAGATCGAGGGCGAATTCGCTGTCGCCGTCGTAGTCGAAGTAACCGAGTTTACCGAAGGTGGCGTTGATGGCAAAACGTTCTGAGATACCGTACTGAACACCGGGTTTGATGTTCACGCTCCAAGTGGTGGCATCGTTACCGTTCCAGAGTTCGAAACCGCCCTGGAGGTAGAAACCGAACTTGCCGAATTTGTAGGCATAGTAGCGGGCGTAAGGGTTCACACCGAAGTAGCTGTCGCTGCCGCCGTCTTTTACGCTGACGTAGTTGTAAGCGAGGCCGAGACCGACAACCCATTTGTCAGATACGAATACACCGGCTTCGGGAGCAAGGCCGATGGTGGTGGTTTTTACGCCGCCAACTTCGCTGTAGTTGAAGCCGGTAACGAAGGAGCTACCCATGTTCATTGAGCCGCTGAGGCCGGGGTTGATGCCGGTAGTACCGATGTACCATGAACCTTTTTGAGCGAAAGCGCTACCTGCTGCCATTACCATAACTGCAGCGATTGCAAGAATCTTTTTCATTTTTGTTGTGATTAAATTGTGGGTTTTGCCTACTCTGTTGAATGCTTTTCGGCAGCCGCATGTGTACTGAATACGGGGGCAAATGTATGGGCTTATTTTTAATTAGCCAAATTTTTTATTAACCGTATTTTCTAAGTGATTGTGGCAGAGTGCGCTTAATGATGCAAAATAAGTATTTACACCGACCGGGAAAGGCGCCGATGCCCCGAGAATCGCAGGAAAACACCCAGCGGCAACCGTTTCCCGAAACTGTCCTCGACATAAAGTTCGCCCGCCTCGACGTCCGTTTCCGGGGCAAGCGCCGGGAAATAGCTGCGCACCAGCGTCTCGGCCAGCAGTGCCGAAAGTCCCATGGAATACAGGTTCAGCACCAGGAAGCCTCCCGCGTCAAGCAGCGCGGCGCAGTGGCCGAGCAGGGCGGGGAGTCCCTCTTCGAGGATCCATTTTTCGCCGTCGGGGCCGCGGCCGTACGACGGGGGATCGAGGATGATGCCGTGGTAACGGCGTCCCCGGCGCACTTCGCGGGCGGCGAATTTCAGCGCGTCGTCGACCATCCAGCGGATGCCGACGAGCCCCGAGGCTTCCATGTTCTCGCGCGACCAGCTTACGGTCTGTTTCACCGAGTCGACATGGGTCACCACGGCTCCGCCCGCGGCGGCTGCCAGCGAAGCCCCGCCTGTGTAAGCGAACAGGTTCAGCACCTCGGCGCCGGGTTTCCGCCGGACTTCTGTATATATATAGTCCCAGTTGGGGGCCTGTTCGGGGAAAACCCCGACGTGCTTGAACGAGGTGAGCCCCAACCGCAGTTTTATCGCGGGGAACGCCGGAACGGATCGGGCGATTCCCGCCGGGGCGGTCCGCTCTGGTCCGGAGGCCTTTTCCGGTACTTCCATCGCCGGGTTGCCGAGGGGGTACGACACCCACCACTGTTCGGGCATTCCTTTTGCCAGGCGCCATTCGCCGCGCTCGTCGGAGTCGCCCGCAGCACCTTTTGGCTTCGAAGAGCCGCGCACGAACGAAGCCTGCGCCTTTCGCTCCCACTCTTCGGGAGGTAGCGAAGCAGGCCATAGGGCCTGCGGCTCGGGGCGCGCCACGACGTACCGCCCGAAGCGTTCGAGTTTCCGGCCGCCGCCGCAGTCGATCAGTTGGTAATCATCCCACAAGCCGGGAGCAAGGAGTTCGAGGGTGTTCATGTATCTTGATTTTTATACCTTATTATTGTGATGAGGCGGCGCGCGGCGGGATTTTTCCGCGAAAAGTGCAAGCGGTAGCCAAGCGGGCACCGCCAGCTCGCGTAGCGAACTCGGCCGGTAGCGGTACCCGCTTCTCCTCTCCCTACCCCTCTGCTTTCTTGTTTTCAAGGTTTTGCGGGGTATGGGTTCTAAAAACGCTGTTCGCGGCTTTTGTGTGAGGGCCCCGCGTTTTTAGAACCCATACCCCGCAAAACCGTACTCGCTTTCAAGAAAGTAATAAATCGGCTAAGAATCGATTTATTACTTTCTATGCCCCGCCCGCAAAAATAACTAACTTTGCCAGAGTTACCATACCACTCTCCGGAAACCATGAACCTCCGCCGTATCCTGTCGTACAGTGTGCCCCTTGCCGCCGTTGCATTGCTGGGCTTCTCGTGCAACACGCTCCGCAACCCCATCGAATATGTCGACCCGATGATCGGCACCGACGGCACGGGACACACTTTTCCCGGAGTGGCCGTGCCGTTCGGCATGGTGCAACTCTCGCCCGACACCGATACCGAAGGGTGGGACCACTGCTCGGGCTACCACTACGCCGATTCGAGCATCATGGGTTTCTCGCACACCCACCTGAGCGGCACCGGCAGCGGCGACCTGGGCGACATCCTCTTCATGCCCCGCACCGGCGAGATCTTCTACACCCCCGGTCCCCGCGAGAATCCCGACCTCGGCTACCGTTCGCGCTTCACCCACCTTGCCGAACGCGCCACCCCCGGCTACTACGCCGTTTATCTCGAAGACCCCCGCATCAAGGCCGAACTCACCGCCACCGCCCGTACAGGATTCCACCGCTACACCTTCGAGAAGACCGTCGACCAGCACATCATCATCGATTTGGCCCACGGCATCCAGGACAGCCCCCTGAAAGCCGCCTACCGCATGGTCGATCCGTATACGATCGAAGGCTGGCGCCGCTCCGAAGGATGGGCCGACCGCCACACCGTCTATTTCTGCGCCCGGTTCTCGGTGCCCGTTGTTTCGGTATCGGCCATGGTCGACAGCACCCTCACCGATGCCCCCGAAGCCGAAGGCCGGCACGTGGTGCTGGCTGCCCGCCTTCCGCGCGATACCCGCAAGGTCGAGATCAAAGTCGGCCTCTCGGGCGTCGACCTGCGCGGCGCCGCCCAGAACCTCGAAGCCGAAGCCGGGCGCAAAGACTTCAACAAGGTGATGACCGAGGCCGCCCGCACCTGGAACGAAAGCCTGTCGCGCATTAAGGTGGACGGCGACGAAGAGAGCAAGAAAATCTTCTACACCGCGCTCTACCACACCATGCTGGCCCCCGCGCTTTTTTCCGACACCGACGGGCGCTACCGCGGATCGGACCGCGCCATCCACCGCGACCAGGAAGTTCCCAACTACACCATCTTTTCGCTGTGGGACACCTTCCGGGCCGTGCACCCCCTGTTCACTATCATCGACCCCGAGCGCAACCAGCACTTCATCGCCTCGATGTTGCGCTACTACCAGCAGACGGGCAGGCTCCCCGTGTGGGACCTGCATATGCGAGAGACCAACTGCATGATCGGCAACCACGCCATCCCTGTCATCGCCGACGCCTACATCAAAGGACAGCGCGACTTCGACGCCACACTCGCCCTGCGCGCCATGACCTCCAGCGTATCGGGCGAAAACGGCGGCGACATGGAGTATTACCGGCGGCTGGGTTACGTGCCGTGCGACCGGGCCCCCAATTCGGTGTCCGAAACCCTCGAATATGCCTACGACGACTGGTGCATCGCCCAAATGGCGCGCGCCGCCGCCAACGCCGGCGACATCGACCAGCAGTGGGGCGAGAACTTCCTCTACGTGGCCTACATCATGCGCGCCCAGCAATACAAGACCCTCTTCGATCCTGAAACCGGATTCTTCCGCGGGCGCACTTCGCGCGGCACTTTCCGTTCCGATTTCGACCCCGACGCGGTGTCGGCGCTCCGGCAGGGCGATTACACCGAAGGCAATGCCTGGCACTACGCCTTCTTCGCCCCGCAGGACATCGGCACCCACATCCGCATGGCGGGCGGCGACGAAGCTTACATCGCCAAACTCGACATGATGTTCGATGCCCCCACTCCCGCCGCACACGACGCTCCCGACGTCACGGGACTGATCGGACAATACGCCCACGGCAACGAGCCCTCGCACCATGCGGCCTACCTCTACAGCTACGCCGGAGCCCCGTGGATCACCCAGCAACGCGTGAACCGGATCATGGACACCATGTACGGTACGGGCCCCGACGGCCTGTGCGGCAACGAGGATTGCGGCCAGATGTCGGCCTGGTACGTGTTCAGCGCGATGGGCTTCTACCCGGTGACCCCCGGCAGCGACACCTATGTGCTCGGCGTGCCGCGTATGAGTAAAGCCACCATCCACCTCGGAAACGGCAAAAGTTTCACTGCCGAGGCCCGCGGGCTCGCCCAGGGGCGCTACGTACAGTCCGTCCGTTACAATGGCCACGACTGGCCCCTGCCGTACATCACCCACGAAATGATCGAGAGCGGAGGCCGCCTGGTCTTCACGATGGGGCCCGAACCCAACAAGGAGTTCGGCGCGAATCCCTCCTCGCGGCCACAGTCGCGCATCGTGAACAATGTGATGGACAGCGAACAACTTCTCGCCCGCGTGGTCTTCGACCCCTATATCGACACCGCCCGGCGCTTCTTCCCCCACTCGATCACCGTCCGCCCCGGACAAACGAACGCCAATGCATACCTGACCTGCACCACCGACGGCAGCCTTCCCGGAGCCGCTTCGCAGCACGTCGATCCCGCCAAAGGCATTACCCTGACCGGCAATATGCTCCTCAGGCTGTGCGCCGTCAATCCCTCGACCGGACGCAAAAGCGACGTCGTGTCGTTCGGCTTTTACCGCAGCCGGGCAGGCGGGGCGATCGCGACACTACTGACCCCACCCTCTCCCCCCTACGACAATCCGCCCGCCGTATTGACCGACCTGGCCACCGGAGGCGACAGCTATACCGATCCGGGGTGGCTCGGTTTCTCTGAAGGTGCTATCGTGACGCTCGACCTCGGGCATCAGCAATACATCTCGGAGGTCGGCTACCGGGCGCTCAACAACCACCCTTCGTGGATCATGCTCCCGCGCGAGGCGTCCGTCGAAGTGTCGCACGACGGGGTCACTTTCCATGCTGCACCGCTCGACTGGAGCCGCCTTTACCGCTCCACGACTTTACTGGCTCCCGAGGGCGTAGCGCGGACGCGCCGTTTCCCGCCCCGCCCCGAACCCCTGGGGTTTCCGCCCGGCGAAGAGGCCGACCTGAAACAGATGGCCACGGCGGCCTACTACTTCAGCCTGCCGCTTGCCGTTCCGGTGACTGCGCGCTACATCCGTTTCCGGTTTACGCCCGACACCCTGCCCTCCTGGCACTTCGGGCGGGGGAACAAAGCGTGGATCTTCCTGGATGAGCTGACTTGGAATTAACGACCGTGCCTTACACCCAAAACGGAGGCTCTGCACTGTTCAAAACGACTGAGGGGGGGGAGATGGCAAAGAAGGGAAGCCCCCCCTCTTTGATGTGTTTTGCCTGCTTTGTCACAAGACAAAGCAGGTGCGGTCCGCCGCACAGGCGGTTCGGAGAATGAAAGTTAGATATGCTGACACAGGGCCAAGAAGCCGTCTTGCAAAAAAAGGATTGCTTCGAGCCGTTTCACGACTTTCGCAATGACGAGGCATATTACGTAACTATAACAGTATACATGGGCTACCAGGAAAAATATACCGAGATCGACCTGCAGGGCATCATGCAGCGCCGCATCACGCGCATCCTGCTCGTGTGCAGCGCCTACGACCGCTTCACCCTCGAAGAGGACGGCCGCATCGAGGAGCAGCTCGCGCGCGACTACGGCGAATTGGGACTCACCAATCCCCCGCGCCTGACCCATGTAGAGAGCGGCGACGAAGCCCTGGCCGCCCTGTGCGAATCCCCCGGCGGCTACGACCTCGTGATCTCGATGTTCGCCCTGGGCGAGATGGACGTATTCACCCTCTCGCACCGCATCAAGGCCTTGCGCGCCGACCTGCCCTTCGTGTTGCTGAGTTCCTACTCGCGCGAGGTGGCGCGCCGTTTCGCCGAAGCCGACACCTCGTCGATCGACTACGCCTTCAGCTGGCAGGGCAACGCCGAGCTGATCCTGGCCATCATCAAAATGTTCGAAGACCAGCTCAACGCCCCCTACGACGTGACGATGGCCGGCGTGCAGGCCATCCTGCTGGTCGAGGACAACGTGCGCTTCTACTCGATCTACCTGCCCGAACTCTACCGTATCGTGATCGAGCAGTGCAACGAATTCTCGCGCGAGGCGCTCAACCAGAAACAGCGCTCGCTGCGCAAGCGCGCCCGGCCCAAGATCTTTTTCGCACGCGACTACCGCGAAGCCGAGGAACTCTACTCGACCTACAAGGAAAACCTGCTCGGGGTGATCTCCGACGTGTCGTTCCGCCGCAGTATGGGCGATCCCGAAGTCGACTGGCGGGCGGGCATCACGCTCTGCCGCCGGATCCTCGACGAGATGCCCACCTGCCCGGTGGTGCTCCAGTCGACCAACACGGGCTTTGCCGCCGACGCCGCGGCGATGGGTGTCGACTTTATCGACAAGAACGCACACAACCTCACGGGGCAGATCAGCGACTTCATCGACCGCCGAATGGCTTTCGGCGAATTCAGTTTCGCGTCGCCCGCCACCGGCGAGGTCATAGCCACCGTGCACGACCTGGGCGACATGCAGCGCGCCGTCGAAACGCTTCCCATCGGCATCCTGGCCCACTACACGGCGCGGAACATGCTTTCGAAATGGCTTTACGCCCGCGGTCTCTTTTCGCTGGCGCAGAGCGTGCGCGCCGTCAAGAACAGCGAGTTCGCCGACCTTGAGGACATGCGCACTTTCCTGCTGCGCGCCATCCGCGAGTACCGCCGCCAGATGGGGCAGGGCGTGGTGGCCGAGTTCGACCCGCAGACCTACAACAGCTTCATCAGCTTCGCCCGCAGCGGCAGCGGGTCGCTCGGCGGCAAAGCCCGCGGCCTCGCCTTCATCGGCGAGATGCTCGAACGCCACGAGCTCTACAACCGCTGGCCGGGGGTGCGGGTCACCATTCCGCGCACGCTGGTGCTCGCCACCGACCATTTCGACGAGTTTATCGAATCGAACTTTCTGCACCATATCGGTTCCGCCGAAATAGCATTGTCTGACGAAGAGATACTCGCCAAGTTCATGCGCAGCCCGCTCCCGGCGCGCACGCAGGGCGACCTGCGGGTGTTTCTCGACAACGTGAAACGCCCGCTGGCCGTGCGTTCGAGTTCAAAGCTCGAAGATTCGCACTTCCAGCCCTTCGCTGGGATCTATGCTACTTATATGGTGCCGCGCGTGCCCGATCCGGCGGCCATGCTCGACCTGCTGGGGCGGGCCATCAAAAGCGTCTATGCTTCGGTATACTACGCCGGGTCGCGCGCCTACATCGAAGCCAGCTCGAACGCGCTGGCCGACGAAAAGATGGGTATCGTGATCCAGGAAATCTGCGGCACCGAGGACTCGGGGCTCTATTTCCCCACGTTTTCGGGCGTGGCGCGCTCGCTGAACGCCTACCCCATCGGCGACGAACGTCCCGACGAGGGGATCGCCAACATCGCCTGGGGCCTCGGCAAACTGGTGGTCGAAGGCGGGGCTACCTTAAGATTCTCGCCGCGCCACCCGCACCACATCCTGCAACTTTCGTCGCCCGAATTCGCCCTGCGCGACACGCAACGCCAGATGTATGCCCTGAACCTCGATCCGGCTCGTTTCACCGTTTCGACCGACGAGGCCGTGAACCTCGATCTGCTCGAAGTGAACCGCGTGACGCACCTGCGCTCTTTGAAGCACGTGGCTTCGACGTGGGACGCCGCCAACCGCATGCTCAGCGACTCGTCGTTCGAGCAGGGGCGCAAGGTGGTCACCTTCTCGCGGATCCTGCGCTACGACGCCTTCCCGCTGGCCGACATTCTGTCGGTATTGCTCACGATCGGGGTCGCCGAACTGCGTTCCCCCATCGAAATAGAGTTTGCGGTGAACATGGATGTCGAGCCGGGCACCGACAAGATTTTCAACTTCCTGCAGATCCGCCCCGTGGCCACCGCCTCGCAGAGCGGCCGCATCGACTGGGCCACCGAAAAACCCGGCGAGGCCATCCTCTATTCCGAATCGGCGCTGGGCCTGGGCGCGGTCGAGGGGTTGCAAGACATCATCTACGTGCGCCCCGGCACCTTCCGCCCCGCCGAGAGTGAGGCGATGGCGCACGAGATCGACGCCCTGAACCGCGCCGCCCACGACCAGGGGTGGAACTACATCCTCGTGGGGCACGGGCGCTGGGGCTCGGCCGACCCGTGGCTGGGCGTGCCGGTGCGCTGGCAGCAGATCTCCGAGGCGCGGGTGATCGCCGAATGCGGGCTCGACGAGTTCCGGGTTGACCCGTCGCAGGGGACCCACTTCTTCCAGAACCTCACCTCGTTCGGGGTGGGCTACCTGACCGTCAATCCGTTCCTGCCAGGCGGCGGCACGTTCGACGTGGCGGCACTCGAAGGGATGCCTGCCGTGGCCGAAACGGCGCACTTCCGCCACGTGCGCTTCCCTTCGCCGCTGTTCGTGTTCGTCGACGGGTTGTCGGGTCGGGCTATCGTGCGTTTGGCCCATGCCTGATAGGCGGCTTGAAGCGAATGCGAAACCCGCGACCCTGAGGCCATTTATGGCCTCTTCCTTCTCGTACTTCGGTAATTGCCTTTGGCTTTCTCGCGCTACCTCGACCCAGGCCGCTTGCGGCCTCTGCCGAGGTACGCTGCTCGGCCCAGGTAAACTTGATTGCTCTCGGTTACAGCGCCGGCCGGCGCCCAAGCCGCTTGAGTCTTTCGGCCTCTTCCTCCTACTTGCTCGGTAATCCGGGCAAGTTCGATTGCCCTCGCTTAAATCCGTTTCGTGGCTTTTTCCTCCTCCTGACAGGGCAGAGCTTGCAAGCAACCTTTGCTCCTGTTGTGTTCGTCGGTCTGGGCGTCGGTCTGCGCCTCAGGGGTGGGTACCGGATCGTTCCAATCTTAGGCCTGACGATTGGCGGGGCGCCGTTGAAAATATGCCCGCATTGTCGTATCTTTGGCGTGCAAAAATCTCACGCAAATTCATCCGCATTTCCCGATGATCACACTCTTCCGTTCCAACGACACCAACAACGCCCCCGCCGGGACGATCTATGCCGTACAGACCGCTGAACCCGTCAGCACCGAAGCGGCTGAAAAACTCTGCTGGCTTTTCGGGCAGGCCGAACAGCTCGATGCCACGAGCCTGAGCGGTACTTACATCGGCCCGCGCCGCGAAATGGTAACCCCGTGGAGCACCAACGCCGTCGAGATCACCCAGAACATGGGCGTCGCAGGCATCGTCCGCATCGAGCAGTTCACCCCGGCCGCCGCCGACACTCCCTACGACAAGATGCTGCTGCGCCTGTACAGCGCCATCGACCAGGAGGTGTTCACGATCAAGAAACAGCCCGAGCCGGTCATCTACATCCAGAACATCGCCAAATATAACGCCGAGCAGGGCCTCGCCCTGAGCGGCGACGAGATCGCCTACCTCGAAAAGCTGGCCGACAGCATCGGTCGCCCGCTCACCGACAGCGAGGTGTTCGGCTTCTCGCAGGTGAACTCCGAGCACTGCCGCCACAAAATCTTCAACGGTAAATTCGTGATCGACGGCGAGGAAAAGCCCGACACCCTGTTCGGCCTGATCAAAAAAACCACCAAGACCCACCCCGGGCGCGTGGTGTCGGCCTACAAGGATAACTGCGCCTTCATCGAAGGCTCGAAGGTCGAGCAATTCGCCCCCGCCGACCACACCACCAGCGACTTCTACGGCACCGAAGATTTCGAGAGCGTGATCTCGATCAAGGCCGAAACGCACAACTTCCCCACCACCGTCGAGCCATTCAACGGCGCGGCCACCGGATCGGGCGGCGAGATCCGCGACCGCATCGCCGGGGGCAAGGGTGCGTTCCCTGTGGCCGGTACCGCCTGCTACATGACCGCCTACCCGCGCCTCGAAGGAGGCCGCCCGTGGGAAAACGCCTCCGGGGCAATGGCTCCGCGCCACTGGCTGTACCAGACCCCCGAAGAGATATTGATCAAAGCATCGAACGGCGCTTCGGACTTCGGCAACAAATTCGGCCAGCCGCTGCTGTGCGGTTCGCTTTACACTTTCGAACACCAGGAGAACGGCAAACGCTTTGCCTTCGATAAGGTTATCATGCTGGCCGGTGGCGTGGGCTACGGCAAGAAGATCGACAGCCTGAAAGACGAGCCTGTCGCCGGCGACAAAGTCGTGCTCCTGGGCGGCGACAACTACCGCATCGGCATGGGCGGCGGCGCCGTGTCGTCGGTGGCTACGGGCGAATACGCCGACGCCATCGAACTGAACGCCATCCAGCGCTCGAACCCCGAAATGCAACGCCGCGCCTACAACGCCATCCGCGCGCTGAGCGAAGAGTCGCATGCCGCCAAAGGCGAAGGCTCGAACCCCGTGATCTCGATCCACGACCACGGCGCCGGCGGGCACCTGAACTGTCTCTCGGAGCTCGTCGAAGCCACCGGGGGCCGCATCGACATCGACTGTTTGCCTATCGGCGACCCGACGCTCTCGGCCAAAGAGATCGTGGGCAACGAGTCGCAGGAGCGCATGGGACTGGTGATGAAGCAAGAACACATCGCGCGCCTGCAAGCCATATCGCAGCGCGAACGCTCGCCCATGTACGTGATCGGCGAAACCACGGGCGACATGCAGTTCACCTTTGTCGATAACAAAACGGACGAGAAACCCATCGACCTGCAACTGAGCGCCATGTTCGGCGATGCTCCGCGCACCGTGATGAACGACCGTACGGTGATTGAGAGCTACCGGGCGCCCGGATACACCGCCGACCGCATCGGCGAATACCTCGAAAACGTGTTGCAGCTCGAAAGCGTGGCCTGCAAAGACTGGCTCACCAACAAGGTCGACCGCTCGGTGGGCGGCCGCACCGTCGTACAGCAATGTGCCGGGTCGGTGCAGCTCCCGCTAAACGACTGCGCCGTGGTGGCTCAGGACTACCAGGGCGTGCGCGGTATCGCCACGGCCCTCGGGCACGCTCCCGCCGCCGCGCTGGCCTCGCCCGAGAGGGGTTCGGTGCTGGCCATCGCCGAAGCGCTGACCAACATCGTCTTTGCTCCCATCGTCGGCGGGCTGAAGGGCGTTTCGCTCAGCGCCAACTGGATGTGGCCCTGTAAGAACGAGGGCGAGGACGCCCGCCTTTACAAGGCCGTGCAAGCCGCGAGCGATTTCGCGCTGGCGTTGGAAATTAACATCCCGACCGGGAAAGACTCCCTGTCGATGACCCAAAAATACCCCGACGGCACGGCCGTCTACTCGCCCGGCACGGTGATCATCACCTCGGCCGGCGAAGTGACCGACGTCAAGCTGCCGGCCAAAGCCGCGCTGTGCGAGACCGAGGGTTCATCGCTGATCTATGTCGATTTCTCGGGCGACGAGCTGCGCCTCGGCGGCAGCGCCTTCGCCCAGATCGTGAACGCCGTAGGCTCCGATGTGCCGACCGTAACCGACGCGGCCTATTTCGCCCGCGCCTTCGAGGCCGTGCAGTCGCTGGTCAGCCAAGGGTACGTGATGGCCGGACACGACGTGTCGGGTGGTGGGCTGATCACCGCGCTGTTGGAAATGTGCTTCGCTTCGCCCCGAACCGGGCTTTCGGTGGATATGAATCCGTTGCGCGAGAACGACGTAGTAAAGTGCCTGTTCAGCGAACGCCCCGCCGTGCTGCTGCAGGTCGCCTCGCCGGAAGATGCGCTGACCGCTTTTGATAAAGCCGGGGTAAGCGCTTTCCGCATTGCCGAGGTGAATACCGCGCGCCAATTCACCGTGCGCCACGACTGCTGTACGCTGCTCACGTTGGATGTCGACAAGCTGCGCGACACGTGGTACCGCACTTCGTACCTGCTCGACCGCAACCAGAGCACGCCTGCGCTGGCGCTCGAACGCTTCAATAACTACAAATCTCAGGAGTTGACTTATAAGTTTCCCGCCTCGTTCACCGGCCTGCTTTCGCAATATGGCCTCGATGCGTACCGCCGCACCCGCACCGGAGTGAAAGCCGCCGTGATCCGCGAAAAGGGCTGCCAGTGCGAGCGCGAAACCGCCTGGATGATGCACCTGGCCGGCCTCGATGTCAAAGACGTACACATGACCGACCTGATCAGCGGGCGCGAGACCCTCGAAGACGTCAACCTGATCGCCTTCGTGGGTGGTTTCTCGAACTCCGACGTGCTCGGGTCGGCCAAGGGTTGGGCCGGGGCGTTCCTTTACAACGAGAAAGCGCGTAAGGCGCTCGAAAACTTCTACGCCCGCCCCGACACGCTGTCAGTGGGTATCTGTAACGGCTGCCAGCTGATGGTCGAGCTGAACCTCATCACCCCTGGGCATCCCGACCGTCCGCGCATGCTCCACAACGAATCGCACAAGTTCGAGTCGGGTTTCGTGGGCGTGACCATCGCCGAAGGTAACAACGCTGTGATGCTCTCGTCGCTGGGCGGTTCGACGCTCGGCGTTTGGGTGTCGCACGGCGAGGGCAAATTCCACCTGCCGCTGCCCGAAAGCGAATATAATATTCCCGCGAAATACCTCTACGAGGGCTATCCGGCCAACCCGAACGGCAGCCGCTACAACGCTGCGGCCATCTGCTCGGCCGATGGCCGCCACCTGGCGATCATGCCCCACCTCGAACGCGCCCTGCGCCCGTGGAACTGGGCCCACTATCCAGCCGACCGCGCTGCCGACGAGGTGTCGCCGTGGATCGAGGCGTTCGTCAACGCCCGCCGGTGGATCGTAGGGCAGAAATAAAGGCACACGGGAACCCTTTATTTGCCGCCGTCCCGAGCGAATATTTAACCACTGTCCTCCTGAACGCAGGGAAGGATCTCGTTTCTGAAAATCAGTTTCAGCCGAGATCCTTCCCTGCGTTCAGGAGGACATGTGGTTTTCAGAGGCCGAACCACTGGGGGTGTGTGCGGACGCACCGCCCGGGATGACATGTGATAGTCGCCTGGTTTTTTCTATTTCGGCGCCTTGCGGTAGAGGTAAATGCCGATCGCCAGGTAGATGATGTTCGGCAGCCAGATGGCGATGAAGGGGGGGAGCAGGCCTCCTTTGGCGAACTCCGAGGCAAAGCGCATCAGCACGATGTACGAGAAGCAGAGTGCGATGCCGATGCCGATGTGCAGTCCGGTACCGCCGCGCACTTTGCGCGAGGAAAGCGACACGCCGATCAGCGTGAGGATGAAAGTCGAGAGCGGGTAGGCGTAGCGCGAGTAGTTTTCGACTTTGAACACGGCCACCATGTCCGAGCCTTTGGCTTCCTGCTGTTCGATGAACCGCCGCAGCCGCGGCGAATTCATGGTCTGGACCAGGTCCTGGACGCTGAACAGCTCTTCGGGCGAGAGGTTGATCAGCGTGTCGAGCGGCTGCTCGCTCCGCACCAGGTTTTCGCGTTCGCCATCGTAAGTGCGGTGGATGTATTTCGAGGCTGTCCAGCGTCCGGTCTCGGGGTCGAAACGGGCGTGCATGGCTTCGAGCGAGCTGACGATGCTGCCGCCGTCGTAGGTTTCGAGGGCGAAATAGATGGCTTCGTTGGTCTCGCCGCTGAAGTTCTTGATGTAGGCGATGGTGTTGGGCCCGATCTGGCGGTAGAGGTACGGGGCGTAGGCCGAATTGGCGTCGGTCTTGTTGAGGTGGTGTTCCGCCTCGAAGGCGATGCGCCGGGCATTGGCCCCGGGGATCAGGAACAGGTTGAGCATCAGCGCCAGCGCGGTGATCATGGCGGCCGCCACGAAATAGGGCCACATCAGGCGGTTGAAACTCACGCCGCTCGACAGGATGGCGATGATTTCGGTGTCGTAGGCCATCTTCGAGGTGAAGAAGATCACGGCGATGAAGGTGATCAGTCCGCTGAACTGGTTGACGAAGTAGGGGATGAAATTAAGGTAGTAGCCAGTGATCACTTCCCACATGCTGATGTGGGCTTCGAGGAAGTCGTCGATCTTTTCGGCGGCGTCGAAGACGATCACGATCAGCACGAGCAACCCGATCGTGAACAGGTAGACGCCGATGAACCGCCGCATGATGTAGCGGTCGATGATGCCGATCTTCAGTTTCGACAGTCCGTGTTTTATGTCGGCCCACGAGGGCCAGTGGAGGTTCAGGTTCATGGGAGCCTGGTTGGGTTTATTTGTTTCGGGCGGTGCGTCGTCAGGTGCGCTTCGTGAGCCCGGGGGATTCTTTCTCAGGCGCTAGCCTTCGCGGGCACCCGCAAGTGCTGAAAGCGCCTCGCCGGGGGGGATTCTTTCTCCGAACGAGATAATCGCCCGTGCGGCTGCGCACCTCGAAAGCCCGGTTCCTTTACGGCTATTTATCCCGCACCGATCCCAAGGGCGAGTCCGGGCGGTTCGGTAATTGCGAGTGCCGCAGGCACCAAAGCTACAACTTTCTTCCCAATTTCCGCACCATCTCCTCTTTCCAGGGGCCGAACGTGCCGTCGGCGATGCGGCGGCGTGCCTCGCCCGTGAGCCACACATAGAAGCCGATGTTGTGCAGCGAAGCGATCTGCGGCCCGAGCATCTCGCCCGCGACGAACAGGTGGCGCAGGTAGGCGCGCGTGTAGGTATGGTCGACGAACGTCGTCCCCGCCGGGTCGACCGGTTCGAGGCACGACGCCCACTTCTGGTTGCGGATGTTGACGATGCCCTCCGAAGTGAACAGCATGCCGTTGCGGCCGTTGCGTGTGGGCATCACGCAGTCGAACATATCCACCCCTCGGCTGATCGCTTCGAGGATGTTGACCGGAGTGCCGACCCCCATCAGGTAGCGGGGCCGTGCGGCGGGCAGCACCGTATTTACCACCTCGATCATGCGGTACATCACCTCGGCGGGTTCGCCCACGGCCAATCCCCCGATGGCGTAGCCGTCAGCATTGAATTGCTTAACATACTCGGCCGAGCGCAGGCGCAGGTCTTCGTAAGTGCAGCCCTGCACGATCGGGAACAGCGACTGCTCGTAGCCGTATTCGGGCCGCGTCGTGGCGAAGCGGTCGAAGCAGCGGTCGAGCCAGCGGGCGGTGCGTTCCCACGATTTTAGGGCGTAAGGGTATTCGGCGGTGCCGGGCGGACATTCGTCGAACGCCATGATGATGTCGGCCCCTATCAGGCGCTGGGTATCGACCACGCTCTCGGGGGTAAACAGGTGGGTCGAACCGTCGATGTGCGACTGGAAGCGGCATCCCTCCTCGGTGATCTTGCGGATCCCCTCCAGCGAGAAGACCTGGAACCCGCCGCTGTCGGTGAGCATCGGCCGCTCCCACGAACTGAAGCGGTGCAGGCCTCCGGCTTTTCTTATCAGTTCGGTGCCGGGCCGCAGGTAGAGGTGGTAGGTGTTGCCGAGGATGATCTGGGCCTGTGCCTCTTGGGCCAGGTCGCGGTGGAAGATGCCTTTGACGGTGCCGAGCGTGCCTACGGGCATAAATACGGGAGTTTGCACCACTCCGTGAGCGGTAGAAAAACTCCCGGCGCGGGCCGAGGTCTCTGTATCAGTATGGGATAACGTGAATTGCACGTGTGAATCGTTTTAGTTTTGTGAAAAGCGGGATCGCCCGGCCCCAGCCCCCGACAACGCAAAGCGTTGTGGGGCCGGGCGATCTCCTTCGCCAAAATGCAGGAGCATTTTGGCTCAGTCGCTTCGGCGCCTGGCAGCGCCGACTTCGTATCGGCCACCGCAAAATTACATTAAAAATCGCAGTGTCGAAATCCAAAACCGATCCGGCGCGCGTCATAAGAATAACCTGGCAGAAAATCCGTTACTTGTGCCATAGCCCCGACAGGGCGTAAATACCATACCACTCATGAAAAGACTCACATTCCTCGTCGGCCTGTTCGGCCTTTCGGCTTTGGCGGCCCAGGCCCACACCTCGGTGCGCGACACCACCATCTACGTGCCCGACCAGACCACCTCCGGTGCACGTAAATAATAGATAAACCGTATATTTGTAACGACTTGCAGGATTAAACTCCACCAACCTATGAAAAAGTTTCCCTTCCTTATAAGCCTGCTCGGCCTTTCGGCCCTGGGCGCCAACGCTTCGGCCACCCCACGCGATACTACGATAGTCGTGGCCCCGGGCACCATTATCGATGTGCCTGTCATGCGGCAACAGTTTAACCGCAACTACGAATACGTGATCATCAGCGGCGAGAACGGCAAAACGTACCTGAAGATCTGGACCCGCGAAGGACGTTTCACGGGAGGTAACGGCGTGAGCAACGGTCCCGAAAAGGGGCAGTGGGTAGTCGGTACAGGCGATATGCCTAAACCGCCGCAAGCCCCGCCCGTCGCCGTCGCCCCGCCCGCCACTATAACCATTGATCTCGATGCTCAGCAGAACAGCCAAGTCGAACTGACAGGTTCCCGCGGAAGGGATACCGTCATATTCGTTACTCCCGGCCGAGTCGACATCGAGGGTATAAGACGGGGCGTGGGTCCCGAGTACGACCGCACGATCCTGATGGTGCAAGGGGCCCCCAAAGCCAGTGTTATCATATCCCGCAACGGAAACATTACAGCCGGCGACGTGTCGCAGGTCATCATGAACGGGGAGGCGACGTGGTACATCGGAATGTCGGCGCTCAGGCAGTTGCCTGCTGCCGACCCAATACCGCCCACCCCTACCGCCGACAGCGTTAAGGTCGTGGTCTTCACCGGCCCCGGCGGCACTACGGCGGTCACCACGACCACCACCTATTCGACCCAGGAGAACACCTCCTATTCGTCGCACACGGGCTATTCGCAGACCAATTTCTACGGCAAGGTCAAACCCGGCAACATGTTCAGCATGCGCCCCGACAGCGGGCCGCTCGCCAAGCGCTGGCGCCGGAGCGGGGGGCACTTCGCCGGACTGGGCATCGCATACGGCGGCCTGGTGCAGAGCCTCGGCCACCTGAGCCTGCCCGACGACGCCCAATGGATGCAGCAAAGCGCCGGTTCGATCGGGGTCGACCTCAACCTGTTCGACTTTACGATCGTGTCGAACCGCCACTTCGGGTTGATTACCGGGCTCGGGTTCGAGATCAATAACTTCCGTTTCGACGGCAACCTGACCCTGGGGCAAGATGCCTCGGGCTACGTGGTGCCGGCCTACGCCCCGCCCGGAGTAACCTACGATAAGACCAAGCTGAACACCGTCTACCTCAACGTGCCGCTGCTGGCCGAGTTCAAGCTCGGACATAAAGGTGCGTGGATCAACGGCGGGCTGCTCGGCGGTATCCGCCTCGGGGCCCACACCAAGACCAAAGAGGGCGACCGCGCGTCGATCGAGAAGAACCGCCGTGGCCTGAACCTCAGTAACTTCCACTGGGGCATGCAGGTGGGCGTGGGCTACAAACACATCGGCGTCTATGCCAAATACTACCCGCAAAGCATTTTCAAATCGGGGCAAGGTCCCAAGGTGCAACAGGTGAACATCGGCGTGCTACTGGGCTTCTAAGGCGTCTCGTCATTTACATGTCATCCTGAACGCAGTGAAGGATCTCGTTTCTGAAAGAACTAATTTCAGATGAGATCCTTCACTGCGTTCAGGATGACATGTGGTTGAGGCTTCGCTCGGGATGACATGTTAAGTGCGGGTGGCACCGCTCGGGATGACATGTTATTACCACCACTCTCTACTTTCTATTACCTCCCCTCACCCCTGCTTTCTTGTCATTCGGCTCTTTTCAAAAAAGGACCCGGCGCGGCGTGAAGGTCTGCGGCGCGGGTAACGTCGCTGCTTTTTTGAAGAGAGCCACCCCGGAAACCGTCCGCTCAAACAACAAAGCGGCAAATCGTTGCTAAACGATTTGCCGCTTTGTTTATCGGCCTCCCGCCTCCATCAGGTAGGCGCGGATGAACCCGTCGATGTCGCCGTCCATCACCGCCTGCACGTCCGAAGTCTGGAAGCCCGTGCGGTGGTCTTTCACGCGGCGGTCGTCGAACACGTAGCTGCGGATCTGCGAGCCCCATTCGATCTTCATTTTCTGGCCTTCGAGTTCGCTTTGCAGCGCCTGGCGTTTTTCGAGTTCGAGCGCGTAGAGCTTTGAGCGCAGGATGCGCATCGCATTCTCCTTGTTCATCAGCTGAGAGCGCGTTTCGGTGTTCTCGATCACGATGCCCGTGGGTTCGTGGTAGAGCCGCACCCCGGTCTCGACCTTGTTGACGTTCTGGCCTCCGGCGCCGCCGCTGCGGTAGGTGTCCCAGCGGATGTCGGCGGGGTTGACCACAATCTCGATGCTGTCTTCGACCGCCGGGGTGACGAACACCGAGGCGAAGGTGGTCTGCCGCTTGTTGTTGGCGTTGAACGGCGAGGGGCGCACCAGGCGGTGTACGCCGTTCTCGCTCTTGAGGTAGCCATAGGCGTAGTCACCCGTGAATTCGAGCATCACCGATTTGATTCCGATCTCCTCTTCTTGCACGTCGAGCGTCTTGACGGTATACCCGTTGCGTTCGCCCCAGCGCAGGTACATGCGCATGAGCATCGAAGCCCAGTCGAGGGCTTCGGTGCCGCCCGCCCCGGCGTTGATTTCGAGGATAGCCCCCATGCGGTCTTCGTCGCTGCGGAGCATGTTGCGCATTTCGAGCGCTTCGGTTTTGGCGAGGGCCGCGGCATAGGCGGCTTCCATGTCTTCTTCCGAGGCTGCGCCTTCGCGCACGAATTCGGGCATGAGTTCGAGCTCGCCGAGGGCGGTCTCGACGCCGTCATAGGCCGTGATCCACGATTTAAGAGTGGCGGCGGCGCGCTGGTGCTCTTGTGCCCTGGCGGCATCGTCCCAGAAGCCGGGGGCGAGGCTCTCTTGTTGGGCCGCGGCTACGGCCGCGCGTTTGCTGTCGATGTCAAAGGTACCCCCTCAGCGCGTCCCGGCGCTTCAGAAGCTCTCTGATCTGTTCGTTGGTTATCATATGGGTAGTTATTTTACAATTGTCATCCCGGGCGAAGCGTAACGAAGCCGGGGGAACTTCTCAAAGATTGAAAAGCAAAGCGTCTCTGACGCCTCGGCTTCGCTCGGGATGATATAAATAAAGAATCGCTGTACCCGGCGCAAATTAGCTTGCCCGCAGGCATGACGCACTATGTCGTTTCGAAAAACCGAAGATCAAAGGCAGCCGGCTCGGGCATAGTCTACGAAACGGTATCCCTCGTGCTGCTCGATCCAGAGCGGGCGCCACACCCCGGGGTCGATGACCGGGAACAGGGTGTCGCCTTCGGGCCGGGCGTCGATCTCGGTCACATAGAGGCGGTCGGCCCACTCCATCGCGGCAGTGTAGATCTCGCCTCCGCCGATCACGAAAATCTCGTCGGAGCCGCCCGGCTGTTGGCGGGCCAGTTCGAGCGCCCGTTCAAGCGAGCCGGTGGTCACGGCACCTTCGGCCGTGAAGCCCGCCTGTCGTGTCACTACGATATTGGTGCGCCCGGGTAATGGACGGCCGATCGACTCCCAGGTTTTTCTCCCCATTACGACGGGGTGCCCCGTAGTGAGGCGTTTGAAGCGTTGCAGGTCTTCGCTGATGCGGAACACCAGCCGACCCTGGCAGCCGATGACGCGGTTTTCGGCAACCGCCACGATGATCGAGATCATTTTTATTGTATGAGGGTTTTAGGGAATGGGAGTTCTCTTAGGTGTGCGGCGGCGCGTAAAGCGCGGTCCGATTTCCCCGGACTTTTGTGGCGGCGCCGTCAGGCGCCGTATTTCTCCGGGCTTTTGGATCGCCGCCGTCAGGCGGCGTACCGACTGAGTTGGAAGCGTGCTAACGCTTCCGGCGAAGGAGCGCGCCCGCCCTAAAGGGGGGCGGGGCGGGCGCGAATTCCTCGGGCCGGCAGCCAAGCGGGCACCCGCAGTTCGCGTAGCGAACTCCCCGGGTGCGGGTGGGCGCTTCTTTCCGGCCGGGCGATGCTCTGCAGAGATTCGCCCCGGGGATGGAGCGATCCCTCTGCCTTATCGCTTAGATATGCGCGTTATTGAACGCGTGGGCGATCTGCTCGGCGATACCGTCGACGGCCGCTTGTAGTTTGCCGCCGAGCATCATCTTCATCATCATGTTGAGTTCGACGTCCATCACGATTTGCAGGTGGGTCAGTTCGGGTTCCACGCCGTCGAGCATCACCTGGAACGAGAAGGGGAACGGCGCTTCGCCGTCGGCCCCCGAGAGGTGGATCAGGCGGTTGGGCACGCGCTCGGTCATCCGCAGCCCCACACGGATGCCCTGTACTTTGAAGGCGCAGGTCTCTTCGGTGGCCTCCCAACCGTCGACTTTTCCGGCGAGGATGGGCGTAAAGTTCGAGAACGACGACAGCACGTGGAAGATCACGGCGTCGGAGCGCCTGACCTCGGCGGTTTTGCTGGTGTATTTATGGCTTGACATACGAATCCGGTTAATTTTAACGTACAAATTTACGAAAATCGGCGGAGAACCCCTAATTTTGGGGTCGCTTGATCCCGCGCCGGATTTTCGGCGATTCCCTGTTCCGGAGAGGGCAAACGGGATGCCGTTTACATGGCGAAAAGAGATTTACTTCGTATGCGCAAAACCAACATCAATATCGTGACCCTCGGGTGCGCCAAGAACCTGGTCGACAGCGAGCACCTGGCCGGCGCTTTGGCCGTGGCCGCGCCGGGGCGTTTCACTCCGCTGCACGACGCCCCCGTCGATGCGGCTCCCGTGGCCGTGATCAATACCTGCGGCTTCATCGGTGATGCCAAAGAGGAGTCCGTGAACACCATCCTTGAATTCGCCGCCGCCCGCGAGGCCGGGGATATACAGAAACTCTACGTATTCGGATGTCTGCCTGAACGCTATGCCGCCGAACTCAAGCAAGAGATCCCCGAGGTCGATGCCTTCTTCGGCGTGACCCCCGCCGAGCAACAGCGCCTGTTAGCCGCGCTGGCCGGCGCCGGGGAACTGCCCGCGATCCCCGTGCCCCGGCCCCGCGTCACCACCACCCCGCCGCACTACGCCTACCTGAAAATATCCGAAGGGTGCAACTGGGGCTGCGGCTACTGCGCCATCCCCCTGATCCGGGGCCAGCACGTCAGCGTGCCGATGGAGGCGCTCGAAGCCGAGGCTACGGCGCTGGCCACCGCCGGCGTGCGCGAGCTGATCGTCATCGCGCAGGATACCACCTACTACGGCCTCGACCTCTACGGCGAGCGGCGGCTCGGCGAACTGCTCCGCCGGCTTTGCCGCATCGACGGGATCGAATGGGTGCGCCTGCACTACGCCTATCCCGCGCAATTTCCGCAGGACGTGATCGACGCTTTGCGCGACGAACCCAAACTCTGCAAATACCTCGACATTCCATTGCAACACATATCGGATCAAATGCTCGATTCGATGCGCCGCCACCTGACCAAAGCCCAGACGCTCGAACTGCTGGAGCGTCTGCGCACGGCCGTGCCCGACATCGCGCTGCGCACCACCATGCTGGTGGGTTATCCCGGCGAAACCGACGCGGATTTCGAGGAGCTGCTCGACTTCGTGCGCGCCGCGAAGTTCGAACGGCTCGGCGTCTTTCCCTATTCCGAAGAGGAAGGCACATACTCGGCCCTCAAACTGACCGACGACATTCCCGACGAGGTGAAACAAGCGCGCGCCGACCGGCTGATGGACGTGCAGCGCGAAGTGGCCGCCTCGCTCAATGAGCGTCTGGTGGCGACCGCGCAGCGCGTGCTGATCGACCGCCGCGAGGGCCGCTACTGGATCGCTCGCACCCAGTACGATTCGCCCGAAGTCGACCAGGAGGTACTGATCGAGGCTCCGGCCTCCGTGCCGTTGGCTCCCGGACAGTTCGTGAATGTGCGCATCACCGCGGCCGACGAATTCGATTTGTACGGCGATTTATTACGGGCTTAATTTCGTAAAAGCTTTCCCACGCCTGCGGCTACGCGCAGAGCGTGCCCGGGTTTGCAGCTTCGGCGTAGCAAACATATCGTCCGCCCCTCGGCCTGCGGCCGATCGGGACAGGGGGTGATTCTTCCAGGCTATGCATAACCGGATTCTTGTTTGTTCAGCCCATCTGCACCTAAGAAGAATTGGCGAACCGCAATCCAAGGGCTTGATGTCACCGCAACAATAGACGACATAATTCCATAATTTTTTGCTAACTTTGCGAAAATCCTTAAAATGGCCGAAATAGCAGACCTCCGTACGCTCGATCGCCTGGAATACGAATTCCAACAGTTGTTGGCCAAGAACAACCAGCTGAAAGCCGACGTAGACCGGGTCCGGAGCCAGCGCGACGAGCTCGAAGCCGACCTCAAGGCCGCCGAAGCCCGCATCGCTGAAATGCAGCAGACCATCGACCGCCTGTTGGTCACGGTTTCCGTCAAAGAAGTCGCGGGAGGCGCGCGCTCGGCCAAGATCCGGCTGAACCGCATGCTCAAAGAGGTCGACCGCTGCATCGCCCTGGTCGGTAACGGCCGGAAATAAAGGAACGCGCAGGCACGCTCACGGAACCGTGGTGCTGGGCGCAAAACAACGAAAAGGACTGCTCCCCCGGCACACGTAACCTTACGGGCAACCCGCCGGAGAAGTGCATCCACGCAGAGATGGAACAAAAACGGAGAAAAATACGGGTCGAAATCGCCGAAAAGCCATACACCATCACGCTTTCAGCCCCCGATCTCGAATCGCTCGACGAAGAAGAGAGCACCGTCCGCAAAGCCGCCGCCAACATCCGGGAACTGGTAGAGCGCGGACGCAAGCACAAAAACGCCACCCTGATCGACCTGCTGGCCATGGCCGCACTCGACATCGCCATCGAGAACGAGCAGAAACGGCGCGAAGCCCTTCGTTCACCCACCGCCCTCCGCCTGCGGGCCCTTGAGCAGCAGCTCGACGCCTGGCGCGACGGCGAGGACGGCTGATCCTGTCCGTCCCGGCAGTTAAAATTCCCATTGCCATCCCCGGCGAGGCTGAGGGACCTGCACAAGAACGCTTCACCAGACCGCTGACAGAAATCCCGGCTTCGCCCGGGATGACATGGAGAAATTGGCACCCCGCATTGTTTTGGCAAGCGATTCCGGAGAGACTACCCCCCCTCCGCCCCACGTTCTTACCTACGAAACAAACACAAAAACGACCGGCAATGCCCGTGAGGGTTTGCCCCGGGTCGCTCCGCCAAAGTTCCCGCAGGAACAGACGGCAGGGCCGTTCCGGACAAACTCATATTAGTACGGTCCCCTTTTTCTGCTTTGCGATACTCAACACCTACTACTTGGAGCCCATACTCTCAGGACGTAGGGCAGGCCTTAGCCCCCTCGCGGGGTTTGCGCGTTACCGACCCCGTATGGGGCAGCGCAACGTTGGAAGCCCCAAATCCACAGGAAGCTCCATCCCTGTTTGACCGGAGTTTCGTCAAACCATAGCAAAGGGGGCCTTTTTTATTAACGCCGCCCGGGAGCCGCAACCGACGCTGACAGCGAGTTATTGCCGGGCATCGAGGAGGAAAAGGCCACGCAGTGGACTTAACCTGCCTTAGAACACGCGCCCGCCCCGCCCCCTTTAGGGAGGCGCGCTCCTTTGCCGGAAGCGTTAGCACGCTTCCGGCTCAGTCGCTACGGCGCTTGGCGCCGCCGCACGAAGTTCGAGAAGTACGGCCCCTGCGGGGCCGCAGCAAATCCCGGGCATCAAACCTAACGCCATACCCCGGGGAACGCCTGCCCCCGTCCACACCGAAGCAGGTCCATACCAACCAACAATACCACACTCAACACAATGGACATACTCACCATAATCATTTGTGCTGTGGCCGCCGCCGCGATCGGAGCCTACGTCTCCTACCGGGTGATCTACCACACCACCGAAAAGCGCCGCTCCGCCATTCTGCGCGATGCCGAACAAGACGCCGAACTCCTCAAGAAAGAAAAGCAACTCCAGGCCAAAGAGCAATTCATCCAGCTCAAAGCCGAACACGAAACCCAGGTCAACGAACGCAACACCCGCATCGCCCAGATCGAAGGACGCCTCAAACAACAAGAGACGCAGATCGAACAGGAACGCAGTGAACTCGGCCGCCGAAAACACGAATTCGAACAGACCCGGCAGAAGGTCGACGCCGAGCTCGCCTCGATCGCCAGCCGCAAGGAAGATCTCGACCGTTTGGCCCGCGAACAGGCCCTGAAACTCGAACAGATCAGCGGCCTGTCGATCGAAGAGGCCAAATCGCAGCTCATCGAACAGCTCAAGTCCGAAGCCAAGACCGAGGCCATGAGCTATATCAACGACATCATCGACGAGGCCAAAATGACCGCCAACAAAGAGGCTAAAAAGATTGTCGTGCAGACCATCCAGCGCGTGGCCACCGAAGCCGCTATCGAAAACTCGGTGACTGTGTTCAACATCGACTCCGACGAAGTGAAAGGCCGCGTGATCGGCCGCGAAGGACGCAACATCCGCGCCTTAGAGGCCGCCACCGGCGTTGAGATCATTGTCGACGACACCCCCGAGGCCATCATCCTGTCGGGCTTCGACCCCGTGCGCCGCGAGATCGCCCGCCTGTCGCTCCACCAGCTCGTCACCGACGGCCGCATCCACCCCGCCCGCATCGAAGAAGTGGTGACCAAGGTGCAGAAACAGATCGAAGAAGAGATCATCGAAACCGGTAAACGTACCGCCATCGACCTCGGTATCCACGGCCTGAACCCCGAACTGATCCGCCTGATCGGCAAGATGAAATACCGCTCGTCGTATGGCCAAAACCTGTTGCAACACTCGCGCGAGGTGGCCAACCTGGCCGGCATCATGGCCGCCGAACTGGGCCTCAACCCCCAGATGGCCCGCCGCGCCGGCCTGCTCCACGACATCGGCAAGGTGCCCGACGACGAACCCGAACTCCCGCACGCCATCATCGGCATGAAACTCGCCGAGAAGTACAAGGAAAAACCCGAGATCGTGAACGCCATCGGCGCCCACCACGAAGAGATCGAGATGACTTCGATGATCGCCCCCATCGTACAGGTATGCGATGCCATTTCGGGTGCCCGTCCCGGCGCGCGCCGCGAGGTGATCGACTCGTACATCAAGCGCCTCAAGGAGATGGAAGACATCGCCATGGCTCATCAGGGCGTGCTCAAGACCTACGCCATCCAGGCGGGCCGCGAGCTCCGTGTGATCGTGGGTAGCGAAAAGATATCCGACCAGGAGGCCGAGATCCTCTCGCACGACATCGCCAAGAAGATCCAGGACGAAATGACCTATCCCGGCCAGGTGAAGATCACCGTGATCCGCGAGACCCGCTCGGTCAGTTACGCCAAGTAGTGCATCCGCGCTATATAAGGAAGCCGGTAATCGTTTAACGATTACCGGCTTCCTTATTTTGTCCGGTTTGAAGAGACCTTGAATTACAATAAAGCAGAGGAGGAAGGGGAAGGGGGGAGAAAGAGAGAGGGGGGGAGCTACCGGCCGCGACTCACGACGGCGATGGTGGCGACGTCGATCCGCAGGCCGGGCAGGCGGTCGAACAGGGCCCTGGCGGCGGCCTCTAGCGTGGCGCCCGTGGTCAGCACGTCGTCGACCAGTACGATGCTGCGTCCTTCGAGCCGTGCGGGACGGCGCACCTCGAACGCCTCTTTCACATTCTCCCAACGGGCAGCGCTACCGTTGCGCGAGGCCTGCGTGGCGGTACGGCGTACCCGGTGCAGGGCGTGCGTTTCGACCGGAATGCCCAGGCTCCGCGACATGCCCCGGCATATCTCTTCGGACTGGTTGTAGCCCCGTTTGATATATTTCGTCCAGTGGAGCGGAATGGGAACGAGCACCTCGGCTCCCGCGTAGAGCGGCGACGCGCGTAGTTCGGCACCGAGCATCTCGCCGAGCGAGTGGGCGATGTCGCGCCGGGATCGGTACTTGAAATCATGGATGACTTTCCGATAGGCGCTCTCGCGCTCGAAGTACATCAGCGCCGAGGCGCTGCGGAACGGGAACCGCCCCCAGAGCTGTTCCGAGGCGGCGTTGCGTTCGTGGAGCCAGCCGCCGGTCAGGGGCATCGCCCAACGGCAGGCCGTGCAGAGCGTATGTTCGCCGCGCACGAGGGCTGTACCGCAGGCAGGGCATACGGCCGGATAGAAAAGGTTGAGGAGGGATTCGGCCCCTCGGCGGAAGAAACTCCGCGGACCGTTACCGGCGGACATGCGTCAGGGGGCGGGAATTTCGGGAGTTTCCTGCACCTCGACGTTCCCGGCGCGCGATGAGAAGACGCCGATGGGGAACTCCTCGGGCTTGCGGATGAAGGCCGAAGGAAAGTTGGCGCGCAGGCGTCCCAGCGCCGCCGAGGCTTCGGTATAAGTGAGGAAGGGCCCGACGAAAACCCGGAAATAGGGGTTCTCGTAGACCACTTCGGCGCTGTTCCCGCGGTATTGTTTGTCGAACGTTTCAGCGGCGGCCATGGCTTTGGTGCGGGCATCCTGGTCGTTGTCGGCAAAGATGCAGATGCGGTAGCCGACGACCTTCGACACGCTGCCGCCGCGGAGTACGACGTCGGAATCGGTGGACGTGGCGGCATAGGCCCCGCTGCCGGGATCGGCCGAGCGCAGGGCGGTGGTGTAGCGCAGCAGGTTGCCGATTACGGGTGCTTCCTGAGCGCGGGCGGCTCCGGTGGCTGTTGCTGCGAATACCGCAACGAATAATACGATGGCGGGCAGGTATCGTTTCATGGTCATATCTTTTTGAGGGTTCCGGGGAACTTTGCTTCTCCAGGTGTTTACGGGGGGGGGCAAAGCCGGGCGGTCAATGCTTTTCTATTTCGCGGGCGATGGTTTCCATCAGCCAGCGCGGGGTCGAGGTGGCGCCGCACACGCCGACGCTCCGGGCTCCTTCGAACCATTCGGGGCGCAGGTCGGCGGTCTCTTCGACCTTGTGGCTGCGGGGGTTCACCTCGCGACAGGTCTCGTAGAGCACTTTGCCGTTCGAGCTGGCCTCTCCGCTGACAAAGATAATCACATCGTGCTCAGCGGCAAAATCCCGCAGGTGGGGGCCCCGGTTCGACACCTGGCGGCAGATGGTGTCGTGGATGGTCACGGTCGAAGGATCGGTTGCGCGGGCGCGGATCGCCCCGGCGATCTCGCCGAACAGGGCGAGGCTCTGGGTGGTCTGTGACAACAGGTAGATGGGGCGGCTGAAGTTGACCTGTCCGAGGTCGGCGGCATTTTCGACGATGATGATGGGGTTGGCGGCTTTGTCCTGCCCGGGAGGGTCGGAAAGCGGCATGCTGTTTCCGGCCGGCGGCGGGTCGAGTTGCCCGGCCAGACCGACCACTTCGGCGTGGCCGCGTTTGCCGAGGATCACGACTTGTCCGTTTGCGGAGGCCATCTTCTCTCCGGCCTCGCGGACGATCTGCTGGAGGCGGGCCACCACGGGGCAGGTGGCGTCGGTCAGGCAGATTCCGCTCCGGGCGGCTGTGGCGTAGGTCTGGGGCGGTTCGCCGTGGGCGCGGATCAACACGCGGCTTCCTGCGGAAAGCCCGGCGAACGTTTCGGGACCGATGGTGTGCAGGCCGAGGGCGGCGAGCCGGTCGACTTCCACGCGGTTGTGCACGATGTCTCCCAGCGAGTAACCGCTGCCGTGTTCGGCCAGCAGTTGCCCGGCAGCCTCGATGGCGCGGACGACGCCGAAACAAAACCCGGATTTATCGTCGATCTCGACTTTCATAAGTGGGGGCCGCGGGCGGGCGATTGATATTGTTTGTTTCTGGGGAAGCCGGGTGTACGCCGCCTTTCTTTTTCCTTACAGTTTTTTGACCATTACCCGCATGGTGGTGCCTTTGTCGACTTCGGAGTTCAGCACGAAGATGCGGCCGTGGTGGTACTCCTCGACGATGCGGCGGCAGAGCGAGAGCCCGAGGCCCCAGCCGCGCGTCTTGGTCGAGTAGCCGGGCTCGAAGACCCGTTTGAAATTGCCTTTGGCGATCCCCTTGCCGGTGTCGGTGACGTCGATACAGACCCATTTGCCCGAGGTCTGGATGTTCACGCCGATCGAGCCTTTGCCGGGCAGGGCGTCAAGGGCGTTCTTGAGCAGATTTTCGAATACCCAGCCGAGCAGGGGTTCGTTCACCATGGCCTGCACGGGTTCGTCGGTGTTCTGGTCGAAGGTCAGGGCGACGTTGCGCGGGACACGTGCCCGGAAGTAGTTGACCGTGCTGCAGACCAGTTCGTAGATGTTGTGGGGCGAGAGGTTGGTTTCGGCGCCGATCTTCGAGAAACGGTCGACCACGGTCAGCAGCCGGGCGATGTCGTTGCTCATCTCGTCGACCACTGTGGGATCGACGGGCTGGGTGCGCAGGTATTCGATCCAGCCGAGCAGCGAACTGGTGGGGGTGCCGAGCTGGTGGGCGGTCTCTTTGGCCATTCCCACCCACACGCGGTTCTGCTCGTTGTGCTTCGACGAGCGGAAGGCCACGGCGGCCAAGGCGATGAACACTCCGAAAACCGACAGTTGGATCCAGGGGAAATAGCGCAGGGTCTTGAGCAGCGGCGAGTCGTCGTAATAGATGATGCGCACGGCGTCGGGGAATTTCAGGGCGATCGGGGCGCGGGTGCCGCCGCCGGTCAGGCGGTCGAGGTAGGCGGGCAGCCGCTCGGGGTCGTAGATGATGGCCGGGTCGATGTTCTGGTATTCGTGAGGGTAGAGGTATTCGTCGACGATGACGGCGGGTGTGTGCCGGTTGGCCGAGATGATGCGGCTCACGAGTTCGGCCTGCATGGGGGTCAGGCTGTCGGATTCGGCGAGGTTCATCGTCAGCACGTGGGCGAAGAGCTGGATGTCCCGGGTCTCTTTTTCGCGCAGTTGGCGTACCATGTAGTTCGAATACATCAGCGACCCGATGAAGATGGCGAGCCCCAGCACCAGGAAGGCGATCTTCCCGCGGTAGCCTATCGGTCCTTTTTTCATCGTGCGGGCGGGGTGGCGGGGTTAGGCGGAACGGAACCGGCGGCCCGGCTGCCGGCGGGGAACAGGATGTCCTGCATCTCGGTCACGCGGTCGGTCCATCCGTTCATCACCATGGCCGGCGAGTGGGTGGCGATGACCAGTTGCAGGCGCGGGTTGATATTCAGCAGGTCGGCGATGATGCGTTTCTGCCATTCGAAATGGAGCGAGATTTCGGGCTCGTCCATGATCATGATCATTTCGTGGCCGTTGTGGATGAGCGCCGAGGCGAGGATGATGATCACCTGTTTCTCGCCCGACGAAAGCTGGTTGGGCAGGATGACGACACCGGGCCCTTCGGGTTGCCCGGGCGGCGGATGGAGGATGAACCGCAGCGAGTCGCTCTCACGGTCGACACGTTTGCCGGTCGGGGCGAAGAGTTCGTCGAGGATGCCGAGGAAGCGGCTCTTGCGCTCGGTGATCTTTTCGATGTCCGAGGGGTTGTGCCCGGCGCGCAGGGCGGCGATCACGCGCTTGCCGACGTCGAGCTGGTAGGCGAGATAACGGTTTTGCAGGCGGTAGAGCTCCCAGTCGAGGTAGGTGGCCACCGAGCCGTCGGAGAGTTTATAGATGGCCTCGCTCTCTTTGAGTTCGGCGTCGAACGTGCTGACGAATTCGATGATGCGCCCGTTGGCGAGGGGGTCGGACGGGAGGGCGGAGTCGAGTTGTGAGCCGTCGTCGAAGGTGATGCGGATGTTCTCGACGCGGCAGCCGAGCGCGGGGCTCAGGCTCCCGGTGCGGAACAGGTCGCCCAGGCAGCGCAGCACGGTGCTTTTCCCGCTGCCGTTGCCGCCCGCCAGGATGTTCACCCCGGACGAGAGCTCCCAGTGCAGGTCGTAGGTGCCCCAGAGCCTGTGCACGTCTATGGATTTGATCGTGTTTCCCATACCGACGGTAAAGTTACATTTTTTTACACAAAACAATTCTTTCAAAAAATGTACCTTTGCAGGGTACGTGCCCTGCCACACGCAATTACCGAACCGTTTGTTGTTACACTGGAGTCACTGCAAGACAGGTCGCTTGTGAAGGAGAATGTAGCGGTTACGCCGTCTGACGATACCGCGCGCCCGGGAGCGGGCGCCCCAGCCCACGACACCAGAGACGCTCTGACAATCCCTGTCCCGTAAAAGTTCAAAATCTTTATAACGGATTAGGATTGCCCGTGCGGTTCCGCACCGTCGGGGGGGCGGGCGCGTGAATGAGCCCGGCGAAATGCGGCCCTATGTCTGCTGCGCAGCCTTTTCCTCCTCGACGCTCGGCAATTCAAGCAAGTTTGATTGCCCTCGCTGCCAGCGTCGGTTGCGGGCCGTCGTGAAAACCGGGATGCACGGATGCACTCCCTCGAAACCAACCATATACCCCCCTACGCCAATCCCATGAGCTGCATAAAAGATACTACCCGCGGATGCTGTTTCTCCGCCGACCCCGCCGCCGGCGAGCTTTCGGCCGTCAACTGCCCCGGATGCCATAAACTCGAAGTCTTCGACTGGATGTCCGACCTGCCCGACCCGCTGGCCGAGCACAAAATCTTCGAAGTCCAATTCAAAAATACCCACAAAGGCTTCTACCAGAACGACACCGGCGGCGATCTGAAGGTCGGCGACATCGTGGCCGTCGAATCGTCGCCCGGCCACGACATCGGCATCGTGTCGATGGGCGGCGGTCTCGTCGCCCGGCAGATGCGCCGCACCGGTTTCAATCCCCGCGGCGCCGAATTCCCCAAAATCTACCGCAAGGCCAAACCCGGCGACATCGAAAAATGGCAAGAGGCCATCGCCCTCGAACACCAGACCATGATCCGTTCGCGCCAGATCGCCGCCTCGCTGGGCCTGAACATGAAGATCGGCGACGTCGAGTACCAGGCCGACCGCGCCAAAGCCATTTTTTACTACATCGCCGACGAACGCGTCGACTTCCGCCAACTGATCAAAGTGCTGGCCGAGCAGTTCCGCATCCGTGTCGAAATGCGCCAGATCGGCGCCCGGCAAGAGGCAGGCCGCATCGGAGGCATCGCCGCCTGCGGGCGCGAACTCTGCTGTTCGACCTGGATCAACCACTTCGCCTCGGTCACCATCGGTGCCGCGCGCCACCAGGAGATCTCGCTCAACCCCCAGAAACTCGCCGGGCAGTGCGGCAAACTCAAGTGCTGCCTCAACTACGAGCTCGACTCCTATATTGACGCCCGGCGCAGTATGCCCAAGGTCAATGCCCCGCTCGAAGCCCTCGACGGCAGTTACCACCTGGTCAAGACCGACATCTTCAACGGCGTGATGTGGTTCAGCCCCGACGCCCACAGCGCCGCGATCCAGATCCCCGTGAGCGTAGAGCGCGTCAAAAAGATACAGGCCATGAACAAGCGCGGCGAAAAAATCGACACCATCGCTGACAGCTCTATCGAGCGCCCCGTAGCGGCCGAAGAACCGCAACTGCTCAACGTCGTGGGCGAAGAGAGCATTACCCGTTTCGACAAATCCGGGAAAGGCTCCGGCCGTTCGCGCCGCGGAGGCCGTAACCGCGGAGGCGGTTCGTCCGACGCGAAACCTGCCGGTGCGCCGGATGCCTCCGGACGCAACAACGCTTCGCCCGGACGGAACGCCTCGTCCGGTCGGGGTCGCCATGCCCCGTCAGAAAAAAATGCTTCGCAGGAACGTTCCTCCGCCCCGGGTTCTTCAGGCGGAGAACAACAGGGCGGCAGCGAAAACCGTAACCGCAGCCGTTCGCGCGGGGGGCGTAACCGAGGCCGTGGGGGCCGCGGGGGCCAGGGTGGCGGCTCCCCCCAGGGTGGCGCACAAGGCGGCCAGAGCCAGGGGTAATTCGGGCAAATTTCTTTATTCGGATTTCATCAGCCGATCCCCTATGCGCGTTCCCCCCACCATGAGGATATTCAGGTCTCGTCATTGCAAGGAGACCCTTCGGTTACGTCCGGGACAAGCTCCGCAATCGGGGGGCTGCCTTGTGGGGCGTATTCCGCCATTGCTTTCTCGCCTGCGGCTCCCCGCCATGACGCGCACCGGAAAGCCCGGGATTGCCGCCATCCTCCCCCTCAAGCACAGGACCGGCCCCCGCTGCCATACCCGGCGATCGGCAACCGTTGCCGTATTGCTCTTCGGGGCCCTGTTTCTGACCGCCTGCGGCAATCGCAATCAATACATCGGCGTGCACGCCTTTCCGCACGGCCAATGGGCCGCCGCCGACACCGTGCGTTTCGCTTTCCATCCCCGGGACACCGTTGCCCCGCAAACCATTGAACTTGTGCTGGAATACCGCAAGGATTTCCCTTGGGGGAGCCTGCCGCTCGAAATCCGCGGCGTCATTCCCGGCGACAGTATTTACTGGGCCGACACGCTCTGTGTGCTGCTTAACGCGCCCGGCGGCCTGCGGTTGGGCACCGAATACCCGTCGCACTACGAGCATACCGTTATGTACCGCACCGGGATCCGCTATGGCCGCTCGGCACTCCGCACGGTCGAGGTGCGCCAGATTTCCGGAACCGATCCGCTGGAAGGCATATCATCGCTCACCCTGAAAGCCTCGGGATGCTGCGACACCACCACCTGCCGGGTACTCACACGCAACTATGGGAAAAAATAAACATAAACGGTTCGCCGAGAACCTCGCCTTCGCCTGCCTCGTACAGCCTGCCTTCGACGAAGTGTGGCAGCGCGACCACTGCCTCAAGGGGCGCTGGCGGGCCGACTTTTTCGGCAACGACAACCCCGTGGCCCTCGAACTCGGCTGCGGCCGCGGCGAATACACCGTCGGCCTCGGCGCCCTCTATCCCGGCCGCAACATCATCGGCATCGATGTGAAAGGGGCGCGCCTGTGGCGCGGCGCCAAAACAGCCACCGATTCCGGGATGCGCAACGTCGGCTTCATCCGCACCCGCATCGAATTCATCGAGTCGTTCTTCGCTCCCGGCGAGATCGACGAAATCTGGATCACCTTCCCCGACCCGCAACTCAAAGACGAGCGGGCCAAAAAACGCCTGACGGCGCCCGGGTTCCTCGACCGTTATGCGCGCTTCGTGCGCCCGGGCGGAACGATCCACCTGAAGACCGACAGCCTGCCCCTGCACCGCTACACCCTCGAAGTGCTGGCCGGGCGCGGGATTATCCCCGAAGCGGCCTGCGAGGACATCTACGGCAGCGGGATGGCCGGCGCCAACCCCGAGTTACAAATCAAGACCACGTACGAAACCCGCTTCCTGGGCGAAGGGCTGCCGATTACCTACCTGCGGTTCCGTTTGGATAACAGCATACCCGAGGAAGCATAATCCGGGATTCTTTCCCGCCGTCTGCCATCTGCCATTCGTCGATCTTGCTCACAGTCAGTGCAATATGGGCTTTTGCTGCCGGATTCTTCCCGCATCCACTGCTTCTGTTGCGAAAAGCGAACAAAATACATAACTTTGCCAATCACGTGCAGAAAAACTGATTTTGGAGTTTTCAGACCTGTAGGGAAGGATCGCGAGGAGGATGCAAAGGAGCCTGTCAATAATGTGACTGCGCAGCCGATGCGTGCGTGCCTACGACCGAAGCGAATGCAGCCGAATTTATTCGATATTGCTGAGCAAGTAGGAGGAAAAAGCCGCGAAGCGGACTGAATATACCCAACCGGGTGAAAATCCAAAGCACATTTTCAGACCGACCACAAACCCTTTAAACCCAAACCCACTTATGCTCGCAGACAACCTTAAACTGCTCATTCTCAAAGAACACGCCCGGGACAAAAAACTCACCTACATCGCCTACTCTTTATTGGCATTTATCGTTTTGGCAGCCGCTATTTTTATCGGTGGCTGGTTGCTCAAAGCGATGGACCCCGAAGGTACCATGCCCGCCTATCCCAAGATCATGCTCGGCGTGGCCTTGCTTGGCTACATCGGCTACTCGGTGTGGAAGATCATTAAGCTCAACAAACGAGAACAGCAGATCGACGACCTGTTCACCCACCTGGCCAGCGGAGCCCGCGCGCTCGACATCATCGAATCCAAAGAGTACAAGATCACTGTGCCCCTGGGCAAAGTGACCTACCGCATGTACCCCGTCGAGTTCTTCAAGTTCGCGCTCGACAACGCCCCCATGCGCTACTACAGCCTGCCGGTACACCCCTCGTTCGGCACCGACTTCAAGACCCTGCTCAGCGGCGCCAACCTGGGCAAGATCAACGAAGCCATCGCCGACATCTACGCTCCGAACGACGCTCGTAACGCCGCCAAGGCCGTCGAAGCGCCCAACGAACGCGCCGGCGACCCCTCCGCCCCTGCCTATGACGACAATGCCCCCATCCGCAGCGTCGAGGAGTACCGCGAATACCTCAAGGCCGAACTGAGCGACGACATCGCCAAGATCGAAAAGAGTCGCGAGGACAGCCAGAAAATGAAGAAGGTGGGGATGATCGCCGCCATCGTCGTCGTGCTCGCCTTCGTGGGTTACATGATCTACCAGTTCAGCTCGGGCCCCATGGTCGACGAACAGGGCAACAGCACCTTTTCTGTCACCGGTATCATCATCTTCATGGCCGTCCTGTTCGGCGGGTATTTTGCCTACTACTTCCTGGTGATGAAGCCCAAGATGATGGCCAACAGCAACCCGGCCGACCTCGGCCCGGGAGGCGTGGCCATGACCCCGCAATTCTCGTTCAAGACCAAACTGCTCGAAAAGATCATCAGCTTCGCCAGCCCCGGCGCCCAGTACGTGATGCACGGCCACGTGAGCGAAGAGGAGTTCCTGGCCAGCGGCATCTTCAGCACCGGCCTGAAATACAAGCTCACGGGCAACGACCTGATCATCGGCCGCCACCACGGCGTGCCGTTCCAGTTCTGCGACCTGAACGCCGAGATCCAGAAACGCGTCACCCGCGAGAACGACGGCCCCGAATACGCCTTTATCGGCCAGTTCTTCGTAGCCCGCTTCAACAAATCGTTCTCGTCGGAAGTGCGCGTCTACCCCCGCACCAGCCTCTTCAAGAGCGGTATCTCGCAGTACACCCAGACCCATGGCGAAAAGATCGAACTCGAAGATCCCGAATTCATGAAATTGTTCAAGGTCTACGGCACCGACCAGGTCGAGGCCCGCTACATCCTCACCACCTCGATGATGGAGCGCCTCAAAGAGCTCGCTACCCGCATCAAGGGCGACGAATTTTACGTGTCGTTCGTGGGCAACCGCATCACGGTGGCCAACAACAGCAGCCGCAACAACTTCGAAATCACCGGCAAACGCTCAATCACGGCCGATGACAACAAAATGCTCGTCGACTTCTACAACGAATTGGTCAACCAGTTCGCCATCATCGACGACCTGAAACTCAATATCAAGATCTGGAAGTAGTGCGTGCCGCACCCGCAATTACCGAACCGCCTGTATTTCCCCCGATGTCAGTGCGGGAGAGAGAGTAGCCCGCAATCGGAAACTCGCGCCCACCCCCCCTCGGGGATGGGCGCGCCGCACCGCTTGCGACGCGATTAGCATCGCTTACGCAGAGCGGCCGCAAAGTCCGGAGAAACATGCCGCCTAACGGCGGAGACGCTTGGCTTCGCACCCTTTGCGGAGAAAAGCAGACCGCCCCCCCCCGAGAACGATTTAAACAAACCTAAATAACCATGGATACCACCGTAACCTTAATTATCATCGGCGTCGTAGTCTTCATCCTGCTGATGATCTACATCGCCAAGTACAACGGCATCAAGACCAGCCGCAACCAGATCGAGAACGCCAAATCGTCGCTCGACGCCCTGTTCATCAAGCGCAACGAGCTGATCCCCAATCTGGTGACCGTGCTCGAACAGTACACCGGCTACGAGAAAGAGCTCTTCCAGAAGATCACCGAACTGCGCCAGGCTGCCCAGAGCGGCGCCAAAGACTACCAGGCCGAAGGCCCGACCGACAAACTGCTCAAGCAACTGATGGTCCAGGTCGAAAACTACCCCGACATCAAAGCCAACCAGCAGTTCAACAACCTCCAGTACTCGATCAACGAGTGTGAGGAACAGATCGCTGCCGGCCGCCGTTACCTGAGCGCCTCGATCACCGTCTACAACAACGCCATCGCCACCTTCCCCGGCAATGTAGTGGCCGGTACGATGGGCGCCAAAGCCCACGAATGGGAGCGCGCCACCGAGGCCCAGCGTGAGAAGATCGACGTCAAAGACATGTTCTCGAAAAAAGAATAAACCCTGCGCCCCTTCGCAGAGAAAGAACCGCCCGGCCCCGTCACGCCAAAGGCGTGACGGGGCCGGGCAATGGGCTAACGTAAGAAAAAAGCAGGCCTGCACATCTCAAGACGACATCCTGAAAAACAACTAAATAATTAACAAACCTTACATCCGAACAACACCATGAAGAAAATCTTTACCTGCACCCTGGTAGCCATGGCTGCCCTTCTCCTCGCCGCCTGCAGCAGCGACAAACGCCCCTACGCCGGTGTCCATATGGACGATCCGGAGCAGATCGCCCAAGCGTTCACTCTGGTAGCCGACTCGATCATCCGCGAGGGCGACGCCATCTACAAAATCGAATTCAAATCGCGCGAAGGCAAAGGCGTGACCAAATACGCCGGCACGATGACCCTCTATGTCTTCGAAGGCGAGTGCGACACCATGCGCAAAGCCACCTATTATCTGGTTCACGGAGATAAAGGCTGGGAAATCGACGACCGTTTCGCCGAAGTGAGTTCCATCAAACGCGAACAGTCGGTTAAACTCGCCGAGATCGACTATTCGAACATCAGCAAATACCTCAAGGAAGCCGGCGATATGGTCGTCGCTGCCGGTGTGGAATACGAAGAACCTCTCTTCTATTCGGGTGTCGGCCGCTACACCATGGTCTTCAACAAAGATCCCAAAAACGCCATGGCCGAGTTTACCGTCGAGAGCATCGACACTGCCAAATCGACTGCCAACATGGACCGCTTCTGGGAATTCGAATTCGAAGTAGTGGACGGAAAACTGATCTCGAAAGACATCTAACCGCCTGGCAAGAGTCCGCCTTCTAATTCGCAAGGGCACGACCGGAACGACCGATGCCGTACGCGAAAGAACGGCGATGAAAGCAAGGGGGCGTTGTGAATACTCCTCCATTCAACGTAAAGGCCGCAAGTTTGCGGCCTTTACCGTTTGGTGCCCGGAATGCAGCAGCGCGACTCCCGGGCGGGCTCCCCTTCCTGCCCGTTCCGCCCATCAACCTTCACCGAAAGCGCACCGGCCGTCCGGAACACAAACCGACTGTACCGACCCCCTGAAAACGACATCGGTTTATAGCACCGCATTCCCATAAAAAACGTAACTTTGCAGAAACTATGCTCAGTTACTACATAGTCTATCCGCTGGCCTGGCTGCTGGGGCTGTTGCCCTACCGGGTACAGTTCCTCTTTTCCGACGTGCTGTGCCTGGTGCTTTACCGCCTGATCCGCTACCGCCTGAAGACCGTGCGCACCAACCTCGCCGAATCATTCCCCGAGAAAAGCCGCAAAGAACTCCGGCAAATAGAGCGCCGTTTCTACAAACACCTCGCCGACGTCTTCATCGAAACCATGTCCCTCGCCTCGGTGCGCAAGCGCCAGATCATGCGCCGGATGTATTACACCAACGTCGACCAGATGCGCCCCTGCACCGAAGGCCGTTCGTGGGTGTGCGCCATGGCCCACTACGGCTCGTGGGAATACACCACCAACTTTGCCATCACCGGTGCCGCGCAAGACGGCGTGCTGGCCGTCTACCGGCCGTTGCACGACCGCGGGTTCGACCGCTTTTTCAGCCATATTCGCAGCCGCTTCGGCGTGAAGCCCGTGCCGATGAACGATATCGGGCGCGAAGTCGTGCGTAGCCGCTCAACCAACCGCCACGTGGCCGTGGCCCTGATCGCCGACCAAACCCCCCCCGGCGGCGCTATCCAGAACTGGACCATGTTCCTCGGGCGCTGGACCCCTTTCTTCATGGGCATGGAAAAACTCGCGCTGCGGCTCCACCTGCCCGTGCTGTTCCTCGACGTCAAGAAAGTGTCGCGCGGCTATTACGAAGCCCGCTTCGAACTCATCTACGACGGTACCGAAGCCGTCCCGGAAGGCGAGATTACCCGCCGCTACGCCGAACGCCTCGAACTAATGATCCGCCATACCCCCGAACTTTGGATGTGGTCGCACCGCCGCTGGAAACACACCCGGAAATACCCCGCCGACCCTGCCGCCGGTACCTCAGAGCTCCTTCCCGAGACTTCTCCCGCCCTTCTCCCCGGAGGCGCGAACCAATCCCCTCAGGACACCGACAAATAATCTATGGAACGCATCGCCATCGTCATACTCAACTGGAACGGGCGCCTGTTCCTTGAGCAATTCCTCAGTGGGGTAGTGCAGCACAGCCACGCTCCGGGTTACGCCACCGAAGTCGTGGTGGCCGACAACGGCTCGACCGACGGCTCCGTGGCCTGGATGCACGAACATTTTCCGCGGGTACGGCAGATCGAGTTCGCCGAGAACTATGGATTCACCGGGGGATACAACCGCGCGTTCGAACAGATCGACGCCGACTACTACCTGCTGCTCAACTCCGACATCGAAGTTGGCGAAGGATGGCTTGAACCCCTTGTGGCCCGGCTGGCTTCCAACCCCCGTACCGCCGCCGTGATGCCCAAGATCAAATCGTGGCAGGCCCGTGACCACTTCGAGTATGCCGGGGCCTGCGGCGGATTTCTCGACATGCTCGGCTACCCCTTCTGCCGCGGCCGCCTGATCAGCGAAACCGAAGAAGACACCGGGCAATACGATACGCCCCGCGGGATATTCTGGGCCTCGGGCGCTGCTATGCTCATCCGCGCCACCGCCTGGCGCGAGGCCGGAGGGCTCGACGAACACTTCTTCGCTCACATGGAGGAGATCGACCTCTGCTGGCAACTCAAGCGCCGGGGCTACGCCATCGAAGTCGAACCCGCCTCGGTCGTGTGGCATGTGGGGGGCGGCACGCTCCCCGCCTGGTCGCCGCGCAAGACCTACCTCAACTTCCGTAACAACATGGCCATGCTCTACAAGAATCTCCCCGTGTGGCGGTTCGCCTTGTTGGCCTTGATCCGCACCGGGACGGACTTCCTGCGCTTTATGAGCTACGCCCTGTCGCTCAAGTGGGAATTCTGTGCCGCCATCTTCCGCGGGCACCGCGACTTCTGGCGCATGCGCCGTCGCCTCGACCGCCGCAAAGACATCGGCTTCCGCAGCGTGGGGCAGATCTACCGCGGCAGCATCGTGCTGCGTTACTTGTTCGTGTCGAAGCGGTTCGGCAGTATGATGGCGTCAGAGACACTTTCCCAGCCGCGTTCCGTAAAGGTTGATTAACCTTTAGCGGGCTATACGGTGCCGTGCAGGCCTTATTGTTGCCGCTATCACCGAAGAAGCCCCCCTTTAGGGCGGGCGCGCCGAGCCGCGCACGACGCGATAAAGTCGTTCCGTGTCGCGGCTGCAAGCTCGGGGAAAAATACAGTCGCGCTCTGTGCCCTGCCGCCGCCGAACCAGATTTATCCATCCATTTAGGCTTTTTGCCATGACCCGCATACCCTTATTGATCCTTTCGGTGATTGTTTTCCTGATGAGCTGCGGCAGCCGTCCCTCGTCCAAAGGCGGCGGCGTCACCGCCGGAAGCACGGCCGACAGTCTGAAACCCCTTCCGGTGCAACAGATCGTCCGCCCCACCGTGGTGCGCAAATACCCGCACGACCCCGCCGCCTATACGCAGGGACTGCTTTGGTACGACGGCAAACTCTACGAAAGCACCGGCGAATACGGCAACTCGTCGTTGCGCCGCGTCGACCTCGAAACCGGGCGCATCGAAAAGAAAACCGACCTGAGCGCCGACACTTTCGGCGAAGGGCTTGCCCTTTGCGGCGGCAACCTCTACCAGCTCACCTGGCTCGAACAGACCTGTTATGTCTATGACGCAGCGACTTTCGCTCCCGCAAATCCGGCTTCGTTTCCCTATGCCGGCGAAGGGTGGGGCCTGACCACCGGCGACGGCACCGGCCTCGCTCCTGCGAAAAGTTCCGCCACTCCTTCGGGGCAAAATACAGGTGCCGCCCATGCCCCGGTTCCCGCCGGGATGCTTTATATGAGCGACGGCTCCGACCTGATCACCATCCGCGATCCGGAAACTTTCGCTTTGTTCGGGCGCATCCGTGTGCGTGACGCCCAGGGAGCCGTGCGCGACCTGAACGAGCTCGAATGGATCGATGGCCGGATATGGGCTAATATTTATACGCAGCCGCTAATCGCTGTGATTGATCCGGCCACGGGCACGGTCGGGAAATATATCGACTGCTCGTCGCTCGTCGCCACCCAGGGCCCGCAGGCCGACGTGCTGAACGGCATTGCCCACGACCCCGCCACAGGCCGCATCTGGCTCACAGGCAAAAACTGGGACGCCGTGTTCGAAGTGACTGTGCCCTGACAGTCCGAGAACTTTACGATAGTGTAATAATACCGACTCCCGAATTCCTGATCAACACCACAGAACGATTCCATAGTGTAACTCCATGGCAAGCATAGCAAAACCCTCCATACCCAAAGGAACCCGTGACTTCGGCCCGGCCGTGATGGCGCGGCGGTCCTACATTTTCGATACCATCCGCACCGTTTTCAGGCGCTACGGCTATCAGCCCCTCGAAACCCCCTCGATGGAAAACCTGTCGACTCTGCTCGGCAAGTACGGCGAAGAGGGCGACAAACTCCTGTTCAAAATCCTCAACAGCGGCGACTTCCTGCGGGGCACCACGCCCGCCGAAGTCGAGGCCGCCTTTGGCGGCGCCGACAATGAAGACGATAAGAAAACGGCCCTGCTCTCGACCCGGATCTGCGAAAAAGGTCTGCGCTACGACCTGACCGTGCCCTTCGCGCGCTATGTGGTGCAACACCAGAGCGAGATCGTCTTCCCTTTCAAGCGCTACCAGATACAGCCCGTGTGGCGCGCCGACCGCCCGCAGAAAGGGCGCTACCGCGAATTCGTGCAGTGCGACGTCGACGTGGTCGGCAGTGCGTCGCTGCTCTGCGAGGCCGAACTTGTGCAGATCGTGCAGGATGTGTTCGCCGCGCTCGGCATCCGCGTGGTGCTGAAGATCAACAACCGCAAGATCCTCTACGGCATTGCCGAGAGCATGGGGGCCGCCGACAAAATGGTCGACATCACCGTGGCCATCGACAAACTCGACAAGATCGGCCTCGATGCCGTGAACGAAGAACTCGCCTCGAAAGGGCTCTCGCCCGAAGCCATCGCCGCGCTGAAACCGATTCTCGAACTGCAAGGCACCAACCGCGAGAAACTGGCCGCTATCGCCGCCATCATCGGCGACGCGTCGGAAACCGGCCGCCGCGGCATCGCCGAGGTGACCGAGATTTTCGACACGCTCGATGCCGTCGGTGGCGTTCAGTTGCCCGTCGAGCTCGATCTCTCGCTGGCCCGCGGCCTGAACTACTACACCGGGGCCATCTTCGAGGTCAAGGCGCTGGACTTCGCCATCGGCAGCATCAGCGGTGGCGGACGTTACGACGACCTGACCGGCATTTTCGGGCTGCCCGACACCTCGGGCGTGGGCATCTCGTTCGGCGCCGACCGCATCTACGACGTGATGGAGGGGCTCGGCCTGTTCCCCGCCGAAGTGACCGAGAGCGTGCGCGCGCTGTTTGTCAATTTCGGGGGTGATGACCTTACTTTTGCGTTGAAGCAGCTGGCGTTGCTGCGCGCCGCGGGGATTCCCGCCGAAGTCTATCCCGACGCCGTGAAACTCAAGAAACAGTTCGACTACGCCGAGAAGCGCGGCATTCCCTACATGGTCTTCATCGGAGAACAAGAACGCGCCGACGGTACCGTAACCTTGAAAAACATCGTCACGGGCGAACAACAGACGTTTGCGGCCGGGGAATTGGCCGCCCGTTTAAAATAAAGCATTCCGGGAAGGAGCAGCTTTCCCCGGAGAAACACGCGCCCGCCCCGCCCTCCTTAAGTCTGCTGCGCAGCCTTTTCCTCCTCGGCGCTCGGCAATTTACAAGCTCGTTTGCAATTGCCGAGGTGCCCCAGGAGAGAAGAGGCCACAAAGTGGGCTCAAACGTCGTTTCGCAGCCGCCAAGCCCGGAGAAATGCAGCCCTGCAGCAGGCAGGCCGCCCCAGAGATACACATACCCAATAACCCCACATCCGATGAAAGGAATCGTCCTGGCCGGAGGCAGCGGCACGCGCCTCTATCCGATCACCAAAGGCGTCTCGAAGCAGATGCTCCCCGTCTACGACAAACCGATGATCTACTATCCGGTCTCGGTGCTGATGCTGGCCGGCATCCGCGAAATCCTGATCATTTCGACCCCCCACGACCTGCCCGCCTTCCGCCGCCTGCTGGGCGACGGTAGTGACTTCGGCGTGCGTTTCGAATACGCCGAACAACCTTCGCCCGACGGCCTGGCCCAGGCCTTCATCATCGGCGAGGAGTTCATCGGCGGCGACAGCGTGGCCATGGTGCTTGGCGACAATATCTTCTTCGGGCACGGCTTCACCAAAGTGCTCCGCAACGCCGTCGAGGCGGCCGAGAAAGAGAGCAAGGCCACTGTATTCGGCTACTGGGTCAACGACCCCGAGCGCTACGGCGTGGTGTCGTTCGACGCCGAAGGCAACGCCCTGGACATCGAGGAGAAACCCGCCGTCCCCAAGTCGAACTATGCCGTGACCGGGCTTTATTTCTATCCGAACAAAGTGGTCGAAGTGGCGAAAAGCATCAAGCCTTCGGCCCGCGGCGAGCTTGAGATCACCAGCGTCAACCAGCGCTTCCTGCAAGACGGTGAGCTGCGCGTGCAGGACCTCGGCCGCGGTTTCGCGTGGCTCGACACGGGCACCCACGATTCGCTCAGTGAGGCGTCGACCTTCATCGAAGTGATCGAAAAACGGCAGGGCCTGAAAGTGGCCTGCCTCGAAGCGACCGCCTACGAACAGGGCTGGATCAACGCCGACAAACTCCGCTCCCTCGCCGCGCCCATGGCCAAAAACCAGTATGGGCAATACCTGCTCTCGCGGATCAAGTAATTCGTCCGCGGACGTCCGTTCTAATTTCATCGAGCGGTTCCCATTCGGTTTCGCTCAGGGTGATCTTCCCCGCACAGGCAATTCTTCTTTTTCACAAAACCTGTCATCCCGAGCAGCGCGTCCGCGCACTCCGACTCTTCTTAATGTCATCCCGAGCGAAGCCGAGGCGTCTATGAGACGCCTCGGCTTCGCTCGGGATGACATATTTGAAGAGGTTTTTCAGGCGCCACGCGGGTCAATATCTCCCTTTTGGCAACTCATCTTGTACTCCCCGTCTTTGGCAGGCTTTTTATTTAGCCAGAAATAGCCGAAATTATCAGCTGAAGATGTCATTGAATAGTATCTCAATTTATCGAGATATTTATTTTTAGATATAATAAATTGTTCGTTAATTTGCTAATGAAGACTTGGCGCATGTTCAAGCCTTTCCCGATCTATTCACCCTTAATCCCTAACGCCATGAAAACAAGAGTTTACCTGTTCGCAGCCACGCTGTGTATCGCTCTGACGGCATTCTCCTGCACCAAGGAACCGCTCGTCGAACCCGAAGTCCCAGCGAGTAAAAGTATGGTTACGCCGGGCTTTTCTATCTCGAATCCCTACATCCGGCTGTATGTATTTGCGAACACTCCCAATGATCCCCCGGGAGACGCCGGCGGCACCCAGATATTCAAGACCGTCAACGGGGTGCAGACCAACATCACGTCATCGTGCTATATCGTCCCCCAATTCTATAGCGAGCTTGAAAATTACATCACCATGTCCGGTGCCAGCCCTATGCCCAGCGGCACCATAAAGGACGGACACCGGGTTTATCAGTGTTTCTCTACCACTCTCTCATTCTACTTTGCAAATAATGGCGGTTTCTACATGAATTACCCCTACAATTACACCACCATGCAGGTCGATGTCTATGAAACCAACCCTGCCTTCAATAGCAGTGCTACCTTCATAGGAACCGTCGTGCTATTGGTCGAAAAATATTACGGTAATTTCCCGCTGCCGTGGCCTCCCGGTGAAATAGAGCCTTAAAATAAATCACAACAAACCAGCCTAATGCAACATCTCCATGCGGAACCCTGTGGTTTCGCATGGAGATATTTCTTTGCCTACAAGAAGGGGAGCCTTTACTCGCCGAACAGCGAGCCTACGAAGCGCTGTGGGTCGAAGATCTGGAGGTCTTCGGCGCGTTCGCCCACGCCGATGTAGCGCACCGGGATGCGGAACTGGTCGGAGATGCCGATCACCACGCCGCCCTTGGCCGTGCCGTCGAGTTTGGTGACCGCCAGCGACGATATCTGCGTGGCGGCTGAGAACTGTTTGGCCTGCTCGAAGGCATTCTGCCCCGTCGAGCCGTCTAAGACGAGCATCACCTCGTGAGGCGCGCCGGGTACCACTTTCTGCATCACGTTGCGGATCTTGGCCAGCTCGTTCATCAGGTTCACCTTGTTGTGAAGTCTCCCGGCGGTGTCGATGATCGCCACGTCGGCGCCCGCGGCTTTGGCTGCGCTCAGTGTATCGAAAGCTACCGACGCGGGGTCGGAGCCCATCTGTTGTTTCACCAGGCGCGCTCCGGCGCGTTGGGCCCACACTTCGAGCTGGTCGATGGCGGCGGCCCGGAACGTGTCGGCGGCGCCGATGTAGACGCTTTTCCCGGCGGCCACGAGCCGCGCGGCGAGCTTGCCGATGGTGGTGGTCTTGCCCACGCCGTTCACTCCGACGACCATCAGCACGAAGGGGTCGCCGTCTTGTTTTTCGAACAGCATGCCGTGTTCGGCGGCTTCGGCCGGGGGTGCATCGGCCAGCAGGGCGGCGATCTCTTCGCGGAGCATGCGGCCCAGTTCGTCGGTGCCCAGGTATTTGTCGCGGGCCACGCGGGCCTGGATGCGTTCGATGATCTTGAGCGTGGTGTCGATGCCGACGTCGGCGCTGATGAGTACCTCTTCGAGGTCGTCGAGTACGTCGTCGTCGATACGCGAACGCCCGGCCACGGCATGGGACAGTTTGGCGAACAGACCGGTGCGGCTCTTTTCGAGGCCGGCGCTCAGGGTGTCGCTCTGCTCGGGGGCGGCGTCGCGGCGGCGGAATATGTCGAATACGCCCATGTTATTTTTTCTTCGGGTTTTTGGTTTTTCCGGTGCTGTTGAAATACTTGTGTTGGAAGAAGACCAGGTAGAGGATGCCGCAGATCACGTAGGAGTCGGCGATATTGAAGATCGGACTGAAGAAGGTGTAGGGTTCGCCGCCCACAAAGGGAATCCACGAGGGCATCTGGTCGATCTGGATGATCGGGAAGTAGAGCATGTCGACCACGCTACCGTGCAGGAACCCGGCGTAGCCTTCGCCCCAGGGGACCCACCGGGCCACTTCGGTGAAGGTCGATTCCGAGAAGACAAGGCCGTAGAAGGCTGAGTCGACGAGGTTGCCGAAGGCTCCCACGAGTACGACGGTCAGGCCGACCACCACGCCCGTAGGCGCTCCGCGTTTGATGAGCTTACGGATATACCAGAACAATGCGCCGATAGCGACTACACGGATCAGGCTGAGCATCAGCTTGCCGTACGATCCGCCGAGGGTCATGCCGTAGGCGGCCCCTTCGTTCTCGATGAAGCGGATGTAGAACCAGTGCCCGAAGACGGGGATCGCCTCGTCTAGGGTCATGTGGGTCTTGACGGCGATCTTGACTGCCTGGTCGACGAGTAGCAGTAATATCGAAAGACCCAGGACGAGCTGGGTCTTGGTGAGTTTTATTTTTTTCAGGTTCATCTGTGATGTCTTGTGAGGCTTCTGATCCCCATAGGGGCAATATGTAAGTCTTTTCTCCGAACCGCGTGTGCCGCGGACCGCAGCTACTTTTGGTGTACGCCAAAAGTAGCCAAAAGCGTATCCAAGGGGGCCGCAGCCCCCTTGGCCATCCCCCGCTTTAGGTAGCGTCTTCTATATTTCTATTACGTAAGCAGATCCACATTAGCTGACCTAAACGCTGAATGGTTGCAGGGGGAAGGGCTTCGCCCCTCCCCTCATTACCCCTCCCCATATTTTTTCTCCCCCTTCCTTCTCTCCTCCCTCACTTTATTGTTAAGGTTTCGGGGAATAAGGGTTGAAAAAAGGACGTAGCTGTGCATGGGCCTGGAGCGCGGGAAAAGCGTTGCTTTTTTCAACCCTTATTCCCCGAAACCGTCTTAGTTCCAATAAAGTGAAAATCGTTTTGCACAAAACGATTTTCACTTTTCCTTTACGCTTCGACCTGTTTCCAGATCAGGGCCGAGGCCCCGAGTACGGCGGCGCTTTCGTCGTCCTTGATGCCCGAGAGCTGGACTTTCACCTTGTTGCGGAACACGAACAGCATGTTCATGTCCATGTATTTCTGGGTCGGTTCAAGGATGTGGCGTCCGGCCTTGGCCAATCCCCCGAACAGGAAAATCGCCTCGGGCGAAGTGACCGCCACGGCATCGGCCAGGGCGCGTCCGAGCATCATGCCCGTGTATTCGAAAGCCTCCTGGGCCAGCGCGTCGCCGTTAAGGGCGGCGGCGGTGATGTCTTTGGCTTCGAGGGTGTTGAAACTCTTGTCGCGGAATTCGCTGGCCTCGGCGGGGTTGTGGTCGGCGAGCAGTTTGAAGATCGTGCGTTTGATGCCGGTAGCCGACACGTAGGTTTCGAGGCAGCCTTTGCGTCCGCAGCCGCACACGCGGCCGGTGTGGTTCACCACCACGTGCCCGAGTTCGCCGGCAAAGCCGTCGTGCCCGTAGACCAGTTCGCCACCCGCCACGAAGCCGCTTCCGAGGCCCGTGCCGAGGGTGATCACGATGAAGTTCTGCATAGGGCGGCCGTCGGGGTATTTGGCGGCGCCGTACATCATCTCGCCGATGGCGGCGGCGTTGGCGTCGTTGGTGAGCAGGATCGGAATCGACGGGAAATAATTCTTCATTTTATCCACGAAGTGCACTATCCCTTTCTCGTCGGCGGCATCCTTGGCCCAGGTGCCTTCGATCATCAGGTTCGAGGCGTTTTCGATCGTGCCTTTGAGGTAGTTGGCCATCGGGGCGCCGATGCCGATGCCGATGATTTCGCATCCGCCGTCAACTTTCTTGCAGAGTGCGTTGATGCCGATCGAGAGCTCTTCGAGGTATGATTTGATATCGGGGTAGGCCATCGTTTTGATGGCACCTTTGCCGTGGATGTTGCCTTCGCGGTCGACGAGCCCGAATTCGGTGTTGGTCCCGCCGATGTCTATTCCTACTGCCAGTTGTTTCATTAGGGTAGATAGATTTTAAGATTTGATAGGTCAAAAGTAACCATATTTTTTTGATTTAGTGCTATCTTCGTGGACTGCATTATACAGGGCGTGCCAACGCTACCGGACATGCCCGCCTTCGGCGTTCTTCTCGCCGTTTGCTTCGCCGTTTCGCCTGTGTTCCCCTGCGGAGAACGGCTCGTCAGAAACAGAACAGCTCCAAATCCGAACATGCCCGGTAGTGTTGACCCGCCCTAATTTATGACCGAATTCAAGCCCGCGGGGCACTCTGCCCCGGACACGCGCGAACTGCTGCTCGACATCGAAAAATCGCTGGCATCGCTGCCCCTGAAAGGCGCTGGGCCGGAGGGGTTGTACGAACCCATCGCCTACATCCTCGAAGATGGCGGCAAACGGTTGCGCCCGATGCTCGCCCTGCTGGCCTGCGGCGTGTACGGCAGCGACCCGCGCCGGGCCATGGGCCCGGCCGTCGGTGTCGAGGTGTTCCACAATTTCACGCTGCTGCACGACGACATTATGGACCGTGCCCCGCTCCGCCGCGGCCGCGAGACCGCCCACCGCCTCTGGGGCGAGAACGGCGCCATCCTTTCGGGCGATGCCATGCTGATCCTGGCCTACAGCGTCATGTGCGGCGAAGTGCCCGGCATCGCGGCCCACGATCCCTCGAAGACTCCCGCCCTGCTGACCGTATTCAACCGGGCGGCGATGGAGGTGTGCCAGGGGCAGCAGCTCGATATGGAATTCGAGCGCCGCGACGAAGTATCACCCGACGAATACATCGAAATGATCCGTCTGAAGACCGCCTCGCTGATCGCCGCCGCCGCCGAGATGGGCGGCATCTGCGGCGATGCCTCGCCCGGGCAGCGCCGCGCGTTGTACGACTTCGGCATCGCGCTGGGGCTGGCTTTCCAGATCGAGGACGACCTGCTCGACACCTACGGCTCGCAGCAGAGCTTCGGCAAAAGCATCGGCGGCGACATTGCCGTGGGGAAAAAGACTTTCCTGCAAATCACGGCCTTGGGGCGTGCTTCGTCGGTCTCGGAACGTGCGGAGTTGCTGCTCACGGGTGACGCTTCGCGCGAACACTACGAACGTGTCCGGGCTATATACGACACGCTGGGTGTGCGCTCGGCCGCCTCGGCCGCCATCGGCCGCTACTTCGACGAAGCTATGCAGGCCCTGGGGCGCGCCTCGGACGATCCCGCCCGGCTCGCGGTCCTCTCGGATTACGCGGCTTTGCTGGTGGGGCGGGAAAAATAAGGGGAGGAAAGAAATTAGCTTATCCGCAATAATACTCCCTGGCATTTTATCCTTTGTTTTCGGGGGATGTTTTTACATTTACCCGGGTCGCGCGAGCGATCCCGGTAGTCCGCCGCCGCCCCACGCGGCGGGCTGTCACACTCGCCCGTAGCTCGTTTACGCCCGTCGCCGTCGGCGGACCGAAGGGGGTATTATTGCGGATAAGCATAAAAAGAAACGCCCATCCGTACCCGGCGAGCATACGTTGTGCGCTGCGGGTGGTCGTTACGCTCGGGCAAAACGGTTCCACCGTCGTTGAGGAAGAATCGCCCCGTGTTCCTCAGTCAGGAGGAATCGAGCCTTCCCCCGAGGCGCTGACGCCGGAGAAAAGAGCGGACAGCCCAGCCCTCGGCGGCAGGTAAAGCGCCGTGGGCTGGCCGTTGCCATTGCAACCGACACAGAGAAATTCGCGCCCCCCCTGTAGGGTGGGCGCGCTCCCTCGCTTTTGGAATGCCTGTGGCATTCCAAAAGCTCAGTCGATACGGCCCCTGCGGGGCTGTCGAGCCGCCTGCTCCACGGCTGAAACCATCCCGTGTAGTGGCCGCAACGCCCGGAGAAAAGCAGGCGCGCAGGTTGCTCCTGCAACAACAAGAAATCAAAATTTTCCATCATGAAAAAACTACTCATACTCGCTTTAGCCGTTACCGCCGCATTACCCCTGCTAACCGCATGCGGCAACGCCAAACCCGTGTCGCGTCCCGCCATGATCATCCCGCAGCCCGCGCAGATGACGGTCGGCGACGACTCGTTCAAGCTCAAGAGCGGCATGACCATCGCCGCCGACTCGGCACTGGCCGAACAGGCCGCCTACCTGATCGAAGTGCTCCGGCAGGATGCCGGGCTCGAACTCGAACAGGGTAGTATCAAACGCGCCTCGGTCCGGCTGGCGTTGGGCACCGACGGCGACCCTCGGCAGGCCAGTCCAGAAAGCTATGTCCTCAAAGTGGATAAAGACGGCATCACCATCACCGGGGCCACCCCGCGCGGGGTGGTGATGGGCATCGCCACCCTGAGGCAACTGGTGCCGGTCGACCGGCGCGACAGCCGCATCCCCTTCGTCGAGATCCACGACTCGCCCCGCTACGGCTGGCGCGGTATGCACCTCGACGTTTCGCGCCACTTCTACACCGTCGAACAGGTCAAAGGCTTCATCGACCGGATGGCGCTCTACAAATTCAACAAATTCCACTGGCACCTGACCGACGACCAGGGCTGGCGCATCGATATCAAGCAATACCCCCTGCTGACTGCCGAGGGCGCGTGGCGCAAGTTCGACCGCAACGACCGCGAGTGCATGCGGCAGGCCCGCGAGCAGAACAATCCGGATCTGCTGATCCCTGAGGAATTGCTGCGCATTACCGAGCAGGGCGATACCCTCTACGGCGGTTTCTACACCCAGGAACAGATCCGCGACGTGGTGGCCTACGCGGCGGCGCGGGGTATCGACGTGCTGCCCGAGATCGACATGCCCGGACACCTGAAGGCCGCCCTCGACAACTACCCGTGGGCGTCGTGTACCGGCAAGCCCGGCTGGGGCGCCGAATTCTCGTCGCCGCTTTGTGTGGGGCGCGACTCGGCCGTGATGTTCGCCAAGAACATCTACAGCGAGGTGTTCGACCTGTTCCCCTTCGAATATGTGCACATCGGCGGCGACGAAGTCGAAAAGACCAACTGGATCAACTGTCCCGCCTGCCAGGAACGCATCCGCGCCAAGGGGCTGGGCGGCGAAAAAGAGCTCCACGCGTGGTTCATCCACGAAATGGAAGCCCACTTCAACGCCAACGAACGCAAGCTGATCGGCTGGGACGAAATCGTCGACGGCGGCCTCTCGCCCACCGCCACCGTCATGTGGTGGCGCGACTGGGCACCGCGTACTGCAGTGCAGGCGCTCGACTCGGGCAACCGCGTGATCCTCGCGCCCGACTTCCTGCTCTACTTTGACTTCATCGAGAAAGGCGACGACCTGCAGCGCGTCTACACCATGGACCCGCCGCATTACCACAAGGCGTGGAGCCTCTCGCCCGAAGCCGAAAGCCGCATCTGGGGCGTGCAGGCCAACACGTGGTGCGAGCGCATCCCCAGCATGGCCCGTGTGGAATGGCAGACCACCCCACGCATGATTGCCCTGAGCGAAACCGCATGGAGCACGCCCGACAACCGTTCCTGGGACAACTTCCTGAAAAAGCTGGCTCACCATGCCGCCTGGCTCGATGCCCACGGGGTCAACTACCGCATCCCCGACCTGACGGGCTTCGGCGAGCGGAGCGTATTCCTCGACACCGCTACCGTGCGGGCCGAAAGCTTCCTCCCCCACGTGCAGATCCGCTACACCACCGACGGCTCGGAGCCGACCCTGCAGTCGGCGCTCTGGTCCGGCGACACGCTGATCCGCAGCAGCACCACGTTCGTCTTCCGGGGCTTCCGCCCCGACGGGCGCGGCGGTATTCCGCAACGTTCGGAATACAAACAGGAGCCCGCCCTCCCGGCGCTCGACGTGTCGCCCGAGAAAGCCGGTATCCGCCGCACGCAATACGAATTCCGCGGCCGCCGCTGCGCCGACATCGAAATGGCACGCGAAGCAGACCAAAAGACGGTCGATGCAATCACCTTTCCGGACGACATCAAAGGCTGGGTGGGGCTGATTTTCGAGGGCTATTTCAATGCCCCCGAAACGGGCATCTACACCTTCGCCCTCACCTCGAACGACGGCTCGAAGCTCTACATCGACGGCACCGAGACCATCGACAACGACGGCCCCCACGGCGACGTCACCCGCACCGGGCAGCGCTCGCTGGCCAAGGGGTGGCACCGGGTGCGGGTCGAGTTCTTCGACATGAATAACGGCGGCACTCTCGGCCTGCAATGGGCATTACCCTCGTCGCCCGGCACGCTCCGTACGTTCGACGGGCTGCGCTATTGAATTCGCTCTTAAACTCTATACGGGTCAATATTAAATTTCAGGACGGCAGATTAAATGTAGGTTAATCCTCTCTCCTCTTCTTTTAACTATTCTTGCGGATAGGTTAAAAATGAATGCCGCATTTTAATTTAAATTAATTTCACCCAATAATTTTTAACATTACTTCATGTAAAGTTAAAAATAGTATCTTTGCGGAAAATCTTGAGCGATGCAAAATTTCAAAGCCGGAAAGTTCGTAAGTCAGGGCTATTATAAGTCTTTTGTTCCCGAGCCGATCAACCATGCCTGGCAAATAAACGACATGGAACTGATTTCGCTGCTCAGTCGTGCCGACCGGGCCCTGGGTAAATTCGACATGTTTTCGGAATATGTTCCGGACATCGGAAGGTTCATCAGGATGCACCAGACCAAAGAGGCTACCCAAAGTACGAAAATCGAAGGGACGCAGACCAATATCGAAGAGGTTCTGATGGACCAGAAAGATGTCTCCTCGAACAGGCAGGAAGATTGGCGCGAAGTTCACAATTACATCGATGCGATGAACTATGCCATCGTCCGACTGGAAGAATTGCCTTTTTCCGGGAAACTGATACGCGAAGTACACGCCCTGCTGTTGAAGGGCGTGCGCGGAAAAGATAAAAAACCGGGGGAATTCCGGATAAGCCAGAACTGGATCGGAGGCACTTCGTTGAACGATGCCGTATTTATTCCTCCGGTGCACGAAGATGTCCCCGAATTGATGAACGACATCGAAAAGTTTATCCATAACGAAGAGCTGGCCATTCCGGAATTAATAAAAATCGGCATCATCCACTACCAATTCGAGACCATCCACCCTTTTCTCGACGGGAACGGACGCGTGGGGCGCCTGCTCATTACGTTGTACCTGCTGAAAAAAGGGCTGCTCAAGAACCCCATACTTTACATGTCGGATTTTTTCGAGCGCAATCGCCGGCTGTATTACGACAACCTGATGCTTGTGCGGACCGAGGGTAACCTGACCCAATGGCTCAAGTTCTTTCTGGCCGGGGTAATCGAAATATCTGAGAAAGGATGCGAGACGTTCGATGCTATACTAAAACTCCAGAACAAGACAGAACAAGAGCTGCTGAAACTGGGCAAGCGGTATGCCAATGCGCATAAACTCATCGACCACATGTATGTCAATCCGATTGTAACGGCTCTTGAAGCGAGTCAATTGCTGGGGATATCGCTAGTCGCCACCTATAACCTGATGGCCGAACTGGAAAATCTGGGGGTGGCAAGAAATCTCCCCGGAGGTCGGCGGCGGCATTATATTTTTAGCGAATACCTGGCGTTATTCCACTAAATGGTACCTTTCCCACGGCCAACTCGCCACGCGTAGGGGTACTGCGGGCTGTCCGGGGAGGGCGCCGGAACGGCCCGTGCAAAATCAACGTGGCCCCGGCAAACCATGCCGGGGCCACGTTGCAGTTAGAGGCGGTATTCCCGCTTAGATAGGGGCAGAGTAGTCCGCGAATTCCGTTACCGGGCCGTAGTAGTAGCCGTAGATCGAACGGCCGTCGGCAGCCGTCAGGTCGAACTCGATCAGGTAGTTTTCGCCGTCGAACCCGATGGACGCCTGGCGGGGCGCGGTGGTCGTGAAACCGGTCTGGTCGATAATGTTGTTGTTCTGCGCCTCGCCGTACCACGAACCGCTGCTCAGTTCGCCGACGACGTCGTTCCCGGTGTAGAGGTAGGCCCCGGCCGGAGAGGTGGCCGAAAGGTTGTAGAGGTCGAGGACCACAAGTTTACCCGTGCCGGTTTGCGTCAGCGGATTTGCATTCCCGGTGACAGGAATCACCAGGTAGTTATAGCCGTCGGTGTTGTCGCCGCCGTAGTAGATGATGTAGAGGCCGTTGGCTGCGGTCTGTACCCCGTCAACGCTGATGTAGCCGCCGAAGGGGGGAGGGTCGTCGTCGTCGTTGCAGCCGGTGAATACGGCCGCCGCGAAGGTCAGGCAGAAAAGAAATAACTTTTTCATGATGCAATCGATTTAAGGGTTGAACCGATCCTTCGTTTCTCACGCCCGGCGCGGCTACCGGAGGCGGCCACGCACTGGCTGATCGAAACGTTGGATTTCATTCGCCGTTTCTTCCGCGTTCGGCAGCGTCCGTTTGTGGTGGTCGTGCCCTCGCGCCGGTCGAAACGCTCTCGTCCCTCCAATCTGCATAAACTATGCCATACCACTAAGTTACGCGATCACCTCCGTTTTGTCTCGACCGCCATCCGGCCCGTTTAAGCAAATTGAAACCCTGCCCCCGGGGCGTGCACAGCGCGCCCCGGGGGCAGGGTCGAATCCGGAGATACTTCTCAGGGCAAGATGTAGGGGGGAAGTCTGCTAAGATATGATGCCGCCGCCGACCACCCGGTCGCCGCGATAGAGCGCCACGGGTTGCCCGGGTGCTGCGGCCCAGGCCGCGTCTCCGGTGAAATCGAGGCGCAGCAGTCCGTCGCTACGCAGCGAGGCCAGGCACGCTCCCCGAGGGTTGCGCCCGATGCCGCGGATTGTGGCTGTCAGAGGCGCCTGCGTGAACATCCCTCCGTCGGAGCCGTCTTCTGCCGGCAACCGGGGTGCCGGGTCGCTATCTTCGGCCGGAGAGCCGTCGCGCTCACCGAAAATATCGCCTTCGAAAGCCACGGCACGCCAGTCGCTTAGCAGCAGCGAGGGTGAATCGAGCAGGCCCGGATCGGCCGATACGGTCAGGAGGTTGGCCGCGGCGTCGATGGCCGTGACCGTCGCCCCCGGAAGGCTGCACGAGAAACCCTTTTTTTGCCCGACGGTATAGAGCGGTGTCCCGTCGTGGCGTCCCGCGATCTTGCCTTCGGTCGTCACCACGTCGCCCGGGACGAGCGGCAGGCGCGAGCGCAGGAAATCGGCATAACCCTCGCCCCGCGCCAGGAAACAGAGGCTCATGCTTTCGGGTTGCGCGGCCACGGGCGCGAACCCTTCGGAACGCAGGAAATCGCGTACTCCGCTCTTGGTCATCGTGCCGAGCGGCGTGACGGCCCTCAGGACCACCGAACGCGGTACGCCCCACAGGTAATAGGATTGGTCTTTGGCCGGGTCTAAACCGCGTGCGAAATAACCCTCTTCGCTGCGGACATAGTGTCCTGTGGCGATGTGCCGGATACCGAACCGGTCGGCGGCAGCGGCCAACAGGCGCCACTTGATCAGCGGGTTGCAGCGCGAACAGGGAGCCGGCGTTCGTCCCGCCGCATGAGTCTCCAGCATGTGGCCTATGATCTCGCGGGCGAAGCGCTCGCGGCAATCTTCGACGTGCAGCTTCACGCCGAGGCGGGCGGCCATCGCCCCGGCGGCCTGCAGGTGTGCGGGCGAACCGAGCATGTCGAGGTAGAGCGCTTCGGGCGCCCACCCCCGTGCGCGCAGCAACAGCACCACCGCGGCGCTGTCCATGCCGCCGCTCAGGGCTACGAGTATTTTTCTGCGATTACATTCCCGCATAAAACGAAGGTAGGAACTTTTTCCTTTGATTTTTCTTTATTTCCTCCCTCCTCCCACTACTTTCTTGTCCGGAGTTTTCGGGTATGCGAATATTTTGGGGGCAGGCGCGAACGAAGCGAGTGTCTATATGCCAAAAATATTCGCATACCCGAAAAACGACAATCCTTCAAGAAAGTAAATAATCGTTTTACAAAACGATTATTTACTTTCCACTAATAATTCGTACCTTTCGCCTCACTATGCGTGTAGCCACACGGCATACAGAACCCGCAAAGCTCCGATCATGAAAAAAATACGGGCCCTGCTGACCGCCCTCATCGTCACAACTCTTCCGGCTCATGCACAGACCACCGGCCCCTGGTCGCTGGAGCGTTGCATCGACCATGCCCTCGGCCATAACCTGAGGGTTCGCCAGAGCGCGCTGGCTGTCGAGACTGGCGCCATCGAGCACCGGCAGGCCAAACTCAACTACCTGCCCACGCTCGGCGCCTCGGCCAACTACAACGCCTCGTTCGGGCGCTCGCTCGACCCCACAACCTACGAATACGTGTCGGGCAAAACCGTCAACAACGTGAACGGCAGCCTGAACCTCGGGATGCCCGTTTTTGCCGGGATGCAACGCATGCACGCCCTAAAACGCAGCGAATTCAACCTGATGTCGTCGGTACAGGAAGTCGAGCGCATCAAGAACGAGATCACCATCGCCGTGGCCGCCGCCTACCTGCAGGTGCTCTACGCCAAAGAACAGGTACGCACCTCGGAAAGTAACATCGAAAGCATAAAAGCCCAGCTCGACCGCACCGCCAAAATGGTCGAGGCCGGAGGGCTGGCCCTCGGCAGCCGCCTTGAGATCGAGTCCCAACTCTCGGCCGAGGAGTACAACCTCGTCAGCTACCGGAACCTGCTCGACAACAACCTGCTTACCTTGTCGCAACTGCTCGAACTGCGCGACCAGCCCGGATTCGATGTCGTGGAACCCGATCTCGCGGGACAAGAGGCCGCGGCCCCGCCGCTGGGAGTCGACGAGGTCTACGCCCTTGCGCTCGGCCTGCCCAGGATCGAAGTGGCCCGCCTCGGTACCGAAATCGCCCGGCGCGACGTGTCGCTGGCCCGCGCGGCCTATTACCCGACCGTGTCGCTGTCGGCCAGCTACGGCAGCAGCTTCTCGGACGCCCGCCAGAAACCAGTGCGTAATCCCGACGGATCGACCACATACACCAGCTACTCGTTCTTCGACCAGATGAGCGACAACGCTTCGTCGGGCATCGGGCTCAACATGTCGGTGCCGCTGTTCAACCGGCTGTCGGTGCGCAATGCCGTGCGCCGCGCCAAGATCCAGCTCCAGAGCTCGGAACTGTCGCTCGACCAGGCCGAAAATACGCTCTACAAAGAGATCCAGCAGGCCTGGACCGATGCCGTGGGGGCCCTGAACCGTTTCTATGCCGCGCAGAGCAGTGTGCGCTCCAACGAGGAGTCGTTCCGCTACGCCGAACAGAAATTCAATGTGAACGCCACCACTGCCGTCGACTACAATACGGCCAAGAACAACCTGATCAACGCCCAGTCGATGCTGATCCAGGCCAAGTACGAGTATATCTTCAAGATGAAGATCCTCGACTTCTACCAGGGGAAAGCGATTACGCTGTAAGGGCGGGGCAAGTAAATAATCGTTTTACAAACGATTATTTACTTGCTTGACAGGGGGAGTGGTTTCGGAGAGTCTGGCTTTCAAAAAGCATTTACGCTCTCCACGCACATTCCCTCGCGCCGCGTAAGGTCCTTTTTGAAAACCAGACTCTCCAGAACCCAAGCAAGAAAGCGGGAGGGAGGAGAGAGGAGAAAAGAAGCGGCCTGTCCGGAGAAAAACGCGCCCGCCCTCCGCCCCTTTAGGGCGGGCGCTCTCCTTCACGGGAATCGCTTTCGCAATTCCCGCTTAGTCGACACGGCGCCGGCTCCATACCTTCAGGCTCACGCCTTTCGGTGTTCCGCTACGGCCCGGAGTTTGCCCTGAGCAGAGCCGAAGGGGGCCGCCCCGTACAAACAAAATACCGACCAAATATCATATGGCCACCAAAAACAAAAAACGCAAGAAACGGATCATCTGGCTGAGCATTCTCGGCCTGCTCGTGCTGTGGTTCGTCGCCGCGCGGGTCTTCAGGAAAGAACCCCTCGAAAGCGTGACTGCCGAACACCCCGCCGAGCGCACCATCGTCGAGATCATCTCGGCCAACGGGCGCGTGCAGCCCGTGACCGAAGTGAAAATATCGCCCGACGTCAGCGGCGAGATTGTCGAGCTGCACGTCGCCGAAGGCGAACAGGTCGCCAAAGGGCAACTGCTCATCAAGATCAAACCCGACACCTACCAGTCGATGCAGCAGCGCGCCGAAGCCTCGCTCAACTCGTCGCGCGCCCAGCTCGAACAGAACCGCGCGCAACTAAAACTCGCCGAGCAGACCTACGCCCGCCAGAAACAACTCTTCGAACAGCAGGTGATCTCCGAGGCCGATTTCCAGGCCGCCACTGCCGACTACAACCGCCTGCGGGCCGCCGTCAGCACCGCCGAATACAACATCCAGAGCGCCCGCGCCTCATTGGCCGAGGCCAACGAGAACCTTTACAAGACCACCATCTTCGCCCCCAGTTCGGGTACCATATCCAAACTCAACGTCGAGCTCGGCGAACGCGTGGTGGGTACCGCCACCATGGCCGGTACCGAACTGCTCCGGCTGGCCGACCTCTCGCAGATGGAGGTACGCGCCGACGTGAACGAGAACGACATCGTGCGCGTCGAACTCGGCGATACCGCCACCATCGAAATCGACGCTTACCTCGGCCGCAAGTTCACCGGCGTGGTGACTCGTATCGGCAACTCGGCCAACTCGGCCTATACCGCCTCGTCCGACCAGATCACCAACTTCGAGGTGCGTATCTACATCCTGCCCGGATCCTATGCCGACCTCGTGGGCCCGAAAGGACAGTCGCCCTTCCGGCCCGGCATGTCGGCCTCGGTCGACATCCAGACCGCGACCACACGCGCCCTGAGCATCCCGCTTCAGGCCGTCACCACCCGCAATACCCCCGACGGCGAAAAACAGGAAGTCGTGTTCCTCTATGGCGCCGACAGTTCGATCGTGCGGCAGGTAGCGGTCAAAACCGGCATCCAGGACCGTAAATACATTGCTGTCGAGGCCGGCACAGGCATCGACACCGCGGTTATGGTCGTCACCGGCCCCTTCCTGACCGTGTCGAAAATACTGGCCGACCGCCAGCGCGTGCAGATCACCGAAGCGCCTGCCGTGGCTTCGCCCGTCCAGAAATAACCGTTGTATGGCACGTATCCTATCCATAGAGAGCGGCACCGAAGTTTGCTCGGTCGCGCTCGGCGAAGAGGGTGAACTGGTTGCCCTGCGCGAGAACGACAGCGCCGCGTCGCTCGACGGCAACCGTATCCACGGCAGCAGCCTCGCGCTATACGTTCACGAAATCCTGCAGGAGCGTGGCCTTGGAGTCGAAGACCTCGATGCCGTGGCCATCGGGTCGGGGCCCGGCTCCTATACCGGATTGCGGATCGGCGTATCGACCGCCAAGGGCCTGTGCTACGGCTCCGGAAAACCGCTCATCGCCGTCGACTCGCTCACCGCGCTGGCCGATATCGCGCTCGAAGAACACGAAGCCGGAATCGCCGATATTCCCGAAGGAGCCACCCTCGTGCCGATGATCGACGCCCGGCGCATGGAGGTCTTTTGCAGGCCGTTTCGTGTCGCCAATGGCGCCGCCGAACCGCTGGGGCCAACCGAGGCTTTGATTATATCTGGTGAAAATTTTGCCGCCGAACGCGCTTCGGCCGGCGGACTGGTTATTTTCGGCGACGGCGCCGCCAAATGCGCCGAAGTATTGCCCGGCGCCCGGCTGCTGAACATCGCTTCGTCGGCCCGCGGCATGGTGGCGCTGGCCGAGGCGAAGTACCGGCGCGGCGAATTCGAAGACGTGGCCTACTTCGAACCCCATTACCTCAAAGACTTCGTGGTCACCACCGCCAAACGGAAAGTGTTCTGACGTAGCATAGCAGCGGAAGTGCTTTTCTAACGTCATCCCTAGCGTAAAAATATGGTTACCCCTCCCCCGGGCGCAGTCTGCACCCGGAGGAGGGCGCCAACAAGCCGCAGGCGAGGGCAGCCCGCCGTATGGGGCGGCGGCGTACTGCATGGATCGCTTATGCGCTCCGGCTCTACATGTTCCCGAAAACAAAGGATAAACGCAGGGGGTATTATTGCGGATAAGCATTTAAAAAGACCCTCCTCGTGCGGGTGCGTACCAAAATCACTACCTTTGCAGGGCAAAACCACACAACGACCGGATGAAGATATTCAAGGAAATAGGGCAGTACCTGATGCTGATGACCCGGGTGTTCGCCAAACCCGAGAAACTGTCGATCTACCGCAAGCGCGTGCTGTTCGAGATGGAATCCGTGGGGCTCAACTCCATCGGCATCGTGGCCATTATTTCGGTGTTCATGGGCGCCGTGGTGGTGATCCAGATGGCCAACAACCTCGAAAGCCCCTTCATCCCCAAGATGATGATCGGTTACGCCACCCGCGAATCGCTTGTACTCGAATTCAGTTCGACCATCGTGGCGCTGATCCTGGCTGGTAAGGTCGGGTCGAACATCGCCTCGGAGATCGGCACCATGCGCATCACCGAGCAGATCGACGCCCTGGAGATCATGGGGGTCAACTCGGCCAGTTACCTGATCCTGCCCAAGACCATCGCCTCGGTGCTTTTCTTTCCGCTGCTGACCATCATGAGCATGGTGATCGGCGTGATCGGCGGCTATGCGGTCGTCGAGATCACCGGGCTGTTCCCCTCGTACGAATACATCACCGGTATCCGCTACGCCTTCAACCCCTTCTATGTCACTTATTCGATCACCAAAGCCTGCGTGTTCGGCGGCATCATCGCCACCATATCGGGCTACTACGGCTACTACGCCAAGGACAGCTCGCTCGAAGTGGGCCGTTCGAGCACCCGCGCCGTGGTGGTCAGCAGCATCGTGATCCTGATATTCAACCTGATACTCACCCAGATCATGCTCACCTAAGGGCATCCGGTACACCAGAGAAATGATAAAAGCGATAGACGTTTGCAAAAGTTTCGAGGACGGCCGCATGGTGCTCAAGCACATCACGGCCACCTTCCAGAAAGGCAAGACCAACCTGATCATCGGGCAGAGCGGATCGGGCAAGACCGTACTCCTCAAGTCGCTCGTCGGGCTGCTGCATATCGACAGCGGGCAGATCCTCTACGACGACCTGCAATTCAACAAAGCCTCGATCGAGGTCAAACGCACCATCCGCCAGAAACTCGGCATGATCTTCCAGGGCGGCGCGCTGCTCGACTCGTCGACCGTCGAAGAGAACGTGATGTTCCCTTTGGACCTCTTCACCGATATGAGCCGCGAGGAGAAACTCGACCGGGTGAACTTCTGCCTCAACCGCGTGCGCCTCGAAAATGTCAACAACCTCTACCCGTCGGAATTGAGCGGCGGGATGGTCAAGCGCGTGGCCATCGCCCGCGCCATCGTGGCCAATCCCTCGTACCTGTTCTGCGACGAGCCCAACTCGGGCCTCGATCCCAAAACCTCGGTGGTGATCGACAACCTGATCCAGGAGATCACCCAGGAGTACAACATCACCACGATCGTCAATACCCATGATATGAACTCGGTGATGGAGATCGGCGACACGGTCATCTTTATCTACCAGGGCGAGAAATGGTGGGAAGGCACCAAAGACGACATCCTCGGCTCGGATAACAAAGAACTCGAAGAGTTTGTCTTCGCCTCGGCCATGGCCAAACGGGTGAAACGGGCGGCGCAGCAGAGCGGAAAGTAAATAATCATTGTTAGAACGATTATTTATTTTATTGAAGAGGGTACGGTTTTCGGGGGGATTGGGGTTGTGAAAAGAGATATAAGAGAACATTCAGGCGATAAGAAGCCATCTGCAAAAAAAGAGTCACAACAGCCATGTCCCGACTTCTCGAAAACGTAGTGGGCGAATTCGCCAAGTTGCCCGGCGTGGGGCGCCGCACCGCCCTGCGGCTGGCGCTGCACTTGCTCCGGCAGCCCGTCGAAGAGGTCGACCTCTTTTCGGGCGCTGTCTACCAGTTCCGCCGCGACATCCAATGGTGCGAACACTGCCGCAACCTGTCGGACACCGAGCTCTGCCCCGTGTGCAGCGACCCTAAGCGCGACCGCACCACCATTTGTGTCGTCGAACAGGTGGGCGACCTGCTCTCCATCGAAAATACCCGGCAATACCAGGGCCTCTATCATGTGCTGGGCGGGGTGATCTCGCCCATCCAGGGCATCTCGCCCTCCGACCTGCGCATCGACTTGCTACTCGCCAACATCCAGCGCCACGGCGTCCGGGAAGTGATTTTGGCGCTGGGCACCACCATCGAAGGCGAAACCACATCGTACTATATCACCAAAAAGCTCGAACCGCTGGGCGTGACCGTCTCGGTGATTTCGCGCGGGATCGGCTTCGGCGACGAACTCGAATACGCCGACGAACTCACCATCACCCACGCCCTGCGTAACCGCACCGTGCTGTAAGGGCATCCGCGGCGTCAACCGGCGCTGGCAGCGAAGGCAATGCAAGCTTTTGTTTGCAAATTGCTGGGCGCCGAGGAGGCAAAAAGCCGCGTAGCAGATTTAGAGACGCTTTGCTTTTCGTTTTTGAAACAATTCCTTCCTCTCCTCCTTCGCTTTATTGTTCGCTCAAAGTTTCCGGCGGCAACCGTTCCCTCAAACCCCCAACACAATAAAGCCGCAAAATCGTTAGTATACGATTTTGCGGCTTTATACCTTTATTGCTTTCGCAATGACAAAGGCCGTCGTACCGAACGTGCGGTTACGCAGGGTGCGCGCGCAGAAATTCCTCGATCACCTGCGGAAAATTGGCATGCTCCAGCTCGTGGATCCTGGCGGCCAGCGTGTCCGGAGTGTCGGACGGCGACACCGGTACCGAGGCCTGGAACAGTGTCACTCCCTTGTCGTACTCCTCGTCGATGGTGTGGATCGTGATGCCCGATTCCGTTTCGCCTGCGGCAATCACCGCTTCGTGCACGCGCGCGCCGTACATCCCCTTGCCGCCGTATTTGGGCAGCAGCGCCGGGTGAATGTTGATGATGCGGCCCGCCCACTCCCTGACCACATGCGGGGGTACCAGCCACAGGAACCCGGCCAGCACGACCGTGTCGACCTGCGCCTGCCTCAGCGCCCGCATCACCGGCCCGCCGGGGTCGGCGAACTCCTGGCGCGAGAAGACCAGCGCCGGGACCCCGAACCGCGCAGCCCGGTCGAGCGCATAGGCCTGCGGATTGTTGGAAAGCAGCAAGACCACCCGCCCGACGGGCGAGCCTTTAAAATGCTCCATGATTGCCTCGGCGTTCGAGCCCGATCCTGAGGCGAGAATCGCTATGTTGTTCATTTTTAGTGTATTGAATTGAAATGCAGGACTAAAAGTACAAAATAAATTCCGGCCTCAGGGTTTGGATTGGAAAAAAAGAGTAATTTTGCGGTTGGAATTGACCAACCTGAATCAACAAACAAATCCTTTTAATACCGAAAGTTATGTCAGACATTTCATCAAAAGTAGTCGAAATCATCGTAGACAAACTCGGCGTAGATGCCGCAGAAGCAGTACCTTCAGCAAGCTTCACCAACGACCTCGGCGCTGACTCGCTCGACACCGTGGAACTCATCATGGAATTCGAAAAAGAGTTTGAAATCTCGATTCCCGACGAAGACGCCGAAAAGATCGGTACCGTAGGTGACGCCATTACTTACATCGAAGCAAAGAAAAAATAATTTCTGATCTTCATACCCCCCTCGGAGGCTGTCGGCGAACGCACCAAAAGTACGGAATCGGGACAGCCTCTTTTTCGGTTTGCGGGCCCCGACGGGCTCTTCAGCCCTCCCGCCGCCGCGCGTACCGCAACGGGACCCCGTCACCGGCCAATCCTACGGTACCCCTCCTCCCCAATTAATCCAAGAAACTTATGCAACTCAGAAGAGTAGTAGTCACAGGCCTCGGAACCATCAACCCCCTCGGGAACACCATCGGCGAATACTTCGACAACCTCGAAAAAGGGGTCAGCGGAGCCGCCACGATCACCCGCTTCGACGCCTCGAAATTCAAAACCCAATTCGCCTGCGAAGTCAAAGGATTCGATCCCAACGAACACTTCGACCGCAAGGAAGTCCGTAAATACGACCGCTTCACCCAGTTCGCCCTGGTGGCCGCCGAACAGGCCATACAGGACTCGGGTCTCGACCTCGAAAAAGAAGACCTCGACCAGATCGGTGTCATCTGGGCCTCGGGCATAGGCGGCATAGAATCCTTCTACACCGAGGTGACCGAATACGCCAAAGGCGACGGAACCCCCAAATTCAACCCCTTCTTCATCCCCAAGATGATCGCCGACATCGCCGCCGGGCACATCTCGATGCGCTACGGCCTGCGCGGCCCCAACTACTGTACCGTATCGGCCTGCGCCTCGTCGAACCACGCCTTCATCGACGCGCTGACCCTGATCCGCCTCGGCAAAGCCGACGCGATCGTGAGCGGCGGCAGTGAAGCCGCCGTGAACCAGGCCGGTATCGGAGGGTTCAACGCCATGCAGGCCCTCTCGACCCGCAACGACGACCCCGCCACCGCCTCGCGCCCCTTCGACAAAAACCGCGACGGGTTCGTCATGGGCGAAGGCGCCGGCGCCCTCATCCTCGAAGAATACGAGCATGCCAAAGCCCGCGGAGCCAAAATATACGCCGAAGTGATCGGCGGCGGCATGAGCGCCGACGCCTACCACCTGACCGCCCCGCTGCCCGACGGCTCGGGGGCGGCCCGCTCGATGGCCAACGCCATGAAAGACGCCGGCATCAAACCCGAAGAAGTCGACTACGTGAACACCCACGGCACTTCGACCCCCGTGGGCGACGGCGCCGAGCTGCTCGCCATCAAGAGCGCTTTCGGGGAACACGTCTACTCGATGAACATCAGCGCCACCAAATCGATGACCGGGCACCTGCTGGGTGCCGCCGCCGCCGTCGAAGCCCTGGCTTGCATCATGTCCATCACCCGCGGCGTGGTGCCCCCCACGATCAACAACTTCGAGCTCGATCCCGAACTCGACCCGAAACTCAACCTCACGCTCAACAAAGCCCAGAAACGCGACGTAAAGTGCGTGCTGAGCAATACCTTCGGCTTCGGCGGACACAACTCCACCGTGATCTTCCGCAAACTGTAAGGTGTACACCCGCACGGAGAATCTTGTCCCTCCGTCATTGTCAAGCGCCCGGATAAGAAAGCCGTAAAATCGTATCATACGATTTTACGGCTTTCTTGTTTGGAGGGGGCGGGTTGTGCGGAGGTAAGGATATGGAAAACGCTGTTCGCGGTTCTTGCGTGAGGGCCCCGCGTTTTTGCATATCCTTACCCCCGCACAACCCTTGATAAACAAAAAAGAGGAGAGGGGAGAGAAAAAAGTTACGAAGGGCTTGAGTCTATGCAAAGCCCGCTTTTCGAGCGGGGCTCTGCGCCGCTCGGAATGGTAAAGGGGGACGTCAAAGGAGGAATCCCCTTTGATGGCATTTTTGGTTACTTTTTGGGCCACACCAAAAAGTAACCGCAGTCCGCGGCGCACGCGGTTCGGAGAAAAGAGGGAAATCCGCCCCGAGAGAATGAAGGCGCCCTCTTGCATCAAAAAGGTTCGGGATGATATTGACCTTCCACGCCGGAGAAAATTACCCCAGCAGCCGCCTCAGCTCATCGAGCGTCAGCGGGCGGATGTCGGCATGCCCCGGCGCGGTCATCACCACGAAGTCGATGGTTGCGCCGTGTTTCTTCTTGTCTGAGGATACGGCGGCGAGCAGCTGTTCGTCGGGAATCCCGCATTCGGTCGGCAGGCCGAGCATTTCGAGCGTCAGCCCTACGCGGGCCGCGTCGCCCGGAGGCAGCAGCCCCAGCGCCACCGACACCTTCGAGGCGATGTGCAGCCCGATGGCTACCGCCTCGCCGTGCGAAAACCGTGACGAGCATTTCTCGATGGCGTGTCCGAAGGTATGTCCCAGGTTGAGCAGTTTGCGTGCGCCCAGCTCCCGCTCGTCTTCGCTCACGATGCGCGCTTTGAGCGCCACCGAGGCGCGGATCGCCTCCAGTAGCTCGCCGGGTGAAAGAGCGCCCCGCGAAAGGGCCGCTTTCTCGATGCGCTCGAACAGCGCGCGGTCGCCGATCAGGCCGCATTTGACCACTTCGGCCATCCCGCTGCGCATTTCGCGCTCGGGCAGTGAGTCCAGCAGCGACGTATCGCACAGCACCCAGTCGGGCTGGTTGAACACGCCGATGATATTCTTGTAACCGCCGAGGTTCACTCCGTTCTTGCCGCCCACGCTGGCATCGACCTGCGCGAGCAACGTGGTCGATACGAAGCCCAGAGAAGCCACGCCACGCATGTAGACCGAGGCGGCGAATCCGACGATGTCGGTGGTGATGCCGCCGCCGATGCCCGCCACCGCCCACGAGCGGTCGACGCCCATTTCAAGGAACGAACGGCAGATATAATCTACGGCTTCGAGGGTTTTCCCCTGTTCGCCGTGGCTGGTGTCGAAGGGCAATACCGGGATGCCGCCGGCCAGTTCCGGGCCGTAGATCCCGTACACGCGGCTGTCCATCACGGCCACCGCGGGGCGCCCGGACAACAGGCCGGTCATTTGAGAGGCCGCTCCGGCCCCGATGACGATCTTCGACGGTTCGCGGCTGTCTCCGCCGCGCGGGATTTCGAGAGTGTGCATAGCGTGTAGTGTGAACTGAAAATCGGGCAAAGGCCCGGGCCGGGCGAAAACCCGACCGTCGTCGCTCCGTTTCCGGAGTTTCCGGCGGCGGTACTCGCTTGGTATTCCCGTCTGCGGTCTTTCTTCCGGAGTTTCCGGTGGCGAACCTGTTTCCGGGACTGCCGCTTGCGGTCCCATGAACCTTCAGCGGACAGGCCCCGTCCGCTCCCGAGCATAAAGGTAGGCATTCTTTTTGTTATCTGTTGTCCGGCTGCGCTGACCACACCCCCGCCGTGTCTCGAAATTTCCATATCTTTGTGTACCGCGAAGACAGGATGCGCACCGGACAAGCCCAAACAAGTTTGGCTTGCCTCCCGGCTTTTTTTATCTTTGCGGGGAAACCGCGCTTATGAACATTCGTTATATTCTCCGCCGCCTGCCGCTGTTCGCGGCCCCGCTTGCCCTGACCGCCTGCACTTCGGATGCCGGAAGGATCGACCGCCTGACGGTCTACCTTTGCGATTCGCCGGCCGACTACAAAAGCGTGGTCTTCGTGGTCGAAGGCGTCGAGATCCGAAACGCCTCCGACGGCACGTGGCTCACGCTCTCCTCGGTGCCGGTGACCGTGCCGCTGTTGTCGTTTGTCAACGGCACGATGCTGGCCGTGGGCACCGAGATCGTCCCTCAGGGCAGCTACGACCGCGTGCGGCTCACCCTGCGCAGCGAAAACGCGTCGGTCACCGTCGGTGCACAGTCTTATCCGATGGCCATTCCTGATCCCGTGCTCGAAGTGCCCGTAGCCGTCACCATGAACGGAGAGATACAATCCGTGCTGATCGATATCGACGCGGCAGCGTCGGTGGCCGACAACGGGGACAACAACTATTCGTTCGAGCCCGTGGCCTTCTGGTGCGACCTTGAGACGATGGGCGCCGTGCAGGGCGGTGTGGTCGACAATAAAGGGAACGCACTCAATGCGCCCTGCTGGATCAGTTTCGCATCGGCGGCCGACCAGTCGGTGCGCTCGACCTATGCCTTGGGCAGCAGCCCCTTCTTCATGCGCCTCGCCCCCGGCGACTACACGATGACCATCACGCCTCCCGCCGCGTCGCAGATCGCTTCCTACACCCGGGAGCTTACCGTCGAGTCCCGGAAGGTCGTCGATTTCGGAATGATCTCCTTACCGTAGCACCACCAGATTTCAGCGCCGCCTTGTTTTTTGCACCGGACTGCCGTAATCTCCGGCCCCTTTTCCGAGACCCCGGTTATCCGTTTAGACCTTAAATCCCTTGATGCCGAAACGTACCTCCATACGCCGTCTGACCTTTGCCGTTGCCACGGCGGGGTCGGCCGTGCTGTGCGCCTGCAACACGCTGAGGTATGTGCCGCAAGACCGCTACCTGCTGCTGCGGAACAAGGTCGAGGTGACCGAGCTGCACGACGAAAAACACAAGCGCAGCGACCGGGTCACCCCGTCGGATCTCAAGAACTATATCCGCCAGCGTCCCAATAACCGCCTGCTGGGCGCCAACGTTTACCTGGCCTTTTACAGCGCCAGCGACACCTCGCGGCACCACAATTGGCAGCGCTTCTGGCGCGACAAAGTGGGCGAGCCCCCGGTGGTGCTCGATCCGGGACTAATCCTCCAGACGCGCGAAATCATGCAGGCTTACCTGGCCTCGCGCGGATACCGTGACTCCGAGGTGCGAGACTCGATCAGCCTCGGCGGCCGCGAAAACCGCAAGGCCACCGTCCACTACCTGATCGACGAACATGCTCCTTACACCATCTCGTCGCTCGGCTACCGGATCGACGACCCCTACCTCGAAACCGTCGTGATGAGCGACACCGCCCGGTCGCTGATCCGGGTGGGCGACATCTACGACGAACAGGTGTTCGAGGCCGAGCGCGAGCGCGTCACCCGGCAACTGCTCGACCAGGGTTTCTACGGGTTCAGCAAGGGCTATATTTCCTTCGAGGCCGACACTTCGCGCGAGCTGCGGCAGGCCGGGATCGTGATGAAGATTACCCGCCGCCAGGCCTATACCGACGCGCGCGGCACGATCGTGTGGGAAAACCATCCGCTATACCGCATCACCCGGGTCACAGTCAACACGGACTACGACATGACCAAGTCCCCCGAAGAACTGGCCGCTATCGACTGGGATACCACGCAATACAACGGCATCGACATCGTGTACCGCGAAAAGAAACTCTACCTGCGCCCCGGCGTGCTCGACAGGGCGATGCGCGTGGTGCCGGGCGACATCTACAACCGCAACAATATCGAGCGCCAGTCGAACGGGCTGCGCAACCTCGGTTACACCACTTACACCCAGTTCGCGGTGGTGCCCGATTCGGTGGCCCCGCCCCGGGCCGTGGTCAGCTACGACGCCGAAGGGAACACGGTCGCCACCGTCGAGCGCGAACTGGAATGCCTCGTCCTGGCCACCCCGGCGCCCCGGCATAACGTCAGCGTCGAAGCCGAGCTCTCGACCACGGCCGACTACTATTCGGCGGCGCTGGCCCTCGGCTATGAGAACCGCAACGTGTTCCGCGGCAGCGAGAACCTGCGGATCAACTTCCGTGGCGCCTACGAGATCATGAAAAACAAAGGCGACAACGACGCCTACGAGTTCGGCGTGACCGCGGCGCTCGACATCCCGCGCTTCATGTTGCCGTGGGCGGGCCGGAACCGGGAGCGGTTCGCGATGCAGAAGACCACCTTCGCCCTTTCGTACGACATCCAGCGGCGGCCCGACTACGACCGCACCATCGCCGGGGGAAGCTTCGGCTATTCGTGGCGCTGGCGCACGGGCGGCAACTTCCAGATCAACCCCGTCGACGTGAATGTGGTCGAGGTGCCCTGGATCGACACGGCTTTTCTGAACGAGATCACTAACCCTTACCTGCGTAACAGTTACACCTCGCAACTGATCGCCGGGATATCGGCGTCGTACAACTACCAGAGTAACCCCGACACCAAACGGAGCGGATACACGCTGCGCATCGGGGCCGAGACCAACGGCAACCTGCTCAGCCTCGCCGCCCTGGCCTGGGGCACGAAGCAGGAGAACGACGAGGAGACCTACTACAACCTGCTGGGTATCCGTTATGCCCAGTACGCAAGGGCTTATTTCGAATACGCCGGGCGCCAGACGCTCAATAACAACACGCAACTGGCGTGGCGCCTTTTCGCCGGGGGTGGGGTAGCATACGGAAATTCGAATACGTTGCCTTTCGAACGGCTTTTCTTTGCAGGCGGAAGCAACAGTATGCGGGCCTGGCAGGTGCGCACCCTGGGGCCGGGCTCGACGCCCGCTCCCCCGGATACCAACTACCCCAACCAGCTGGGCGACATGAAGCTTGAGGCGAACCTCGAATTCCGGTTCTCGGTGGCGGGGAGTTTCGGGATGGCGCTCTTTGTCGATGCGGGCAACATTTGGATGAACTCGAAGGGATCATCACCCGACGAACGGTTCCGTTTCGACTCGTTCTACCGGCAGATCGCCCTCGGTACGGGCATCGGCCTGCGCTATGACATCGGCTACAACGTGCTGCTGCGCCTCGACTGGGGCATCAAGGTCTACAACCCCAACGAGGCGCCCGCCGATCGCTGGAAAACCGGCTACCGCCTCGATAATACGGTGCTCAACTTCGCTATCGGGTTGCCGTTCTAAGTTTTTTTAATGTCATCCCGAGCGAAGCCGAGGCGTCAGAGACGCTTTGATTTTCAATCTTTACAAAGATCTCCCGGCTACGCTCGGGATGACATTTGAAATACATACCGCCCTCTTCCTCGCTATTTTCTCTCCTCTCCTCTCCTCCCTCTTTTCTTGTCCCATCAAGGGGCGCGGAGATATGTGGATGCAAAAAGTACCGAGCCGTGCGCGCAGGGCCTGTGCGTTGGCAGGCGTTGCTTTTTGGAAGCCATACCTTGCGAAAACCGTTCCCTCAAACTCACAACCCAACCGCCAACAATAAAGGCGTAAAATCGTATCATACGATTTTACGCCTTTATTACTTTAGCGCTATGCGCAGTAACTAGACCAGCGCCAGCTTCAGCACGTCGTCGAGCGTGTCGACGTAGTGGAAGGTCAGTCCCTTCACGTAGTCGGCCTTGACGTCTTCGATGTCCTTGCGGTTCTCGCGGCTGAGGATGATGTCGCTGATGCCCGCGCGTTTGGCGGCCAGGATTTTTTCCTTGACGCCGCCCACGGGGAGCACCTTGCCGCGGAGCGTGGTTTCGCCGGTCATCGCCATGCGGGCCAGCACCTTGCGCCCGGTGAAGACCGAGGCCAGCGCCGTGACCATCGTGATCCCGGCCGAGGGGCCGTCCTTGGGGATCGCTCCTTCGGGCACGTGGATGTGGATGTCGTTTTGCTCGAACTTTTCGACCGGGATGCCGAGCTGCATGGCGTGCGCCTTGATCCAGCCCAGGGCTATCGAGGCCGATTCCTTCATGACGTCGCCCAGGTTACCCGTGATGATCAGGTTGCCCTTGCCGGCGTTGAGCGATGACTCGATGTAGAGGATGTCGCCGCCCACTTCGGTCCAGGCAAGGCCCGTGACCACGCCGACGTGCTTGTTGCCCTCGTACATTTCGTTCAGGTAGCGCGGTACGCCGAGTATCTTCTCGGCCGCCGCCGGGGTGAGCGCCGCGTCGTAAGCCTCTTCCATGCCGATCTCTTTGGCGCGGTGGCGGGCGATCTTGGCAATCAGTTTGTCGAGCGTACGCACGCCCGATTCGCGGGTGTATTCCGAGATGATCTTTTCAAAGACCTTCTTACCGACCGACAGGTCGGCGGCGGGTACGCCGTGGGCCTCCAACTGCTTGGGCAGCAGGTGACGGCGGGCGATCTCGACCTTTTCTTCGAGTAGGTAGCCGCTCACGTTGATCATTTCCATGCGGTCGCGCAGGGCGGGCGAAATGGCGCCCACGTTGTTGGCCGTGGCGATGAACAGCACTTTCGAGAGGTCGTATTCGGTGTCGAGGTAGTTGTCGTGGAACGTGCTGTTCTGTTCGGGATCGAGCACCTCCAAAAGGGCCGAGGCGGGGTCGCCGTGGTTGCTGGCCCCCACTTTGTCGATCTCGTCGAGGATGATGACCGGGTTTGACGACCCGGCGCGGCGGATCGTCTGGATGATGCGGCCGGGCATGGCGCCGATGTAGGTGCGGCGGTGTCCGCGGATTTCGGCTTCGTCGTGCATGCCGCCCAGCGAGATGCGGCCGAACTTACGCCCCAGCGACGAGGCCACCGACTTGCCGAGCGAGGTCTTGCCCACGCCGGGAGGGCCGTAGAGGCAGATGATCGGGCTCTTGAGGTCGCCCTTGAGTTTGAGCACGGCCAGGTGTTCGAGGATGCGCTCTTTGACATCGTCGAGTCCGAAGTGGTCTTTGTCGAGTTGCTTTTTGGCGCGCTTGAGGTCGAGGTTGTCCTTGGTGGTCTCGTCCCACGGCAGTTCGAGCAGCAGTTGCAGGTAGTTGAGCTGCACCGAGTATTCGGCCACGGCGGGATTCATGCGGTCGAGCTTGGTGATCTCTTTTTCGAAGAGTTCGGCCGCGGCTTTGCTCCATTTCTTTTTGGCAGCCTTGGCGCGCATGTCGTCGAGCTCTTTTTCGGAGCCGGTGCCGCCCAGTTCGTCCTGGATGGTGCGGATCTGTTGCTGCAGGAAATATTCGCGCTGCTGTTCGTCGATGTCGGCCTTGACTTTGGCCTGGATTTCGTTTTTGAGCTCGACGAGTTGCTGTTCGCGCACGAGCAGTTCGAGCAGCCGGCGGGCACGGGCCAGCAGGCCGGGGGCTTCGAGTAGCGCCTGGCGGTCGGCGTCGGGCAGGTCGAGGTTCGAGCACACGAAATTGATTACCCCGCGGCGGCTGTCGATGTTCTTGATGGCAAACGTGGCCTCGTGCGGGATGTTGGCCGATTGTTCGATGATGTTCAGGGCGATGTCCTTGATGGATTCGATCAGCGCGTCGAGCTCTACGGACGAGCCTTTGTCGGGCGTAACCTCGCGCAGGGGGCTGACCGTGGCTTTGAAATAGGGGTTCGACCCGAGGAACTCGCGTACTTCGAATTTTTCGAGGCCGTGCAGGATCACGGTCAGGTTGCCGTTGGGCATCTCCAATACTTTCAGGATGCGGGCGGCGGTACCGACTTTGTACAGGTCTTCGGGTTCGGGGTTCTCGACCGAGGAGTCGCGCTGGAGCAACGCGCCGAGCATTCCGCCGTTGGCTTCGATCTCGCGCGCCAGTACCATCGACTTTTCGCGCCCCACGGTGATGGGGGTGATGGCGCCGGGGAACAGCACCGAACTGCGCAGCGTGAGGATGGGTAGGATTTCGGGCATGCGCGACGATTTCACATGGTCGTCGTCTTCGTCGGTCACGATATTTATGATTTGGGTCTGGCCATCGAGCATATCCGATATGCCCGAGAGTTCGTCCGCAATGATTTCTTTCTTCTTTTTCATTCTTCTTGCTTGGTCGTTTTTTATTATCAGTCGTCATTGCGAGCCGCCTCGGGCGGCGCGGCAATCTTCCGGTGTTTGCAGGATCGGGAAGATTGCTTTGTCGATTTCTACGAACTCTCCTCGCAATGACGATTGTGAGGTACGGCATGGTGCGCGCACCGATAAAAAACGTAAATTTGTGGTTCCTTAGTGTGGGACTTCCCCGGTTTGCGCCGGAGCGGGCCCCCCGAGGTGTTGTCACATTTCGGGGCAGGGCATTCCTGCCTCTGCTGACTTTACAACAATCGTGCAAAGGTACGCTTAACCCCGTGAATTCGCAATAAATCCGACAAAATGACAGAGCCGACTGCCAAACCATCCGCCGCCGCCGAAATCCCTGCCAAATACGACCCCGCTAACATCGAGTCGAAATGGTATGCCGAATGGATGCGCCGCGACTATTTCCATTCCGAACCCGACGCCCGCACGCCGTACACCATCGTGATACCGCCGCCTAATGTGACGGGAGTGCTCCACATGGGGCACATGCTGAATAACACCATACAGGACGTGCTGGTGCGCCGCGCCCGCATGCGTGGCTTCAACGCCTGCTGGGTGCCCGGTACCGACCACGCGTCGATCGCCACCGAAGCCAAGGTGGTGCAGAAGCTCGCCGCCGAGGGGATCAGCAAATCCGACCTTACCCGCGAGGAGTTCCTGAAACACGCCTGGGAGTGGAAAGAGAAGCACGGAGGCATCATCCTCGAACAGCTCAAAAAACTAGGCGCCTCGTGCGACTGGGCCCGCACGCGCTTCACGATGGACGAACCCCTCAGCCGCTCGGTCATCCAGGTCTTTATCGACCTCTACAACAAAGGCAAGATCTACCGCGGCGTGCGTATGGTGAACTGGGACCCCTCGGCACTCACCGCCCTGAGCGACGAAGAGGTCATCTACCAGGAACAGCAGGGCAAGCTCTACTACCTGCGCTATAAGATCGAGGGCTCCGAGGAGTACGTGGTGGTGGCCACCACGCGTCCCGAGACGATCCTCGGTGACACGGCCTTGTGCGTGAACCCCGCCGACCCGCGCTATACGTCGCTCAAAGGCAAACGGGTGCTGGTGCCGCTCATCGACCGCCCGGTGCCGGTGATCTACGACGACTACGTCGACCTCGAATTCGGTACGGGGGCGCTGAAAGTCACCCCGGCACACGATGTGAACGACTACATGCTGGGCGAGAAGTTCGGCCTTGAGACCATCGATATTTTCAACGACAACGGTACGCTCAACGAGCACGGCGCCCAGTACGCCGGCATGGACCGTTTCGACGTGCGCCGCCTGATCGAAGAAGATTTGCAAAAGGCCGGCCTGCTCGAAAAGGTCGAGCCTTATACCAACAAGGTGGGCACTTCGGAGCGCACCGGCGTGGTGATCGAGCCCAAGCTCTCGATGCAGTGGTTCCTGAGCATGGAAGAGCTCTCGCAACCCGCTTTGAAAGCCGTGATGCAGGACACCGTCCGCCTGATCCCCGACAAATTCCGCAACACCTACCGCCACTGGATGGAAAACGTCAAGGACTGGTGCGTCAGCCGCCAGCTCTGGTGGGGGCAGCAGATCCCGGCCTACTATCTGCCGCAGGCCGCAGGCGGCGGCTTTGTGGTGGCCGAGACACCCGAGGAAGCTTTGAAGCTGGCCCGTGAAAAGAGCGACAACCCCGCGCTGGCTCTCGAAGAACTGCGCCAAGACCCCGACGTGCTCGACACCTGGTTCAGCTCGTGGCTCTGGCCGATCTCGGTGTTCGACGGCTTCGTGAATCCCGGCAATCCCGACATCCGATATTACTATCCGACGAACGACCTGGTGACCGCCCCCGAAATCTTGTTTTTCTGGGTGGCGCGCATGATCATCGCGGGCTACGAATACATGGGCGAGCGCCCCTTCTCGAACGTCTACCTCACAGGCATCGTGCGCGACAAACTGCGCCGCAAGATGAGCAAGTCGCTCGGCAATTCGCCCGACCCGCTCGACCTGATCGACAAGTATGGCGCCGACAGCGTGCGCGTGGCCATGATGCTCTGCTCCACGGCGGGCAACGACATCATCTGGGACGAGTCGCTGATCGAGCAGGGCCGCAACTTCGGCAACAAAATCTGGAACTCGTTCCGCCTGGTGAACATGTGGGAAGTGTCGGCCGACGCACCTCAGCCCGATGAGGCCGTCCGCGCCACCGAGTGGTTCGCCGCCAGGATGGATGCCACGATCCGGCAGATCGACGCGGATTTCGAGGACTTCCGCATTTCCGACGCGCTGATGACGCTCTACCGCCTGTTCTGGGACGATTTCTCGGGCTGGTTCCTCGAAATCGTGAAGCCGGCCTACGGCTCGCCCATCGATGCCAAGACCAAAGCGGTCACCATCGAATTCTTCGAGCGCCTGCTCCAGCAGTTGCACCCCTACATGCCGTTCATCACCGAGGAGATATGGCACTTCATCCGCCCCCGCGGCGCCGACGAAAGCCTGATGATCTCGCTCTACCCGGCTCCGGGCGCCGCCGATGCGGCGATGCTCGAACGGTTCGAGAACGCCAAAGAGATCGTGACGGCCGTACGCGGCATCCGCAAAGAAAAGAACCTCTCCCCCAAGGAGCCGCTGGCGCTCTGCGTAGTAGCCGACGAGAACTATCCGGCCCAGTTCGCCCCGGTGATCGCCAAGATGGCCAACCTGTCGTCGATCATGCCGGTTGCGGCGGCCGGGAAACCGTCGGGTGCGCAGTTCATCGTCAAGACGACCGAATACGTGGTGCCGCTCGAAGCCGCGGCCATCGACACCGACGCCGAGATCGAACGGCTCACCAAGGAACTCGACTACGCCCAGGGCTTCCTCGAAAGCGTGATGCGCAAGCTCTCGAACGAAAAGTTCGTGGCCAACGCCCCCGCCAAGGTGCTCGAAACCGAACAGGCCAAACGCGACGACGCCGAAGCCAGGATCAAGGCCCTCGAAACCGCCCTCGCCGCCCTGCTCGGGCAGTAGAATTTTCAACGGATTAGATGGATTGCGAGTGCGGCACGCACCTTCGCAATGACGGGGAGTTTATAATGGCGTAAATAGTAAACAGGAATGGACGATAAACAGAAGAATTTGGACGTCCGGTACATCCGGATGGCGCGGATATGGGCCGAGAACTCGTATTGCGAGCGGCGCCAGGTGGGCGCGCTGATCGTGCGCGACAAGATGATCATTTCGGACGGCTACAACGGTACCCCTTCGGGGTTTGAGAACGTATGCGAGTGGTCGCCCGCCGACGTGGCCGGGGGCCGTGCCGCCGAAGGACAACAGGGGCGCACCAAACCCTACGTGCTGCACGCCGAGGCCAACGCCATCACCAAAGTGGCCCGATCGAGCCAGAGCGCTGCGGGATCGACCCTCTACGTGACTTCGTCGCCCTGCATCGAATGCGCCAAGCTCATCATCCAGGCCGGGATCGTGCGCGTGGTCTATTGCGAAGACTACCACTCGCACGACGGCATCGAGCTGCTCCGCCGCGCCGGGATCGAAGTGGTGCAGGTTGACGAAAGCTGCGGCTGCCCGGAAAAATGAATTTTCCGTCATTGCGAGGTACGAGTCAATCGCGTAATATCCACATCAGGTGTATCCTGTGATTGCTTCGTTGCAAAGCTCCTCGCAATGACGGGGAAAAGTCACCGGAGTACGCGGACGCCTCCTCGTAATGACGGGATGAAAAATGGAGAAACGGAGTAATAGTTACGCCGGGCCTAACGGAAATAACCTATGGAATTCATCGAAACATATCACCTCGGCGGCCTCGTGATCGGGGCCGGAACATTCCTGATCATCGGGCTGTTCCATCCGCTCGTGATCAAAGGCGAGTACTATTGCGGCGTGCGGATATGGTGGGCTTTCCTCGTGGCCGGGCTGGTGGCGCTGGCCGGGGCGTGGTGTGTCGAAAACTACATCCTGTCGGCCCTGCTGGGCGTCGCCGGGTTCAGCGCCCTTTGGGGTATCGGTGAACTCTTCAGCCAGCGCAAGCGGGTCGAAAAAGGATGGTTTCCCCGCAATCCCAAACGCCACCCCAAGAGCGACGAAGGCATTACCGACCGGTAGTCCTTCCCCGTCATTGAGAGCTTTCTCCCATCATTGTGAGAAGGCCACAGGCCGACGAAGCAATCTTCCGAATCAATGAACGGGAAGATTGCTTCGTTCTGCTTCGTACCTCGCAGTTCCTCGCAATGACGAGGCAGAGATGCCATGGCGGGTTACACGAAAAGCTGTGCAATGATATAATCCGACACCAGAAAGTGTTCGGGCTTTATTCTTATATATTCATTCTGTCCATCACACAAGGATTGCCCGTGCGGCTGCGCACCGCGCACCATCTCTCCGGAAGCGAGAAACCTTTCGCAGATCGACAACACGCGACGAACTTCGTCTTCTCCAAATGCCGACTTAACATAACTGACTGAAAATCCGTCGGCTGTGCGGAGCCGGACCATCAGGTACTCGTTGAGGCGGTCGGCGGGCGAAAGCGTTTCGGACCCGCGGGGCGCCCCGGCGAGATAGGCCTCGTTGTCGGCGACGTTCCAGCTCCGGGCGCCGTCCGTGAAGGAATGGGCCGCCGGGCCGAGACCGAGATACTCTTCGCCCGCCCAGTAGAGCGCATTGTGCACTGCCCTGCGCCCCGGCAGCGCGAAATTCGACACCTCATAGTGTTCGAACCCGGCGTTGAGCAGTATTGAACGCAACAGGCCGAAGTCCTGTTCGCTGCGCTCTTCGCCGACCGGCTGCATCCCCTCGCAGGCGAAGGCCGAACCACCCTCAATCGTCAGGTGGTAGGCCGAAATGTGCTGCACGTCCAGACTGGCGGCTGTTTCGAGGTTCCGGCGCCATTCCCCCGGTGTGGAGAAAGGTAATCCGTAGATCAGGTCGATCGAAATGTTGCCGAATCCGGCCTGTTGCGCGGCCCCGACGGCTTCGAGGGCCTGTGCCGCCGTGTGGCGGCGGTTCATGCGGCGCAGATGCGCGTCGTGGAACGACTGGATGCCAAGGCTCAGCCGGTCGACCCCCGCTGTGCGCAGGGCGGGCAGGTAGGCCGGATCGCGGGTCAGGTCGTCGGGATTCGCTTCGAGGGTGATTTCTTCGAATGCAGCACCGGGCCACAATCTGCGGGCTTGCCGTATCAGTCTGTCGATCTGCGCGGGGGTGCAGAGCGAGGGCGTTCCTCCGCCGAAGTAGAGCGTGCGTGGCGGCGTCCCCAGTTCACCGGAGCGGGCGGTCATCTCGCGGCCGATGGCTTCGGCCAGGGCGGCGATGGCCCGGTCGCCTCGGGCGGTTTCGCGATGGAAATCGCAGTAGGCGCACCGCGAACGGCAGAACGGTATGTGGATATAGAGGCCGGCCATAACGGGTGTAAATATAGGAAAAACTAAGATGTGTGGATGGCTTCCTGATCTCAGTGCATGACTTCTCCTGAATCTTTTTTTTCGCGCATCAGCCCGGCGGGCACCGCCAGGCGATTTGAGTCCGCTTTGCAGCCTCTTTCTCCTGCTTGCCCGGCAGAGCCAAATAAACTTGGTTCTGCTCTCGCTTCGGGCGTCGGTCCAGCACCCCGACCGGTGGCGGTTGCCCGCTTCACCTTGTTTTGGCACCGGGGCGAAAGAAAAACGAAAATAAGAGACTAAAAAAGTAAAGCCGCTACCGGAATTCCAATTCTGTACAAAAAGATTACCTTTGTTTTCCAGACAACCCTTCTTCTATCCGAGATGAAAAAACAGTTACTCCTCCTTCTCCCCGCCGTGTTGCTTACGGCCTGCGGATCGAGCCGCAAAGCCACGGTCAGTGGAACCGTCGATGCCGGGGCCGCCGGGAAAACCATCTACATAGAGCGCCTGCTGCCTTCGGGTAACACGCTTGCCGACTCGGTGCGCACCGATAAAAAGGGCGCTTTCACGGTCAAGCTCCCCGTAGCGGGCGTTGCCCCCGAGTTCTACACCCTGCATATCGGCACCGACGGACGGGTCCCGTTACTGCTGGCGGGCGGCGAACGCGTGACGCTCGACATAGTCGACAGTACGGCCTCGGCATACAGCGTCAGCGGTTCGGAAGGATCGGCGCAGGTGCGCGAGGTCAACGACCTGATGCGCAGCGCCGATGGCCTGTACCGAGTTATTGCCAATACGGAATACGCTTCCGAGAAGGCGTGGCAAGAGGACGTGATGGCCTACGGCGAAGCGCAGGTGGCCCAGAAACGCGCCGTGGTTAAATTTATCGTGGCGAACCCCGCCTCGCTGGCTTCGGTGATCCCGTTCCATAACCTGACGCCCGACGGGCGCGGTATTTTCAACGAACCCGAGGATATCGTCTATTTCCGCATGGTGAGCGATTCGATCAATGCCCGCTACCCCGGAACGCCCTTCGCCCGTTCGATGGCTTCGGAACTCGCCGAGCTCGATCGTCTTGAGAGCACGGCGGCGATGATCGAACAGCAACTCGACAGCGGGGTCGAAGAGGGCCTCGTCGACCTACAGATGCCCGACCCGCTCGGTAAGACCCGGCGCCTGTCCGACCTCAAGGGCAAGGTGGTGCTGCTTTCGTTCACGGCTTCGTCGCCCGCGGCCCTCAAGGTGCTCAATCGCGAACTGGTCGATGTCTATAAGAAATATGCCCCGCAAGGCTTCGAGGTCTACCAGGTGTCGCTCGACATCTCGCGGGCCGACTGGCTCAATACGGTCTCGGAACAACGCCTCCCGTGGATTTCGGTCTGCGACCTGAAGGGCATGGATTCGAAAGCGGTCAGGCTCTATAACGTGAAGACAGTGCCCTACAACTTTCTGATCGACCGCCAGGGCGAAGTCGTGCGCCGTAACGTCAAGCCCGCCGACCTGCCCGCCGCCATCAGCGGCCTGCTGTAAGCCTTTTCTCTTTTTGCCCTCGCCGGGCAGGCGTGCTTTTGACTTCGTCTTCCTTCTTGCACCTCGGCCATTTCAAGCAAGCTTGATGGCGTTCGGTTGCAGCATCGGTCCTTGAAAGAAAAGTCCCCAAAGAACTTGTTGAATGCTTCGCATTCCTCTTTTCTGCGCTGCGGCGTAATGCGTAGCATGTAAGGTTTTGTAAATAATCATCCTCGGAAGCCCACTTTCGGAGAGTGATTGTTTACAAAACCTTATGACAACACCAGGGTGTTGTCCACCGCAGCGAAAAATACGGGAAGGAAACACGGTTTCCAGAAAAGTTTTCTTGGTTAAGTCCATTCCGTGGCCTTTCCCTCCTCGACGCTCGGCAATTCAAGCGAGCTTGATTGCGCTCACTGCCAGCGTCGTCCCTTCTTTTATAAAAGAAGAAGATACCCTCCGGGTAGTAAAACAGATGAAAGCATACCACGTCATAGCGCCTTTGGTGCGGCGGCTGTCGGAGCGGCAGCTGCTGATGCTGCTGGCCGTGGTGGTGGGCGTGCTGGCCGGGGTAGCCGGGCACCTGCTGAAAGAGTGTATCCACCTTATTAAAGAAGGGCTGACCTCGTGGGGGGCCGTCGAATCCGCCAACTACCTCTACCTTATTTACCCCGCCGTCGGGATCGTCCTTACCGTCCTGTTCGTGCGCTACTGGGTCAAAGACGACATCAGCCACGGCGTGACCCGCATCTTTTACGCCATCTCGCGCGGCGAGTCGCGCCTCAAGCCCCACAACACTTACACCTCGCTCCTGGCCAGTTCGACCACCATCGGTTTCGGCGGATCGGTGGGAGCCGAGGCCCCCATCGTGTTGACCGGGGCCGCCATCGGCTCGAACATCGGGCAGTTACTGAAACTCAACTACCGCTATATAACCCTGTTGCTCGGGTGCGGCGCCGGGGCCGCCATCGCTGCCGTCTACAAAGCCCCCATCGCCGGGTTCGCCTTCGTGATCGAAGTGCTGATGCTCGAATTGACCTTCACCTCGGTCGTGCCGCTGCTGCTGGCCTCGGTGGCCGCCGCGACCACCACCTACCTGTTCGTGGGGAGCGAACCTTTCTTTGCCGGTGTGGTGCCCACTTTCGCCCTGCGCGAGATTCCCTATTACGCCGCGATGGCCCTCATCGGGGGCTGCGTGGCCTACGGGTTCGCCAGCGTGTCGACCCGGCTTGAGGCCGCCGTCAAGCGTATCCCCCGCGTGTGGCTGCGCATCGCCGTGGGCGGGTCGCTGCTCGGGCTGCTCATTTTCCTCTTCCCGCCCCTCTACGGCGAAGGCTACGAGACCATTACTTCGCTGATGACCGGCCATCAGGACGTTATTTTCGACAATTCGCTGCTCTACGACTTCCGCGACACCTTCTGGGTGATCGCCCTGTTCGCTCTCGGCATCCTGGCCTTCAAAGTCGTGGCCATGACCCTCACGAACGCCAGCGGCGGGGTAGGGGGTACCTTCGCGCCGTCGCTCTTCGTGGGCGCGATGCTCGGCTACGTATTCGCCGTGGCCGCCAATCACTTTTTCGACGCCGGGCTCCCGGTGGCCAGCTTCACCCTCGTTGGCATGGCTGTGGTGATGGGCGGCGTGATGAAGGCCCCGCTGACCGCCATGTTTCTGGTGGCCGAACTCACGGGCGGTTTTGCGCTCTTCCTGCCGCTGATGCTGGCGAGCGCGGTTTCGTTCGCCCTGTCGTATTACTTCGATCCCTATTCCATTTACACCAAACGCCTGGCCGAGCGCGGCGAACTGCTCACCCGCAACAAGGACGAGAACACGATGCAGTTCCTGCACACGGCCGACCTGATCGAGCGGGATTTCGAACCGGTGCCGGTCGACGGTACGCTGCGAGACATGATCGGAGCGGTCGAACGGTCGCGCCGCAACGTCTTTCCGGTGGTCGACGGGGCGGGACACCTCACGGGGGTGGTCACGCTCGACGACATCCGTGCCGATATGTTCGCCCGCGAGAAATACGACACCACACCCGTCGCTGAGTATATGAACGCCCCGCCCGCCACCGTGCGCGCCGACGAGCCGACCCGCTCGGTGATGGAAAAATTCGAGCAGACGGGGGCCTGGAACCTGCCGGTGGTCGATGCCGCCGACCGCTACGCGGGCTTCGTGTCGAAGTCGCGCATCCTCGACGCCTACCGCGCCGAATTGGTGCGCAGCAGCGAAGAATAAGGGCAGCGGATGGGCTTTTGGCTGCGGCCTCGCGTAGCGAGGCCTGCTTTTCTCCGAGCTTTGCGGCCGCTCTGCGCAGCGGCCGTGTAGCAAGAGCGGCTCGGCGCGCCCACCCCAGTGCGTTTCACGCGCCCGGCGGGTGGGGTAGGCGCGAGTTTCTCCGTGGGTGACGCAGCCCGATTCTCCCCACCCATACCCTCGGTTTTACCCAGATTCAAATTTCTGTAACTATGACACTCACCGACCTCCAGCCCTCCCTCGTGTGGGCGATCTTCGACCAAATCACCCGAATCCCCCGCCCCTCGAAACACGAGGAGCAGATCGCCGCTTATGTCGAGCAATTCGCCCGCGACCACGGCCTCGCCTGTAAAAAAGACGCCACGGGGAACCTGGTGGTCGTCCGTCCTGCCTCGCCGGGCCGCGAAAACGAAAAAGCCCTCATCTTGCAAAGCCACATGGAGATGGTATGCGAGAAGGATGCTGCCGTCAGTCACGATTTCTCGCGCGACCCCATCGACGCCTATGCCGACAGCGACGGCTGGGTCAAGGCGCGGGGTACGACCCTCGGCGCCGACTGCGGGATCGGCATGGCGCTCCAGATGGCTGCCCTGGCCGACCCCACGCTTAGCACACCCCGCCTCGAAGCGCTCTTCACGGTCGATGAGGAACAGGGCCTCGGCGGTGCCATGGGTCTCGGCGTCGATATGCTTACCGGCTCGCGGATGATCAACCTCGACTCCGAGGACGAAGGAGAGATCTTTATCGGATGCGCCGGGGGGATCGACACGGTCGGCACGATCGACTACGCCCCGGCTCCGGCACCCGAGGGGTATACCTATTATGTGGCCGGCGTGCGCGGCCTGGCCGGCGGCCACAGCGGCGACGACATCGAGAAGGGGCGCGCCAACTCCAACAAACTCCTCACCCGCCTGCTCTGGGAATTGTATCGCCACGAACAGGGCATGGTGCTGGCCCGCATCGACGGAGGTAACCTCCGCAATGCCATTCCGCGCGAGGCCGAGGCGCTCGTCGGGCTGCCGTCGGGTACCGCCGAACCCTCGCTCCTGCTCGAAAAACTGATGGGCGAGATCCACTCCGAGTACGCCCAAAGCGAACCTGCCATGGAGTTCTACCTGCACCCCGCGGCGGAAAAGCCTGCCGGCATCATTCCCGCCGAGGTTGCCGAACGCCTGATACGCCTGTTGTACGCCCTGCCGCACGGGGTGATCGCCATGAGCCTTTCGATGCCGGGACTGGTCGAAACCTCGACCAACCTGGCCTCGGTCAAGATGCCCGAACCGGGACGCCTCGTCGTTACGACCTCGCAACGCAGTTCGGTCGAGAGCGCCAAGCGCCATATCGCCATCCAGGTCGAGGCCTGTATGGAACTTGCCGGCGCCCGGGCCGAGCACTCCGACGGCTATCCCGGATGGGCGCCGAACCCCTGTTCCCCGCTTGTACAACAGGCCACGGAGCTCTACCGCGGCCTCTTTTCGCGTGAGGCGGCTGTCAAAGCCATCCATGCCGGACTGGAATGCGGCCTGTTCCTGACCAAATATCCCCACCTGGACATGATCTCCATCGGACCGACCCTGCGTGGAGTGCATTCGCCTGCCGAACGGCTCGAAATAGCCAGCGTAACGGCTGTATGGGACTATTTGCGCCTGCTGATCTCCACTCCGGCGCAAGAATATTCGCCGGGGAAAGCTTAAAAAAAATATTTTTTATCATTGTGTGAGGAATGACAAGATCTTGTAAATCTGGCCACTTTTACACTTTGGATTTTCTGAATACTCCGCAAAACATGACCCCTCAGAATTAAATAAAAATTTTAAAAATACAACGCAGAAATCCGCAAAGTAACCCAGAAGTCACTAAAATCAAGCAATGCCAAAAAAAAATAGCCGGATAAAATTTTTTTATCTCGATATACTATTCTATATTTGCCAATGATTAGGGGTGTACCCTCCGGGGCGCTCATCCTAATTGAATAGCACCAAATAAACAACCAATAATTAACCAATTTCACAAACTTTAAAACGCTTTTCTATGAAGAAAATTAGACTGTTAACATTGTTGGCACTCGGGTTGTTCGTAGGCACAGCCTATGCGCAAGTACGAGTGAGCGGTGTGGTCAGAGGAGCCGATGACGGACAGCCACTCGCAGGTGTAACCGTGCAGGTAAAAGGCACGGCAATCGCAGCTATTACCAACGCTGACGGTTCGTACACCATCAACAACGCACCGAGCAACGCAACGCTTTCGTTCAGCTACGCCGGTATGCGTAAACAAGAAATTCCCACTGCCGGTAAAACAGCAGTGAATGTTACCCTTATGCCCGACGCCATCGACGCCGACGCAGTTGTGGTAACGGCACTCGGTGGTACCAAGCTCAACCGCAAACTCGGTTACTCGGTGACCGAAGTGAAGAGCGAAGACCTTATGCGTACCAACGCCCTCAACATCGCCAACGCCCTCCAGGGTAAAGTGGCCGGTCTGAGCGTTCGTACCTCAGGTTCTGCAGGTGTCACCGGTGACCCCGTGATCACCCTCCGCGGTGCCAAATCACTGACCAAAACTTCGTCTCCGATCTACGTGATCGACGGTGTGATCATCGAAGCCGAAATCAACAACCCGGGTAACGAAGCCACCGGTGGTTACGGTTCGATCATCACATCGAGCCGCAACATGTACGGTAGCCAGCTGAAAAACCTTAACATGGACGACTACGAAAGCGTAACCGTCCTCAAGGGTGCTGCTGCAACTTCACTGTACGGTTCTCGCGGTATCAACGGTGCTATCGTGCTTACCTCTAAACAAGGTAAAGCCCGCAAAGGTATCGGCGTTGACGTCAGCTACTCGCACGAGTTCACCAACATCTACCGTCCCCCCATGCCCATACAGAACACCTATGGCCAGGGTTACATCGGTAACGGTTACGAAGGTAACGCCTACGACAACCCCCTCCGCACCGATGACAGCTATGACGGATGGTCATTCGGCCCCGCTATGGACGGTACCCCGATGCTGCAGTGGTACAAGATCGGCTCTTACGGCAACCCCGCCGAACCTTTTGTCGCCTACAAAGACAACTGGCGCGAAGTGTTCCAGACCGCTAAGAGTGACCGCGTAAGCGTGAACCTGACCGGTGGTTCGGACAAAGCCAACTTCCGTTTGGGCTACGCCTACCGCAATGTTGACGGTTCCATGCCGACCAACAACTACTATAGCCACAACGTAAGCTTCAATACCAACGGTAAGCTCAACGACATCTTCTCGGTCAACTTCAACTTCATGTACTCGCTCAGCAACACGCACAATGCCGTGAGCGCCAGCGGTGAGGTAAGTAACAACGACTACCTCTCTTATACTATGGAGATGATCAACCGTAACACCGACCTTGCCTGGTACAAAGCGAACTATCGCGACGCGGTGACCAACGAACTTTTGGTGGGTGACACTAACAAATTTATCAATGCGATCTTCGACCGCATGAAAGATAATAACACCGACCACAAAGAACAGTCTGTGCTTGCTTCATTGACCCTGAGCGCCCAACCGCTTAGCTGGCTCGACGCTGCCGCGATGATCACCTACAACTCCGTACTGATTGACAATACGACCAAGAACTACGGTACTGGTCTGTATCGCGAAGGCGGCTCGTACTCAATCAACGGTAACACCTACGGTACTTACAACTTCCGTGGCTGGGTTCACAGCAACAACCGTTTCGTTGACGACAACCTCGAACTCGACGTCCGTCTTATCTATGAGCTCTACGGTAATATCGGAGGTAACTATTGGTCGAAACAAACCCGTGGCGGCCTCGTAGTTCCCGGCCTGTTCGCTTTCTCGAACTCTAAAGAACCGCTTCAGGTTGCAGATTATGAAGTGAGACGCAATGCCCGCAACACGATGACCATGGGTCTTGCCGCTTCGGTCAACCTTTCGTGGAAAGACCAGATCAACCTTGAGCTTAACGCCCGTAATGACTGGGTTTCTACCCTGACTTATCCTGCATGGATCGTCAAAGGCGCAAACAACTATTCAGTATTCTATCCCGGCGCGAACTTGGCCTGGATGTTTACCGACACCTTCGACATCAACCCCAACATCATCTCTTCAGGTAAACTCCGCGCTTCTATCGCTCAGGTAGGTTCGGGTGCCAATCCCTATGACACCTCGGCCGGTGCCGGTGGTATTACTATGAGCCAGGCTTACAACGCCTTCAATGAATACCAGTTCCGTGCCTCTCCGAGCATCGGGTCTCTGCCCAACTACGACCTCAAGCCCGAAATCAGCCAGTCAATGGAAATCGGTGCCGACATCCGTTTCCTTAACGGTATCCTCGGTTTGGACGTAGCCTACTACAAAACCAACAACAAGAACCAGATCCTCCGCATCGGTGCCGCTAACGAAGCCGGTGTGAGCACACAGGTTATCAATGCCGGTAACATCCAGAACCAGGGTTGGGAAGTTGCCCTTACCGCCCGCCCGTTCCAGGGTGAGTTCCGTTGGGACATGACCTTCAACTGGTTCCGCAACCGCAGTAAGATCGTTGAATTCCACCCCGCCATCCATACTTACCAGTTGTCTAACAACAACCTTAAGTATGCCCCGTACATCTTCGCCTTCGAAGGTGGCGCCTTTGGCCAGATCGTTGCCGGTACCAGCACTTACGGACAAGGTGCCGCTGCTAAATACACCGACCCGAACAACCCCAATAACCCGCTCAACGGTAAATACTACCTCAAAAGTCTGGGTTCTTTGACTACCGTGAACACCGACGCTCAGAAATCATTCCTCCCCTTGGTTACCTGGACCGACGCCGGATCACTTTCTAACTACTATCGCGCGATGGATAAAGATGCCAACGGTAAAGACATCTGGGGAACCGGTTACCTTTACGACGTGCTCGGCAACGTTGAGCCCGACTTCGAAGGCAGCTTCCTGACCAATCTCGCGTATAAAAACTTCGACCTCTTCGTTCAGGTGGACGCCCGTATCGGTGGATCAATGATCAGCACCAACGTTCGTGACGCTATCGGTGCAGGTAATGCCGAAGCTTCTATGTATTTCCGTACCAATGGCGAAGCCCGCGTGAACTACCTCGACCAAACCGTATTTGACGGTGTGGTTATGGACGGTGTCTTCGGAGGAGCCACCAACATGCAATGGTATGGCAAATCAAACACCGCCAACCAGGTTGTTGTCGACCTGCAAGGCCTTACCATGCGCGAAGCTGTTGAGATGGGTTACATGCAACCGATGGCTGCCAGTGCCTACTATACTTTCAACTTCCACCGCGACATGAGCAACGGTACTTCAGCCCTTCAGCAACGTTCCGTGTCAGAAGTGAAATATGTTTCACTGCGCGAGATCACCCTTGGTTACAACTTCCCGCAGAAATGGATCAAACACCTCGGTCTGCAATATGCCCGTCTGGCCGTTACTGCCCGTAACCTTTGCTACCTCTACAACGGTATGCTGGGCGGCTCGAACCCCGAGTCTATTTCGCTCAACAACCCGCTTACTCCGATCGATTACGGTGGAGTGCCTTTTGCCCGTAACTTTAACCTCAAGATTGACTTGAGATTCTAATTCCGGCACATAAACTTAAATAAAAAGCAAGATTTACAATATGAAAACAATCAGCAAATACCTTTTGGGATTCGCGGCCATACTTGCTCTTACCGGATGTAAGGACAAAATGGTTGAGCTCAACACCAATCCCGAGACGCTTACTGCATCAGATCCGCGACAGATCTTTTTCAATGCTACGGCAGAGTTCGGATACGTTGACCGTGGCCGCCCCCTTTCTATAGCTAACGGCGTGATGCGCTTTATGCAATACACCGCCGGGTACTCCATGGGTAGCCCCGTGAACAACGCCGGTCTGTACCAAAGAAAAGATAGCGATCCCAACGGAAACAACTTTGTTTATGGTTTTTGGGGTGCATACTTCAACAGCTACGGCCGTCAACTGAACTACCTGGTGTATTACATCGATAATATCGTACAGGAAGTTGAACGTCCCCGCTATCAGGAGATCCGTGCCGTTTCTACCATCATCCAGACCTATCTCGCCTGGCGTTGCGTGGACGTTTACGGTGCCATGCCCTACAAAGAAGGCCTGAAAGCCATCAGCGATGGCATCACCCTCCCCAAGTACGACATGTACGAGGAACTGTACACTATCTTCGAAGACACGCTCCGCAAACAAGTGGAGTTGCTCAAGCAAGCCGCTCCTGTCGGTAACGTATCCCTCGGCCAGTACGACGGATTCTACGGCGTGAAAGTAACCACTCCCGGCATCGGTGCCAGCGGAGGACCTACTTACAGCGTTCGCGATGCCGCAGAGGCCCGTAAGATGTGGATCAAGGCCGCCAACGCCCTCCGTATCAAAATTGCTTACCGCGTGTTGCGCAAAGACCCCAACTTCTTCCAAACGGTGCTTACTTCTGTAACTTCAGATCCCCAGTACCTGATGTCAGATTACATGGACGGTCTGTACTATACTTCACGCCGCGACCTGCCCGAAAGCCGGGACGACTCCAACACTCTTTCGTCGATCTTCAACGCTTCGGCCGCTTTCGTTAATGCAATGAAGCAGGATAACGACCCCCGTCTGCCCCTGCTCGTTCGCCCCAACACCCACTCCGACCAATCCAGTATGGTCGTCGGTAGCTACTCGGGCGGTTCTTTCCCCGCCGGAGCGGATGTTCCTTCTGCAAGCAGCCAGGCTTATACTCACAACAACCAGACTTGGTGCGAACCTTCTGTTACCGGTGGTGCCGCCCAAAACGCATGCCGCCAGGGTTCAGGTTGGGTAGCTATGAAATACAACTGCCCCGACACCCTCTTCTCTTATGGCAACCAATTTGCCGAAGGTAACATGTTCATCGGTGTGACCATGAACCCAAGCGCTGGCGAGAACTTCTCTTCCAACGACCCGACCGTGGGCGGTGGCCCGCACAAACACGGCCGTTCGCTCGGTTCTAACATTGCCCGCATGCATATTCCTAAAGCAGCAAGCGTGGCTATTACCGACAAACGTCCTAACATCCGGATCACCAACCCGTACAGCACTTCTCCGCTGACCAACTGCGGAACGATGACTCCCAGTGGAAATACCGGTGGCTCGCTGGCTTCTACCTATCAGGGCGTTTACGTATCGGCCGGTAGCCTTATCTACGGATCTTACCACTTCAAAACGAACACCTTCTGCTACTACAGCGGCTCGGAGTTCTGGGGTGAAGGCGGTAACCCCAAGTGGGATCAATACAACATCCGTGCGGAAGTGATAAGCTATGCTGACTTCTGCTTCACCATGGCCCTTATCGCCAACGAATTCGGTGGAACTCCCGGTGGTAAAGACGCTGAAACCTGGTACAAAAACGGTATCGACGGCAGCATCAAAGCCCTCTACGCTCTGGCTCAGAACGCCTACATCAGCTCGGTGGCTAACGACAAGTACATCTCTATCCCCGGCATTACCGCCGATGGTGTAGGTTACTTCGACCCCGTTACTCAAACGCTGAAACCCGGCGCCAACAAACGTCTCTATGTCATCACCCAGGCGATGATCGATACCTATATCGCAGCTAACCCCATCACCAAATATGACGGCAACCCGCTGCCTTATACCGATTGGAGTTCAGCTACCATAGCCGCTCGCACCGAGGCGATCATGGAGCAAGTATGGATGGCCATGTTCCTCCAGCCCGAAGAAATGTGGGCTTACTGGAAATTGACCGGTTACCCCCGTCACGCCGACTTCCCCATGTTCTCTAACAACACCTTCACCTTCACCGGCGGTACGATCACTATGCCCGACGGTACAACCCAAACTTACGGTGACGGTAACACTTATCCCGAAGACGTGGCTCTTGAATTCCCCACCCGCAAGGTGATGGAAACTCCCTATTACAACAGCCCGAACTATGAAACTGCGTCTGAAGAACTGTGGTATCGCCGCTGTCAGTTCCCCGCCGCCAGCACCACCGAAATGGGCCCGAACCGTGACGAAGCTTTCAACAAGCTGTTGGCACAACCCAACTACGGTACCGTAAACGCCGAAACTACCGGCTGTATCTGGTGGGACACCAAATGGAACGCCCAAACCGTAAGTGTTAAGGACTGGAACCTGTAGTAACAGGCTCACTTAACCGATCTTAGATTAGGGCGCCCCTCCTCAAGGAGGGGCGCCTTTTTTGATGTCTCGCGGGTTGGTTGGGGAGCCAAAATATGCTGTTTCTTGATCCGGCTTATAGGTTCTCAGGGCGCCTTGAGGTGGAGGCTCTCATATAAGGGGGAGTAGTGCCCGAACTCATAAGTGCATGAAAAACCTTACCTTTGCAGAACATTACCCCAATCAAATACCCCTGAGAATCCCGAATGAAAATTGAAAATCACCTGATGAGTTTGGCGGTGCTGGCGATCATGCTGGTAGCCATGCCGCAAAAAGCTACGGCACAGGGAGACTCCCCGGCTGCCATGGCTGCCCAGCAGGCACCGGGCAATTATCCTTTCGCCGCTATCACGCCTGGTACTCCCCAGTCCGCCCAAGCCATTCCGCTCCTTTCGGGCGAGAAATGGTGGGGGGCCTATACCTCGGCCGGAGCGCAACTGCCCATCGGCGATAAACCCTTCACCCGCGGTAGCCTGACCCGCGATTGCTACGCCAACCAGGCTGCCCCGCTGCTCGTGTCGAACATGGGGCGCTACATTTGGAGTCCGCGGGCGTTCGATTTCACTTTCGACGGCCGCCAGTTCTCCATCAGCAACGCCACCGCCCCGGTCACCGTGGGCAATAGTGGGCGTACGCTTCGTGAGGCCTACGTGATCGCCGCCGGGAAACACTTCAAACCCGCCGCGAAACAAATACCGCCCGACCTCTTCTTCACCGCCCCCCAATACAACACTTGGATCGAAATGGGACGCCAGCAGAACCAGCAGGCCATCGAAACCTATGCCGACGGCATTCTCGCCGCCGGGCTGCCCGCCGGTGTGCTGATGATCGACAACGGCTGGCAGCGCTACCACGGCAGCCTCGACTTCAAAAGCGAGGCATTCAGCGACCCCCGCGGCATGGTCGAGGGCCTGCACGCCCGGGGGTTCAAGGTGATGCTTTGGGTGTCGCCCTTTGTGAGTGCCGATTCGCCCGAGTTCGCCCAACTCTCGTCGAAAGGCTACCTGGTCAAGGGCCGCAACAGTGAGGCCCCGGCTATCGTCTGGTGGTGGGACGGCGCCAGCGCGGTCTACGACCTGACCAATCCCGCAGCCTTCGATTACCTCAAAAGCGAGCTCGAACGTGTGCAACGGGAATACGGCATCGACGGCTTCAAGTTCGATGCCGGGGATGTCCATTTTTACAACCCGCAGGCCCAGAGTTTCTATAATCCCGCCGCCACGCCTACCGACCAGTCGTGGCTGTGGGCCGAGCTGGGGCGCAGTTTCGGGTATAACGAATACCGCGCCTGCTGGGGACATCAGGGCGAACCCCTCGTGCAGCGCCTGAACGACAAGCAGAACAACTGGAATGCCCTGCGGCTGACGATCCCCGAGATGCTCAACGCCGGTCTCACCGGATACGCCTACACCTGTGCCGACATGATCGGCGGCGGCGAGTTCAGCAGTTTTGCGCAGGCCCGCGAGAACGGCATCGACCAGGACCTCGTGGTGCGCTGGGCGCAGGCTTCGGCGCTGATGCCGATGATGCAGTTCTCGGTGGCCCCGTGGCGCGTGCTCGACGCCGAACATGCCGCCTATTGCGTCGAAGCGGCCAAGCTGCACGCTCAATTTGCCCCCTATATTCTCGAATTGGCCCGTGAGGCGGCCACGAGCGGCGAGCCCATCGTCCGTCACCTGGAATACAATTTTCCGAATAAGGGTTTCGCGGATTGTGACGACCAGTTCATGCTCGGCACCCGCTATATGGTGGCTCCCGTGATGTCGCCCGACGGACGACGCGAGGTGCGCCTGCCTGCCGGCACGTGGGTCGACGACCAGGGGCAGCGCTTCAAAGGCCCGTTGGTGATCAAGGTGAATGCCCCGCTCGGACGCCTGCTGTACTACGAGTACAAGCGCTGACGCTGGCCGGGGGTATGAATAAAGCCGTAAAATCGTTGCAGACGATTTTACGGCTTTATTGTTGGAGGGTACAGTTTTGGGGTATCTGGCCTGAAAAATGCATGGTAACTATATACCCTTTACCACAGGGTATTGATATTAATTAAGGAAATTATATACACATTTACACAAGTCCGGGTTGCAGCCGAAGGCAAAACCCGCGACCCGGGCGCCCAGCGGCAAAGCCGCTCGGGGGGGGCGCCGGGTCGAATGTAATGAAATATTACATCGCTGTGTTAATGAATATATAGTTGCCAAATGCATTTACGTCCCCCACGCACATTTTCCCGCACCGTGTAAGGTCCTTTTTTCAGGCCGGATACCTCTCCCCAAAACCCCCAAAAAGCCTTGAATAACAATAAAGGAGAGCGGGGGGGAGAGAGGGGAGCAAAGGGGTGTGGCTGCGCCTCCCGATGGAGCTGCGTAGCCGAGAAGAAGTGGGCCCCGGCGAGGACACTACGCGTCCTGCGGGTGCCCGTGGTGTCCCGTGTGCCGTATCGGAAAAACTCATGCCCCGGGGCACCCGTCATTGCGAGGCGCGTGAAACGCAACGAAGCAGTCTTCCCCTGCTAAGCACAGGAGGATTGCTTCGTTGTTTGCATCGCGAACGCTCCCCGTCTGCAATGAAATCCGGTATGTCATCCCGAGCGAAGCCGAGGGAACTTTTCAAAGATAATTTTCTGAAAAGCTCCCTCGGCTTCGCTCGGGATAACAGGATTGGAACGCAAAGCGTCCCTAAATCTGCTACGCAGCTTTTTCCTCCTCGGCGCTCAGCAATTGGTTACGTTGCCTTCGCTGCCAGCGTCAGTTGACGCCTTAATTCGAGAAGGTGAGCCCGCCCGAGGCGGCGTCGACCATCACGGGGCGTTCCTTGTCGATTTTGCCGGCCAGGATTTGCTTCGAAAGCTCGTTGGTCAGGTTGCGTTGCAACGACCGCTTGACGGGACGCGCGCCGAATTGCGGATCGAAGCCGTCGCGGGTAAGCCATTCGACGGCCGCGTCGCTCACGTCGAGCTCGATGCCGCTGGCCATCATCAGCTTGCGCAGCGATGACACCTGCATCACCACGATCTCGCGCACATCGTCGAGGGTGAGCGGCAGGAACATGATGATCTCGTCGATGCGGTTCAGGAATTCGGGCCGTATGGTCTGTTTCAGCAGTTCGAACAGCTCGACGCGGGTCGAGTCGATGATCTCGGCACGGCGCTGGTCGCTCATGGCCTTGTTTGCCTTACCGGACGTGCCGTTTTCGCCGTTGAGTTCGGCAAACCGCTCGGCGATGATGTGCGAGCCGATGTTCGAAGTCATGATGATGATTGTGTTGCGGAAATCCACCGTGCGCCCCTTGTTGTCGGTCAGGCGGCCGTCGTCGAGCACCTGCAACAGGATGTTGAACACGTCGGGGTGCGCCTTCTCGATCTCGTCGAGCAGCACCACCGAGTAGGGTTTGCGGCGCACGGCCTCGGTGAGTTGGCCGCCCTCTTCGTAGCCCACATAGCCCGGAGGCGCGCCTATGAGGCGCGACACGCTGTGGCGCTCCTGGTATTCGCTCATGTCGATGCGGGTCATCAGGTTTTCGTCGTTGAACAGGAACTCGGCCAGCGCGCGGGCCAGTTCGGTCTTGCCGACTCCGGTGGTGCCGAGGAAAATGAACGAGCCGATGGGCTTGCGCGGGTCTTGTAACCCGGCGCGCGAGCGGCGTACAGCGTCGGATACGGCGCGGATGGCTTCGTCCTGCCCGACGACGCGTTTGTGGAGCTCGGCTTCCATCGTCAGAAGTTTCTCGCGCTCCGAGGCTAACATGCGGTTCACCGGGATGCCTGTCCAGCGCGAGACCACCGAGGCGATGTCCTCACTGTCGACCTCCTCTTTGATCATGGCGGTCGCGGGGTCGAGCTTCGTGTTCAGCTCGGCGATACTCTCCTCGGCGGCGCGGATCTTGCCGTAGCGGAGTTCGGCCACGCGGCCGTAATCGCCGGCGCGCTCGGCTTCGGCGGCCTGGAGCTTGTAGTTGTCGATGGCCTCTTTCTGCTGTTGGATCTGCTCCAACAGGTCGCGTTCGGCCTGCCAGCGGGCCCGTTGCTCGCCCCGCTCCTTGTCGAGCGTGTCGATTTCGGCGGTGAGTTCCTTGACGCGCTCGGTGTCTTTCTCGCGGCGCAGGGCTTCGCGTTCGATTTCGAGCTGGCGCACGCGGCGGTCGAGTTCGTCGACCTCCTCGGGCACCGAGTTCATCTCTAAGCGCAGGCGGGCGGCGGCCTCGTCGATCAGGTCGATGGCCTTGTCGGGCAGGAAACGCGAGGTGATGTAGCGGTGCGAGAGTTCGACCGAGGCCACGATGGCTTCGTCTTTGATGCGCACCTTGTGGTGGTTTTCGTAGCGCTCCTTGAGGCCGCGCAGGATCGAGATGGCGTCGGGCACGGTGGGCTCGTCGACCATCACTTTCTGGAAGCGGCGTTCGAGGGCTTTGTCTTTTTCGAAATACTTTTGGAATTCGTCGAGGGTGGTGGCCCCGATGGCGCGCAGTTCGCCGCGCGCGAGGGCGGGCTTGAGGATGTTGGCGGCGTCCATTGCGCCGTCGCCGCCCCCGGCGCCCACGAGGGTGTGGATCTCGTCGATGAACAGCAGGATTTGGCCGTCGGAGTCGATGACCTCTTTGACGACACCTTTGAGGCGCTCCTCGAATTCGCCTTTGTATTTGGCCCCGGCGATCAGGGCCCCCATGTCGAGCGAGTAGAGGCGTTTGTCGCGCAGGTTTTCGGGGATGTCGCCGTCGACGATGCGGTGGGCCAGTCCCTCGGCGATGGCGGTCTTGCCCACGCCAGGCTCGCCCACGAGGATCGGGTTGTTTTTGGTGCGGCGGGTGAGGATTTGTAGTACGCGGCGGATCTCGTCGTCGCGACCGATCACCGGATCGAGCTTGCCTTTGCGCACCTGCTCGATCAGGTCGATGGCGTAGCGGCTCAGGGCACCGCCCTCTTCTTGTTGCGGATATCCGTTGGGATTCATGGCTGTATCGTTTTTGATTGGTTTACGCTACAAACATCTTGCCAAACGGGGGGCGGTGCGGGCCGGGCTGTCAAATTGTCAGCGTCCGGGACGGACCACGAAAAACGGACGCCCTCCGCGCGGGGACATCCGTTTCGTTTTGCTACCGGTGTTCTTTCGGTTCCGAACCGTCGGGACAACACGCGCCTTCGGGAATCGGCGCGCGGGCTTTTTGTATCGTGCGGGTCAGCGTGCGGGCCATCTGTTCACGCCGTTTGGCCTGCACCGGGTTCTCGCCGTGGTCGATGATCTCAGAAAGGTCTTCGCCCAGGTTGAACAGCGATGTGTGTCCCGAACTGTAGTAATAGATCAGCTTCCAGTCGCCTTGCCTCAGGATGCTGTACGATTCGGCCTCGCCGTCTAGCGCCAGCGAGTGCCAGACCAACGGGCGCGAACGCCAGCGCACTGTGCCGCCGGTGAAGAGCGGTGTGAGGTCGTGGCTTTCCTTCTTTCGGGGGTTGAACCTCCGGCTCATGCCTGCCTGGGCGAGGAGCGTGGGCATCAGGTCGCGTATGGTGACCACGGTTTGCCCGCAGGTGCGGGGCAGAGGATGCATCAACACCGAATCGGAGCATGGCGGTACGACGATCAGCGGCACACGGATGCCGCCTTCGAAGGCGGTTCCGCGTCCGCCGCGGAGAGGATACTGCGGGTGGTCGCCGGATATATCCTTCGTCGCGGCTGATCCGCTTGCCGAAACAAAAACCACGGTGGTCGACGAGAAGAGGCGGTGTTCGTTCAGCCAGGCGATCACAGGGCCCAGTTTGCGGTCGATGGCTTCGATGTCCGCAGGCCCCCCGACGTGGCCCCAGAAGTATAGAAAAAAGGGCTGCGCTGTCGCTATGGCCGCGTCCAGTGACTCGATGGTTTCTTGGGGCGAGATGAAATCGGGATCGCAAGGGACGATCCGGTAGCCGGCTTTGGCGAGGAGGTCGGGCAAGCCGGGGTCGGGTGAGTCGGCCGTATGGCGGCTGCGGGCGATGCTCAGGTCGTTGCGGCCGGTCAGGAGCTCAAGGCGCGAAGGGGTGGCTTCGGTCGAGGCGTAGGCCGAGGTGAATTTGATGCCGTGCATGGCCAGCCACTGGAGGTTGGGGGTGGAGGCCAGGCGGTTGGTGGGGACGGTGTCTTTCCAGAACGGTTCGGCGAGGTCGTTCCAACCCACGCCGTCGGCGGCGATCAGTACGATGTTGTTGCGCACCGGCTGCGGCCTGGCGGCTTCGGCAGGTGCGCCCGCCGCCCACGGCAGGAGAGTCGCGAAAAGCAACAGCGCGGAGAGGTGTTTCGTGATTCTTAAGGTTCCCATTTTCCAAAGGTATGAAATTTGCGTATATTTGGGCTGGGTCGGTGCGTCCCGGCATAGAGAGAAGCGCTCGGCCCCATCCCCCGAACGTACAAAGTACGTTCGGGGGATGGGCGCTCGGCCTTACTGAGCATACCGGCCGCTATACCTTGCAATCTTTGCGGATTCGCCCCCCCAGGCGCCTGTGGTGCCGGGGTGGGCGCACTCCTTTGCCTTCGAATGCCGAGTGAATTCAAAGGCGCAGTCGATACGGCCCCTTACGGGGCTGGCGCAAAGCCCGGAGAAATACGCCGCTTCGCGGCGACCACGTTTTGGAACGACCATGGTCGTTCCAAAACGCTACAATGACCTCAACTACAATGCCACAAAACCCCTACATAAGATTCACAGAATCGCTGGCCGCCTCTTTCCACGGCGATCGGCTCGACAACGCCTTGCGCGCCCTGCGGATGGCCGTGCAGGGCCTCGGCACGCGCCTCCGCTACGACGGTTCGCCCTTCGTTTACCACAGCATCCTCACGGCTCAAATCGTGCTCGACGAAGTAGGGCTGGGCAACAACTCCGTGATCGCCACCCTGCTCCACGACCTCGCCCGCGAAGGCGTTATGCCCGTCGAGGAGATCGACCGCCAGTTCGGGCGCGAATGCGGCGGTATCGTGCGCGGGCTGTGCAACATCTCGGGCGTCGACCCCAAGACCTCGTCGCTGCAGGCCGATAATTTCCGCGAGCTCATCATCTCGTATTCCACCGACCCGCGCGTGATCCTGATTAAGATGGCCGACCGCCTCGAAGTGATGCGTTCGCTCGAAATGTTCCCCGAGCTCAAGCGCAACAAGAAATCATGGGAAACGCTCAACCTCTACTCGCAGATCGCCCACAAGCTGGGGCTGTACAGCATTAAGTCCGAGATGGAAGACCTGGCCCTGCGCTGGCTTGAGCCGCGCGACTGGGCCGAGATCACCCGCAAACTGAGCGAAGGCGAACAGGAACGTGAACAATTTATAAAACGCTTCTCGGAGCCTATCGAGAACAAGCTCAAAGAGCTCGGCATCACCGACTATAAGCTCAAGGGACGTACCAAGTCAGTCTATTCGATCTGGCGCAAGATGAAGGCCCAGAAGGTGTCCTTCGAAGAGGTGTACGACCTGTTCGCCATCCGGATCGTCATCGACTGCCCCCCCGAGCGCGAGAAAATGCTCTGCTGGTCGGTTTTTTCGGTAGTGACTGATTTCTACACGCCCAACCCGAGCCGCATGCGCGACTGGATATCGCTGCCCAAGTCGAACGGCTACGAGTCGTTGCACGCCACTGTCGTGACGCCCGAAGGCCGTTGGGTCGAGGTGCAGATCCGCACACAACGCATGGACGAGGTGGCCGAGCGTGGCGTGGCGGCGCACTGGCGCTACAAGGGTGTGGGCGGCTCACGCATCGGTAGCGAGGAGTGGCTCGGCCGTCTGCGCGAGATCGTCGAAACGTCGTCGGAAAACGTCAGCGAACGCTTCGACCTGGCGCTCAGCAGCGACGAGATATTCGTCTTCACGCCTAACGGCGACCTGCGGCGCTTGCCCGCCGGATCGACCGTGCTGGACTTCGCCTTCGACATCCACTCGAACCTCGGGTCGAGCTGTACGGGAGCCAGGATCAACGGCCGTAATGTCTCGATCCGCGAACGCCTGCACGGCGGCGACGTGGTCGAGATACTCTCGTCGAAATCGCAGCGCGCCAAGAGCGACTGGCTCTCGATCGTCGTCACCTCGAAGGCCCGGAGCAAGATCAAGCAGATACTGCGCGAGGACGAGGCCCGCTCGGCCCAGCTCGGGCGCGAGGAGCTCGAACGCAAACTCAAGAACTGGAAGCTCCCGCTCGGCATCGAGGAGGCGGTCAATGCCCTGTCGAAATACTACAAGGTGAAAACCGGACTCGAAGTCTATGCGCTGGTCGCCTCGCAGCGCATCCCGGTGGCCGAGCTCAAGGACGTGCTGACCCGCGCCGCCGAAGGCACGCTCCAGACCGCGGCGGCCCCTGCCCCGCGCAAACAGCCGCGCGCCACCGCCGAGCGCGACGACGACAACTACCTGGTGATCGACGAATCGCTCAAGCAGGTCGATTACAAGCTGGCCAAGTGCTGCAACCCGATCTTCGGCGACCCGATCTTCGGCTTCGTAACCATCAGCGCGGGCATCACGATCCATCGCAACGACTGTCCCAACGCGACCCGCCTGCGTGAGCAGTATCCTTACCGGATCCTCGACGCGCGCTGGAAAGACACGGTGCGCGGCGGCGCTTTCCGCGCCACGCTGCGTGTGCAGGGCGAGGACACGTCGGGTATCGTGAATCGCATCACCGACCTGATTACCCACGACCTGAAAATCAATATCCGGTCGGTGGCCTTTTCTGCGGCACAGGGTTCGGTCGATGGTACGGTGTCGATCGAGGTGACCAACGCCCAGGCGGTCGATATGGTGATCCATAAGATCAAAAAGGTCAAGGGGGTCACCCGCGCCTACCGGGTAAATTAGTGGGGCCAACAAACAGATAAAGCCGTAAAATCGTTTTGCGATTTTACGGCTTTATTGTTGGTTTGGGTTGTGAATTCGAGGAAACGGGCTGCACGGGTATTCGGGATAAAAAAGAGATGGTGATTTTTCCCTTGGTCGGATTCCATCCTGATTGAAAAATCAAGTCTCTTTTTTATCCCGAATACTCATGCAACCCTTGACAGAGGGACAATGAAGCAATTAGCTTATCCGCAAATCATACCCCCCGCATTTTATCCTTTGTTTTCGGGGGGGGGCTTTTACATTTACCCGGGTCGCGAGAGCGATCCCGGCAGTCCGCCGCCGCCCCACGCGGCGGGCTGTCATACTCGCCCGTGGCTCGTTTACGCCCGTCGCCGTCGGCGGACCGATGGGGTATTATTGCGGATAAGCATATAAAGCAAAAGAGGAGAGTGGAAGCAGGAAATCGGCGCGAAAAACTACCAAGCGAGGTAGGGGGCCGGATCGATGAACGAGCCGCCAAGGTAGTCGCCTTTCGAGGTTGAGGCAATTCTGGCGACCTTCGCGTCGGTAGCGGCGGCTTTGGCGGCGCGGTCGGTCAGGCCGCCCTGCATCCCGCCGCGCATGTCGAAGTCGGGTTCGTCGTAGAGGCGCAGGCTGTCGTCCGCGAAATCGTCATCATCGTCGTGAGCTTTCACGGTAGGTTTTACGGCGGCTGGGATTTGGTCGTGCCAGCGGCCACCGGTCTTGACGCTGAAGTGCAGGTGGGGGCCGGTCGAGCGGCCGGTGTTGCCGCTGCGGGCGATCTGTTGGCCGCGCATTACGCGTTCGCCGGGTTTGACCGTGTAGCCGCTCAGGTGGCAGAAGCCGTAGCGCACGGTGCCATCCGTCGAAGTCATCAGCAAGGTCATCCCGCCCGCGGAGTGGGTGTAGGTTGAGCGTACGACACCGTCGGCGGGGGCGTAGACGGGGGTGCCGACGGGGGCGCCGATGTCGATGCCGTTGTGCTCTTTCCAGGTATTGGGGTGGATGGGGTCGCGCCTGCGTCCGAAGGGCGAGGTGATGCGGCCTTCGGTCACGCGGCGCACCTGAGGAGCGGCGGTGTTTTCCGGGGCGTTCGCAGAGGCATGGGCGGTTTTGGGCGCAGTGGTGCTACCGGCGGGGTTCCCGCGCTGGGTCGTCGTGACCGGAGATGGGTTCTCGGCAGGTTTCCCTTTTACAAAGGCGGTGTTTTCCGGGGCTGTGGCAGAAGGGTTGGGGACGGGGTTCATTGTGCGGCCTCCTTTCTTTCTCCGGCCTGCGGTTGAGGCCCGGGTTTCCGGTAAGGGCAGTCGGGGTCGTAGCAGGCGTAGTGGGCGGCTTTGCGCCTCTCGGTGTCGCCGTCGATGAGTTCGATCTCCAGTTGTTTGCAGCGCCGGATCAGTTCGATGATTTCGTCGCGTTTGCGGTTGACGAGTTCCTGCAGTTTGTCGACTTCGGCGTAGGCTTCCTGAAGTTGCTGCCCGAGGAAACGTACGGTGTCGCGCTGCATGACGATTTCCTGGTTGCGGTTCTGGATCTCGGCGCTGTCGGCGTCGGCGCTCTCGCGGCGCCTGCGAGGCCGGTAGAACATCAAAGTCCCCGCCAGCCCGCTCGCCAACACGAAGTTCAATACGATTGATAATAGTTCCATAGTATAGGTTGTTAAATAGTTTCTTGAGTTTGAGAATATCGCTCCTCTTTGAGAAAAGGCGCCCCAAAACTTTTTCGAATGCTTTCAGCATTCTGCTTTCAGCATTCTGCTTTCAGCATTGCGCCGCAACGAAAAGGTAGAATACTTATCCGAACATACCCCTTCGGTCCGCGGTGGCGTAAATGAGCCTTGGGCGAATGTTACAGCCCGCCGCGTTGGGCGGTGGCGGACTACATAACATCCGAAAAAAATCTTTCTTTGGAAAAAGCACGATACCCTCTTGCTCTTCAATCAGACTACGAGGCCGGGCGACGAGAAGAGCGAATAACGAGGCGTGTATTCCGGGTAGAGGCCTGGGTGCCGTTCGAGGTGGCGCAGGGCACGGCGCATGAGCGTGTTGGCGTCGCGCAGGGCACGGTGGGCGGCAACCCGGCATTCGGCGGGCGACGCGGCGCGCAGCCGTTCGCTGAGCGAGTTGTCGCCGAACTGCTCGCCGGTGCTTTTCGACGACGACGAGGCGTTTGTTTTGTGCGACGAACCTGTGGTATTCTTCTCGGTCGTCGTGTGGTCGGAGCGGCTGTCGGTCACGTTTTTTGAACCTGACTCTTCGCCTTCGCGGCTGCCTGACTCCGAGGTCACCGTGCGGGTGTCTTTCTCGCCGGTTTGCTGCCAATCTCCTGTTTTCGAACCGTTTCCCTCTTTCTGTACGCCCTCGGCGGCCGTAGTGCCGGCGGTGGTTTCACTCTCGTGCGTGTTCTCGAAGTAGGAGCGCCCCGCTTCGTCGGTCTCTTTTCCGGTGCGGGTGCTGTCGGCGCTGGTGCCCAGGCTGCTCTTGCTACTGGTGGTCTGGCTGAGGCTCTGCTCACGGTCGGTGGTCTGCTCCGACCCGGTGGTTGCCGTCTCGCTACCCTCGGTGATGCCTTCGCTCTCGGCGCGCTCGGTGCGTTGCAGGGTGCGGTGCTGTTCGTCGTGCTCCGACGAGGTGAGCACCACGACGCCGTCGCCGGTCACCCGCACGCCAAGGTCGTCGATTATGCCGCACCGCACGTAGTGCGCCAGCGCGGGTTTCAGGTAGTCGTCGGTGAAGGTGGGGTAGCCGCCCCTCACCAGTTTTTTGTAGAAAGTTTCGCCCAGTACCGGACGCACGAAGCGTTCCTGGGCGACCTCGATCCGGGCCAGCCGGATGTCCCCGGGAGCCACATTCTCGCGCTCCGTGAAGGCGTATCGCAACACCTCGGTCTGTGTAATTAGTTGCATTGTTTTGTTAGGTTTAAATGGTACTACGCTCGCCGTCAGCACCGGCTGAGCCCGTCGTTGCGAGGGCGATAAGCCCGAAGCAATCCTTTTGTCTTCTGAAGAAGGAGGATTGCCGCATCGCGCCTCACGCTTCCCGCAATGGCGAAATGGATAGTCCCGTGCATTTGCGCCTTGTTTGGCGGACACGTCAGGCTACATTATTCGAAAGGGGGTTTGTTGATGAAAGCGAGAGAGGCGGGATTCTCGCCGAGGATGTCTTCGATGGCCGTGCGGATGGGTTCGATGATCTCCTGCTGCTCGACACAGATGAGCGTGTTGAGGGCTATGGAGTATTCGTGGCGGACGCGGTCGGCCGAGAAACCCGTGGCATACTCCAGTCCGCTGAGCGTGCGGAACCACGAGTGGGCGATGATCGTGTCGCTCACCGATTGATCGCGTAGCGAGCGCCAATCGCTGTCGGTGGTAGCGGCGTTCATCGGCACGAACTTCGTCGTGTCCTCGGCAGCGCTGTTCTTGATCAGGAACATCACCTGTCCCGGCTTGCCGGCGAACCGCTCCTCGGCCATGCGGGCGATTTCGGCCGCCTCGGCCTGGCTTTCGACGTCGCCGTCGAGCACCATCACGCCCGAGGGTTGAAAGGCGTTGTCGAGCCGCGAAATGTTCCAACGGTCGGTCTTGAAGGCCACTGCCAGCGCCCCGAGGCCCGCGATGTACTTCGGCAGGCCGTAGTTCTCGAACATCGGCTCGTACTCCTTGTAGTGGATCACCGAGCGGAGGGTGCCGTCTTTCTGCTTTTCAAAAGCGGGGAACAGCGGCAGGCCGACCGCCTCTTTTTTGCGGAACTGCGTCCAGTCGTGGTGCATTACTACCCGGTCGTTCGGCCGGGCGATGCGGCACTTCGTGGCGTCTTGGTGGTAGAAGGCCAGGAACGAACGCCGCTCGTCGGTCACCACTTCGAGGAACGCGTTGCCGAACGTGCAGCGGTCGAGCGCCACGCGCTGGATCACCGTACGGAGGCTCTGTTCCAGGCCATTGGCCAGTGTCAGCAGGCGGGACGTGCGCTTTTGGGCTGGGTCGATGCTCAGGCCGCTGCCCGTGACGTAGTCCGCTTTGTCGTTGAGGATGCGGCGGTGGATCGTCGAGCTGCGGGCCAACATGGCCAGCGCCACGGGAAGCAGGTTGTCCGAGCCCCAGCGCCATACCTCGCGGACGTCGCCGCCCGAGGCGTACGGTAACCGGAGCAGCGGCATGTCGGTTTTGCCCGCTACGAAAAGGTTTGCGTTGTCAAGTTTGATGGGATTCATAAATATGTAGATAATAGGGATATGTGTTGAAAAATCGCCAGCGGCCGCGCGTAGAGCGCGGCCGAATTTTTCTGAGCTTTGCGACGGCCCTGCAGGGGCCGCATCGACTGAGCCGTAAGCGCGCCCGCCCTAAAAGGGGGGGGGCGGGGCGGGCGCGAGTGTCCAAAGCTTGGGCGATTAGCAGGCCGCTAAGTAAGGTAGTTTGACCGGATTAGGGCACGTACTTACGCCGAATGCGAGGCCACGATCAGCTCGGGGAGCAGGTAGTCGCAGCCGGCCATGAACACCGCGCGCTGGCGGTTCTCCATCTGGTCGGCGTTGTACCACATGGCCACCTCGGAGCCGGGGAAGTCGCCCGTATTTACGGCCACGGCCAGGTTGCGGCTGTCGGTCAGGATAGCCCACGATTTCGGCAGGTCTCCGACCGCGGTGAGGTAGGCGTCGGCCTGGATGTCGACCACCGGGATGCCGCGGTAGCAGAGGCGGTCGATGCCATTGATCTTGGCGGCGCGCACGCTGTCCAGCGAGCCGCTGAGCAACCCTTCCTCGTAGTTTTCGGTCACGTCGCGCGTGGCAAGCAGCACCAGCGACCCGTCGGCCTTCATCGAGCGGAGCTCGGCGGGCGCAGCGTCGTAGAGGGCTTTGAACAGCTTTTCGGCGTTGCCGGCGGTGGACATCGAGGTCATAGGCACGCTCTTGACATCGTTGGCGCCGATCCCCTGGTCGGCCATGATGCGCTTGAAGAAGCCGTCGAAGGTGTTGAAGCCGCCTCCGCGTGAGGTGTCGCCCACCCACATGGTGGCGCGGATCGCTTCGGCGATGGTCGAGCGGAAGAGGGCGGTTTCGGCCTCTTCGAGCTGGGTGCCGCTCAGGTCGCCCAGGTTCACGTCGGCGCGTCCTGTGATCTGTTCGTAGACCATCGAGAAGTAGTCTTCGGCGGCGTAGCCCATCTCGGCTTTCACCTTCGAAAGCTCGATCGTTTTCTGGTAGCGGTCGGCTGCTGCCGAGCCGTTCCAGCCGCGGGTGTACTTCTGGAGCAAGTCGGTACTTCGTTTCCAGAAATTGAGCGTCGTGGGCACGGGCATGTTGTACATTACCCTGATACCCAGGTCGATGGCTGACGGTCCGGTGAGCAGCGGGCGGAAGAAAATAGCTTCGAGGTCAGTGCCCGTGTAGTTCTTCGGATTTGCAATGATTTTTCCCATAAGTTTTGTGAATAATTTTTTAGATAGATTTATAAATTACTGAATAACAGACGCTAAAGCCCGGTCGGCAGGTGTTGATCCTCTGTCGATTTAATGTGTACAGCGCGTGCAGGGCTGTGTGTGGATTGTTCGGAAACTGTTGAGAAACCCTGCGGAGAGGGCGATGGCGGCCGTTTTTGAGACAGTGCGATTAGGCACGGGTCAGTGTGCGGGCATCCTCGTCGTAGGCGCCCCGGTTAGGCGAGCGGTCGGTGAACGCTTCGAGCACCGGGCTGGCGGCGGGGTCTTCGCGGGGCAGTGTGGCCGATGGGCGCGTACGCAGCAGGGCGTTTTCGCTTTCGAGGTGCGCGATGCGGCTCTGGAACTCCGAGGCGGCTACCGACGAGCGGTTTTCTACCCCGGCAATCCGTTCTTCGAGGGCCGCGATGCGGTCGTTGCGCGATAGGCTACCGCTTGCCGACGGTTCGAACAACCGCATGACAGCCCCGTTCACCGCGGCGCCCGAGCGTCCGAAGAAAGCCCGTACGCGGTCGCGGACGGCGGCCAGCGGCGATCCTCCGGCCTGTCCGCCTCCGATACGGTCGGCCAACCTCTCGGCCAGCACTTCGTCGGGCGAGAGCCATTCGCCGCGCCCGTTGTCGCGGGCCATCAGCGCCAGGAACTCTTCTTCGGGGCGTCCGGCTCGGCGGGCGTAGATCGAGGCGATGCGGCGGTCGGTCTTGCCGAGCAGTTCGGCGGTTCGGGCGGCATCGTGGCTGTTGCCTTCGACCGCTGTCGTGGCGTTGTGGATCAGGTAGAGCGAGTTGGGCGACACGACGCGTTCGCCTTCCGAGGCGGCCTGGGCGATCACCGTGGCCGCCGAAGCCACATAGCCGTAGCATTCGGTGATGATGGTCGCGCCCGCTTCGGCGATGCCGCACAGGGCGTCGTGGATCAGCAGGGCGTCGCCCACGTCGCCGCCGATCGAGCGGATTCTTACCCGCACGAGATGGCCTTCGCGGGGCGCCGTATCCGGCAGGGCTTCTATGGCCTGCACGGCTGTGCGGAACTTGTCGTAGGTGGCCACGCGCTGCGCTTCGTCGTCGAACTGCCACCATTCGGGCACGCCGATCACGCCTTCGATCTCGACGACTGTCTCGGCGGCCGAGCGGTTCGAAATCCTGATTTCTCCGAGTTGTTTCATAAGTGTTGAAGATAGATTATTGAATAAAGGGATATAGGTTTGTACAGATATATTTTCTGCCATTCCGGGCGGTGCATTTCTCTGATGTCGTTCCGAGCGAAGCCGAGGGAACTTTGCAAATTATTAAGTCATTGAAAAGTTCCCTCGGCTTCGCTCGGAATGACATGGGAAAGCATCTCTGACACCTCGCTTATTTCGAGAAACTGATCCGCCGGACGGCCGGTTTGGCGCGTCCTTCGCTTTCGGTTTCGATGATGCCCGTCAGGGCGTCCGGGGCGTCGTGGTAGCGATTGGCGCGCAGTGTGCGGCGGTAGGCCGTGATGTCGGCTGCGAAATCGGGCCACAACGCCCGCCATCCCCGCGGCATCAGCACCGAAGCGCACACGGTCGGTGCGTTGGTCAGGATGCGCGACTGCTTGTTGGCCGACTGGTGGAACGTCCGTACGGCGCACCGTTCCGTGGGCGGCAATACAGACAGCAGTCGTGTCACGGCGCGGGCGAAACCGCGTCCGCCGTTGTTGCTCTCGATGACCGCCTGCCGGGTGCCGTTGCGCACCAGCATCTCGGCCACTGCCCGTTCGGTCACCTCCATCGGCTCGGGTGTGTACAGCACGTCGGTCAGGTAGATGACTCCTTCGGCATCCGTGGCGTAACAGATCGAGCAGAGCCGGTCGTCGCCCGTGTCGGCTGTGTCGGTGTAGTTACTGCGGGCGGTAATTTCGTCCGGCAACTCGTCATAGGTGCCGAACGGGCCGTACAGCAGCCCTTCGGCGGGCGATGGGTTGCCCTGGTAGAGCGCCTCGAAGGTCACCGGGTCGATAGCCCGGCTGGCGGCCAGCCGCTCGGCGCTGTGCCGTTCGGGCCATAGGGCTTCGCCCGCGGAGCGCGGGTCGAGCGGCGAGGAGGGCGACCGTTTGAGTGCCTCGAAATTCACCGCCACCCACTTTGTCGTGTTGCCCGGCGTTGCGAGGAAAGTATCGAGTGCTTCGATTGACGAGGGGGCGAACACCTCGCCGTCGGCGGCGCTTGCTGTGAGCCGCCCGATAATGTCCTCCTCGTGCCAGCGGGTGCAGACGATCACCTCCTGGGAGTCGTTGTGCAGGCGCGTGCGCACCACGGCGTTGTACCATTGCCAGGCATTCTCGCGGATGAGGGGCGAGTTGGCTTCGAGCGCATCCTTGTAGAGGTCGTCGAGGATCATCACGTCGACCCTCGATCCGGTGAGCGAGCCCTCGCGCCCGACCACCATCACGCCGCCGCTGCGTCCCACGCAGTCGAACTCGGCCGCTGTGCGCAGGGTGCTACGCTGCCCGGGCGCGGGATTGCCGATCGTGCCTTTGAGTTTCGTCTCGGGGAATATGGCCGAGTAAGTGTCCGAGGCTATCGTGCGTTGCACCGCCAGCCCAAACCGGCGGGCCAGCGAGAAGCTGTACGAAGCGATCACGATCCGCAGGTCGGGGTTGCGTCCCAGCATATAGGCCGGGAGCATCTGCGACGCCCCGAAACTCTTGCCGTGCTGGGGCGGAACGCTCACGATGAGCCGCTTGATCCGCCCTTCGGCGAACCGTTCGAGCAGTTCGTAATATGTGCGGTGGAACGGAGTCAGGCGGAAACGCGGCGATACGGCTTTGGTGAAGAAAACAATCGATTGCCTTCCGAGTTCGATGTTCGCGCGCCTTTTGGTCAGTTTGGGTAACAGGTCGGGATTGATAATGGAGAGAGAGGTTAATAGGTTGCCCCGGGTCGTGCCGGTGAATGATAGTTGATAATATATTATATTGTATTTTTCTCAAGAGCAGGCTTCGCTGATCTCTTCGAGGGTGCGGGGCGATAGTTTTGAAAAATCGACCAGCTCTTCGTCGCGGATTTCCCGGGGTGTCCCCTTGGTTTTGTCGAGGATCAGCACGCTGAGCCGGATGCATCTTTCGAGTCCCTGGACGGGTCGTATGTCGGGCTTTCCGGCTTCGAACAACTTGACGGCCGCAGATCGGTAGAGCGACTTGATCTCCTGCAATTCGTCGAGGAGTAATTGGGTGGGGTCGTCGGAAGACGGATTGCGGCAGCGCCACCGGCGTTCGAAGGCGGAAAGCCTTTCGCCGATTCCGGCGGGGGTGTCGCAAGTTTCGGAAGTGGGTGTCCCTGATTTTTCGGGAGCGTAATCCAATAGCATTTTGTGATTAAACTATTTAGTATTGTATTGTTCGATAAATAAAATTTCTTAACTTCGCATAAAGTATAAAGTATTAAACAGATACAAAGATAATATCAATTATTGATATTTGCAAGTAGTAACTGTATATATTTCTTGCCTGTTTTGCTTATGTCGAATCCTAACTTGCCGCCTGTTGCCGACCGGCTGCGCACCTTGCGTAAATTCCTGTCCCTCACCCAGAGCCAGATGGCTGAATTGATGTCGATCGGGCAAAACTCCTATTCCATGATAGAGACCGGGCGCGTTTCGCTGACCGAGCGTAACAGGACGGCCATAGTAGATAAGCTCCATGTGAATCCGCGCTGGCTCGACCACGGTCTGGGCGCGATGTTCGTTCCCCATGCCGCCTCCGCTCTTCAGGCAGAGGCGACTCCCGGTATCCCGTACCACCCTTCGTCCGAGTGGCTCTCGGGCGGGGCGCCCGAATGCCTGATTTCGGTCCCTGTGTTCGGCGATTGTACGATGTTCCGGCGGGTCGAGGATTGCGGAATGTCGCCGCGCTATAATCCCGGAGATATCGTGGCCTGCCGCCGGGTCGATCCGGGCAATGGCCTGCTGTACGGTGAGCCTCACTTGTGCGTGGTGCGCAATGACGAGGGGCTCGTCGAGTTGCTTCGCACCATCCGCCGGGGGCCCGAGCCGGGAACGGTGACGCTGAAGCCCGCTTCGCCCGACTATCTTTCTGTGGACGTCAAAGTCGCCGACATTTCGGAGATTTATGCCGTGCGCGGGAAGATCGTGCCCGAGCCGTTTGCCTGATCCCGGATCAGGGCCTGTTCTGTTCCCTGGCGTGGGTTGCCCGGCTTCGGTTTTGCCGTTCCGGCTCTTGGCTTTTCCCGGTGCTGGTTCGGGATATTTCTGATTGGAAAGTGAAGATTTCTCCCGGCGAACGCCGGAAGGAAGAGGTGTCGGCAGGTTGTACAATAATCAATTGCATCGATGAAAAAGGCTGTCTCCCGGCCTGTCACAAGCCGGATCGTTCCGCTCTCCTGCCGCAAGGATATTCCCCGGGTAGAGGCTAATGCTTTAAATGCTCTCGGGTATGTCCATCACGGGCTCAAGGTTATTGTTACGGCCGATGGTGCCCAGGCCGTTGTCCGTGAAGGCGAGTTGTTCCACATTCCTTCGGGGGTGCGCCATGCGGTGCAGGCGTTTCCTGCCCCCGACGGGACGCCTTTTGCCGAAACATCCCTGGATTATTCCGCCGCCGATGTGTTCGCCATGTTCCCCACGGCCGATTACAATCGTAGCGGCCAGCCCCGGAATTCCCGCAAAGCGGCTGCCGCCCGGTCGGTTTCCTTATGTGCCGGTCGGTGCGACCACCTGGCCGGGCATTTCGGGAACCGCTATCTTTCGGGGGTGTGCACGACCCGGGCGAACGGGCCGGTCTCTCATTTTTTCGAAACCCTCAGCCAGGCCGCCGAAGCGTCGCGGGCCGACCGCGTAAAGGAGCGGATGCGTCTCGGCGAGTTGTCTGTGTTACTGCGCGATCAGCGGGACGGCGAAGGCTTCTGAATCCTGCTGGCCGGTACGAGGCTCATGATCTTGCTCCCGGTCGAGTCCGACAATATCAGTTGATTTTCCGGTGTGATCCTGTATTCGCGGATCAGGGCGAACTGCTCTTGCAGCTTTGTTTCCATGGCCTGTTCTTCGCAGGGCGTTTCGGCTTTCTTTTCGAGGTCGATCCGTATCAGGTTTCTTCCTTCGGTCTTGTATCTGCCCGATAGTATGCCGCAGAACGAGGTGCCGCTCAATTGCCCGTCTTCCATGAATTCTACTGAAGGTTTGGTTACTCCTTTCGCTGACCGCAGGTTTCCCGGGCCGTCGTAGAACAATGAATCGACCATCCAGATGTCGCCATTCAAGGCCAGGCCGTTGCGGGTCGGCCGGGCGCATCCGGAGATGGCGGTGCAGGCTATTGCGGCGAAACCGATCAGGGCCAGTAAGGAAAGAATTGTAACCTTGCTCATAAAATGTTAGATTTGTAAGTTGAATCTTGTTCTTCGTTTTTCATGTTCGGCATCGTCTGCGCGATGGCCGGATTCATGGCGATAAAATATTGATAATAAGGGCTAAGCCCCATCAAAATTCATACCAAATCTAGACAGTAACACCCTTCGAAATGAAAAAAATAATCCGCACCACGGAAGCCCCGGCCGCCGTCGGGCCATACAGCCAGGCGATCGAAGCCAACGGCACCCTTTACATCTCGGGCCAGCTCCCGCTCGATCCTGCTACCGGTAAAGCCCCCGAAGGTATCGAGGCCCAGACCCGGCAATGCCTTCACAACATCGAAGCCATCCTGGCCGAAGCCGGTTACGCCCGCACCGACGTGGTGAAATCCACCGTGCTCCTTTCCGACATCGCCGACTTCGGCGCCATGAACGGCGTCTATGGCGCTTTCTACGCCTCCGACGCCCCGGCCCGTGTGTGCTACCAGGTGGCCGCCCTGCCGATGGGTGTGCTGGTCGAGATCGAAACCATCGCGGCGAAATAGCAGAGCCCCTCTTGTCATCCCGGGCGAAGCCGCCGCGTTTTTCCGAAAATGAAAAGAAAAACGCCTCCCGTGTCCCTCGGTTTCGCCCGGACATTACCTTAGTTTTATGAGCTACATCGCCCGCATCACTCAGAACTGCCCCACGGCTATCGTGCTTTTGGTCGACCAGTCCGGTTCGATGAATGATTCCACTTTGTGGCACGGGCTCCAGGTGCCGAAGTCCGAGGCGGTTGCCGAGGCCATCAACCAATTGCTTGCCGAGCTCGTAGCCCGTTCGAAATACGAAGGCGGATACCGTAATTATTACGATATAGCAGTGCTCGGCTATTCCGGGTCGCGGGTCTATTCATTACTGCCCACACTGCCGGGAAACCATTTTATGACCACCGAACAGCTGGCCGGCAGCGTGCTCCGGACGCGCACCGTGCAACGGGTCAGAACCCTGTCCGACGGACGCACTCTGCTCACGGCCGTCGAGCAGGACGTGTGGGTTACCCCCCGCACCGACTGGAATACCCCGATGATTGCCGCGATGGATGAAGCCTGCCGCCTGCTTTCCGAATGGGTCGGAGCGCACGCCGGACGCCCCTGCTATCCCCCCACGGTGATCAACATCACCGACGGCGAAGCTACCGACGGCTCGCCCGACGCCCTGCGCCAGGCCAGCGCCCGGATCCGAGAACTCTCGACCGTCGACGGCGCGGCCCTGCTGCTCAACATCCACCTGGGGCACGCCGAGGGTGCTCCGTTGCTTTTTCCCTCGTTGCCCGGGCAACTACCGCCCGACGACCGTTACGCGCGCCTGCTCTACGACACCTCAAGCCCGCTGCCCCCCGCCTTCGCCCGCGAAATTGGGGCGGCGCCCGGTGCCCGCGGCATGGCCTACAATGCCGACATGAGCTCGCTCGTGCGGGTGATGAACATCGGCACTTCGAGCAGCGCTTTCGATCCCGACGCCCTGCTCAGGGGAGAACTTTCCGAGGGCTTGCGCGCCTTTTCGCGCGGCGGCCTCTACGGCTACGAAAACGAATCCGGTGAAGCCGTCGTCGAACCGTTCTACGATTGGTGCGGCGATTTCAGCGAAGGCCGGGCCGCCGTGCAGCGCGCCGGCCTGATGGGACTGATCGGCCGTGAGGGGCGATTGGTCGTCCCGCTCGAATACGACGACCTGTCGTGGGACGGCTCACGCTATGCCTACGTCGAAAAAGAGGGCCGTTGCGGCTGCCTCGACCGCCAGGGGGCTGTTGTCGTCCCGCTCGAATACGACTGGATGGGCGAATTCTCGTTCGGCCGCGCCGTCGTGATGCGCGACGACCGGTGCGGCTACGTGTCGTCCGCCGGCGGGCTGATCGACCCGGGGCTGGCTTACGACGACGCCGGCTCGTTCGCCGAGGTCGAAGGCTTCGCTTCGCCTGTGGCCGAGGTGATCCTCGACGGGCACCGCATGATCATCGAATAAACAGGCCAACATAACCTCCTAAATATATACCTTTGTTTCTCCCGGCGGGTGCCCGGGGAAAGACCGAACCCACCCCGGGCGAACCCACGCCTTTCGGCCGGCATCCGCCTGATCGGAACGGCCCTGATGAAGATGAAGAATGATCCCGCAAACCTTTTGCAAAGAACCGATAAGATGAAACACAAGATCCGCCTGTCCCTTGCCTCCGCCGTACTCGTTTCGGCAGCCCTGCTGCTGGTTTCGTGCTGCTCATGCCGCTTGGGCAGCCCCACCATCGGTGATCTCGAACAATCCCGGTGGCGCCTGACCGAGCTCTACGGTGCACCTGTTGCCGGGCCTCCGGTGCACCTCTCTTTCGATGCACAGCGCAAGACGATATACGGCAACACCGGCTGCCGTCTGTTTTCCGCCAACTACCACCTGATGCGCGACCAGCCGCGCAATATCGAAATTTCGGAGCTCGGTTCGTCGAACATCTCTTGTTTTGACGACGAGCAGCTCTACGAACAGATCCACAAGGCCTTTTACGCGACCTACCGCTTGCGCACCGAGGGGCCACGCCTGCTCATGCTTGACACCGACGGCCTGACGATCGGCGTGCTCGAAAGCGACCCCGCAAAGCCGGCAGACGCCGAGTAACACTATCCCCCGCTCCGGGTACAACGCGCCGGACATAACGAAAAATAACCCAATCATCCCCAGATCGAACTTATGAACTACCAGAACGACCCCCGTATCGTGATGACCCTCGATGCCGGCGGTCAGAGTTTTCGCTTCAACGCCGTGCGCGGCGGCGAAGAGATCATCGGCGAACTGATTACCATGCCCACGGCCCCCGATAACCTCGACCTGAGCCTGAGCAACATGGTCAACGGTTTCCGCGCCGTGCGCGACCGCATCCGCGATACCCGCCAGGAGCCCGTGGCCATCAGTTTCGCCTTCCCCGGCCCGGCCGACTATCCCAACGGCATCACCTGGAACATCGGTAACCTTCCCGCCTACTACGGCGTGGCGCTGACCAAATACCTCTCAAAGGAATTCGGCATCCCCGTGTTCATCAACAATGACGGCGACCTCTACGCCTACGGCGAAGCCCTGGCCGGCTACCTGCCGTGGATCAACGGCCAGCTCGCGGCCGCCGGAAGCCCCAAGCGCTACAACAACCTCGTCGGCGTCACACTCGGCACCGGGTTCGGCGGCGGCATCGTGCGGGGCGGCGAACTCTTCATGGGCGATAACTCGTCGTCCACCGAAGTGTGGCTGCTCGGCCAGCGCTACAGCCAGCAAATGAACATGGAAGAGTCGGTCAGCACCCGCGCCGTGATCCGCGAATACGGCAAAGCCGCCGGGATTCCCGAAAGCGAATGGCCGCGCAACTCGCTGGTCATCTATGAAATCGCCAAAGGCGAACGCGAAGGCAACCAGGCTGCCGCACTCGAATCGTTCCGCCTGCTGGGCCGCGCCCTCGGCGATGCGCTGAGCAACATCCTGACCATCGTTGACGGCATCGCCGTGATCGGCGGCGGAGTGGCCAAATCGTACGAGTTCTTCGCCCCCGCCATGATGGAAGAGATCGCCAGCCATTTTACCACACCCACCGGTGCCTCGTTCCCGCGCCTGGCCCAGAAGGCCTTCTACCTGAACGACAATGCCCAGTTGACCCGGTTCCTCAAAGGCGAACTGCAACAGGCCCGGGTGCCGCACAGCGACGAGCAGATCGTGTGCGACTCGATGGCCCGTGTGGGTATCGGCACCTGCCAGATGGGCACCACCAAGGCGATCAGCGTCGGCGCTTATGTGTTTGCACTCAACGAGCTCGACAGGCAGAAGTAAAATCTTTCCGGAGCGTATCCGTGTTCGGCCACGGAGCCCCGCCTAGCTGGGTTTCCGCGGCCTTTTTGCGGCTATGTCCGTGTGGTACGGTGTCGTTTCCCGGTCCAATGCAGGCGGCATATGGCTCCGGTGAACGCCGGTGCCTCGGCGTGTCAGGGCGGAATCCAGGCGGTAGTAAAAGAGGAAATGCAGGAGAGATTTGGTCGCCGCCAAAAAAATGCATATATTTGCACTCGCAATGATCGCGGGGTGGAGCAGTTGGCAGCTCGTTGGGCTCATAACCCAAAGGTCGGAGGTTCGAGTCCTCCCCCCGCTACCAAGGGTTCGAGAAATCGAACCCTTTCTTTTTGGCGGCAATTCCTGATGGCTCAGGAGCGGCTCATAGTAAGGCTTGTATCTATTAAGGTACGAGCCTTTTCCTTTGAAAATCAATGACTTTCCGGAAATCCAGCCCTTGAATCTATCGGGCTTCGGAGGCTATTGCAGAGGGATTTAGTGCACAATTCAGTGCACATGGGAGGGGCACTACACGTTGTTATGGCTTGCCTGCTTTATTATCACCGGACTAAACCTCCCTTACGCTGCAAATAACATAATGTGGAGGTGGGGCCTGACGGATTTTGCATATTTACCGCAACCGGGAATTCCGGTTACTCCGGAAGCCGCAAGAATAATCCGGAATTGTCCTTATCTTTGCGTTTGCACATAAAAACCCTTACATCATGAAAAAATACTTGGCAGAAATGATCGGCACGATGGTGCTGGTCCTCATGGGTTGCGGCAGCGCCGTGATCGCAGGCGGCGAGGTGGGCGTCCTCGGCATTGCCTTCGCCTTCGGCCTGGCCGTGGTGGCCATGGCCTACGCTATCGGCTCCGTGTCCGGATGCCATATCAATCCCGCCATCACCCTCGGCGTGTTCCTTTCGGGACGCATGTCAGGCAAAGAGGCAGGCATGTATATGCTCTTTCAGGTGATCGGTGCCGTAATCGGTTCCGCCGTCCTGTGGGCCATCGCATCGCCGATGGGACTCACCGGCACCGGCGCCAACCAATTTGCCGAAGGCAACATGCTTCCTGCGCTGGTGGCCGAATTCGTCTTTACGTTCATCTTCGTGCTGGTGGTACTCGGCTCGACGAGTGCCAAGGCTCCGGCGGGCTTCGCCGGACTGGCCATCGGCCTCACGCTGGTGCTGGTGCACATCGTCTGCATCCCCATCACCGGAACCTCGGTCAACCCTGCGCGGAGCATCGCCCCGGCCTTGTTCGAGGGCGGCGAGGCGCTGTGCCAGTTGTGGCTATTCATTGTGGCCCCGCTGGCCGGCGGAGCCGTTGCCGCAGTCGTGGGCAAAAGCCTTTTCAAAGCGCAAGCGTAGATTGTTCCCGCCGACAGAACAGAAAAGGCCCGAGTAATCGGGCCTTTTCTGTAGTAACTATTCTCCGCTTAACGGCAGGATCAATCTGAGGCTTGATTTTTACAAAACGGATTCTCCAGCCTGCATATTTTTATAACGCCACGACGATGCTTCAAGCAAAACAACACACAGTTTTTCTTCTGATATAGTTTCGTTTAAACCTAAATAAAAGAAGTGGGTATTCGAACCGTCGTCATTGACTATACTGTTTTTGTCGCCTTTTTTTGTGTATAATACAATTAAGTCTCCTGCTTTGACATCTTTGTCGGGGAACCAATATACATTCTTTATTTTTGAAGAGAAACTGGTGTCATTCACAACTAGGCTAGTTGCAAAGAGGTATTGTCCTAAATCGCAATTCTGGGTCACTTTGAAAGTGGTCCTTTCCATTGCAAGGTTCCCTGCATCCTTTAGAGTATCTATAACTATATTCATTTACTTGATTTTTTCAGTTTAATCCACACGATTGCACCTGAAGCAATAATTAAAACTCCACCGACAATACTTACGACTATTAAAACACTTAGCTTTTCCATAAGCGCAGGGATTAGTCCCAGCAGAACTGATCCGGCGGATAGCCCTACGCTATAAAGTAACTGGAACGAAATGTTGGCTCTATTTTGTTCCGTTAGAACAGCGACTTGTTTGTCTTTTTCATGAAATTGCCCTTTGTAGTGCTCTAATTGCCCCATGCACGCCTCGTATTTATCAAGATCCCGTAGGAGCAATTTTACAGTCCCTGGTGACCTCAGGTCATCTTCAGTCAAATTTCTTCCGATATCATCAAAAGCACCCTTGGCACTTTTAACACTATCGGAACTTATAGCATCTTCCGGGTGGATGTCTACCTGAGGAGGGGGTGTCAAGTATTCTGCCATATTTAGTGATATTTGCACAAAGATAGAAGTTCTTTTTAAAAGAACTATTGCTATTACAATAGCGACTATGGACTCCCATATTTATTTGCGAAAGAGAGTCAGGGGGGTTATTTCATAAATAACCTGACCGCCACCCAACCCACCGCGGCCAGTGCGATCCCGAAGCACCACCAGAAAAACTGCGGCACATGCCTGACTTCGCGCACCACATCCCGCAGCTCGATCACCGTCACCGTGTCGCGCACCTCGTGGATGCGGTCGACCACCCGAGTGCGCCAGCGTGTGATGACTTCCAGACGTCCGTCTTCGAACGCCAGCTGTTGTGCCGCCATCTCGCCGCGCACCTCGTGTAATTCGCGCAGGCGCACCTGCCCGAGGCTGTCGCACTCGAACAGTGCGCGCAGCACCGAACTGTCGGCCACCTGCTGCACCAGCGTGTCGACCAGCCTCTCGGTCGAACTGCCGGGAACCGCGACCGTCGCCGCCCGGGCCGAGCGCAGCGCCCTGCGCATCGTCCCCGGGCCCGCGCATGATGTAAATACCAGTATCATCACGACGGTCGCCATCAGGCTCAATAAAAATTCGAACCTCGCCGTCGTAAAAAACGAAGTGAGCATAGATTTTTTCATAAGATTTTTCATAGATTTGGGGATGCGTCTCCGCACCCCGGTGATTTGCCAATAACGATTAAATAATGGGGGTTACGCATTTTCGCCCTGAATAGCACCGGCCTTCATTTCGGGCTCGTGCCCGCTCCCGCGGACTTGCTTTGGAAGCCTGGGGACGGGTTCCGGACAGTGCTTCGGCCCGGACAGCGTCTGCCGGAACCGGCGAGACATAAGAGATAATATAAGCCTAAACTATGTGGATCAATGTATTATGGGTAGCCTTGGGTGGTGCCCTCGGCAGCGTCTGCCGTTACCTCGTGGGACTGCTGGCCGCCGCACTCTCCGCCGGAACCGGAACCCCGTCCGGGCCTGCCGTTACCGGAGCCGCTGTTGCGGTTGCCGGGGCGGGGTTTCCTGTCGCCACCCTGCTCGTGAACATCGCCGGATCGTTCCTGATCGGCTTGGCGATGGGTTTCGTCGAACACGGTTCGACGGGGCACCTGCTGGCCGTGGTCGGCTTCTGCGGCGGGTTTACCACCTTCTCCGCCTTTTCGGCCGAGAGCCTCGGCCTGTTGCGCGCCGGGCAAACCGGGGCCGCATTGCTCTACATCTTCCTGAGTCTCGTGCTTTGTCTCGGCGCCACTTTCTTAGGGTTGCTGGTCAAGAGTCGTTAGGCGCTTCCGTATTTCGTTCCCGCTAGTCCCGGGCCTTTTCCGGCGGACATTCCCGTCCGACATAATACTAAGTGTATTAGTCCGCTTCCGTGATTCCAAGCGGCAGCGCCACCCACGCCCCTTCGTCGTTGCGGAATTCCGCGCGGATATAACTTTTCGATTCCACCGGGCGGTAAGCGTTCCTGATGATCCTTACCCCTTCGATGAACGATGCGTCGCCCGATTTCTCGGCCATCTGTTGTAACTGCAGCACCCGTGACGCCTTGAGCGTCCCCTTTGTGTCCTTCGATAGCAGGCGCAGCACCGATTCCACCAGCAGGCGCGAACGTTCGTCGTGCGCCAGCGAGTAAATGTATCCGCGCACCATCGCGATGCCGATCTCGGCCGTATCGTCGTAATTGTCCACCACGTTGTACCCCAGCCGGATGCGGTAGCGCCCATCTTCCGACATGAACTGGTGCGACTGCTGCCCCTCGCGTGTGCCGTAGAGCTCCGCCTTGAGTTCGAGTACCGCCGCGAATGAATTGCGCACGCTGCGTTTGTACTCGCCCAGCTTCCGGCTGATTTCGCGCAGGTAGGGGAAATTGGCCAGTACCGTGTCGCTGGCCAGTTCTTTGTAAGCCGCCTCTTCGGCCTCGCGTGCGGCTGTTTGCGCCTCTTGCAGCTTTAGGGCCTCGAATGCCAGCTGGCGCCGCTGTTCGTCCGACAGGGCCGCGAGGTCGGGAATCTCTTGCAGCACAGGCACTTCTTGTAGATTTTGTTGCGTTGTCATTTGCTTTTTTGTTTTGAGGTTCGATAATTTATACTACTTTTGTAAAACATCAACGATGAATCACCCTGCAAAGATAATACATATTGTTTTATAAAACAATCCATGCCCGTCAATAAATTATCATCGTAATGCAACTCACAGATACCCAACGCATCCAATCTATCCTTGATCATACGTCGCTGACAGCCAACGGACTGGCCATGCGTATCGGCCTTTCCCACCCCGATTCCATTTATCATATCCTGCGTGGCCGTAACGGAATTTCAAACAAAATGGCCGATCAGATCCTGATGGCCTTTCCCGAGATCAGCCGGGGGTGGTTATTGTCGGGCGAGGGGGCCATGTTCCGTCCCGATGCCCGTTCGTTGCAGCAAGTGGCCCCGGGATCCCGTTCCGGCTCTCTCTCTGTGCCGGGTCAGACCGCCGTCCAGCAGGTGCCGCTCTATGATTTCGAAGCTGTGGCGGGCCTTGTGCCGATCTTCACCAACCAGAACACCCCGGTCGACTACATTTCGATCCCCGACCTGCCCCGTTGCGACGGCGCGGTCTACGTACGCGGCGATTCGATGTATCCGCTCCTCAAGGCGGGCGACATTGTGATCTACAAGCAGCTTCACGATTTCAGCAACATTATTTGGGGCGAAATGTACCTCATCTCTTTCTCGTTCGAAGACGAAGAGTACATCACCGTGAAATTCATCAAGCGGATCGAGGGAGATGACATTCGTATCCAGTTGGTCAGCTACAACCAGCACCACGCCCCGAAAGAGATCTCGCTGTCGTCGATCCGGGCGCTGGCGCTCGTGAAAGCCAGCATCCGTTTCAATACGATGGGGTAGTGGGGTTCCCCGCACGGCGGAATGGCATTGAGGTGCCAGAGGTGCCCTGCATTTCGTTTCTGAAAATAGTCATGTCATCCTGAACGCAGTGAAGGATCTCGACCAAGAATAGTTCCTGGTTGAGATCCTTCACTGCGTTCAGGATGACATGGATGCTGCCGCCGGGGTATGCGGACTCAGCGCACTCGGGATGACGTAATGCTGTGAAATATATGGTACGGCTATTCCGGGATGTCGGCTACCACGAACGTGCTGCCTCCGACGAAGATCATGTCGCGCGGGGCGGCCCGGCGGCGCGCTTCGGCGAGCGCCCTGGCGACCGTCGGCACGGTTTCGCCGTCGAGCCCTTCTGCCCGTGCTGCCGCGGCGAGTTCCTCAGCGGGCAGTGCCCGGGGGATCGAGGGCTGAGTGAAGAAGTAATAAGCGTCGTAGGGTAGCGACTTCAACACCGCCACAAGGTCTTTGTCGGCCACCGCTCCCAATACTATGTATAAATGTTCGAAGGCGTTCTCACCGCGCAGGCGTTCGATGGCGGCGCACACTTCGCGTATCCCGGCCTCGTTGTGCCCGGTGTCGCAGACGGTCAGGGGTTCGCGCGCAAGGATTTCCCAGCGTCCGCGTACAGTGGCGTTTTCGAGCCCGCGGCAGACGGCCCCCGGACTGATCCGTTCGGTGGTGAGTTCTTCGCTCAGCAGGTCGAGCGCCGCAAGGGCGGTGCAGATGTTCAGGCGTTGATATGGGCCGCTCATTCCGAGTTCAAGCGTGACTTTGTCGCCGTCGAGCCGGTTCTCGATCTCGAACCGCCTGTTCTGCCAGGCGACACAACGGTAGCGTTGCGACGCGAAGCACAGGGGCGCCGACTTTTCGCGGGCTTGCTGTATGAAGACGGGGGCTGTCGCGGGGTCCCATTCGCCCACGACGACCGGCACGCCTTCTTTGATGATTCCGGCTTTCTCTGCGGCTATTTTTCCGAGAGTGTCGCCGAGCTGGGCCTTGTGGTCGAAGCTGATGTTAGTGATCACGCTCAGCAGCGGAGTGATGATGTTCGTGGAGTCGAGCCTTCCCCCGAGCCCCACTTCGATCACGGCGATCTCGACCCCGGCGGCGCGGAAGTGGCCGAAGGCCAGGGCGGTGGTGATCTCGAAGAACGAGGGTTTCAACCGCTCGATGTCGGCACGGTAGGTTTCGATGAACCGCGCGACATCCGCCTCGGGGATCATCTCGCCGTCGACAACGATGCGTTCGCGGAAATCGCGCAAGTGAGGCGAGGTGTAAAGCCCTGTCCGGTAGCCGGCCTCGCGCAGCACGCTGTACAGCATTTGCGCCACGGAGCCTTTGCCGTTGGTGCCGCCCACGTGGATCGTGCGGAACGCCCGGTGCGGGTGTCCCAACAGTTCATCGAGGGCTTGCATTCCCCCGAGTCCTTCTTTGTACCCGGCCGCCCCCACGCGCTGGAACATCGGCGCCGTAGCATACAGGTAATCTATCGCTTCTTTGTACTCCATCTTTGCTTTTGAGAGAATCGTCCTCGCTGTGCGGGCTTCTTTTACGCTCACCGGGCTGGCGGTCCTTTTCGTATAAGGAAAAGAACCGAAAAAAACTCCGGATGCTTCACATCCTGCCTTTCGGCTACAAACAAATCCCGTCATGGCGAGAAGGCCGTAGGACGACGAAGCAATCTTCCTGTTTTTTCTTGAGGGGGGAGATTACCGCTCCGTGCTCCGCGCAATGACGAAAACAAGCGTGCCGACAACATCTTTTTTAGAAAAAGAACCGGCGCTGCAACCGAGGGCAATGCAAGTTTGTTTGCAAATCGCAGGGGTGCGGGGAGGAAAGGGCCACCTAGCGGACTTAACGATACCCCCGAAGATCAGAGAAAGTTAACAGGGTTATCCCTTTCAGGGATGCCGCATCACTTTCGACCCGGCGCCCACCTTTGCCGAACGCGCCGCAAGCGTTGGGCGCATAGGGCGCGGGTTGCACCGCCACCCGGAAAAGAGTTTGGAGACGGAATAGAAACCGGCAACAAGCCTAAAAGGGATAATTCCGAAAGTTAAAACGGGATGCCGAGGGGAGCGAGTCGGTCGGCGAGCCAGGCCATTTGCTGTCCGACGGTCATGTGGCTGTTGTCGAGCACGAGGGCATCGGGAGCCTGGCGCAGGGGGCTGGCGGCTCGGGTTTGATCTTGTAGGTCCCGTTCGCGGATGTTTTTCTCGATTTCGGCGAGCGACACCCTCCCGCCTTTGGCCGTGAGTTCGTCGTAGCGGCGCCGGGCACGCACGGCGGGATCGGCCGTCATGAATATCTTGAGTTCGGCGCCGGGGAACACCACCGTGCCGATGTCGCGGCCATCCATTACGACGCCCTTTTCGGCACCCATTTGCTGCTGAAGGGCCACGAGCTTCTCGCGCACCGCCGCGATGCTGCTGACCGACGATACGCGGTCACTGACGCCGATCGTGCGGATCTCTTCGGCCACGTTCTCATCGCCCAGGTAAATTTCGCTGGCCCCCGTGGCGGGGTTCACGCGGAAGCTGATCCCGGCTTCGCCGAGCCGGCGGGCGATGGCCTCCGGATTGCCGTCGATTCCCGCGCGCATGGCCCACAGGGTCATAGCGCGGTACATCGCCCCGGTGTCAATGAAGATGTAGCCCAGCCGTGCGGCGATCGCCTTCGCGAAGGTACTCTTCCCGCACCCCGAGAATCCGTCTATCGCTATAATAATCTTGTCTGGCATAATTTTTAGGGCCCTCGCCGGGCAGGCTTTATGCACCGGATTTAATGGAAAGCGGGCAAAGAAATCCGCCCGCCGGGCAAAAATGCCGCCGCGGGGAACCGGTAAAACGGAAGGGTTACGTTACGGCAATATCTTGGCAACCGGGCCGAGGTCGAAAACCAGGCTGAGGATGATCAGAGCCCCGAACGTAATAATGACCACGCCCGTGATCTTGTTCATCCACCAGAGATGCCTCATCTTGAACTTGCTGCGCAGCTTGTCGACCCCGTAGGTGAGCAGGAACCACCAGCAGGTGGCCCCGCCGAATACCCCGAGCACCAGGAACGCGTTCGAGGCGTTCCCTTCGCCGCTGCTGTTGATGCCGAGCGCCGCGAAGAGTGTCAGGAATACGAAAATATAGGCCGGGTTGGTGAGCGTGAGCAGGAACGTCGAGAAGAAGTTACTCAGGAACGTTCCTTTGACTTTTTTCTGCTGGCCGGGTCGCTGGATCTGCTTATAAAAGATCGAGAACCCCAGCGCAATGACCAGGATGCCTCCTATGGCCTTGAACCAATAGTCGTATTTGTCCATGAACGACGTCATGAACGACAGCGCGAATACCGCGAGCATGGCGAAGATCGTATCCGCGGCGGCGGCGCCGAGTCCCGAGTAGAACCCCGAGCGGTGCGTACCGCTCAGCGTGCGCTGGATGCAAATGATGCCGATGGGGCCGAGGGGTATCGACGCGAGGAAACCGATCACCGCGCCTTCGATAAGCATATAAACAGGATTCATCCGGTTAGAAATGGAGGGCTAAGAACTCCAATAAGATACAAAGTTAGCAAAGATGTTGGATTTTCTTTTGCCATTATCCATTCCTGCTGCCTGCCATCAATGGAAGGTCGCATATCTGCCCGGCGGGCGCTAATCCAATGGGTCCCGATCCTTTATTTTCATCGCGAACGCCATCCATTTGCATTCACCGTGTCCTTGCAGGTCAACATGTTTCGGGATTATCCCTCTTAGGCTTGCTGCCGGTTCGCATCATCTCCTTCGGGCTGCAAAGCAACCCGCGACCCGCGCGCTCGGGGGGCGGGCCGGATCTGATACAACAAGCCTGAAAGGGATAAGTCCGGGATGTTTTATGCTTATCCGGAATAATACCCGTTTCCGGCGTGGTCTGCCGCCGGCGAACTGCCGGGATCGCTTGCGCGACCCGGGTAAATGCCTCTTCTCCGAAAAAAGGATAATATCCCGATGGGATATTGTTGCGGATAAGCATAAATGTTTTGTATCTTTACGACTATGCTGCGAAAATTGAAACTCACCTTAAGTTCCGTACTGCTGTTATCGTGGCCCTGGTTTTTCATGGGCCTGGGCGACGGAGCCAACGCCTCGGGCGCGTGGCTGAGCCTCGGCGGCCTGACGCTGATGCTCGGCTTTGTCCCATTGTTTGTGCTCGGCGAGCGCGACCCTGAAACCCGCAAGCCCCGCGTCCGTTATTACTGGCTATGGGTCGCCCTGACCTTCTTTTGCTGGACCGTGGCCACTACCTGGTGGATCGCCATCGCCACCCCCGTGGCCTTCCTGATACCCGTGGGGTCGCTCTTCTTTACCCTTACTCCGTTTTTGATTTTCTACGGATTGCGCTACCGCGTGCCGAAAGCCGTGGGGTGGACGATTTTCATCACCGCGTGGATCGCCTTCGAGGCCCTCTTTGCCTGGAACGAGATATCGTTTCCGTGGCTCACCCTGGGCTACGGCCCGGCCGGCGCCCCCGCCCTGGTGCAGTGGTACGAACTCACCGGCGCTCACGGAGGATCACTTTGGTTCCTGGTGGGCAATATATTGTTTTACGAGGCGTGGTGCCAATGGCGCACGGCGAAAAGTGCCTGTCCGGCCCATGCCGCGAAACGCCATCCCCGTCCGGCGCAACGATCCGCTTTTTGGCGGATCGCCGCGCCCCCCCTGCTGTGGGTCGTGCTGCCCATCACGGCGTCGCTCGTGCGCTACTGGACTTATACCGAGCGGCCCGACCCCGTGCGCGTGGCCGTGGTGCAGCCCAATATCGACCCCTATGAAAAATACGAAAGCCTGAGCTACGAGGAGCAACGCACCATCCTCTTGTCGCTGGCTTCGCGCGTTCCCGCCGCTACCGAACTGATCGTCACGCCCGAAACCTCGCTCGAAGGCGGTTTCTGGCTCGATCCCTCGGGCCACTGGGTGCAGCCCGAGCCTGCCGTCGACCAGATCCGGGCCTTCCTGTGCGAACGGGTCCCCGCCGCGGTGATGATCGCCGGGGCCACCACCCTGCGCCGGTACCTGCCCGGCGAAGTGCCTCCTCCCTTTACCCGCCACAATGACCGCTGGGGCTATTTCGACATCTACAACAGCGCCCTGCGCATCGACAGCTCGTCCTATACCGCCGCCTGCCACAAATCGAAACTGGTTCCCGGCGCCGAGACCATTCCCTATCCCCGTGCGCTCGGCTTTATCATGAAATACGTTGCCGTTGATCTCGGGGGTATTTCCGGGAACCTCGGCCGGCAACTCCACCACACCACTTTCCCCTTCGCCGACTCGACGCAGCACGCGGGCGTGGGCATCTGTTACGAATCGATATACAGCGAATATTTCACCGATTATATCCGGGCCGGGGCCACACTGATGTGTGTCATTACCAACGACGGCTGGTGGCACCGCACGCCCGGCTACCGCCAGCACTTCAGCCAGTCGCGTCTGCGCGCCGTCGAAACGCGACGTTCCATCGTCCGCTCGGCCAATACCGGCATTTCGGCGCTCATCGACCAGCGCGGCGACGTGCTGGCCAGCGCCGGATGGGACCAGCGCACCCTCCTGTCGGGCGAGGTGAATGCCTCGCAGCACATCACCCCCTTCGTGCGCTACGACTGCTGGCTGATCCGCCTTGCACTGCTGGTGCTGGGCCTCAGCCTGTTGTACAGCGTGGCATGGCACTTTCGGAAAAAAGCCGACGAAGCGGGATCATAGTCGAAATATACGGCCGCCCTGTCTGAAGATACTGCGCGGTCGGTGCCCCCCCACGGGGAATCGGTTTCTTTCAGAGAAATGGGCGCCCCAGCCTCCGGCGGCCTTAAATCTGCTGTGCAGCTTTTCCCTCCTCGGCGCTCGGCAATTCAACCAAGTTTGATTGCGCTCGCGCCAGCGCCGGTTCGGCCATAGGCTGGGGCGCATGAGCTGGTCCGGAGAAAATGCGGCTTGCGGAGTTTACCCTGAGCAAAGTCGAATGGGCCCGCCGCCGCTACGAAGAAGTTCATATCCGTTAGCGGCGTCACAAACAAATTGCCGAAAAATTTTCCTAACCCCTCTTGCAAATTCGATCATTACCATTAAATTTGCAAAACGTTGGCCCCCTCGCCGGCGAAATCACTGCATTGAAAACCAACGGAACCATAGCCCTCTGCTGTCCGAGCATCGTCACGATGGACCTCGGTATGTTCCGTATGGCCTGTGGTATGATGGGGTAGCGCCCGTTGTATATCCTTCAAGCCGGGTAGCCCCAGGGGCGAAACGGCATCTTTCAGCAATTCTTCCAAAAAAATCATTGTGCCCGCCGTCCGGACGGCAAAAGCGGCATGAGTATTGTTCGGTAACGGAAACCCCGGCCGAATCGTACACCCCGGCCTCGCACCACCCGAAGCTATTGGATTGCTTTGCAGTCCCCACCCCAAAAAAATCGTAACAAATACAATACACAATATATATGAGTACCCAGAAAAAACCCGGCACCCTCTGCATCCACGCAGGCTGGGAGCCCAAGAAAGGCGAGCCGCGCGCGCTCCCCATCTACCAAAGCACCACCTTTAAATACGAAACCAGCGACCAGATGGCCCGCCTGTTCGACCTCGAAGAGTCCGGCTACTTCTACACTCGCCTGGCCAACCCCACCTGCGACGCAGTGGCCGCCAAAATCAACGCCCTCGAAGGCGGCATCGGTGCCATGCTCACTTCGTCGGGACAGGCCGCCTCGCTTTTCGCCATCATCAACCTCTGTTCGGCCGGCGACCACTTCGTGAGCGCCTCGGCCATCTACGGCGGGACCTTTAATTTGTTTGCCGTCACGTTGCCTAAGCTCGGCATCGACGTTACGTTTGTCAACGCCGACGCCACGGACGAAGAAATCTCGAAAGCCTTTCGCCCTAACACCAAGGCCCTGTTCGGCGAGACCCTCACCAACCCCGGCGTCACGGTGCTGGACATCGCGAAATTCGCCCGTATCGCCCACACACACGGCGTGCCGCTGATCGTCGACAACACCTTCCCCACGCCCGTCAACTGCCGCCCGATCGAGTGGGGCGCCGACATCGTGATCCACTCCACCACCAAATACATGGACGGCCACGCCACCCAGGTGGGCGGTGCCATCGTCGACAGCGGCAACTTCGACTGGGAGGCCCACGCTGAACGCTTCCCCGGCCTCACGACCCCCGACGAATCGTACCACGGGTTGACCTATACCAAAGCCTTCGGCCGCGCCGCGTTCCTCACCAAAGCCATCGTTCAGCTGATGCGCGACTTGGGCTCGTCGCCCGCGCCCGAGAATGCCTTTCTGCTCAACCTGGGGCTCGAAACCCTGCACCTGCGCATGGAACGCCACTGCGCCAACGCGCAGAGTATCGCCGAATACCTCGCCTCGCGCACCGACAAGGTGGCGTGGGTGAAATACCCCGGCCTCAAAGGCGATAAATACTACGACCTCGGGCAAAAATACCTGCCGAACGGCTCGTGTGGCGTGCTGGCCTTCGGCATCAAGGGCGGCCGCGACGCTTCGATCCGCTTCATGGACTCGCTCGGCCTGGTGTCGATCGCCACCCACGTGGCCGACTCGCGGAGCTGCGTGCTGCATCCTGCCAGCCATACCCACCGCCAGCTCAGCGATCAGCAACTCGTCGACGCCGGCGTGACGCCCGATCTGATCCGCTTCTCGGTCGGTATCGAAGACATCGACGACCTGATCGCCGACGTCGAACAGGCTTTGGCACGCGTGTAGAGTTCAATCTACTGTTTTCAGAAAACCAAACGAGGCGCGCCTTGCAAGGCGCGCCTCGTTTATTGTTTCTTGTCCGAGTCTGTTTTTGCAGGCGGATCGCTCATGGGTGGTATCCCTGCGAAGAATTCGACCAGCGATACCTCGTAAAAACTACAGAGTTCCGCCAGTGTACTGATCGATATATTGAACTTCCCCGTTTCTATCCGGCCCACGTGCATATCCGTGTCGAAATAGACGTCTTCCTGCGTCAATCCCCGTTCCGTCCGGATTTGCTTCAGTCTTTGGGCGACCAGTTTTAGTAGCACCTCATTGCGTCTTTGCTGCTTCATAATATACAAAGAGAGGTGCTAATGACAAATTTTGTAATGACATATTTGTCATTAACAAAATAACTGTATACATTTGTAGCGTGTTAAACCCTTAAAACCAAACTTCTATGAAAACACGCACAATCCTTATTTCTTCAATTGCTTTCTTGTGTTTCGGCACTGCTGTGGCCGATTCTCCCTACGGAACCTCGTCTTCACAGCAAAATGCAGGTTCTTCCTCATCCTCTTCATCTACCCGCCCCCGTGTAGATGTAGATCCGAGTTGTACGTCAAACCCTAATGTGACCAACGTAAATGCCTCAACGTATACCAGAGGGGGGAACGACCGGGTGGATGTTTCCGCAACGCAAAGAACCATTAGTAATACCACTACGCCTGCAACCACAGTCAGCGTGACGACTAACTACAGAGACGGATCTGTCGAAAATACAAAGAACAGCAGCACCTCTTTTACCCAAAGTTCACGCGATAACAGATCGGTAGAGAGCGTAAAAGTAACGTGCATCGAAAACAAATAACCGCTCTCGTATCTCAACACGCATTAAAACGCGCAACTACATCGCGCTATTGTTACTTGTTTCCGGAAGTGCCATTTATGCCACCTGCCGGCAAAATGTCATCTTTCTTGGGCCGTTCGGGGAAATGAAGTTTCTTGAATGCATAAGGTTGGATATTCAATATAGGGAAGGGGATATATTCACCTATTTCTTTCTCTTTTGTTTGTCCGATATGTTATGGTATTTAGCGCTTCTGCTACTGCAAGTGCAGTGGTGCGATGGCAGGCTGGCGAGTAAGATTTTATTTTCCTGCGCAGCAGCATTGCCGTTCGTACTCGAATTTCTGCAATACCTCAAGGTGATTGCAGGCACTTTTGACGTTGCGGATGTACTAGCGTATTTGATAACCCTTTTAACATTTCTGATCGTATGGAAAAAAGATACACTAATTTCATTTTGCAAATCTCGCTGATTGCGGGTTTCGCTTTTTTTGCTTTAGGCAGCGGAGGTTCGAGCTATACTACGGGCTCGTCATCGAGCTCGTCTGGTTATTCTTCCCCATCTTCTCCTTCCTCTATAAAATGCAGTGCATGTGATGGAGTTGGTTATACCGAAACAATAATACCGGGTAATCGTGAAACGGGCGATTTACCTCGTGTTATAAAGAAATCCTGTGGGGTCTGTGCAGGGAGAGGGTATATTTAACGACAATCATGGTTTATGAAAATAGGTAACTCTCTTTTACATATCTCGCTGATTGCAGTCTTTGTATTCCTTGCTTTAGGCAGCGGTGGATCGAGTTACACCACAAGTTCGCCTTCCTCTTCCTCCTCTTCTTCAAGTCCGCCGCTTCAATACACGCCATTTCCGGAGCCGGGATGTGAAGACTGCAACGGGAAGGGCTACTACGTACTTTATGGTGAAAAACACCAATGTGTCTCTTGTAGGGGGACTGGGAAAAAGATACGATAGTAGCGCGCTGTTTCCTGTAATCATTATTAATCAATTCATTCCTATAGCCAGCCGGGCGCTTATATAAGCGCCCGGCTTTGTTTTATTTCTGGCTGTTCTGGGTTCTTGCAACCCCCGCATTTACAGCTATTTCCGAGGAATACCTTGCGCGAAAGCGCTGTAGTTGCATGAAAAATAATGCGGAAATTTGCGTAATCCATTAAAAATTCTTAGATTTAATGCGAAGAACAACACTCCGATTCGCATACCTCCGACATAACACCGAAAACCTATGTCACTCCTCCAGTTCAACAAGCAAGCCCTCGGCAACCTCGAATATTCGCTCCAGCGCGAAGTGCTCAGCACCAACCGCGCGGGTGGATACATGAATACCACCATCGTCTGCTGCAACACCCGCAAGTACCACGGCCTGATGGTCTGCCCCGTCGAAGGGCTGGGCGACGACGATTTCGTGCTGCTCAGCTCGCTCGACGAGACCGTGATCCAGCACGACCAAGAGTTCAACCTCGCCATCCACCGCTTCCCCGGTAGCTACGAACCCCGGGGCCACAAATACATCGTCGATTTCGCCTATACCCCCACGCCCACCATCACCTACCGCGTGGGCGGAGTGCTGCTCCGCAAAGAGCTCCTGTGGGTGCACACCAGCGAACAACTCCTGATCCGCTACACCCTGCTCGAAGCCAAATCCGACACCCGCCTCCGGTTGAGGCCCTTCCTGGCTTTCCGCAGCCGCCACGCCCTGAGCCACGAGAACCGCGAGGCCGATGGCCGTTCCGTCCGTATCCCCGGCGGTGTGCGCAACCGCCTCTATCCTCAATATCCCTGGCTGCACATGCAGCTCAGCAAAGAATCCCGCTTCGTGATCGCCCCCGACTGGTATCACCGCTTCGAATACCTCGAAGAAGTCCGCCGCGGCTATCCCGCCCACGAAGACCTGATGACCACCGGTTACTTCGAGTTCGACATCGCCAAAGGCGAAAGTGTTGTTTTCAGCGGTTCGACCGCCGAGGCAAACCCCGACACCCTGGCCGAACGCTTCGACCGGGAAGTGTCGCGCCGCAGCGTCAAGACCGAATTCCTGCCCGCGCTGTTCCATTCGGCCCGCCAGTTCCTCGTGCACCGTAAAGGCGAAGACTCGATGAAAGCCGGCTATCCCTGGTACAACGCCCGTTCGCGCGAAACCTTTATCTCGCTGGCCGGCATCACCCTCACGCAGGGGCTCACCGAACAATGCGCCGACATTCTCGACCGCCATGTCGGACGGCTCAACCGGGGCATCTTCGGCACACACTTTGCAGCCGATACCCAACTCTGGTTCTTTCACACCCTACAGCAACTTGAGCGCAACCTCGGAGGAGAGGCCATCTGGCAACGCTACGGCGCCGCGATGAAAGAGATCCTCGAAGCCTACCGCGCGGGTCTCGGCGACGGCGACTACATCCATATGGCCGAGAACGGCCTGATCTGGGCCGAGCTCGACAGCTTTCCGCTCACCTGGATGAATGCCGTGAACGGCGGCGCCCCCGTCACCCGCAGGAGCGGTTTCGCCGTCGAGGTCAACGCCTTGTGGTACAATGCCGTTTGCTATGCCCTGCACCTGGCGCAAGAGAACGGCGACCGCGCCTTCGCCGACCGGTGGGGGGAATTCCCCTCGCGGATCGCCGACAACTTCCTGGCCACCTTCTGGCTCGAAGGCGACGACTATCTGGCCGACCACGTCCGTGGCGGCTGGCAGAGCCGCGAGGTGCGTCCCAACCAGCTCATCGCCTGCTCGCTCGCCTACACGCCGCTCGGCCTCGAACGCCGCCAGCGCATCCTGCAGGTCGTAAGTTCCCGGCTACTCACCCCGCGCGGCATCCGGACCCTCAGCCCCGACCACCCCTGCTACCAGGGGCACTGCCGTGGCGACCAGTGGTGCCGCAACGAAGCCGCCCACCAGGGTACCGCCTATCCTTGGCTTCTCGAACACTACGTGCGCGCCGGTTATTCGGTGCACGGCCCCGGTTTCGCCCCTCAAGCCGAAGAGATCCTAGCCGGGTTCGAAGAAGACATGCTGAACTACATCATCGGTTCGGTGCCCGAAGCCTACGACGGCGACGCCCCCCACGAAGCGTGCGGCGCCATGTCCTATGCCCCGAGCGTGGCCGCCCTGCTTGAGATCAGCCGCCTGGTCCACGGGTAAGTGCGCCGGCGCACCCCGGTGATTTTCCCATGAACCGAGAATGGCCTTGTGAGATGCTGGCTAAGGGCTTGGCCCGCGCCTGCTCCGTTCCTCGCAGCTTCGGCTCGGGATAGCATTATAGAAGGAAGATAAAAAACGAGAAATACTATGAGAGTACTAATGTTCGGATGGGAATTCCCTCCCCACATCGCCGGCGGCCTCGGTACGGCCTGCTACGGATTGACACGCGGACTGGCCAAGCTCGGCACGCAAGTCATCTTCGTGGTGCCCAAGGCTTACGGCGACGAAGACCAGCGCTTCCTGCGCATACAGAACGCCTCCGACGTCGAGGTTCCCTACGGCGGGACAACCACCGAAGACGAATTCTGGAAACAACTCACCTTCATCCAGATCAACTCCAACCTCGTGCCCTACCTCTCACCCGAAGAGTATACCGAACAGCTCAAAACCTTCGAAAAACAGACCGAAACCCGCACCAGCCCCGACCCCTGGAAGGCCCGCTACAACTTCAGCGGCAAGTATGGCGCCAACCTCATGGAAGAGGTCGCGCGCTACGCCATGGTCGCCGCCCAGGTAGCCAAAGAGAACGAAGGCCAATTCGACGTGATCCACGCCCACGACTGGCTCACCTACTACGCCGGCATCGCCGCCAAACGCGTGAGCGGCAAGCCCTTGGTGGTACATATGCACGCCACTGAATTCGACCGTAGCGGCGAGAATGTCAACACCGTCGTCTACGACATCGAACGCACCGGGATGCATGCCGCCGACCGCGTGATCGCAGTGAGCAACCTCACCCGCAACACCGTGATCGAACGCTACGGCGTCGCCCCCGACAAAGTGGTGACCGTCCACAACGGCGTCCGCTTCAAAGCCCAGGAGGGCGGTGAAGAAGAGCGCGGCGTCGACGACAAGATCGTCACCTTTCTCGGCCGGATCACCTACCAGAAAGGCCCCGACTACTTCGTCGAAGCCGCCGCCAAAGTATTGAAACGGCTGCCTAACGTCCGCTTCGTCATGGCCGGCAGCGGCGACATGCTGTCCCATGTGGTGCGCCGTGTGGCCAAGCTTGGCATCTCCGACCGTTTCCACTTCACCGGATTTCTCAAAGGCGACGAAGTGCAGCGCATGTTCGCCCTTAGCGACGTCTATATCATGCCTTCGGTGTCCGAGCCCTTCGGTATCTCGCCCCTCGAAGCGATGCGCTCGAACGTGCCGGTGATCATCTCGAAACAGTCCGGTGTCGCCGAAGTATTAGACCACGCCGTGAAAGTCGACTACTGGGACGTCGACGCCATGGCCGACGCCATCTACAGCCTGGTCAGGTATCCCGCCCTGTCGAGTATGTTCACCACCAAAGGGCAGGAAGAAGTCACCACCCTCAAGTGGGACAACGCCGCCCGCCACGTGCAGGCCGTCTACGAGTCGGTCGTCAAAGAATAGGGACCCTTTTGTCCGCCAGAATCTCGTGCAACCCTTGTCCGCCTCAAGGGCGAATCACCCGGCGTACGGATGCACCCGTCCCGTAAAGGCACAGAAATTGTAATACCTCACAGACGCCCCGACGTCTGCCCAACCCCGCTAACGCATATACACTCTTCTGAGATGAAAAGCTTGAATCTATACTTCCAGGTACACCAGCCCTTCCGCCTGAAGCGCTACCGCTTCTTCAACATGGGCAAAGACCACTTCTACTTCGACGACTTCCTGAACCGCAGCATCATGGAGAAAGTGGCCGCCGAGTGCTACCTCCCGATGAACGAACTGCTGATGAAAGCCATCGGGAAACACGGTTCCGCGATCCGCATATCGCTCTCGATCTCCGGTACCGCCCTTGAGCAGATGCAACTCTACGCCCCCGAAGCCCTTGAGAGCTTCCGCCGCCTGGTTAACACCGGCAACGTCGAGTTGTTGGGCGAAACCTACGCCCACTCGCTCGCCTCGCTCACCAGCCGCGAAGAGTTCGAGCGCCAGGTGCGCCTGCACTCCGATGCCATGGAAGAGCACTTCGGCGTGCGTCCCACGGCTTTCCGCAACACCGAGCTCATCTACAGCGACGGCATTGGCGAGATGGTCTACGCGCTCGGCTTCAAGACCATCCTGACCGAAGGCGCCCGTCACATCCTCGGCTGGAAAAGTCCCAACTTCGTGTATGCCAACGCCATCTGCCAGGACCAGAAAATCCTGTTGCGCAACTTCAAGCTGAGCGACGACATCGCCTTCCGCTTTTCCGACCGCGACTGGAGCGAATATCCCCTCACCGCCGAGAAATACCTCGGTTGGCTCGGCGAGCAGGACGGCGAGATCGTGAACCTCTTTATGGATTACGAAACTTTCGGCGAACACCAGAACGCCTCGACCGGTATCTTCGATTTCATGAAACACCTGTTGCGCGGCATTGCCGCCTCGTCGCCCGACTTCGCCATGCAGACCCCCTCGGAAGTGGCCGCCACGCACGATCCCGTATCGGTGCTCCACGTGCCTCATCCCATCTCGTGGGCCGACGAGGAGCGCGACATTACCGCCTGGCTCGGCAACGAACTGCAAGACGAAGCCTTCGGCAAACTGAACGCCCTGCGCGAGAAAGTAGAACGCCTCGGCGATCCGGGCATGACCCGCGTGTGGCACGCCCTGCAGAGCTCCGACCACTTCTATTACATGTGTACCAAATGGTTCTCCGACGGCGACGTACACAGCTACTTCACTCCCTACGAGTCGCCCTACGACGCCTTCATGAACTACATGAACGTGTTCAGCGACTTCAAGCGCGAGGTCGAACTTAAGCTCGGCGAGGCATAATATGTATGCAAGAAACTCCAGAACAATTAGCTAGTTCTGGAGTTTCTTTATTGTATATTGCTTGGTTCGGGATAGATTATTTTTTCTTGTGTTTTCCCATATCTGATTTATAGTCCCTCAGCGGAAGTATAAACTTTTCTAAGATTGTTCCTTTATTCTTCTCAAATACAATTCCCCTCATAGTATCGCACGCAATAGCAATAAGATCAGGGATAATATCGACATTGAATTTTATGGACTGCTTGTTGTCGGAAGCTACGAGAATTTCATCTAACTTATCAATGTGAAAATCAAAGCTCATTTCTATAATGGAAATTGGAGCCTCGATCTTATTTACTTCATAAGTAACCCGTAAGTCAATAGGCAGAATTGACCCCTTAGCCTGGGATAGCCTGAAAGACGTGGAAACAGAAAGATCTTTCGGGTTAATCTTTTTCAATCCTTGCGGCGAATATTCATGATTTAATTCATGGATACTCGACAATTCTATATTTACATCTATATTCATGTTTTTGAGTTATTGGAACTGATTAAGAATAATACCTGCATGACTGGTAGTCAGATGTATTGTCAGACTTCCTGTATTGGTAATTTCTGGCCGGAGTATCATGATAGCTTTGTGTGATTACAATGATGCCATCTCCTGGTTGCAAAGAAGATACTTCTCCAATCCTATTCCAGATGTTTACGCCCAATATATGCTCTATATTGGTTATTGTGTCCATTGTTGGATTATGGGTTCCGCTGAGCCACCGGGAAATCAAAGATTGTGATTTGCCAGTGAGTCTTGCAAAGTCGGATTTGGATAACCCTTTAGCGCGAAGGACATCAGCAAGCACGTAAGCGAAACGCATCTTTCGTTTCGTTTCTTGAAATGTTACGGAATTAGTATCCACGACGTCCTTAAATTGTGATAAGGATATTATTCTGGCCTTTTTATTATTCATATTCTTCGGGTTTGAAGATCAACTTTCCGACAAGATTCCCGTCGCTGTCAATTTTAACTTCTTTTTCTTTGATCGCCGATGTTATGATCTCCGAAACGTAGCTTAACGTTGTTGCCGCAGTGTTTAGAACAGGGTCTTCATTGTATGTCCGGGTTGTTTTTGGCCCTCCGCTTCCAAGGATAATGGTACAAGAACCATACCTTATACAATATAGCCTAAGGTGTTTGCCTGGCAGATCGAATAAGGCGGAAACACCATCTCCTGGCCTGCCTTCGTTATGCTTAAAGAAATATTCTTGAGCCCCATATTCATTACCCATCAACATTAACCTTTCGGCTATAGAACGAATTTCAGCTGGGTATAATTGTCGATACGTTTCAATAAAATTATCAAACAAGGTCGAATCGGTATCTAAAGGTAAAACCGTATAGATTTTAGCCTTTGATCCAGATAGTTCTGTTATTTCGACAATCTCAAATTCCAAATTATGATGGGTAAAGAGATAACAAAGATATTAAAATTTCACTTATAAGTGAAATGCCGCCAGGGCGAGTTCCATAATCTAATACGAAGATTCTGGCTGTCAATAGGACTTTGTATAGATATAGCTATTCTCGACCTTCACGGGGATCGTTTTCGTCACATTGTCGATGCTGACCGGCAGCGTGAAACCGTAGCCGCGACCGTCGATAGTCACCGGTACTTTGACATTCATACCCACCCCCACGATCCGTACGTCAATCGGGCCCGACGACCCGTAGCTTTGCGGTTCGGCGGCGGTATGCTGTTCGGCCCTGGCACCGGGGATCACCGAAATCTGGTTCAGGGTCAGCACGGCGAGGCACACGGCGATCGCCGTCAGTACGATCTTGGTATAGACATCTATTTTCATGGTTGGTTGTTTTTGGAGTTAATGATACACCCACAAGGTACGCAAAAAATCGAAGGGCCGGCCTGTGCGAGTACAGGCCGACCCTTCGACTTTGCGAGGTTGCCGCCGGAGGATTATCGGGCGGCAGGACGTTCGAAACCGTCGGCGGTGGCTTTGGCTGCCATACGCTTGATGCGGGCCGGGGTATCGGGGTGCGACGAGAAGGCCTTTTGCACCGTGCTGCTTTTGCCGGCGCCGGCTTCTTCGCTGAGCCGCTGGAGCGATTCGAAAGCCATGGCCATGTACCACGGGTTCACGCCCTGGGCTTTCAGCAGTTCATAACCGGCATCGTCGGCGTTATTTTCCTGGGTCTGCGAGAACTGCGAGTTGGTCAGCGCTTCGCCCAGTTCGCCGAATTGCGAATCGGACAGTTGGCCGGCAGTGCCTCCCTGCGAACTCACGCCGTCGCGCAGGGCCGAGGCCAGCAGCGCGGTTTTGAAAGCGGCTTTGGTGTCTTTGTTGCGCACGTGGCCGATCTCGTGGCCGATCACGCCGAGAATCTCCTCGTTACTCATCACCTCCATCAGGCCGGCCATCACGCGGATGCTGCCATCGGCGCAGGCGAACGCATTGACGTCGACCACGCGGTAGACTTTGAAGTTAAGCCCTTCGATGTTCTTGAGCGGGGCGATGATCGTGTCGAGGCGCATGGCGTAGTAATCGTCGGGCTCGCAGATGGGGTTGTGTTCGTCGAGCCATTTCACGTATTCTTTGACATACGCTTCAAGTTGGGCGTCGGTGAGCGTAACAGCCTGGGCGGCCTTCACGGCGGCGCCCACGGCTTTGGTGTTGATCTTGATCTGGGCCTGGCTGGTGGCGATGCCCGCAAGGGCGATACCCACCATAAGCATGATTTTTTTCATTGTCGGGTTTGGTATTGGTTATTGTTCTGCGCGTAATTTGCTCATTCTCTGCTGAGCTTGTTCGGCGGTTTCCGGTATGAATTTAATACGCCCCACCAGAAGTCCCATTCTCATGGCGCACCGGACGTAGTATTCTTTCCCTGCTTCCACCTGGAGTTCGATCTCTCTGGTCGCTTCGGTTTTGGCCGAGAAGCCATAGGCACCGGGAGGTATGGTAATGGTTTTTCTCCAGTTCCATTTTATGGTCGAGATCGGATCACCATTCATGCGTAGTTTGGGCTGGACTGCAAATCCCCATATGTTTTTGGTCCTGTAAAAATGGACGGTGGCGAGGGTTGGATTTTCCATGGGTGTGGATGTGGTGTGTGGGTTTATTGGGCGGCCGGGCGGACAAAACCGTCGGCAGTGGCGCGTTCGCTCATGCGTTTGATGCGGGCGTCGGTGTCGGGGTGCGACGAAAACCAGAGCTGGATCGCCGAGGCCGGGGTGGCGGAGCCGCCCGAGGCTTGTTTCAGTTTCTCGAAGGCCATGGCCATGCCCCAGGGGTTCACGTCGTGCGATTTGAGGAAGCCGTAACCGAAATCGTCGGCTTCGGTTTCCTGTTTGCGCGAATATTTGGCGTTGGCCAGGCTTTCTGCCAGGTCACCGAGCTGAGAGCTGGTGAGTGCGGCCACAGTACCGCCTGTCGATACCGCTCCGTCGCGCAGGGCCGAGGTGAGCAGGGAGGTGCGGAAGGCGTCCTTGGTGTCTTTGTTTACCACGTGTCCGATCTCGTGTCCGATCACGCCGAGCACCTCGTTGTCGGCCATCAGGTCCATCAGGCCGGTGTAGACACGGATACTGCCGTCGGCGCAGGCAAAGGCGTTGACTTCGTTGGTGCGGTAGACTTTGAAGTTGTAGTTCGCCACTTCGTTTTTGACGGGGGCGATGATGCGTTGCAGGCGCAGGGTGTAAGGGTCGTCGGCGGGGCAAACGGTGTTTTGCTGGTCGGAATAGGTGACGTATTCCTTGACGTACTCGTTGATCTGGGCGTCGGTGAGGGTGGCGGCTTGCAAGACTTTGGAACCGGCGCTCAGGGTGCTTTCGTTGATGCTGTACGAGCTGCAGCCTGTCGCCAGGGCGACGATGCCGAGCATGAGGATTATTTTTTTCATGGATTTCTGATGGGTTTTTGGGGTCTTGGATGAAGGGGCTTCGTATCTCTATCGGTGGGTGTGCTGTCAGCACCTCTTCTTTACTGTCATCCTGAGTGGGACGAAGGATGATGCGGATCCGGGGCTGTACTTCCGATGCACGAAAACGGGACCCCTTGTAGCCACAACAGGACTCGAACCTGTATTTAAAGTTTAGGAAACTTCCGTTCTATCCCTTGAACTATGCGGCCAAATAAATATATGCCCGGTGGCATTTGGTACAAATATACACCGGGCATTTTAATTAAAAAACTGCGCATTCTCCCGGCCCTTTCTCCCAATAGGCTCCGGGTGTAATGCCGGTCGAGGCTCTACTTGGCCATTATGTCGCCGTCGTAGGCCCACTTGAGGTAGACGGCGCCCCAGGTGAACCCGCCGCCGAACGAGGCCAGGATCAGGTTGTCGCCCTTGTGGAGTCGGGTCTCGTAGTCCCACAGGCAGAGCGGAATGGTGCCGGCGGTGGTATTGCCATAGTGCTCGATGTTGATCATGCAACGCTCGACGGGGATCTGCATCCGTTTGGCCACGGCGTCGATGATCCGCATGTTGGCCTGGTGGGGCACGAAGTAGCGGACGTTTTCGGGGGTGAGTTCGTTTCGGCGCATCAGTTCGAGCGAGGTGTCGGCCATGTTCGACACGGCGGCCTTGAACACGGGTTGTCCCTCCTGGTAGACGTAGTGCCAGCCGTTGTCGACGGTCTCGTGCGAGGCTGGGTAGGCCGATCCTCCGCCTTTGAGGTAGAGGTATTGCGCGCCTGCGCCGTCGGAGTGCAGGATCGAGTCGGCGACGCCCAGCCCCTCGGTGTTGGGCTCGACGAGCACGGCTGCTGCACCGTCGCCGAAGATGGGACAGGTGGCGCGGTCTTCGTAGTTGATGATCGACGACATTTTGTCGCCGCCGACGACCACGATTTTCTTGTAGGTACCGGTTTCGATGAACTTCGAGGCGGTGACCAGTCCGAAGATGAAGCCGCTGCAGGCGGCGAGCAGGTCGTAGCCGAAGGCTTTCTTCATGCCGCATTTGTCGGCCACCTGCACGGCGGTGCTGGGGAACATCATGTCGGGGGTCACGGTGGCGCAGATCACCATGTCCACGTCCATCGGGTCGGTACCTGTTTTTTCGAGCAGTTCGTTCACGGCGCGTTCGGCCATGTACGAGGTGCCCATGCCTTCGCCTTTGAGGATGTGGCGGGTTTTGATCCCGATCCGGCTCATGATCCACTCGTCCGAGGTGTCGACCATGTGGCTGAGTTCGTCGTTGTCGAGGATGTATTCGGGCAGGTATGCGCCTACGCCGGTGATAGCGGCGGTTATTTTTTTATCCATTGTGTGAAAATGCTTTGCGGAATTTTGGGGTCAGGTCGGCCGTGGCGGTACGTTCGGCGGCGAGGATCATGTTCTTGACCGCTTTGGCCGACGAGCGTCCGTGCCCGATGATGACCGTCGAGTTGATGCCGAGCACGGGGGTTCCCCCCACGTTTTCGTAGTTCAGGCTGTCGATGACCGGGTTACCTCCCGAGTTTTTCGCGACCACTACGTCGAAGAAACCTTCGAGGGTTTTGAGCAGGGTGTTGCCCATGAACCCGTCGCAGACCACCACGTCGGCCACGGTGCCCGATAGCAGGCTTTTGCCTTCGATGTTGCCGACGAAGTTGTATTCGCCGCGGGCTCCGGCTTCGGCCATCAGGGGGTGGGTGGCTTTGGCTACCAGATTGCCTTTCTCGGGTTCTTCGCCGATGTTGAGCAGGGCCACGCGCGGATTGCTGACGCCGCAAGCATTTTGGGCGTAGATGCTGCCCAGGGTGCCGTATTGCACGAGCACTTCGGGTTTGCAGTCGGCGTTGAGGCCTGCGTCGAGCAGGAGCACGGGTTTGCCGGTGGCGGCGGTGAATGCGGTGGCGATGGCGGGACGGATCACTCCTTCGATCTGCCCGACGGCCATCATGCATCCGACCATCATGGCCCCGGTGTTCCCGGCGCTGGCCAGCGCGTCGATTTTTCCGGCCTTCAGGTGGCCGAAGGCGACGGTGATGCTCGAATCGGTTTTGGCGGCGAATGCTTTTGCCGGATGGTCGCCCATTTCGATGGTTTCGGTGGTGGCGACCAGTTCCACGCGGGGCGAGGCGAGCAATTCGGCGGCCTGCGGGTGTGCCTTGATGCTTTCGGGGTTTCCGTAGAGCACGAGGGTATTACCGTTTGCGAATTCTGCGAGGGCGGCCAGTGCGCCTTCGACGACAACGCCGGGCGCATAATCTCCTCCCATAGCATCGATCGCTATTCTCATATCGCGTTTGTTTTTATGCGAAAATTCCCCCTTCTCCGTGGCCGGCAGGGGGATTTTCCGTTCGTTTATTTTCTCTGTGGTGCGTTCATCGGCTTGTTCGGTTTCGGGCCGTAAGCGCAGGTGGAGCCTGTTAGCGGAGTGACTACTGGGCCTTTACTTCGATGGCTTGTTTGCCGCGGTAGAAACCGCATTCGGGGCATACGCGGTGGTAGAGCACCGTGGCGCCGCAGTTCGAGCAGGTGGCCAGCGTGGGGGCTTCGGCTTTGTAGTGGGTGCGGCGTTTGTCGCGGCGGGTCGATGAAATTCGATGTTTAGGATGTGCCATGGTCTATCGTTATTTTCTTTGTTTTTCTTGCTGTATATCGGGGGGGGGCTGCGGTGGGTCCGCCGTTCCGGTAATTATCTTTCCTCTCCTGTCTCCTCTTCAGCGGATTCGGCGGAGGCCAGGCGGTCGCCGATGGTGGTGGCTCCGGCCCCGGCTTCGATGGCGTCGAACTCCTGTTCGCTGACGATACTGAAGCGTTTGAGCATCTCGGGGTCGCAATCTTCGATGTGCGGGTGTACGCGCCGGATAGGCAGGCTGAGCATCACGCTTTCGTAAATATATTGTCCGAGGTCGAGTTTCCCGGTGGCGGGGTCGATCCAGAGCGTTTCGCCGTCTTCGTCTTCGGGGGGTGTTTCGGTCATCAGGGCGGCGGGTTCTCCGCGGAAGCTGACTTCGGCGTCGAACGGTTCGAGGCAACGGTCACAGGTGAGCGTCACGGTGGCCTCGATTTCCAGCGCTACGGTGGCCTGTGTGGCCGTCCGTTTGCGGACCTCGGCTTTTACGCGGACGGTGCCGTGTTCGATCCCGGATTCGGGCCAGAGGGCGAAAAAGTCGTCCCCCAATAGCATTTCGGCAACGCCTACGCCTATGGTAAGCCCTTTGAAATCAATAATATATGCCTCTTCCGGGTTCAAAATTCCTGGCGAATTTGTCGTGCAAAGGTAATGAATTCCGCTTATATTTCACAATCCCCTCATTTTCGCATCAGCAGGTCGGCCAACACGAGGGCCGTGACCGCTTCGGCGACCACGGGTACCCGCAGTACGATGGCAGCGTCGTGGCGGCCCTGCACCACGAGGGATTCGGTTTTCCCGCTCGCGAAATTGTAGGTTTGCTGTTCGCGGCCGATGCTTGCGGTAGGTTTCACGGCGATCCGGAACACGAGGGGGTTCCCGTTGGTGATCCCGCCGTTGATACCTCCCGCATGGTTGGTGGCGGTGTGTCCGTCGGCGCCGGCGATGGGGTCGTTGTGCTGGCTGCCGCGCATGGCTGCTGCGGCGAACCCGCTGCCGAACTCGATACCGCGCACGCCTGGAATGGCGAAAGCGGCATGCCCCAGCAGCGACTCGGCCGAGTCGAAGAAGGGTTCGCCCAGTCCTGCGGGCAGACCGGTGGCGGTGCATTCCACGATACCTCCCACCGAGTCCAGCCCGGCGACGGCGTCGGCCAGAACGGCGGTGTATTCCTCGGGCCCGGATACGGCCACGCCGCCGAGTGCGGTGATGTGCGCTTCGATGCGGGCTTGCGGCGCGAGGTTGCGCAAAATGAGTTTTGCGATGGCTCCGGCGGCCACCAGAGGCAGGGTGATGCGTCCTGAGAAGTGTCCTCCGCCGCGCGGATCGTTGTATCCGCCGAATTTGACGCTTCCGGTGAGGTCGGCGTGCGAGGGACGCGGCTGTTGCCGGAAGGCGGCGTAGTCTTCGGAGCGGGTGTTCTGGTTTTCGAACAGGATGGCGATGGGGGCTCCGGTGGTGTGCCCGCTGAACAGGCCGCTGACGATGCGAGGCCGGTCGCTCTCTTTGCGGGGCGTGGTGCCGGGGGCTCCGCTGCGGCGGCGGTCGATGTCGGGCGTCAGGTCGGTTTCGGCCAAAGCGATACCGGGCGGCACGCCGTCGATCACGATACCGATCTGGGGGCCGTGCGACTCGCCGAAAATGCTGATCCTGAGGGTATGTCCGAAGGAATTCATCGTACGTGTGTTATCTTTTGATTTGGAATTACGACAAGGCTTTCATGCACAGACTGTTCTGTAGGTTTCATCCTGGGGCGGCAGTCGGAGGACCTTTTGCGAGTTTTGGTATCTCCCCCGGGCGGGATACTCCGGCTGCCGCCTCAGGATGACATGTCAGAACCCGTACGGCTGTGCACAGGAACCTTACGGCTCCTTATATGGCTGCTGTTTCCGTTACCGGAGTGCCTGGCCATACGGTTCGGGCACTACCCGGTTGGAGAGGCGTCTTTGGCGCCGCATTAGAAACGCACGGCTACCGTGGCGATGATATTGTTGTTGTTCAGCTTGGTGTATACCGTGCCTTCGGTGGCGATGGTATGGTCGTACACGGCCGAATAGTTGTCGAAGAGTTTGTAGGGCTGCAGTTTCTGGGTGTAGTTTACATAGGCCAGGTCGACGCTGAACCGGCGGTTGCGGTAGCCGATGCCTGCCGAGAACTGTTGCAGTTTGCCGTATTCGTCGAGTGAGGGGCTCTGGTAGAGCTCCGAGCTGAAGCCGTAGCCGCCGCGCAGGTAGAGGTTCTCCACCGGGCGCAGTTCGATCCCGAATCGGAAATTGTCCACGGGTTTAAAGGTGGCGGCCGTTGCTGCGTTTTCGTAGCCGAAGTTGCCCGATGTATACTGGATGTTGTTGTACCACACGCGTTCGTAGTCGGCCGAGAGCATCCCGAACTTACCGAGCGTGAACGACAGCCCGGCCAGCAGGCGCGAGCTTGAGCGCAGGCTGTAGTCGTCGGCATAGATAGCCGATTCGGCGTAGTAATAGTCGCTTCCGGTAGCGGTGAAATGCCACAGGGTCATATCGGCGTCGTATTCTTCGCTCATTGACGTCCAGGTGGGCGAGTGGTAGGCCAGCGCGATACGGAACCACGACACGGGACGCAGGGTCATCCCTACTTTCAGGTTGACCCCGGCACCGCTCTGGCGCAGGTTCTTATGGTAGACCGTATTGTCGTACAGGCCGATGCCATGGTTGTTCTCGGTGTATTCGGTGTAAGTGTCGAACTGGTTGTAGTAGATGTCCTGGATGCCGAGCGTGGCGCCGATGTAGAACACGTCGCGGACGTTATATCCGGCCGAGATGGTGTATTCGTTGATCGCTCCTTCGGTCTTGCGGTACAGCGACGGGTACATGACCGCTCCCGACATGATGTAGTTCGCGGGCGTGTATTCTTGGGGGTTAGTCCCCGCAATGGGGTCTACGCCGTAGTTCTGGTAGCTGAGGATGGCGCCCCAGTAGCCCGGTCCGTAGCGGTAGAAGGCGCTGTAGCTGTAGTCCATGCCGATGTCGCCGGCGGGGATACCGTAGAGCTGGTCGGCGAACATGTCATGGATCGAGTAATATTCGCCATAGCCTTCCGGATTGCTGCGCGAGTTGAAGTCGGCCAGCCGGTTCATGCCGATCCCGAAGGCGAAGTTTTTGCGCGCATAGGCGACCCCGGCGCTGCTGATGTTGAAGGTGGTGCGGTTGTCCTTGGTGAACACGTCGCCGCCTTGCCCCATGTAGTTGTTTTTACTGTCCGACCAGCGCACGCCGAACGACACTCCGGCTTCGCCCTGTTTGTACATGGCGATCCCGGCGGGGTTGAGGCTCATCGACAGGAAGTCGGCGCCCAGCGAGGTGAAGGCGCCGCCCATCCCGGCGGTGCGGGCGGTGGCGATGCCGTAGTTGTAGTTTGAGAACCGTAACAGTTCCGAGGGGCCTTGGGCCACGGCTGTTCCTGCGGTCAGGAGTGTTGCCGCGAGGGCAAGTATATTTTTTTTCATAATCATCGGTTCGGATTTGTGTTTTTGCCGGGGTTTATGTCTGCCCCGCCAAGGAGCCCTGCGCGATGTAGGCAGGGCATCCTTTTACGTGCGGGATTTACTGTTCCAAAAGAGGTTATCTGCGTCCGCCTCCGCCTCCGCCCGAGACACCGCCTCCGGAGCTGCGTCCGCCTCCGCCGTAACTTCCTCCGCCGGAGCTGCTGCCCGGGCTGTAGCCTCCGCTGCTGCTCGGTGATGGCGAGGAACTGCGGGTCGGCGTACTGTAGGTGGTTGTCGAGGGGCTGCTTTCGCGCCTTGCGGGCGCGGGAGATTGTGCAGGCTGGCTCCGTGTGGGGGGCGAATAGGATCCCGGCGAGGAAGTCCCGGCCGGAGGTGTTTCGCGCCTTGCCGGGACGCTTTCGCGTGCCGCGGGTACCGGCGAACCGGTACGCGTGGGCACGGGTTGTTGTGTGCTCACCGGAGCGCCTTCGCGCCGGCCCGATGGCGCGGGCTGGTTCCGGGTGGGAACCGGCTGCTGCGTGTTGGCCGGGGCGGTTCCGCGGCGTTCGGGGGTGTTTACGGTTCCGGGATAAGTGGTGGTTCCCCCTTGGGGTTGCTGGGTGCCTTCCTGGCGTGTGGCCGGGGGAGTGTCGGTGCGGCGTCCTCCGCCTCCGCCTGCGGTGGCCGGTGCCGATCCGTCGCGGGTGCCCGGGGTGTTTCCTCCTGCGGGTGTCGTGGCATCGCCGCGGCGTCCGGGGATTCCCGGGTTGCCGCCTTGCGGTACGTTCATGCCGTCGCCCGAGCGGTGCCCGGTCGTGGTCGGCCGTCCGCCGGGGGCGCTTCCCGATCCGCCGGAGCCTCCGCCTTGTGTGGGCCGGCCATAGGGGGCCGAGTTGTAGTTATAGGGGTAACGCCCGCCGTTACCGTACACCACGGGCCGTCCGTAATAGGGGCCGTAGGGACGCGGGTAGTAGCCTCCTCCTCCGGGGTAATAGGGCGGGTAGTAGCCTCCACCCCAGTAGGGCGGATAGTATCCCCCCCAATACGGCGGGTAATAGCCTCCCCAGTAGGGGCCCGACCACCACGGGCCGCTCCAGCTATTGTAATACGGGTAGCCCCAGTAGCCGCGGTAGTAGGGGGACCCCCAATATCCGCCGCCCCAGCTGTAGCTGATGCCCCACCCCCAGTTCCAGTAGGGGGCGCTGTTGACGGTGATGTAGACTTTGGTGGTGCCGGCTTTCGGCCCGTTGTACTTGATTCCGGCCACAGCGTTGCTGCCGTCGAAGATCGAACTGATGTAGCGCGGCTCGACCCACGTTTCGTTGCCGATGGCCACCACGTTATAATAGGCCATGTCGTATTTTTGCTTCAGGAACCCGATATATTGCGACTGCAGGTTGTAGAAGTCGTCGCCGAGGTTCGTGTAATTCCGGTAAGCGGTCAGGCGCCGTTCGAGCGAGGCCTCGTACGAGAGTATCAGTTCGCCGTTCCTCACGGCCTCGTCGGCGGCGTCGTTTTGAGCGCTGTTGTATGTCGGCACGGTATTACCGTACGACGACGAAGTGCCTGGCGAATAATATCCCGCATCCTGAGACGTGGCCGCCGCCGGTTCCTGCGTGGTGGTCGTCGTGCCGTAGGTGGTTCCGTAGGTCGACTTGGTAGTCGTGGTTTTCGCCTTGCGGGGTGCGCCGTACAGGTCGTCGTCGTACTGGGCGCGGAGCGTCCCCGTGCTTGCCGCGAGGGCCAGCGCTATGGTTAATAATTGACGTTTCATAGTGGTGTGGATTAGGTTGGGGCCTGGGCTGTCCGGCCTTTGCTTATTGGACGGCACAGACATCACAAAGTTAAATAATTAACTGAATAAAATGCCTATATTTGTGCCCCCGGATGCAGATTGCCTCCCGGGGCCGCGCCCCGCCCTGCGCCCGGGATCCCCCGGGATGCGGTACGGCAACGTACCCTCCCCGGGCGGGATTATGGCAACAACGGCCGCAACCCCAACACAATTATGGCAAAGGAACTCAAAGAACTCACCGTCCGCGAAGACGACTATTCCAAATGGTACAACGACCTGGTCATCAAGGCCGGGCTGGCCGAAAACTCCGCCGTGCGCGGCTGCATGGTCATCAAACCCTACGGCTACGCTATCTGGGAGAAAATGCAGGCCGCCCTCGACACCATGTTCAAAGAGACCGGGCACGTCAACGCTTATTTCCCGTTGTTCATCCCCAAATCTTTCCTGTCGAAAGAGGCCAAACACGTCGAAGGCTTCGCCAAGGAGTGCGCCGTGGTGACCCACTACCGCCTCAAGAACGACCCCAACGGCGGCGGCGTGGTCGTCGACCCCGAGGCCAAACTCGAAGAGGAGCTCATCGTGCGCCCCACTTCCGAGACCATCATATGGAACACTTATAAGAACTGGATACAGTCCTACCGCGACCTGCCCATCCTGTGCAACCAGTGGGCCAACGTCGTGCGCTGGGAGATGCGCACCCGGCTCTTCCTGCGCACCGCTGAATTCCTGTGGCAAGAGGGGCACACCGCCCATGCCACCCGCGACGAAGCCGAAGCTGAGGCCCAAAAGATGATCGGCGTCTATTCCGATTTCGCCGAACAATGGATGGCGGTGCCCGTGGTGGTGGGGCACAAAAGCGAAACCGAGCGCTTCGCCGGCGCCGAAGACACCCTCACCATCGAAGCCCTGATGCAAGACGGCAAAGCCCTGCAAAGCGGCACCTCGCACTTTCTGGGGCAGAATTTCGCCAAAGCGTTTGACGTGCAATTCACTGACAAAGACGGCAAACTCGAATACGTGTGGGCCACTTCGTGGGGCGTATCGACCCGCCTGATGGGCGCCCTCATCATGGCGCACTCCGACAACAACGGCCTCGTATTGCCCCCCAGACTCGCTCCGATCCAGGTGGTGATGGTGCCTATATATAAAGGAGAAGAAGAATTAAAGCAGATCGTCGCCCACATGGAAACGATCGCTGCCGACCTCAAAAAACTCGGCGTCAGCGTCAAGATCGACGACCGCGACAACGTCCGCTCCGGCTTCAAGTTCGCCGAATACGAACTCAAAGGCGTGCCCGTGCGGCTGGCCATCGGCCCGCGCGACCTGGCCGGCGGTACGGTCGAGCTCGCCCGCCGCGACACGCTCACCAAAGAGATCATCCCTGCCGAGGGCATTGCCGCGCACATTGCTTCGCTGCTCGGCGAGATACAAGACAATATCTATAAGAAGGCGCTCGATTTCCGTACCGCCACCACCACACCCGTCGATAGCTACGACGAGTTCAAAAAGGTGCTGGAAGAAAAGGGCGGCTTCATCCTGGCCCACTGGGATGGCACGCCCGAAACCGAAGAGCGCATCAAGGCCGACACCAAGGCCACCGTGCGCTGCATTCCCGTCGACTATTCGGTGTTCGGCCCCCTCGGCGACGAGGCTTCCAGGCCCGGCAAGTGCATGGTGACCGGCGCGCCCAGCGTCCGCCGCGTGCTGTTCGCCAAGGCATATTAAATCACCTCGTCATTGTCAGTGGGCGGAACCCTCCCGTCATTGCGAGGAGCGTGGAACGCGACGCGGCAATCCTGAATCCGAAAGGGAGGATTGCTTCGTCGCAAAGTTCCTTGCAATGACGGGCAGAAAGACAGGAGGATGGCTGCGGGCCTGCGGCCCTCACAATGACGAGAAACAAACCGTCGCAGGCGATAGGTGTAATATTTTTGCGAAAAAATTTGCGGCAGGTATTGCAAGTAAAAAAAAAGTGCTTACCTTTGCATTCCCTTCCGCTCAGATTTAGATCTGAAGGCAGGGATAAAAGGTGCGGTGCAAGCCGCGTTTTCTTTGAAAGGGCCAGAATTTTGGGAGCTGAAAGGCTTGAGAAATGAGGTTCGACTGAACAAGTCATCTAACCGTTCGCAAGGGCGGTTTTCTGATAAACGATCCTTCGGGATCCGCGTTCTTTGAATTACTGTGAAAAGTTAATGATAATTTGTAATGCAAGTACAATTTGTCAATTCCTGCTCCGTGAGCCGCGAGGCTAGCGGGGCAAACTAGAAGTTCAGGTCAGGAAAAGAACTCCAAAAAGTTATTTTTTACTATGGAGAGTTTGATCCTGGCTCAGGATGAACGCTAGCGGCAGGCTTAACACATGCAAGTCGAGGGGCAGCGGGGGAGTAGCAATACTCTTGCCGGCGACCGGCGGACGGGTGCGTAACGCGTATGCAACCTACCCA
>JAVBMY010000018.1:0-3458 GCA_031551865.1 Rikenella sp. | reverse complement strand
CCCTGTGTTTAGGGGGCGCCGCCGGCGACTACTCTCTGTTTTTGTGGTTGTTTGGCGTAATTTACCCCGATTGTTGCTGCGCCGGCGGCTCCTCGCAATGACGGAAAGAGAATATACCGAAGATACATAAATTTAGCGAATAGAGTTATGAAACTCGAAATCATGGATACCACCCTGCGCGACGGGGAACAAACCTCGGGCGTGGCTTTTTCGCCGCAAGAGAAACTCTCGCTGGCGCGCTTGCTGTTACGCGAGATGAAGGTCGACCGCATCGAGGTGGCCTCGGCCCGTGTGTCCGAAGGCGAGCGGCAGGCGGTGACCAGCATCATGGAGTGGGGCGCCAGTCACGACCAGCTTGGCCGCATCGAAGTACTCGGGTTCGTCGATAACGGTGTGTCGCTCGACTGGATCGCCGGATGCGGCGGCCGGGTGATCAACCTGCTGACCAAAGGCTCGGCCAAACACTGTGAATTCCAGCTCCGCAAGACCCCGCAGCAGCACATCGACGACATCCGCCGCGATGTGGATAAGGCCGCCGGGATGGGCATTGCCGTGAACGTGTACCTCGAAGACTGGTCGAACGGCATGATCGCCTCGCCCGACTACGTATATACGATGGCCGACGCGCTGTGTACGATGCCTGTGCGCCGGATCATGCTGCCCGACACGCTCGGCATCCTCGACCCGCAACAGACCTATGAATTCTGCCGGGCGATGGTCGACCGTTACCCGGCGGTGCATTTCGACTATCACGCCCACAACGACTACGACCTGGCCGTGGCCAATACGCTGGCCGCCGTGCGTGCCGGCGTCCGCGGTATCCACGCCACAGTCAACGGTTTGGGCGAAAGGGCGGGGAACACCCCCCTGTCGAGCATCCTTGCCGTGCTGCACGACCACATGCCCGATGTGGAAGTCAACGCCGACGAAAGCCGGACGAGCCACGTGAGTTCTATCGTCGAAAGCTATTCAGGCATCCGTATTCCCGAGAACAAACCCGTGGTAGGGCAGAATGTCTTTACCCAATGCGCGGGCATTCACGCCGACGGCGATAACAAAAACAACCTCTACTACAACGACTTACTGCCCGAACGCTTCGGCCGCACGCGCAGCTACGCGCTCGGCAAAACATCCGGCAAGGCCAACATCAAAAAGAACCTCGAAGCTTTAGGTATCGAACTCAGCGACGCCGACATGGCGCGCCTGACCGAATACATCATTGAGTTGGGCGACCGCAAGGAGATCGTCACCCTCGAAGACCTGCCATACATCATCTCCGATCTGCTGGGCGACAGCGCATCAGCCGGAGAGCAGCCCGTCAGGATACTCAATTATTCGCTCTCGCTGGCCCAGGGACTCAAGCCGCAGGCCACCATCAAAATCGCCGTCCACGGCAAGGAATACCAGCAATGCTCGACCGGCGACGGCCAGTACGACGCCTTCGTGTCGGCCCTGCGGCAAATCTACTCGCAGCAGTTGGGGCGCGAATTCCCCGCGCTGGTCGACTATTCGGTGAGCATTCCTCCCGGGGGCCGCACCGACGCTTTCGTACAAACGCTGATCACCTGGGAAACCAGTAGCGGCGAACGGTTCAAGACCCGCGGCCTCGACGTCGACCAAACCGTCGCGGCCATCAAGGCCACATTGAAAATGCTCAATAAGATAGAGCAGTAGTTTTTGATATAACACCCGGAATGGGGCGTTTCTAAGAATGGCTGCGCTCTGTGCGCGTCCGAAAAGAAGCGGCCCGCGCCAGCGGCCGAAACTCACACTGAGTCCACTTTGCGCCACTCCCCTTCCTCCTGCCCGCTCGGCAAAGTTCGCAAGCGACTTTGCTCTCGCCTCGGGTGTCGGTCGCGAGTCTGGCGCGGGCCGCTATGCTGCGCCGAAACTGAGAAATACGGCCCCTGCGGGGCCTCAGAATATTACTTTAACAGAACTCGAAATAAGAACATGAATTTGAATATTGCCCTTTTGCCTGGCGACGGCATCGGTCCCGAAATCATCAACGAAGCGACCAAAGTACTCGACGCCGTGGCCTCGAAATACGGCCATACGTTTACCTATACGAAAGCCCTGGTGGGCGCGGCGGCCATCGACGGCACCGGTGACCCGTACCCCGCCGAGACGCACCGTGTGTGCCAGGAGGCTGATGTGGTGCTCTTCGGCGCCATCGGCGACCCCAAGTACGACAACGATCCCTCGGCCAAAGTCCGCCCCGAACAGGGACTGCTACGCATGCGCAAATCCCTCGGCCTGTTCGCCAACGTGCGCCCGCTGGCCGTGTTCGAGAGCCTGGTCGACCGTTCGCCTTTGAAAGCCGACCGCGTCCGTGGCGCCGACTTCGTCTGTATTCGTGAACTTACCGGAGGCATGTACTTCGGCCGTCCGCAGGGCCGCTCCGAAGACGGCAATACAGCCTATGATACTTGCGTTTACACTCGCGAAGAGATAGAACGCATACTCCATGTGGCTTTCAAAATGGCCCGCTCGCGCCGTAAACAACTGACCGTGGTCGACAAGGCCAACGTGATCGCCACCTCCCGTTTGTGGCGGCAAATCGCCCGCGAAATGGAACCGCAATATGCCGACGTAAAAGTCGAATATATGTTCGTCGATAACGCCGCGATGCAGATCATCCAGCGCCCCACGCATTTCGACGTGATGGTTACCGAAAACCTGTTCGGCGACATTCTGACCGACGAAGCCAGCGTGATCAGCGGGTCGCTCGGCCTGCTGCCCTCGGCGTCGATCGGTGAGAAAACTGCCTTGTTCGAACCCATCCATGGCTCCTATCCGCAGGCTGCGGGGCGCGGAATCGCCAACCCTATGGCCACCATCCTGTCGGCAGCCATGCTGCTCGAACACGTGGGCCTTCAAGCCGAAGGAACTGCTATCCGTTCGGCCGTGAACGAAGCCATTACAAAAAATAAGGTGACAGAAGATTTGGTTTCAGACGGTGTAACTCCTTGCAGTACAGGCGAAGTGGGCGATTTTGTGGCCTCGTGCATCAAGAATTTTTAAGAAAAATTAAAAAATAAATTGCAGAAGGTATTGCAGGATTAAAATTAGTTCCTACCTTTGCATCCGCTTTGAGGGAGAAACACTCTCCCGAATAAGCCGAAAGAGATTGTTCTTTGAGGTATTGTAATTTGAAAGTGTAGCGTTTTTCGGCTTTCGCGAGAAAGCCCGAAAAATAAAAACAAGCAAAAGCGGCCTCGTTTCTTAGCGAGGTCAAGCTGAAGTTAATTTCTTGTAATAAAACATTAAAAGAGCTATAAGGTAGACCGCTCTTCGGAGCGGTCAAAAATTTTTCATTACTATGGAGAGTTTGATCCTGGCTCAGGATGAACGCTAGCGGCAGGCTTAACACATGCAAGTCGAGGGGCAGCGGGGGAGTAGCAATACTCTTGCCGGCGACCGGCGGACGGGTGCGTAACGCGTATGCAACCTACCCA
>JAVBMY010000017.1:0-18588 GCA_031551865.1 Rikenella sp. | reverse complement strand
GCCAGGCACGACGAAGCAATTGAAATGAATTCCATTGTACGGTTTATTCCGCGATTGCTTCGTCGTGCCTGGCGCTCCTCGCAATGACGGGGAACTTTACGTCCTCAGTTCCTTCGACTACGCTCCGGGATGACCTATGTAGCAACTCCACACCCGTCCGGGATGACACGTTTAGACCAGCTTTTTATACCTTTGTGCGATTAGGATTCCAAGTGCTCCCGCATGATTCTCGACGCCTGTTGCAAAATAAACCTCGGCCTGCGCGTGCTGCGTCGCCGCGAAGACGGTTTCCACGACATCGAAACCGCCTTTTATCCCGTCACGGGCCTCTGTGACACCATTGAGGTCGAACGCCGCGAGACGCCCGGCGTAGGGTTCGCCGAGAGCGGCCTCCTGTCGGACTGCCCGCCCGAAAAGAACCTCTGTGTGCGGGCTGCCGGGCTGTTGATCGGCGAAAACGGTGTGTGTACGCCGGAATCCCGGGCCGGGGCGAATGGCGATACCTCCCCCGATGCCGGAGCTCCGGAACTCCCGGTTGTTGGGGCTCAGGGCAAAATCCCGGCTGCGGATTCCGGTCCGGACGAAGCGTACAGGCGATCCCCCGGAGGTTTGGCGAACCGGTGCCCCGGCGGGGTGTCCATTCGCCTGCACAAGCGCATTCCGAACGGCGCCGGGCTCGGCGGCGGTTCGTCCGATGCGGCTGCCGTGCTGCGGGGCGTGAACGATGCGCTTTCGCTCGGGGTATCCGCTGCGGATATGGCCATACAAGGGGCCCGGCTCGGCAGCGACGTCCCCTTCTTCCTTGATCCCGTACCCTCGCTCGGCACCGGACGTGGCGAGCGGCTCGAACCTTTGCCCGGCCTCGACCTGAAAGGCTACCATATCCTGCTGGTCAAACCCGGGATCGGCGTGTCGACCGCCGAAGCCTACGCGTTGGCCTCGGCCCGCCTTGCAGGCCGCGCCGCAGATTCTTCCGGCCCCCGGACTACCGCCGGGAACGGCGCGGCCGCCATTTGTCCGCCGCCAGAACCGCTTGCCTGCATCCTGCGCCGCCCCGTGGCGGAGTGGACGGGTCGGCTGGTCAACGACTTCGAAGCACCCATTTTCGAGAAACTACCCTTGCTGGAGACCATCAAACGGCAGCTCTACGGGCAGGGAGCCCTTTACGCCGCCATGTCCGGTTCAGGTTCCACTATTTTCGGCATTTTCGAAGAAGACCCCGCACTCCTGGCCGCCTCCTATCCCTGCCATTTCACCTACGCCCAGGCACTTTAAGTGTTCGTTTCGCAGGTTGCTTCCGGACGAAGTGCCACCCCTTCTGAATTATTCCCGACGTTTTGATTAGCGGCCGTACGGCCATCGAAGATGAACGGGGCCGAACGTGAAAAACGTCGGATGAAAACCTAGTATTACGTGTCTACCCTTCCCTCAAAGTCCAACCCTTTCCGGCTGTTATACCTGATCTTGGGCGGCGTGAGCCTCGGCCTCGGTGTGCTGGGCGTCTTCCTGCCCTTGTTGCCTACCACGCCGTTCCTGTTGCTGACCGCCTTCCTGTGGCTGCGCAGTTCGCCGCGGGCCTATCGCTGGCTGATGTCGCGCCCCACGCTCGGTCGCTATATCCGCGATTATCAGGAAAACAAAGTGATCCCGCTACAGGCCAAGATCGTGGCTTTGGTTCTGATGTGGGGCAGCATGATCTGCTGCATGGTGTGGGTCGCCCCCTGGTGGTGGTTGCGGATTCTGTTGTTTCTCGTGGCCGTCGGCGTTACTTTCCACATCCTTTCGTACCACAGCAAAAAATAACCCGGGCCTTTGAGAGAACCGAGAAAGGCATAAAATTTGCTGATTCCACAACAAGTTCTGGTCTATAATCCCTAAAAAACACATTACACCATGAAAAGAAAAATCACCGTACTTGTTGCACTTATCGCCGGTTTCGGACTCATCGCCCCCGCCGCGTCGGCCCAGGACGCCTGGGGCGGATCGCAGGGCCTCAAACACGGGTCTCGCTCCTCGGTAGGCGGTTATACCGATGCTATCTCGATCAACCTGGGCGGCGATATGGGTGTCGCCTGGAAACGTTTTGTGGCACCGCGCGGCGCTATCGAAACCCAACTTGGCTACAATATCAACCGCGACGGAGTGATGCTTTCGTCGGTCTACCAATACCACGTGCCGCTCGCCGAAGGGTTTAACCTCTACGTCGGCGGCGGTCTGAACATCGGCGCGCTCCACCTCGGAAAACACCGCGATGCTGAGTTCGCCTTCGGTATCGACCCCACGGTGGGTTTCGAGTATAAGATCCCCGGCGCTCCCGTGGCGCTGGCCATCGACTACAAGCCCAACATCAACTTCACCACCGACAGCCAGTGGGAACTCGCAGCGTTCAAAATTCGATTTACTTTATAATCGTTTCGCGGTATATATCGACCGGCAAAGGTTGTAACTTTGCCTCATGATGAGGCAAAACCCACCCTCCGGAAACTCCTTCAGGGCAGCGCTCACCGCGTTGCCCTTTTTCGTGGCGGCGCTGCTGGCCTCCACCTCCGCCCGTGCGCAGACCGACGATAGCGATGCCGCCCGCTCTACGTTGGCTGTCGAATGGCGCGACGACGATCCCACCATCCCGCTGGCTACCCTGAGTACCGAATGGGAACTGGCCGGTCTCGATGCCGGGCGCAGTTTCATGATGCTCGGCGCCCGGGCGCGCTTTATCGACGACTGGAAACAGTATTCCGGGATGCGGCTTTCGTCGTTGCGCGGGGTGTGGGAGCCGTGGATGCCCGCGATCACGCCCGCTTACCGCCGCTCGCCGCAGGCCCGCATGTCGGTCGGCGGCGCCAACCGCAACTACAACCTCCGGCTGCGGGGCCAGTATTTTTCAGGCACTTCCGGCGACTGGCGTAACCTCGGGCGTAACGGCCCCGCGGCCACGGCCAAAGGCTGGTCGTACGGCGTGGCTGCTTCGGCGGCGTGGGGTTGGTCGCTGCCCGTGCAAGGCACCAGGAACGACCAATACCTGATCGATGCGGCGGTTTCAAAGGCCATGGCTTCCGAGGGCGGCGCGCAACATCAGTTCTCACTCAATTTCTTTTTCGAGCCGCGGCAACGCGCCACCCAGTCCGCTTCGGTGGCCGAAGCGTTCGCGCTCACGGGCAACAACCTCTACAATCCGGCGTGGGGTGTCTGGGATGCCGGGGCTCCAGGGTCGCGGCCAGGTACTCCGCGCAGTGGTGCCCGCAATGCCCGCGTGTCGGAATACCTGACCCCGGTGGTGGCGTTGGGGTACGAATACCTTTCGCCCTCCGGGGCATTCTCTCTGGTGACGACCCTGCGTGCCACCGCCGGACACGACAGCTATTCCGGCCTCAACTGGCAGCACGCCCCCAATCCCCGTCCCGATTACTACCGCTACATGCCCAGCTACCAGTCGAATTCCTACGTGGCCGGCGTGCTGGCCGAGTTGTGGCGCACCGATCCCACGGTGAGCCAGATCGACTGGCAGGCACTCGCCGACCTGAACGCCTATAACGGCGAGAGGGCACATTATATCCTTGAAAAAAGGGTGACTCAGCGCCGCGAGGCCGTGCTCAATTCCACGGCGCAGCTCAAGTTCTCGGATTTCTCGTCGCTTGAGTTCGGCATCCGGCTCACGCTGGCCGACGACAAGAACTTCAAAGTGATGGACGACCTGCTGGGCGCCGCTTACTGGCTCGACATCGATAACTTTGCCGAGAACGACGAAGACACCCGCAACCAGACCCAAAACGACATACGCAACCCGAACCGCCAGATCGCCGCGGGCGACCGTTGTCGTGTCGGCCGACTACCGGCTGCCGCGGGCGCGCTTCTACGGGGCTGTGTATTACAACACGTTCGCCGACCGCACGCAAGTGCTCCATTTCTACGACGACTTGAACCGTTACTATTGCAATTACGTGATGCAGGGCATCGCCGTGCGGCATGCGGGGATTGAGCTTTCGGCCGAAATCTTGCTTTCTCCGAACCTTTGGCTGCGGGCGGCTGCCGTGTTGTCGGACAACCGCTACACCGCCGACCCCGTGGCTTTCGAAGAGAAAGAGACAACCGGTACACTTTCCGCCTCGAACGAAAAAGTGCATTACGACGGCTTGCGGGTGTCCGGGGCGCCCCAGCAGGCCGGCACGCTGACCTTCGAATACCGGCCGCGCGGCTGGCAATTCTCGGCGTCGCTCAACGCGTTCGGCGGGAACTACGTGTCGCCCGCTCCCCTGCGGCGTACCGACCGCGCCCTCGGACAGGCGGGGCTTCCTTCGGAATCGTTGCTCTCGGCGCAAGAGTGTTTCGGCACAGCGGCCACGGTCGACCTGTTCGTCGGCCGCACGTTCTACCTGCGGGGATCGCAGCGGCTGGGCGTCTACGCCGGGGTCGACAACTTGCTCGACCGCCGCGACATTGTATCCGGAGGCTACGAATCGACCCGCCTGCGAGACGATGCGCAGGGCGGCGTTTCGACCGGCTACCTTTATCCTTTAGGGTCGTACTACCGACACGCACCGGGGCTGAATTTCTTTGTAACGGCTTCGTTCTGGTTCTGAGTGCGGCCTATCACTTCCCGTCATTGCGAGGTTTGTAAAGCCGAAGCAGCCGACGCTGTAGCCGCGCGCAATTTAAGTTCGCTTATAAATTGCCGAGGCACAAGGAGGAAAAAGCCACGAAGTGGATTTAATCTTCCCAATGCTTATCAAGGGAGGATTGCTTCGTTTCTGGCGTTGTTCACTCTTCGCAATGACGAGGCAGGGCCCTATCAATCCTGGTTTGTGCGTCCGGGCACGAAATTTATAGTACCTTTGAGCGATGGTACTTTTAATCCTGCTTTTGATCGCGATCGTGTTGCAGATCGTGGCCGCCGCGGTCGCCATCCGCCTCACGCGGACTACCAAATACAACTCCTCGTGGATACTGATTACCGTGGCGCTGGTGCTGATGTGCATCATGCGCTACAACGAGTTCGCCCAGCAACTCTCGGAAGTGACCGACGGGCGGACGCAATTCTTTGTGCTGCCCCGGATGATCTACGTCTGGATTGGTGTCGGCACGTCGCTTTGCTTTGCCGTGGCGGTGCTGCTCATCAAAAAAGTGTTGAATTATCTGGCTCTGCGCGAGGAACAGCGCCGCCACCACGAAAAACGCATCCTTAGCGCCGTGCTGCGCGCCGAGGAAAACCAGCGGCGGGTCATCTCGAAAGAACTGCATGACGGACTCGGTCCGTTGCTTTCGTCAGCCAAAATGGGCCTTTCGGCCATGGAGGCGCTCGGCGAGGGCGGTAGCCTCAGCGGTAAACAGCGCGAAATACTGGCCAATACCGACTATGTGATCGCCGAAGCGCTGAAGAGCCTGCGCGAGGTATCGAACAACCTGTCGCCTCACGTGCTCGAAAATTTCGGTCTGGCACGCGCCTTGCGGATCTTTATCGAGAAATTGCAGCCCAGCACCCCTGTGAAAATCGAATTCACCACCAACATGACCGACGTGCGTCTTGCCCCCGAGAAAGAAGTGGCGCTCTACCGCGTGTTGTGCGAACTGGTGAACAATACGTTGCGCCACGCCCAGGCCACGCTGCTGACGATCGATATGCAACTTGCCGGGGGGATGGTGACGCTGCTTTATGCCGACAACGGCCGGGGCTACGACACCGAAAAGGAAAGTGAAGGGATGGGCAGTTGGAACATGACTTCGCGCATCGCTTCGGTCAAAGGCGAAATGAGCGTCGCCAGCCGCCGGGCCGGCCGCCACAAAGGTACCCGCGTGACGATCAAAATGGATGCCGGACAGCAATAATTCTGGCGGCCGGCCCCGTTCGGCTTTGCTCAGGGTAAACTCCGGCAAGCCCGCTTTTCCCCGAAATTATTGCGCCCGCGTGACGCGCAAGCCGTACCGATTGAGCTGCGGAAGCGCGAGCGCCGCTACGAAGGAGCCCGCCCGCCCTAAAGGGGGGCGGGGCGGGCGCGAATTTCTCTGCGGTGGCGTAGAGCGCTCCTTTCTACGCGAAAGACGCATGTATCAACCCATTGCTCCCTCATATAAATAGCTAACAAAAGACAACTACAATACGTGAAAAAAACAATCAAGAAAATTGCAAAAAAAATGAGCCGCCGTAACCGGAGGCTCGAAGCCATACGACGCGACCGCGCCGGCCGCGAATACCAAAACCCCGAACTCGAAGCCCAGGAACTTAAACGAATGATCTTCGAGGCGTTCGCCAACCACCCCTCGCGCGTCTACAACCCCCGCCAGCTGGCCGAAAACATCGGTATGCAGGGCGACGCCGAAGACCGCGCCCTGGTGCGGGAACTGATGGAGATCATGGTGCACGAGGGCGTGATCGAGAAGATCGACCAGGGGCAATACCGCCTCACCCGCCGCTACCTGCCCACGAAAGAGGGCCGCGTCGACATGACTTCGAGCGGCATGGCCTACATCATCGTCGACGGTGCCGATCCAGACGAAAAAGACATCGTGGTCGAGCCGCAGCACGTGCACCACGCGATGCACGGCGACCGTGTGAAGGTAGCCATCATTGGCCGCCGCCGCGACGGCCGCATACAGGGCGAGATCACCGAGATCACCCAGGAGAGCAAACGCACCTTTGTGGGCCGCATCGAGGTCTCGGAGCGCTACGCCTTCGTGATCATCGATACGCGCACCGTGCCGATCGACATCTTCGTGCCGCTGCGGAACCTTAACGGCGCCAAGGACGGCCAAAAGGTGATTGTCCGCGTGACCGACTGGCCCGAGACCGCCAAGAACCCCACGGGGATGATCGTCGACGTGCTGGGCAACATCGGCGACAACAACACCGAGATGCACGCCATCCTGGCCGAGTACGACCTACCGTATCAATTCCCCGGCGACCTTGAACAGCAGGCCGCCGCCATTCCCTCCGACCTCACCGACAAAGAGTTCAAAAAACGCCGCGACATGCGCGGGATCACCACCTGCACCATCGACCCGGCCGACGCCAAGGACTTCGACGATGCCCTGTCGATTCGCCGCCTCGACAACGGCAACTGGGAAGTAGGCGTACACATCGCCGACGTGACCCACTACGTGCATCCCGGCGACCCGATCGACACCGAAGCGCAGGACCGCGCCACATCGGTCTACCTGGTCGACCGCACGGTGCCGATGTTGCCCGAAAAACTCTCGAACGAACTCTGCTCTTTGAGGCCGAACGAAGAGAAACTCTGTTTTTCGGCGGTCTTCGAACTGACCGACGAGGCCGAAATGGTGAACGAATGGCTGGGCCGCACGGTGATCTATTCCGACCGGCGTTTCACGTACGAAGAGGCCCAGAAGATCATCGAGGGCGCCGACGACCAGTATCAGGCCGAGATCCGCACACTCGACCGCCTGGCCAAAATCATGCGTGCCGAACGCTTCCGCAACGGAGCCCTCGGCTTCGACCGCGATGAGGCGAAGTTCATCCTCGATGCGAACGGCAAACCGACCGGCGTCTATTTCAAGGAGATCAAGGATTCGAACCAGCTGATCGAAGAGTTCATGCTGCTGGCCAACCGCAAGGTGGCCGAGTTCGTGGGCCGCAAGCGCGAGGGCAAAAAGAACGCCGAGCGCACGTTCGTCTACCGCATCCACGACAAACCGAACCAGGAGAAAATCGACGCCTTCCGTTCTTTCATCGCCAGTTTCGGCTACAAATTTGCCGCCGAGAAAGGCCGCGCAGTGGCCAAAGAGATGACCCGCCTGCTGGCGACCATCAAAGGCAAGAAAGAAGAGAACCTGATCTCGACGCTGGCGATCCGCTCGATGGCCAAGGCGGTCTATTCGACCACCAACATCGGCCACTACGGCCTCGCGTTCGACTATTACACGCACTTCACCTCGCCCATCCGCCGCTACCCGGACATGATGGTGCACCGCCTGCTGGCCCACTACCTCGCGGGCGGCAAGTCGGAAGACCGCGACTACTACCAGCAGCTTTGCGACCATAGTTCGGACATGGAACAACGCGCCACCGACGCCGAACGCGCCTCGGTCAAGTACAAGATGGTTGAGTTCATGGAGGACAAGATCGGCACCGAATTCGACGGCGTCATCTCGGGCGTCACCGACTGGGGTATCTACGTCGAGCTCAAGGAGAACAAGATCGAGGGCATGGTGGCCCTGCGCGATATGTCGGACGACTACTACGCGTTCGACAAAGAGCGCCACTCGGTCATCGGGCACGCCCACGGACACAAGTTCACGCTCGGCGACGACGTCCGCGTGCGGGTCAAACGCGCCGACCTGGTGCGCAAGCAACTCGACTTCGAGATGGTGGGCTCGCTCGACTTCCACACCGGGAAACTCGATGCGCTCAACCCGTTCCCCAACTCCCGCGCCAACAACAAGAATGCCAACGGTAATAACCACCGGAACCGCAACGGCAAAAAACGCCGGTAGGGCTGCGGATTGTTTATTGATTGCGCTCACCGATCTTTGCCGTCATGGCGAGGATGCGAGGTCCGAAGCGTCCGGAGCAATCTTCCTGTTCGGAAAAGAGGATTGCCGCGTCGCGTTTTACGCTTCTCGCAATGACGATTAGAAATAGTCGCCCGTACTGTTGTGCACCGGGCCCCCACAATGACGACCTATTTGAATGAAAAATCCGTATACATACCAGCGTCGTGAGAGCCTGCCCCTGCGGGTCGGCGGGCGGGTGACCATCGGGGGCGGGGCTCCGGTGGTGGTGCAGTCGATGTGTACGACCGACACGGCCGACGTCGAGGCCTCGGCCGCTCAGGTGATGGAGATCGCCCGGGCCGGGGCCGAAATGGTGCGGCTGACTGCGCCCGGCATGCGCGAAGCCGAGCGGCTGCTGACCATCCGCCGCAGGATCGAAGAACAGGAGTGCTATGTGCCGTTGGTGGCCGACATCCACTTCAACCCCGCCGCCGCCGCCATCGCCGCGCAATACGTGGGCAAAGTGCGCATCAACCCCGGAAACTTCGTGGACCGCCGCACCGCCGAGGGGCAACAGGTGCGCGAATACACCGACGCGGAGTGGGCCGAAGAACTCGAACGGTTGCGCCGCGAATTCACCGAACTGCTCCACATCTGCAAACATTACGGCACCGCCCTGCGCATCGGCGTGAACCACGGCTCGCTTTCGGAACGCATCATGTCCCGTTGGGGCGACACCACCGAAGGCATGGTGCAATCCGCCCTCGAATTTCTGCGCGTCTGCCGCGACGAAGAGTTCGACAGGGTAGTGGTATCCATGAAGTCCAGCAACGCCCGCGTGATGGTCGAGGCCTACCGCCTGCTCGTGTTGCGGCTCGAAGAGGAAGAACTCCCCCCCTATCCCCTGCACCTGGGGGTGACCGAGGCCGGCGAAGGCGAAGACGGACGCATCCGCTCCGCCGTCGGGATCGGCTCCCTGTTGGCCGACGGCATCGGCGACACCATCCGCGTGTCGCTCACCGAACCCCCGCAAAACGAAATCGTCCCCGCCCGGCTGCTCGCCCGCTACTTCGAGGGGCGCGAACTCCACAACTACATCCCTTTCGACTGCACTCCCTCGTGGGACCCTTACCGCTACCACCGCCGCGAATCCGCTGCGACCGAATGCCAAGGCATACGGATCGGAGGCGCTGCCGTGCCCGTCGTGGTGGGTGGAGGAAATCCGGGAGATACGCAAGTCTCGCAGGGTTCGGGAATTTCCGGGGCCTTGGGCGCCGACATCGGTATCAACACCGTACGCCTGCTGACTCCTTTCGAGGCCCTGGCCGGAGCCGAAGGTTGGATCGCCTGCACGCTCGACCACCTGACCGACCGTTTCACCGCCTGGCTTGCGAGGCCCGAGAACCAATCGCGCGTATTGCTGCTTGCCAGCGAGAACAGCCACTGGGTCGGCGAGATACGCGCCTGTTTCGCGCGGTTGGGCCAACAGGGCGCCCGGAATCCTGTGATCCTGAGCCGCTGCTACCACGAGACCTCGCTCGATGCCCTGCAACTCTACGCCGCCGCCGACTTCGGCGCGCTTTTTATCGACGGCCTCGGCGACGGCCTTTGGATCGTGAACGAGGTCAGCGAGACCCGTTACGACGAAGACGCCGAAGGCCGGTTGAAAACCACCGTTCACAATGTCACTCCGCCGTTCGACCTTGACACGCTTTCGCTCGCTATTTTGCAAGCCTCGCGCGCACGGTTCTCGCACACCGAGATCATCTCGTGTCCCGGCTGCGGGCGCACCCTGTTCGACCTGCAGGGCGCAGCGCGGGCCGTGAAGGAACGCTTCGGCGGACGGCCCGAATACGCCGGGCTGAAGATCGCCGTGATGGGTTGCATCGTCAACGGCCCCGGCGAGATGGCCGATGCCGACTACGGTTATGTAGGCGCGGGCGGAGGCCGTGTCACTTTGTACAAAGGATCGCAGGTACTGGCGCGTGCCATTCCCGAGTCCGAAGCGCTCGCCGCTCTTGAAAAAGAGATCGAAAGCCATCGGCCCGAGCAATAACCGCAGGTCCGTGCCGCCCCCTGTACCATCAAAACCCGACCGCCCGCACGATAAAACCGCTGCCGGGTACAATAAACCGCTTCCGGAAACGTATATGAGATACCTGAAATGCAATCATTGCGGCCAGCTGGTCGAGGTCAAGTCCGAATACATGGTCTTCTGCCCGAAGTGCCACGAGAAACTCGATAACAGCTTTACCGCCTGGCATACACGCCATCCCGGCGGGACGTTTGCCGATTACCTTTCGCAGCATACCGTGAGCCCCGAGGCCGTCAGCGGCCTTTCGCAGCAACGCCGCCTTACGCGGCGCTTCAAACGGGGCGGTAACCTGCGTCGGGGCGGCGTTGCCCTGATAACGGCCCTCGGGATGGTTCTTATATTCGGGGCCATCTATTGGGGTATGCACCGCGACCAGCGCGATCCCTCCCTGGCCCGTCTGCTCGACGCTCCCTGGAGATCGACCTACTACGAAGACCTCGGGGCTAGCATTAAATTCCCCCACGAACTCCTTGCCGTGGCCGACACTACCTCGCTCCGTGTCAAGGAGGATACCACCCAGATCATTACCGCTATCGCCACCCGCCGCTGGAGCGAACCCTCGAAAGTCAGTGTCACCGCTTCGCGCATCAGCTATCGGCCCGACTTCGGCGTTGACCGCGACATCGCTTCGTCTCAGATACTTATGTCGATGCTTGAGAGCGGCGAGGTGCAAGGGTTCGAAGTTTTTCGCAACGATTATTCCATCGAAGGGTTTTCGGCACGAATCTTGTCGGGAAGTTACCTCATTGGTCCCGACCCGTTTGAGTTCCGTGCCCTGATGGCCCAGCGACGCCATACGGTGTGGTACTTCATGGTGGCCTATCCGCGGTCGGCCCCCGAAGGGTTGCTGATCGCCGACCGCTTCTTCAATGGGGTGGTAATCGAATAGTTACACCTTCCGGGAAGATTATTCCGGCTGTTTGACGTCGAAGATTCATTTTAATACAATAAAAATTATGTAAGGAAATGACTACCTTTGACCCCCGTAATCCCAATATACTTCCGGCTATTGTTTTTTATTTATCCCGCAAGGGGTAAAGGGCACCAGAGAAAAGCCTTATAACTTTCTTTAATTTAACAAATTACATTATTCCATGATTCAGAATGCACCCAAAATCGGCGTGTTCTATGACGGCAATTTCCTGCTTCACGCATCGAACTATTACAACTACGTTCACTCCCAGAAACGCAGGCTCAGCATAGGCGGTCTCCATGAATTCATCTGTCACCGCGTGGCCGAAGAAGAAGACATCGATCCCGTGCACCTGAGGGTCGCCCAGGCACACTATTTCCGCGGACGGCTCAATGCCACCGACGCTGCCTCGCGCGGTTCGCAACTCTACCACGACCGCGTGTTCGACGACATCCTGATGTCGGAAGGCGTGCACACCCATTACCTGCCCCTGCGCAACCTCTCGGGCCGCAAAGAAGAGCGCGGCACCGACGTGTGGCTCTCGCTCGAAGTGCTTGAACTGGCGCTCACCGGACACATCGATATCGCCGTGCTGGTGGTGGCCGACACGGATTATGTGCCGCTCGTGCGGAAACTGACCGCCCTCGGCGTGCGCGTGATGCTCATCAGCTGGGAGTTCGAATACACCAACGACGAAGGGCAGCGCGTGGTGACCAAAACCTCGCACGATCTGCTGAACCTGGCCACCTACCCTGTGCCGATGCAAGAGGTGATTGAAGCCGGGCTGAAACAGAACAACCGCCTGATCCTCGACCTGTTCGTGCAGGGCGATTCGCCCAAACAGCAGCCGTACGACGAAAGCGAAGCGCGGCTCGAACCGCTCCCCAAGGGCCGGTTTACGAGCCAGGTGCTGAGCATCAAGAACGGTTACGGATTCATCAAGTACCCCAATAACAACCTGTTCTTCCATAGCCTCGACGTGATCGACGGCGATTTTGCCGACATCGCGCCCGGCGACGAGGTGGAGTTCTCGATCGGCCGCAACGACCAAATGCAGGACGTGGCCAAACAGGTCAAAAAACTCTACGGCCCCTCGGAGTTTCCGGCCGTGGAGGAGTAGGGCGCGGCCTGCGGCCGGAACAGCCCGATATAAACGGAGTTTTACTCCTTCTGGGCTTGTCAGGTTTATACGGTTTCTGTTTCGTTCTCCGCAGTTTCGGCGGCAACCCGCGGTCCTGGTCCAGGCGCGTTTTATGCGCGCTCGGGGCAAGGTCGAATGTGATACGGCCTGGGAGGAAAAGTTTCGATAATAAAATAAGCATGGGGTTCTGACGTCATCCGTCAGAACCCCATGTTCTTTGTGTACATGCCCTACGCTTACGAGGCGCCGTGGCAGTTTTTGTATTTCTTGCCCGATCCGCAGGGGCAGGGGTCGTTGCGGCCCACCTGCTTTTCGACATGTACGGGGGCGGGCTTGCTGCGTTCGCCGGCTCCGGCGGCTGCGGCAGCCGCGGCGCGCGAGGTCTGCATGCGGCTCATGTCGGTGTGCTTTTGTGCGGCGGCACGGGCCGGAGCCGCTTGCTGTTGCTGCACGGGCAGGTAGACCTTGAGGATCATCGCGAGTACTTCGCGGTTGATTTTTTCGACCATCTTGCTGAACAGTTCGAACGATTCGAACTTGTAGATCAGCAGCGGGTCTTTCTGTTCGTACGAGGCGTTCTGGACGGACTGTTTCAGGTCGTCCATGTCGCGCAGGTGCTCTTTCCAGTCCTCGTCGATGGTGATGAGCATATAGACACGGCTGAAGGTACGGTGGATTTCGAGGCCTTTGGATTCGACGGCGCGGCGCAGGTTAACGGGGACGTTGAGTCCTTTGTGCCCGTCGGTCAGGGGGATCGAGATGTTCTCGTAGTTGGCCCCTTGTTCGGCGTAGACATTTTCGAGCACGGGCAGCGCCTGGGCGGCGATCTGTGCGGCACGGCGGCCCATGGCCCCGCGCATGTCCTCAAGGATTTGTACGGCGAGCTCGCGGTCGCTGAGGGTTTCGTACTCCTGTTCGCCGAACGACGGTTCGATCGACAGGGCGCGGATCATTTCGAGTTTGAATTCGTCGAAACCCAGGTCGCGGTAGCCCGACACGAAGCCTTCGGCGAAGTCGGACATCATGTTGTCGATGTCCACCTCGGCGCGACCCCCGAACAGGGCGTTGCGGCGGCGTTTGTAGATCACTTCGCGCTGGGCGTTCATCACGTCGTCGTATTCGAGCAGGCGCTTGCGGATGCCGAAGTTGTTCTCTTCGACTTTTTTCTGGGCGCGTTCGATGGCTTTGGTCATCATGCCGGCCTGGATCACTTCGCCTTCCTTGATGCCCATGGCGTCCATCATGCGGGCGATGCGTTCGGAGCCGAACAGGCGCATCAGGTCGTCTTCGAGCGATACGAAGAATTGCGACGACCCGGGGTCGCCCTGGCGGCCGGCACGGCCGCGGAGCTGGCGGTCGACGCGGCGCGATTCGTGGCGCTCGGTGCCGATGATGGCCAGACCGCCCGCGGCTTTCACCTCGGGGGTCAGTTTGATGTCGGTACCGCGGCCCGCCATGTTGGTGGCGATGGTCACCTGTCCGGCGTGCCCGGCTTCGGCCACTACCTGGGCCTCGGCGGCGTGCTGCTTGGCGTTGAGCACGTTGTGTTTGATACCGCGCAGCTTGAGCATTTTGCTGAGTAACTCGGAGATTTCGACCGAGGTGGTACCCACCAGCACGGGGCGTCCGCCTTCGACGAGTTTCACGATCTCTTCGATGACGGCGGCGTATTTCTCGCGTTTGGTCTTATAGATCAGGTCCTGGTGGTCTTTGCGCAGGATCGCGCGGTTCGTGGGGATCACGATCACGTCGAGCTTGTAGATGTTCCAGAATTCCGAGGCCTCGGTTTCGGCGGTACCGGTCATGCCCGAGAGCTTGTGGTACATGCGGAAGTAGTTCTGGAGCGTGATGGTGGCGAAGGTTTGCGTGGCGGCCTCGACCTTGACGCGCTCCTTGGCCTCGATGGCCTGGTGCAGCCCGTCGGAGTAGCGGCGGCCTTCGAGCACGCGGCCCGTCTGTTCGTCGACGATCTTCACTTTGTTGTCCATCACCAGGTATTCGACGTCTTTCTCGAAGAGCGAATAGGCTTTGAGGAGTTGGTGGACGGTGTGCAGGCGCTCGGATTTGACGGCGTAGTCGGCCAGCATCTTGTCTTTGGCTTCGAGTTTTTCTTCGGCGCTCTTGCCGCTGGCGTCGAGGGCGGCCACTTCGCTGCCGATGTCGGGCAGAATGAAGAACTCGCGGTCGTTCACGTCTTTGGCCAGTGTGTCGTGCCCTTTATCGGTGAGCTCGACGGCGTGCCCTTTTTCGTCGATCACGAAGTAGAGGTCGTCGGTGATTTCGTGCATCCGTTTGTTGTTGTCCTGCATGAAGACGTTCTCGGTCTTCTGCATCAGGGCTTTCACGCCGGGCTCGCTCAGGAATTTGATGAGCGGTTTGTACTTGGGCAGCCCTTTGTGGACGCGGTAGGTGAGGATACCGGCCTGGTCGTTGTCACCGGCGGAGAGCGCTTTGCGGGCATCGGCCAGGATCGAGGTGCAGAGGTTGCGCTGCAGGTTGTAGAGCGATTCGATCTGCGGGCGGTAGTCTTCGAAGAGTTGGTCTTCGCCTTTGGGCACGGGGCCCGAGATGATCAGCGGGGTGCGGGCGTCGTCGATCAGCACGGAGTCGACCTCGTCGACGATGGCGTAATGGTGCTGGCGCTGCACGAGGTCGTCGGGCGAGATGGCCATGTTGTCGCGCAGGTAGTCGAAGCCGAATTCGTTATTGGTGCCGAAGGTGATGTCGGCCATGTAGGCTTTGCGGCGGGCGGGCGAATTGGGCTGGTGTTTGTCGATGCAGTCGACGGTCAGGCCGTGGAACTGGTAGAGCGGCCCCATCCATTCGGAGTCGCGGCGGCTCAGGTAGTCGTTGACGGTCACGATGTGCACGCCTTCGCCGGCCAGGGCGTTGAGGAACACGGGCAGGGTGGCCACGAGGGTCTTGCCCTCGCCGGTGGCCATTTCGGCGATGTTGCCTTTGTGGAGCGCCACGCCGCCGAAGAGCTGCACGTCGTAGTGTACCATGTCCCAGGTGATGGTGTTGCCTCCGGCAATCCACGAGTTTTTATAGATGGCTTTGTCGCCTTCGATGGTCACAAAATCACGGGTGGCGGCCAGTTCGCGGTCGGCGTCGGTGGCGGTGACGGTGATCGTGGGGTTCTCGGTGAAGCGGCGGGCGGTGGATTTCACGGCGGCGAACGCTTCGGGCAGGATTTCGAGCAATACCTCTTCGATTTGTTCGAGTTGTTTTTTGACGAGTTTGTCGTGTTCGTCGGCCGTGGCCTCTTTCTCTTCTATGGGGAGGTTGGGGTCTTCGAGTTTCTCTTTTAATTCGAGGATCTGCAAGAAAGTTTCGCGCCTGTGGTCGGCGATGCGCTGGCGCAGGCTGTCGACCCGGGCGCGCAATTCGTCGTGGCTCAGGGCGTCGATATCGGGATAGACGGCCAGTATTTTGTCGACATAAGGCTGGATCGCCTTGCGGTCGCGGTCGGCCTTGCTGCCGAACACTAACTTGAGTAGGCTTGCTGTGATACCCATTTTATTGTGTATATTTGTGCTTGGTAGGTGTTTTCGGGAAAGGAGCAAAGATAATCAATTTACCGGTTCCCTTCCTATAAAATATCGTACTGTCCGGCAAGATTTGAAAAATGGTCGGGTGTGTGAATAAATTTTTAATAAAAAATGTGTTTTGCGCGACGCAACTATTGTTATTAAAAAAATAATCCCTACCTTCGCCCTGTGTACTGAAGTATATCAGGCCCTTCAGGGTGCGGCGCCGCGAAAAGCGCCCGGCCGGGGGAGAAGAGTACCCGGGACACCGTTAAGAAAGCTAAACAACAAACAATAAAACCCTTAATCTTAACACTATGATTTACAAATCTCTCTCTAAATCGCTCTTCGCAGCACTCGCGCTCGTCGCTACCGTGGCTTTCACTGCTTGTAATGATGACGATCCCGCTGAAGTAGGCGGCACCGTTTCAATGGACGCGAGTTCGTACGCTGTTCCGTCGAATGCCGCTGCCAGCGCCTTCACCTTCAATGTGACCACTTCGGCTCCCGAGACTTCCTGGTTGCTCTCTTCAGGCTGCAACTGGCTGAAGTTTAAAACTGCCGAAGACCTGGGCCTGAACGCAGACGGAACCCCCAAAGCATACACCGCTATGCCTAACATCCGTGCAAAAGGTCCCCAGACCGTTACCATCGTCGTTGCTGCAAATACTTCAGGTAAAGTTCGTAATGCCGAAGTAACCATGTGGGTACTTGGAGTAAAACAAACCGGTACCATCCAGGTTTCTCAACCCCTGTAATCTCATAGAGTTGAAATAAAACGCCCCGTCCTCAAGACGGGGCGTTTTTTGTTTGTGTGGCCAAAAGTAGCGGTATGAGTAGAATGGAGCACAGGATAAGCGGAGTAATCGGGAAAGAAGAGTGCGGGCGTTGCGGCGGTGTCTGCCCTGAATGAATCTACCCCGGGGCCGCTTATGGGCGAGTCCTGTAAATCGACAGGCTATCCTGGGGCTGTGTGTTTTCCGGCGCTCGTAAACCGTAATCCTAAGGGCGATGGAGGGCTACCATTTGCATCACGCCCAGCGGGCACTCGGCACAGCGCGAACGGCCGCAATACTCCGTCGAAAGTTGCACCATCGCTTGCGAGTAAAAAGCATCCCGGATATCGATGCCGCCCGCCGACCAATGGCGCGTGTACCGGTTATTTTCGCCGGGAATGCCGTCGTACAACTCAATAGCACGTTGCTTCAACACGTCCGAGCGCATTGACTCGGCATACGCCACCAACAGCGGGATCACGAAATTGATGATCCGCAGGTCGGCTTTCTCGCCGGAGAAGAACCCTGAGAACACGTCCCTCACCGCTTCACCTGTACCCCGGGGCGTTGCCGAAGAAACAGCGGGTGACGGAGAGGGAGAATCCGGCGATTCCACGGCACTCAATATGCGTTGCAGTAATAATCCCCTGCCGTCGGCCAGGAAACGCGCTGTCTGCTGCAATACATTCAGCGGCAACGATACCGGGCGAATACTGCTTCCCCGCCAGTCGGCGACCGGGCGCTTGAGGGCGTAACGCATCTTCAGCCCCAGGTAAATATCCTGCAACATTCGGATCCGGGTGTCGGGGGCCATGACGCCCAGGTGTCCCGACTGCCCGAGCAACAGAGACTCGGCCTGCTGGGCATCGGTGCCGCACGCCACGATATAGCGGTACGGCAGGCTGCGGGCCAGCGCCTCGTATGAGATTTTCATCTCGCCCATGCCGAGCGTCCGCATGAACAGTACATAGGCCGTTTCGTTCCAGTCGCCGCCGAGCGAGCGGTTCAGCGCCAGCACCTCGTCGCTTTTGCGCCGCATCCGGTCGGCCAGCACGCGCGAGAGGATAGCCTCGCGCTGCAAGTCGTCCTGTGCGCTCAGCAACTCCACGCAGGGGGTACTGTTGCCGCAACTGCGGATCAATACTTCGTATTTCTCGACGAGTGCCTCGCCCGGTCGAAGTACCAGCGTGCGCACTTCGCGCCCGCCGCGCATCAGCACCACGTCTTGCTCGTCCACTACATGTAGGATCACCCCCTCGAACGCCTTGTCCATCAAACTGCCCTCGGCGCGCCAGTCCGACGACCGGGCGTCGGTGCGGATGCTGCCGTAAAGGTTGATATGGTCGAGTGTAATCTCGGCCTCCGTGAAATCGGGGCCGGTCTCCCCTTCGCCGTAGCGTGGGATGCCGCTTTTGGCCACAGCCATGGCGGTGCCGTCGGTAAGCGGGCAATCCGCCGTGTCGAACAGGCGGTATTGCCAGGCCAACCTGATGAGCGATCTCAGGAGGCGGGTATCCATCATATATTATAAGGTAGGAATAAAGGTGGGGTTATTCACCAAAGGTAATATTTTTCGGACCTGTCTTTTTTCAGGTTTGTTGTATCAGACTCGACCCGTGGGCCGCGCGCGCTAACGGCCCGCGGCGCGCCGGGGGGACGGGTGGGTTGACACCCCACAAGCAGAAGACAAC
>JAVBMY010000016.1:0-14458 GCA_031551865.1 Rikenella sp. | reverse complement strand
GTTGTTAATTGGTTACACACGGTCTTTTGGGGGGTTTGGGCCGTTTGGGGGGGCCATTGTCGTGTCTTGCCCTGGGCCCCAACATGCGGCGGCTAGGTTTTTCCCTATCCCCGCCTCTTTCTATTGTACCGGGAGCGGGCTTTTTCAGAGAATCAACCGGAGTGCCGCGGCTTACAGATAGATCCCGAACCGCACGTTGGCGTGGGAATAATTCTTCTGTATCAACTGATAGTCCATCGAAAGGCTGAGGTGCTTGAGGAACCGGATTCCGACGCGCGGCATGCAGGTGAAGGCCGTGGAAGTGCCATAGTTGAAAATACCGGTATCGTAATTACTGAACGCTACGCCAAGCCCGAAACCGACGTACGGGCTGACCTTGCGACCGCGCATGAAAACATAATCACCGACGGCCATCACCGAAAAAGAACGGTAATCCAGATAATCCGAGGCGCTGTCCGATTTCCTTCGAACCCCCGTAATGCCCAGGTGTCCTCCCAGGTCGATGGGCACGTTCGCGAAATTGTAGCGGCATTCGAAATACCCGCCCAACTCTCCTTTAGCTTTGTAGAACTCGTTTTTATTCGGAGCGAAGGAGTAGCCGGCGCCGAGTTCATACGACATCTTCTTGACCTCCCTGATTTGGGCGGCGGCCATAGAGGACGAACCGAGAAATAACAGCAGTATCAATATTCTTTTCATAAAATTCTCTTGGGATTTAAGTAGAACAGCGTGGTCAAATATACGTATCTTTTCGGGGAATCACACGCTTATCCTTACAAAACCCGGGCCATTCCGGCCAGATTGCCCCGCAACTTTCCTGGTTGATGCCCCGGCCACGGAGCGGCAGGTGGATAACCTCGGGACAGGAACTTCCCGGAACAGAACCGGAAGGAAACAGGCGCCCGGCCGGGCCGATTCGCACCCCGGCGGCCTTATTAAAGATCCGGGGAGGCACATCGTCAGAACGGAAGCCCCATGCGGCGGCGGGCCCAGGGGATCACCATCGAGGCTATCTGCCCGGCTTCGAGCAGCTCGCGCATCCGCAACATGTAGGGCTCGGAATGCTTATAGAATATTTTAAAGGCCTCGCACAGGGCGTTCACGGGCATCTCGCCGGAATTTTTGCCGGAACCGGAGCTCAAGCCGGGGCTCGCGGCCGGGACCGACTCCGCCGGGCTGCCGGTCGGCAGTCCGAAACGGTGCTTGGGACACTCGCCGCGGCACAGGTGGAGCCACAGGCAGCGTCGGCAGTCCGCCGGCAACGTGTTGCGCTTGGCCAGTCCGAAGGCAAATTGTGAGGGCGAAGCGTACATCGCCCCCAGCTCCGACGAGGCCACGTTACCGAGCCGGTATTCGGGATAAACGAAGTGGTCGCAGGAGTAAACGTCTCCCCCGGTCTCGACCACCAGCGCGTCGCCGCAACTTTCGCAGAACGAGCAGAGCCCGGGCCGCAGGCCGCACCATCCGGCCAGCGTGGCGTCGAACATCTGCACGAAATAATCGCCCACGTCGCCCACCACCCAGTCGTCGAAAATGTCGTTCAGGAAACGGCCGTAACCCTCGGCTCTCACCGACCATCCGGCCCGCCGGCCCGCCGGATCGTGCGGGCTGCAGATCACCTCGCGGGAATAGCCGGGGATGTCTTTGACGTGCTCGACCACCGGCAGGAACTGCATGTAGCGGCTGCCGATGCTTTTCATAAAACGGTAGATCTCGCGGCCACGGCCTTCGCTGGCTGCACTTACGGCAGAAAGAGTGTTGTATTCCGCCCCCGCTTTTTGCAACTCCCCTACCCCGCGCATCACGGCCTCGAAGGTCGGGGCTCCGCCTTTGTTGTGGCGGTTGGCGTCGTGCACTGCGGCCGGGCCGTCGAGCGAGATGCCCACCAGGAATTTTTCGGAGGCGAAGAACGAAGCCCACTGCGGGGTCAGTAATGTACCGTTGGTCTGGATCGAGTTTTCAATCTTCTTGCCGTTCGCATAGCGGCGCTGTAACTCTACGACTTTGCGGAAAAAATCCAGCCCCGCGAGCAACGGTTCGCCGCCGTGCCAGCAAAAAGAGACCGTATCGACCCCGTTGGCCTCGATATGCTGGCGGACGGCGGCCTCAAGCACTTCGCCAGACATCACCCGGGGGGCGCTGCCCCCCCCGGTTTGCAACACCTTGTCGAGGTAGTAGCAGTATTTGCAGTCGAGGTTGCACTCCGGCCCGACCGGTTTGAGCATCAGGCTGAAGGCGGTGGCGCGGCTCTTTTTCAGGGCGTCGCCGTATGTGAGTGTCGTTTTTTTTCTCACCTTTATGGTCGTAATTTAGTATCGAATATCGCTATGGTTCACCGGTTTCCCGATTCGTTGAAACATCTTTGCTGTCTACTGTCCCTTTGCCTGCTGACGGCGTGCAGCGAGGCCGCCGAGCCCGTGCGCCCGCAGAAACCGCCGCAAAGCCTCGAACTGCCGCTCACCGGGCCGCAAGACACGGTGATCTACAACTCGGCCGGGCGTTACTCGTTCCTCTATGCCCCGGCACACCGCCAGGCGCGGTGGGTGGCTTACAAGTTGACCCGCTCGGACATCAGCGCGGGCGCCGAACGATCGGACAATTTCAGGACCGACCCGCTCCTGGCGGCATTCGGCTGGCCGTCGGCCTCGAACGCCGATTACACCAACAGCGGCTACGACCGGGGGCACCTGCTCCCTTCGGCCGACCGTACGGCCAGTGCCGAAGAGAACCGGGCCACGTTCCTGTTTTCAAATATCGCGCCGCAGTTGCCGCGCCTCAACCGCGGGGTATGGAAAAACCTCGAAGAGGAGTTACGCCGCGTCTGCGCCGACTTCGACACGCTGTATATCGTCACGGGCGGCGTGCTCCCGGCACCGGCGGCGGGAATGCCTGCCATCGGCCGGGGAGTGACCGTGCCTCCGTTGTTTTTCAAGGCGATCGTGTTGCGCAGCGGCGATTCGTTCCAGGCGCGCGCCTACGTGATCCCGAACGGCGACGAGTCATCTTTGGTGCCGGATTTCCGCCACTACGAGGTGACGGTCGACAGTGTCCGGCGGCTCACGGGGATCCGGCTGTTCCCGAACGTGGCACTGGAGGGCGACCCGGCCTCTTCCGGAAAGCCCGGCGCCGGAAAGGTCTTTTCCGGCGCCAACAAAGATACCGTATCCCGGGCCGTCAGTCCGGCCGACTCCACGGGCGGTTCCGGGAAGGTAGTGGCGGACACGGTCACCGCGTCGCCGGGCGGTGCGGCGGCGGCTCCCGGGCAGGCGCCGCAACCGCTGCCTCACAAAAAGTCGGAGCGGCGCAAACTGAAGCGGTGAATGTCGCCCGCAGGCTACGCCACAACTGTATGCCGTCGTTACACGCAAGCCTGCCTGTATTTTAAGAAAGGGCCGACCCCATGGTGAGAGTCGGCCCTTTTTGTTTCGTGTATGCCGGAAGGCCGGAGCCAGGTTCCTGGTTTAGAACGGGAGGTCGTCGACTTCGGCGGCCGAGGTGGCGGCAGCAGGAGCGGCTTCGGCAGCAGGAGCATAAGCACCCGGGGCGGGGGCTTCGGCGGCAATGCGGCTCATCCTCCATGCGCGTACTTCGGTGTACCAGCGGCCGTTGTATTCGCGCGACTCGACGTTGGCGCTGACGGCCACACGGTCGCCGGGGCGGAGTGAGGCGGCATCGGTGGCACGGTCGTTCCAGAATCCGACGCAGAGTTTGCGGCTGTACTCGCCGGGCAGTTCGAAGATGATTTCCTGTTTTTTCCACTCGCCGCGGGCACCCTGTCCGGTGACGAGGGGCTGGATGGCAAGTACTATTGCTTCAAAATCCATTCTCTGTTGATTTGCGGCCGGGCTCCGGCGAGACCGGGCCCGGCCTTCGTTATTATCGGGGTTGTTTGTGGCGGGGTGGAATTACATGCCGGTGGCGGCAGCACCTTCAAGCGTCTGGGGAGCAGGTTCCGGTTCGATCTTTTCGAGTTCGAGTTCGAATTTGAGGGCCTGTTTCGGGCCGATGCCGGGAGCCCCATGGTCGCCATAGGCCAGGTCGGACGGGCAATAGAGGGTCATCTTGCCGCCTTCGCCGATCAGCGGGAGGGCGATCTGCCAGGCTTTGATGAGACCACCCAGTTTCATCGCAACGGCATTGTCGCCTGAAGCGTCGATCACTTTGCCGTCGGGCAGGGTGAGTTCATATTTCACATAGATCAGGTCGTTGAGCCCGGCGCGTTTTTCGTTGCCCTCTTTTTCTATTTTATACAGAAGGCCTTCGGATGTTTTCTGTACCCCGCTTTTTTCCGAGGCTTCCTGCAGGAACTTGGCAGACGCTTCGGCGTTGTGGCGGGAACGGCCGTGCATCAGATAGCCGCCGATATAGGAATAGGCCTGTTCGGGGGTCATCAGCCCCTGCTTATTAAAGCCGTCGGTAAACCCTTTGCTGAATATGTCGGTGTTGATCTCGGGAGCCTGCGAACGGAACTGGATGGCAGCCTGTATGCCGTAAGCATACGACAGGGAGTCGAGGTCGGTGGTGAGCTTGACACTGGAGCCGCCGCAGGAGGTCAGCAACAGAACGGCGGATGCGGCAACGAGGGTGAGGTTCTTTTTCATTGTTGTTTTTGGAAAGTATTTGGTTTTTATCTTGCGTGTTCTTTCGCCGGGGCGGTGAGAATCACACGTATGGACAGCGACAAATGTAAGAAAAATTTGGATTACTTTTGTGTCTATGAAATTCGACATCACAGAGCGTTGGGCGGCGATCGTCAATCCCGTGGCCGGGAAAGGGCGGGGGCTGACCGACTGGCCCCTGATCAGCGACCTGCTCCGCGAGGCGGGCATCGCGGTCGACGCACTGTTCACCATGCGTAAATACCATGCCACGGAACTCGCCGTGATGGCCGCACAGCAGGGATACCGCCGGATCATCATCGTGGGCGGCGACGGCACGATCCACGAGGTGGTGAACGGCCTGTTCATCCAACAGGCCTGCCCGACGACCGACGTGTTGCTGGCGGTGATCGCTGTAGGCACAGGCAACGACTGGATCCGCATGTTCGGCATTCCGCGAGGCTACCACGACGCCATTCGCTCGATCAAAGAGGGGCACGCTTTCCTGCAGGATGTCGGCCGGGTGGACTACTACGAGTCACGGGTAAAACAGACGCGCTACCTGGCCAACGTGTCGGGCGTAGGCTACGACGCCGCCGTGTGCCGGGGTTTCAACCGGCTGAAAGACAAAGGATACAAGGGGTCGTGGATCTACGTGTTCAGCGCGTTCCGCGAGGCGGTACGCCACCGTGCGACCCGCACGGTGATCGCCGTCGACGGCGAGGAAGTATTCCGGGGCCGCCTGTTCAGTGCCACGGTCGGCATCTGCAAATACACGGCCGGGGGACTCACGCAAACCCCGCGCGCCATCGCCGACGACGGCCTGTTCGACCTGACGATCATCCCGCAATCGAACCGACTGTTACTCTTCCGGCGCTTCAAAGTTGTCTACACGGGCCGCATCTACGACATTCCGAGCATCCTGTTCTTCCGCGGAGGCCGCATCGAGATCACTTCGACCCCCCCGATCCGCCTTGAGATCGACGGCGAAATCCTGGGCGAGTCCGACTTCACCTACCAGATCGTGGAGCGTGCCATCCGGGTGGTGGTGAGCGAGAAATTCATCCGCGACAATGCGGCGAATGGCGGAAAGTAACGTATGAAGCGCCCGGCCCCAGCCCCGAACGCATGGGGCGCGTTGGGGCCGGGCGCGCTCTTGAGTTTGAACGCATCATAGATGCATTCAAACTCAGTCGCCAATTTTTGCAACTCTCACAGAGAAACCGCGGCCCCTGCGGGGCCGCCCTTATTTTTGTAATTAAACTCCCGATGGACATTCAATATCTCCTCGATTTCGACCGCGAACACCTGTGGCACCCCTATACTTCGATGAACGACCCGTTGCCCGTCTATCCCGTGCGGCGGTGCGAAGGGGTGCGCATCGAACTCGCCGACGGACGGCAGCTTGTGGACGGGATGTCGTCGTGGTGGAGCACGGTCCACGGCTACAACCACCCGCGCCTGAACGCCGCGCTGGCCGCACAGGCTGCCCGGATGAGCCACGTCATGTTCGGCGGGCTGACCCACGAACCCGCCGTGGAACTCGGTCGCCGGTTGCTGGCCATGGTGCCCGCGGGACTCGAACATATTTTCTATGCCGACTCGGGTTCGGTGGCCGTCGAGGTCGCCATGAAAATGGCCCTGCAATACCAGGTCTCGGCGGGCGCCGTCGAGCGCCGCGAATTCCTGACCATCCGCGGCGGTTACCACGGCGACACGTGGCACGCGATGAGCGTCTGCGACCCCGAGGGCGGCATGCACACGATCTGGGATGGCCGCCTTGCGATCCAGCATTTCGCCGAACGGCCCGCCATCGCATTCCGCGACCCGTGGACGCCCGAAGCACTCGACCCGCTGCGTTCGGCATTCGCCGCACACGGCACGCGGCTGGCGGCAGTGATCCTCGAACCGGTCGTGCAGGGCGCCGGGGGAATGTATTTCTACCACCCGGAATACCTGAAAGGGATTGCGGAACTGTGCCGCGAATATGGCGTGTTGCTGGTGGCCGATGAGGTCGCCACCGGGTTCGGCCGCACGGGGAGGATGTTCGCCTGCGAGTGGGCCGGGGTGACGCCCGACATCATGTGCGTGGGCAAGGCGCTGACCGGAGGCTACATGACCCTCGGGGCGGTGCTGGCCACAGGACGCGTGGCGCGCGGCATCCGGGGGGCGTTCATGCACGGCCCCACATTCATGGCGAACCCGCTGGCGTGTGCCGTGGCGTGCGCCTCTCTGGACTTGCTGGCCGAGCAGTCGCCCTTGCCGCGCATCGCCGGGATAGAACGGCTGTTGTCCGAAGGGCTCGCCCCGGCCCGGACGCTGGAAAGGGTGACCGACGTGCGGGTGCTGGGGGCGATCGGCGTGATCGAGATGTCACAGGAAGTGGACATGGCCCGGGCGCAAGCGGCGTTCGTGGAGCGGGGCGTGTGGGTACGGCCGTTCGGTCGGCTGATCTACGCGATGCCGCCGTACGTGACCGGCGACGACGACCTGCGGCTGCTCTGCCGTGCCTTGTGCGAGGTAGCGGCGCTGGAGGGCGCCCCGTAGGCCTTCTCTGAGAGGCGGCAAAAGGCGAGGGGGTGTCAATATATTGACACCCCCTTTGCCTTACAGCCTCATTTCAAAGGCGGCATGTACGCCCCAGGGTACCCGGCAGCAGCAGGCAGCCCCGGGAGAACGAACGGCTATTTCAGGAAACGGTATTTCAGTTTTAATTCTAATCCACCAGTAGTTTCTCCTCCTTGCCAACCACCACCTTTGCCTACCAGTGCCCAACCGAAAAATACACCCGGTTCAAAAGCTAAATGACCGCCTATCCGAATATCTTTGCTGATTCTGGTAAGCAAAAACACATCATTATATCTTGACATCTGTTGCGGAGCGAAAGCAAAGGAAACACCTGCCGAGAAATTCACATACCAATAAGCCTTAAGCATTATGGGCACTATTAATTTATAGTCCGGAGAATATGGCTCCTCAATACCTCCGGTAGAGGAGAAAGTGCCGATATGGGCGCTTCCGTACAAGAATCCTGTTTCGACACCAAAGTTTTTATAAATTCTGGTCTCGGCTGAAATCCCGAATGAGTAGGCCGACTCGGGACCGAAGATATTGGCTTTGATCCCTATGCCTAATATATGCGGCGGATATGATGCTTTTTTTTGTGCTAATGACTGATTATTAGACGCCAAAAACAACAGTATAGCGGCACTCCCTATCCGAAAAATCAATCTCATGTTCTTACGTTTCATATTCACATCTGATTATTGAGGATAAATATCCACCATCATCTTCTTCTTATCATTGAAGCGTGAGGCGCCGTTGTCGGGATTAAAAGCGTGGTCGCGGCACCAGGTGTCAGCCTTGCCGTTCCAACCCCAATGGCAATGACCCGGCGGATGAGGCGGATAGAAAAAACGGGGCTGCCGGGCAGCGACAGCAGCAGGCAGCCCCGGGAGAACGAACGGCTATTTCAGAAACGGTGTTTGAATTTCAAACTTACTCCACCGGGCACATCGCCACTTTCAAGAATAGATTCACTCTTTGCGCTTAGTACGGGCTTGATAAAGATGCTTGGTTCAAAGGCCCAACCACGCCTGCCGATTCTAATATCCTTTCCAATCCTGATGTCAAGGGCCGTATATCCCCCGTCGCCTCCAAGCGGCATATCTATACCTGCTGCAATATTTACCGGTCCGTAATACTTTAGCAGTATCGGCAAATAAGCCATGGAAACTTCCGCATGTTCGTTCCCGCCCATAGATCGGAAACTTTTATTGAACTGGACATATGCCCCTATTTCCACACCAAAATGAGGAATAAGTTTTGCTTCCGCGGATAACCCTAAATCAATGAATCCATAATCAGGGGCGCCCCCTACCTGCAAATCTGCTCCTACACTCATCCGGTAATTATTTTTTTGCGCACAGGCATCGCCCGGTCGTATTGCCAAAGCCAAACAAACAACGGAAATAACTATCATTAGATGTTTCATGTGCGTGTTCATGTTATCTGCGTTTTTATTTGGGTGAAATATTGACTACCATCATCAATTCATGGGAATAATTTGTATGATTCAATTCGAACAAATAACTCCTGCACCAACAATCGTAGCCACTACCCCAGCCCCAGTTGCAATGACCCGGCGGGTGAGGCGGACAGAAAAAACGGGGCTGCCGGGCAGCGACAGTAGCAGGCAGCCCCGGGAGAACGAACGGCTATTTCAGGAAGCGATATTTGAACTTAAGCTCAAGACCGATAAACCCTTCGTCGACCGAGAGTGGATAGTCGCCCCCGGTACTCATCCATGGGATCGTGTACAGCGCCGGTTCAAACACCAGACCTTTATAAATCCGGATATCTTTGCTTACCTTAAGGGTAAATCCCGTGTAAGTGGATGCCGTGTTCTTGTCGGTCGAAAAGCCGAATGTAACCCCCGCCGAAGCGTTGACAATGCGCGTGTAAACCTTGAGCATCACCGGAACTTCGATAAAATTATTCGGCTGCCATCCTCCAGTCATGTGGCGGGTATCCCAGGTCCAAATACCCTTAATACCCGTTTCTATTCCGAACAGGCTAAATATACGCCCCTCGACCGACAGGCCCACGCCCGGTAGCGCTGGGCCGCTCGCCCATGGCACAGAAACACTACCGGCCACGCCAATGCCGATCCGCTCGGCAGGGTATTTAGGTTGCGCCAAACTTGCATCTTGAATGCTGGTCAATACCAGCAAACCGCATATTACGGGTAAAATCTTTACTTTCATAATTCTAGAGGTTGTTAGGGTATATTTGACCGATCATCATTTTGTCAAGGTCATAAGCATGAGCATTTGCAACAGTTTCGAAGTTATTAGGGCTGACCCAACAGTCACCGTCACCATTCCAGCCCCAATTACAATGGAAAAGATAGGAATAATTTACAGCCTCTTCGGTATAAGACTGACCCGTATATTCGAACTGGTAATAATACACGATCATGAACTTCCGGTAAAGGTAAAACTTCTTGTACCCATCCAGTACCCAAGCGTGTCCTGCAGCTCCGCTTGGCCTGCCGCTCATATATACAGGCCTATTGTTATCGAGACTGCTCTCCACATGTCCTTCGGCAAAGTTACCTAACCCTCCGTGATTGTAACCGAAATTGGAAAAAGTGCGTCCGCAAAGCTTTGAACTGGCCTCTGACCCCGAAGTAGAATATTCCATGTTCAGATTACCGCCTACCCCGAGGTCATACATCAGTTGCGCCACGCTATTCCGAGCTTCGTCAGTGGTATAGTCCCAAAGCGTAGATATATCATGACGGTAGGGGTATCCATCCAAAAAAAGTACAGCATTACCTATTTTAAACTGATCCCATAAATAAGTAGAGATGGAGCCATCTTTTGTCTTATCCGTCGAAAGAGGATGTTCCCAATAATTCATGATCTGAGCTACCGCTGTAGCTACGCAACCCGTTGGACTATAAGGGTAATATTGGGTGACAATCGTATTATACGGCCACCCTTGCCCCCATTTCGTAGTAAGCAATGGGCCTTTCATATACATCTCCCGCGATTCATACCCGATCTCTTCGATCGCGGTCTTGTCGACTTTGATCCAGCGCCAAAGCACGGCAGGATCATCGCGGGAAGGGTTAATTTCGCCCTCGGAAACTCCAAAAGCACATTTGATGGTCAACCCATAGATGAATTCTCCCATCGGGTTCTCCCAGCTGCCCTCAGGGGCGGTCGGGTCGATGTAGTTCGGATCATTCGGGTCGGTTATGATCAGACCGCCAGGGCCGGAAACCTTCGTGCCCAACAGCATACCCGGAGCAAAACGTGCGCAGAGCGCCTCGTAGACCGAGTCGCCGCGCATCGACTCCAGCCGCGCGATCTCTCTCTCGACGTAGGCCTGCATCTCGTCCTGCATCAGCCGCATCCCCGGGTTGTCGGTATCCAAAGAGGTTGTGCCTTCGTCGGCCCAGGCCAGCAGCCAGTCCTGCACCCTCCGGTCGCCCGCCACATAGGCGAAGCCCTCGTCCTGACCAAAGTTCAGCAGGTAGATCTTCGTGGGTTGTTCCGTTCCGGCAGCGGACCCTTCGCTTTTGGTGGCGAAGGGGCTGGAGGGGATTGTCACCGTACCCATCAGCGAATCGGCGATAAGGATCGCAGGAAGGAGGCCTTTGGTGCCCGCCACGCCGTCAGCTGCGAAGCCTTTGAGCAACGCTTCGCCACGCGCGAGCAGCTCTTGGTGAGAAACGGAATAATCCTCCGAGAGCAACGGAAGGCGCTCCTGCTCGTCGGCGCTAAGGGTCACCGTGGGCGGAGGGGAGGAAGAGGAGGGTTCGGCAGGGCCGGGCAGCGGCTCCTTCTGGCAGGAACTCAGACAGGACACAGCCAGCACCCAACATAGGGCAAGGGAGGTTTTCTTCATAGGACTAGAAGTTTATGAGTAAAACAGTGTCCAAGGCAGAAATACTCCCGCCTTACGGCGGCAAGATAGAAATTATTTTTCAATCCAAAGCATTTAGGTGACATTTTTCATTATTACAGATTATCATTTACTGATAGTCATCCTATTTTCAGCCCTAGTCGAAATAGCCATATAAAAGACTGATCAATGTATTATTTTTGCCAAAGACAACTTATGGCGAGCAGAAATAATCATATCTTCCAAATCCGTATGACACGGCGAACCTTATTGCCTAATTCTCTGAGTATCATCGTCTTGGCCGCGACCTTCGGCGGCATCGCGCTGCTGTCGGCCGCCTGCCGCGACGAGCAGTGGCCCGGCGGCAAAGGCGAGAACACCACCGTCCGCCTTGTACCCACCCACGAGGCCGTGACTATCGGTGAACAGGGCTACTCGCAGGTCGGGCTCCGCTCCGGCGCAGCGACCGGGACCGGCGAGGCGGCGGCCCCCGCCGACCTCTATGCCGTGCAGGTGTACAGCAAGTCGCACAGCGGCACGGGCCTCTATTCGAAGTATGCCTACGGCCTGTTCGACGACCCCGCGCACATTGAGCTCGAACTCGTCACGGGGCTCTACTACAAGATCGAGGTCACTCAGGTGTGCGGAGGCAAGGAGGCTATCGCCCGCACCGCCGAAGGCAGCTACCGCCAGCCCTTCCTGCTGTCGGTCTCGGGTACGGCGTCGATAAATAATGCGTTGATCCCCTCGACTTCGGATTATTTCACGGGCTTGGGCTACGGCGTGTCGTCGGTACCCGCCGCGGGAAGCACCTACCGCAGCTACACGCGTCCCTTCGCCGACCGCTACCATGCGGTGGTCGAGGATTATTCGCCCGCGGCCGGAAACGCCGACCTGCAGATCGAGCTCAAGGTGGTCACGTTCGGGGTGCGCTTCACCGCCGAGTCGTTCATCAGCGGCACGCTGAAAATCGAGATGACCGGGTCGCCCGACATCGTCCTCACCGCCGGAACCGACACCGGGGCCGTACGTACGGTGACGTTCGAAAATGTGGCCGACGCCTGCCGGAACAGTACGTACAGCGAGGCGGTGCCGGTGGCGATCACCTGGACGCGCGGCGACGGCGTCAAGTTCGAACTACTGAAGAAGAATACGCCCGTGACCTTTACCCGCAACCGCACGCAGCCCATCCGCATCAACCTGGCACAAGCGGCCCAGAGCGGCGGCATGAGCCTCACGCACGAGCCGCATGACACCAGCGAAGCTCCGGAGATCGTGGTTGGCGAAGATTAGAGGATCACAGAAAATCGCACCGCCCTAAAGAGGATACGGGAGATAGCAAATGCTATCTCCCGTATCCTCTTTAGGATTCTATCCTTCCCCATTTCCCCGCCTCACTTTCTTATCGGGATATTTTCCCGGGAATACGAATATTTTGGGGCCAGACACGAGCAAGCGAATGTCTATACACCCAGAATATTCGTATCCCCGGAGAAATCCATACTCTGTCATAAGAAAGTGCGTAATCGTTGTTAAACGATTACGCACTTTCGACTTATATCGCGGCCGCCACCACTTCGGAGATGTCCACCACGCGCATGCCTTGCGACGCGGCCAGCATCATCGACTTTTTGCACTGCGGGCAGGCCGTGGCGATGAGTTTCTCTCCCCCGTTCTTCGGGGCGGGCGCGGCGGCGAGCGCCTCTTCGAGGCGACGCACGGCGCGGCCCCCGATGCGGGTTTGCGACGAGGTATCGAGCGAGAAATTGGCCATGCTGCCTCCGCAGCAGTGCACATCCTCGGCCGTGGGCACCAGCGTGGCGACATGCGAGAGGATGTAGCGCGGTTCAGAGTGGATACCACGCAACTCGCACGGGTCGTGGTAAGCGTAAACCGACTGTCCGACCGAAGTCTTCAGGCGGCCCGAGGCAATCAGCTCGGCGATGTACTGCGAGTGATGCAGCACGCGGATGCCCAGTTCCTCAAGGGCATATTCGGCAGTGAAACTTTTATAGCAGATGGGGCAGCCGGTTACCAGCGTCGAGATGCCCGCGTCGCGGAACATGGCCGTATTGTATTCGCTCATTTTTCGGGCGGCGGGCAAGTTGCCGCTCAGGCGCATCGGGCGGCCGCAACAGACGCCGCCGTCGCGGTCGGCCCACCAGACGTCCACCCCGGCGGCGGCAAAGATACGCTCCATCGAAGCCGTCACCGAGGGGGTCAGTTTGGTCATACATCCGGCAAAAAAGCCCACGCGCGAGGTGCTTTCCACAGTGCTGGTGATCGACTCGTCGGTTTGTGCAGTAACAACCACCGCGGAAACGGGCAGATAATCGTAGCGTGGGGCACCGTAGAGCGTGGTTTTGCGGGCGAATCCGACACGGCTGCTCAGGCGCAGCACGTCTTGTTCGATGCCCACGGGACAGGCCGCCGTACAGCGCCCGCACATCAGGCAGGTGTCTATGACGTGCGGAGTGAGCGCCTTGTCGCGGCGATCGCGCAGGTGGTAGGTAGCCTGAATGTCGAGAACCGAGAGCTCCGAGGCGATGGGGCACGGGTCGATGCAGATGCCGCAGCGTGAGCAAGCCTGCAACTGGAAGTTATCGTAGCTGCTGCCTTCGGGGCGCGCTTTCACTTTGTAGTTGCGCATGAAGATGAGCGGCACTTCGGTGAATATGTGCATGTAGCGCGAGAAGGGCATCGCGACAAAGAACACCCCCAGCGATATAGAGTACATCCACCACGCGGCGAGCTCCAGGTGCGGCATGGCGGCGGCAGGGATCAGCGAGGCGAGCGCCGCGCCGAGCGAACCCGTCAGAAAGCCGCCCGAATGGTGAATCCCGCTCGTGAAACTTTCGGCCAGCAGGCGCATCGGGAAGATGAACCACAGCGAGGTCAGCGCCACCTTGTCGCCGGCCAGCAGTTTCGTGGCCTTTTTCAGGCCGAGAGCCCGCGAACGTATCCTTTTATACATCGCCAGGGCGAGCCCCGAAAGCACATAGAGCAGCAGCAGGTCCATCACCATCCCGAAATCGACGCCCCACACCGGGCCGTGGTCGAGCGACGTCGTAAAATATTTGAAGAAAATATGTCCCTGAAGCGGCACATATTGGAAACCGAGGTAAGCGATGGTTTCGATCCATCCGACCGCTATAAGCAGGAACCATCCCAGCGCGAAGCTCGTGTGCATGTAGCCAAGCAACGGGTTCACTTTCCAGACGCGGCGGTGCAGCAGGCACTCGGTGAAAGCCTCCCAGAGGCCCTTTACCGTTTCGACGGAAAAAATGTTCCTGCCGACCCTCCGCCTGTCGTAGTCGGGGAGACGGAAGAACCAGCGGACGTATTTATAGAGGATGACGGCGAAAAGCACCGACGTCCCCACTATGAACGGGATAACAAAGCCGCTATAAAAAGTTAAATCAGCCATAAGTCATGAGTTATGAGTC